>NC_007404.1:2182356-2909809 GCF_000012745.1 Thiobacillus denitrificans ATCC 25259 | reverse complement strand
TTTTTCAGTCCGGCACTTTGCGGCGTCAAAGGTCGGCTGCTGCCAGAAAGGAAATGCCATGAAACGCACTTATCAGCCCTCGACCGTTCGCCGCAAGCGTACCCACGGTTTCCGCGCACGCATGAAGACCAAGGCCGGTCGCGCGGTCATCAATGCCCGCCGCGCCAAGGGCCGCGCCCGCCTGGCCGTCTGATCGCCGCAGCGACCCCGCGCGCGAAGGGCCCGCGTCTCGCCCGGCTCGTCGTCACGGCCGATTTCGACCGGGTATTCGCCGATAACCAGCGCGCCCGTACCGATTATCTGATGGTGATGGCACGTCCCAACGCGGTCGGGTACCCGCGACTGGGAATGGTCGTCGGCAAGCGCCTGCTCGCGCGCGCCGTCGACCGCAACCGCGTCAAGCGCTGCGTGCGCGAAAGCTTCCGCCAGGTCCTGGCCGAACTGCCCGCCTGCGATTACGTCGTCCGCCTGATCGCCAAGCCGTTGCCGGGCGACGAAGCGCGCGACCTGCCGCGCACCTTCGTGCGCGCCGGCAAGCGCGCGATGGCAAAATGGCCCGGCGAGGCGGCCGCCCCCCAGGCGCCGGACTCCTCTTCCAACTAAAAACTGTCCCGTCCCATGGATAACCAGCGCCTGATTCTTTTCATCGTGTTTTCCTTCTCGCTGCTGCTGCTGTGGGAAGCGTGGCAGGACAAGCAGGCGCCGGCCCCGGCGACCCGCCCCGTCGCTGGTGCACCGGCCGGCAGCGCGGCGCCGACGCCCAGCACGGCTTTGAACGCACCGGCCGCGGCGCCCGCACAGACCGGTTTCGCCAAGGGCGCGCGCGCCGTCGTCGAAACCGACGTGCTGCGCGCGACGATCGACGCCAATGGCGGCGACCTGCGCGAGCTGCAGCTGCTCGGCTACCGCGAGACCGAAGACAAGAACCGGGTCTTCACCCTGTTCGAGGACAGCAGGACGCGGCCCTACCTGGCGCAGAGCGGTTTCGTCGGCGGCGGGCTGCCGACGCATCGCAGCACCTTCGAGCTGACGCCGGGAACCTACCGGCTCACGGGCGGCGCGGCCCGGCTCGAAGTGCCGCTCGTATGGAACGACGCGGCGCGCGGCGTGCGCGTCGAGAAGACCTTCATCTTCACGCGCGGCAGCCACGAAGTCGCGGTGCGGACCCGCGTCGTCAACCGTGGCAAAGAGCCGCTCGACCTCACCCCCTACTACCAGTTCACACGCCACGGCGAAGCGCCGCGCGGCGAGTCGTTCTTCCTCTACACCTATACCGGCCCGGCCTTCTACACCGACGCGAAGAAATTCCAGAAAGTCCCGTTCACGGACATTCAGGACGGTTCGGCCGAATTCGAAAAAACCGCGACCAACGGCTGGGTCGGCCTCGTGCAACACCACTTCGTCGCCGCCTGGCTGCCCGAGGAGAGCGTCAAGCGCGAGTATTACGCGCGCTCGCTCGGCGAAGGCCTCTACTCGGCCGGCGTGATACTCGCCGAGGGTCAGCTCGCCCCGGGTCAGCAGAAGACCTTCACCGTGCCGCTCTACGCCGGCCCCCAGAGCCAGGCCGTGCTCGAGAAAGCCGCCCCGGGGCTCGATCTCGCGCGCGACTACGGCTGGCTGACGCCGCTCGCCTACCCGATCTTCTGGTCGCTGGAAAAGATCGAGCGCCTGGTCGGCAACTGGGGCTGGGCGATCATCATTCTGACGATTCTGATCAAGCTCGCCTTGTATCCGCTGTCGGCCGCGGGCTACAAGTCGATGGCGAAGATGAAGAAGCTGACGCCGCGCCTGCAGCAGCTCAAGGAAACCTACGGCGACGATCGCGCCAAGCTGCACCAGGCGATGGCCGAGATGTACAAGACCGAGAAGATCAACCCGCTCGGCGGCTGCCTGCCGATCCTGATCCAGATTCCGGTGTTCATCGCGCTCTACTGGGTGCTGCTCGCGGCGGTCGAGATGCGCGGCGCGCCCTGGCTCGGCTGGATCACCGACCTGACCGCGCCCGACCCCTGGTACATCCTGCCGATCATAATGGGTGTCACCTCGATCCTGCAGGTGAAGCTCAACCCGCAGCCGATGGATCCGATGCAGGCCAAGATCATGATGATCATGCCGGTCGCGTTCACGGTCATGTTCGTGTTCTTCCCCGCGGGTCTCGTGCTCTACTGGGTCGTCAACAACATCCTGTCGATCGCGCAGCAATGGGCGATCAACAAGCAGGTCGAGGGTAGTGGCAAACCCGCTCCCGCCAAGACCTGATCTCATCGCCGCCGTCGCGACCGCCCCGGGGCGGGGCGGGGTCGGGGTCGTACGGGTGTCCGGCCCGGACGTCGGTCCGCTCGCCGTGGCGATCCTCGGACGTCTCCCCGAGCCGCGCCACGTCACGTATTGCCGTTTTCTCGATCGCGCCGGAGCGCCGCTCGATGAAGGCATCGCGCTCTATTTCGCCGCGCCGCATTCGTTCACCGGCGAGCACGTCCTGGAACTCCAGGGCCACGGCGGACCGGTCGTCCTCGATCTGATCCTGCAGCGGTGCCTCGAACTCGGCGCGCGGCTCGCCGAGCCCGGCGAATTCTCGCGTCGCGCGTTCCTGAACGGCAAGCTCGATCTCGCGCAGGCCGAGGCCGTCGCCGACCTGATCGACGCGGCCTCGGCCGAAGCGGCCCGCTCGGCGCTGCGATCGCTCTCGGGCGAATTCTCGGCCCGCATCGACGAACTCGTCGAACAGCTCGTCCGCCTGCGCACGCTGGTCGAGGCGACGCTCGATTTCCCCGACGAGGAAATCGACTTTCTCGAGCAGGCCGACGCCTTCGGCCGGCTGAAGGCGATCGGCACGAGCGTCGCGGCGGTGCGCAGTCAGGCCAGACAGGGCGTGCTGCTGCGCGAGGGCCTGACCGTCGTGCTGGTCGGCCAGCCGAACGTCGGCAAGTCGAGCCTGCTCAACCGGCTCGCCGGCTTCGACGCGGCGATCGTGACCGAGATCGCCGGGACGACGCGCGACACCGTGCGCGAGGCGATCCAGATCGAGGGCGTGCCGATCCACGTCATCGACACCGCCGGGCTGCGCGAGACCAGCGACCCGATCGAGCAGTTGGGCATCGCGCGCAGCTGGGAGGCGGTCGAAAAGGCCGACGTTGCGCTGCTGCTGGTCGACGCGGCGCACGGCGTCGGCGCGCACGAAGCGCAGATCCTCGCGAAGCTGCCGGACGTTGTGCGCCTGACCGTGCATAACAAGATCGATGTGGCAGGCGAAGCGCCGCGCGCCACCGCGGACGAAATCTGGCTGTCGGCGAAGAGCGGCGAGGGTGTCGATCTCCTGCGCGCGAAGCTGCTTCAGGCGGCGGGCTGGCAGGCCGCAGGCGAGGGCGCGTTCATGGCGCGCACCCGTCACCTCGACGCACTCGACCGCGCGGCCCGCCATATCGAACAGGCCGGCGCCGTCGCGAGACAATTGGAATTGTTTGCCGAGGAGTTGCGCCTCGCGCAAGCCGCGTTGGCGGAAATCACCGGCGAATTCAGCGCCGACGCGCTGCTCGGCGAGATATTCGGCAGCTTCTGCATCGGAAAATAAATAGCATACCGGCATAGTCCGGGCCATTCCACAAAGCACCCCGAGGGCCAGCGTAAATGCTGACTGTTTGTTATGTATGGGGCTTGTATGTTCCGTAGCAATCCGCCTAGAATTGTTCCCACATTTGTTCCCACGGCAAGGCAGACACAGCCAAACGTGGGAACAAATTTGTTACCACAGGCTCGTTTTATGCGGCGGTTAAATCAGGAATGAGTGGGAACAAATATGGACTTTATGCACGGGAATCCCTTGTTGGGGAAGGCTTTCGGCAAGTATTCCCACGGTTCAATGATGTTCCCACGGTAGCGGTTGGAACGTGGGAACAATTGGGTGAAAGGACGGGAAATCATGGCGCTGTCGGATAGCAAGCTGCGGACACTGAAACCGGCGGACAGGGTGTTCAGCGAATCAGACGGGGGCGGGCTGTATATTGAAATCATGCCGACCGGGAAAAGGCGGTGGGGTTTGAAATATCGAATCCCGACCGGAAAGCAGGAAACAATCCGCCTTGGTGACTATCCGGCCTATTCGCTGGCCGATGCCCGGACATGGCGTGACGATTGCAAGGCGCTGGCCGGACGCGGCTTGTCACCTATGGCCCTGAAGCGCGGCGACCCGATCCCCGAGGATGCAGCACCAGCGGCAAAGGAACTGGCGCAATTCTTCATCCGCAATTGGTGCATGAAGGCCGTCGAAAAAGCCAAGGCAAAAGAGGCCGAGGCCAAAGCCGCCGACACCGTGGAAGCATTCGCCTGGCGCTGGTATGCCGAGATTGTCGAGCCAGCGAACAGCAACCCGCGCAACATCAAACGCATTCTTGATAAGGACGCGATCCCGGCAATTGGCAGCAAGCAAATCGCCGACGTGACCGTGACCGACATTCTGGCGATTACCGACAAGATCAAGAATCGCGGGGCCGATCAAATGGCGCTGCAAACCCGCAACGTGCTGAAGCGGCTTTTTGCCTACGCTATCGCGCGCGAGAAAACGACCTTCAACCCGGCGGCAGCCATCGAGGCGAAATTTATTGCTCAAGCCAAGAGCCGCGACGTGGCGCTGTCGCCGGAAGAAATCGGGCGGCTGTTGCGGGCGATCTACCAATCCAGCATGAAGCGGGCGCACAAACTGGCGCTGCACCTGCTGATTCTTTGCATGGTGCGGAAGTCGGAACTGACCGAAGCCAAGTGGGAAGAGCTTGATCTTGAAAAGGCCGAATGGGCGATCCCCGGCGAGCGCATGAAGAAAGACAAGCCGCACCTTGTCCCGCTGTCCCGGCAAGCCGTGGCGATGTTCGAGGAATTGAAGGGGCTGGCGAGCGGTTCCGAATGGGTATTCCCCAGCCGTAGCAGTCTGAAAAAGCCCATCGCCCATAACGCCTTGAATACCGTGGTGCGGGCGCTGGAAGCCGACGTGCGGGACTTCGTAATTCACGACTTCCGGCGGACAGCCTCAACGCACTTGCACGAAGCCGGGTTTAATTCGGACTGGATCGAAAAGGCGCTGGCCCATGAAACCAAGGGCATTCGCGGCGTCTACAACCGGGCGCAATATGCTGACCAGCGGCGGGACATGCTGCAATGGTGGGCCGACTTCGTGGACAGCCAGATTCAGGACGGACGCGGCAAGGTAATCATCGGGCCGTTCGGTAAGGCATACCAGTCGGCGGCGTAAAAATATTCCGCATGGGGCTTGCATGTTCCTACGAAAGCGAATATTATTTTTTACGTGGGGCAGCGTTCGCCCATAAGAAACGTGATTAACCCGCCCTGAGCGGGTTTTTTTACGTCCATTGAAAGGCTGGTGTATCCGAGAGGATGCCCGGCCTTTTTTTGTTAGTAGCCCGCCACAGTGGCGGGTTTTTCATTTTGTGTGCCCCTGACAACTTGAGAAGCCCGCCATGTGCGGGCTTTTTGCGTTTACGGGGCCTGAAAGGGAAATCATGGCAGCAAGAAATGAATCCGCGATTCGCGAAGCAAAAGAAACCCGCATCCTTCGACGCAAGCAAGTTGAAGCCCGCACAGGGCTTTCCCGTTCAAGCATCTATGCCAGATTGAGGCAGAACCCCAAGAGGCCTGGCGACTATGACCCGACCTTTCCCAAGCCGGTATCTGTCGGAGCTAAGGCCGTTGGCTGGATTGAGGCGGAAATCGAGGCTTGGCTGACTGCCCAAATCCAGAAGAGCCGCAAGGCTTGAGCAAGGGGGGGAATATGACCACAAACAAAAAAGCCGCTTTGCCTTGGCAGGGGCAGCGAGCGGCTTCAAAACTACTTAGCAAGCTGCATTCTATCAGCGTGGCCGCTTGGGCGCTGTCCTACTCACTCGAAGAGGCTAGGCAATCCCACGAAAGACACGGGCAACACTTCCGGCGGCTGGCCTGCTGCATCGGCCTGGTTGCGCTACGGCTGCTGACGGGAGGGCTGCATCATGTTTGATCCGAATCAGCAATTCCGCGATGCAATCCAAGCGGCTGGCTTGATGCCTCCCGACGTGATCGAAGCCGACGGCAAGCTGCGGCGCTTCGCCAGCAACGGCAAGCGGGGCGACGTGGCGGGCTGGTATCTGCTGTTTGGCGACGGCATTCCCGCTGGATGCTTTGGCGACTGGCGCACCGGCTTTACCCAAACGTGGCGGGCAGATGTTGGACGCGCCCTGACACCCGCCGAGGAACAGGCGCACCGGGACAAGGCGCAAGCCATGCGTCGCGAACGCGAAGCCGATGAAGAGCGGCGCAAGGCTGAAGCCCAAACCCGCGCGGCGACAATCTGGAAAGTCGCATCCCCCGCGCCCGACGATCATGCTTATCTAACCCGTAAAGGCATCAAGGCCCACGGGGTGAGACTTCACAAGGGGGCGCTGCTGATCCCTATGCGAGCCGATGGCGTGATTCATTCGCTGCAATTCATCGGCGAGGGTGGCGATAAGCGATTCCTGTCCGGCGGGCGCGTGGCGGGATGCTATTTCAGCATCGGCGACTCGAAGGGCGCGGCGGCGCTTTGCATCGCGGAAGGCTTCGCAACCGGCGCGACGATTCACGAAGCAACAGGCTACCCCGTGGCGGTGGCCTTCAATGCGGGCAACCTGCTAGCCGTGGCGAAGGCGATGCGCGAGAAATTCCCCGACCTGCCCCTGATCTTGTGCGCGGACGATGATAGGCATACCCCCGGCAATCCCGGACTGACCAAGGCGACCGAAGCGGCGCGGGCCGTGGGCGGGCTGCTGGTTATTCCTGAATTCGTGGGGGTGACGGCATGAGCGCGACCGACTTTAACGACATGGCGGCGCAGTCTGGCCTGGACGCCGTAAAACACGCCATAACAAGCGCGGCGGCTTCGGTGATATGCGAGGCTCAAGGCGGCACCGAAAACGCAACAGCACGCGATCTGGTGGGGCGGCAAAACCCCGACACTGAAACCGGCGAACCGGATGCGGCATTGATGAATTTCGGGGTATCACAGGTATCAGGGGTGCAGGCCAGTAACGACGGGCTTTCCGCTGATACCCCTGCCGATGCTGACGGGGTATCAGGGGTGTCTGCCACGATGGCAAGCAAAGAGCCTGGCATGGATGAGCGCCCATGCTTCCGCGTGTTTGATGGCTGGCTGGAACACGACGGTAGAAAGTATCAACCAGGCGTCTGGTATTTCGGCATTAAGTCCGGCAAAGGTGAAGCCCCCCCGGCGCTGACGGAAACCCGCGTTTGTTCCCCCCTACATATCGAGGCCGTGACCTTCGACGGGCAGGACAACAACTTCGGGCGGCTGTTGCGATTCAAAAATACGCTGGGGCGCTGGCGTGAATGGGCCATGCCGATGGAATTACTCAAGGCTGGCGGCGATGACCTGCGCGGCGAACTGCTGGCGATGGGCGTCGAAATCGACCCGACCGCAAAAACCTTGCTGGCGAATTACCTGCAAGCCAAGCCGCCGAAGCGGCAGATGCGCTGCGCGCTTCAAGTCGGCTGGTGCGGCGATTCCTTCGTGCTGCCTGATGCGGTAATCGGAACGGCGGCATCGGGCGTGATCTTCCAGAGCGGCGAGCGCGGGCACGATGAACACACCAGGGCCGGGACGCTGGCCGGATGGCGAGAGGAAATCGCGGCGCGCGCTATCGGTAATCCGCTGTTGCTGTTGGCGCTGTCTGCTTCTTTCGCGGGGCCAATGCTGGCGCGGTGCAATGCCGAGGGCGGCGGGGTGCATTTTGTGGGCGATTCTTCGACCGGCAAGACGACCCTGCTGGAAGCGGGCTGTTCGGTTTGGGGCGGCGAGAATTACCGCCGAAGCTGGCGGGCGACTGCCAACGGCATGGAAGGCGCGGCGGCGCTGTTTAATGATTGCCTGCTGGCCTTGGATGAAATCAGCGAGTGCGATCCGCGCGAAGTCGGGGCCATCGTCTACGCGCTAGGCAACGGGCGCGGCAAGCAACGCGCCGGGCGGACGGGCAGCGCTCGGGCCGTGACGCGCTGGCGCTGTTTTGTCCTGTCGAGCGGCGAGCGCACCATCGCCACGACGATGCAGGAAGGCGGACACCGGGCCAAGGCGGGGCAGGCGGTGCGGCTGCTGGATGTTCCGGCGGCGCGTGTTTATGGCGCGTGGGACACCCTGCACGATCTGCCCAGCGGCACGGCGTTTTCGGATGCGATCAAGCGAGCAGCGGTGACGCACCACGGACACGCCGGGCGGGCTTTCCTTGAAAGACTGACGCGCGACGATCAAGACTTTTGCGCCCTGCTGGAACGCTTCAAGGGGCTTATGGAGTTTTCCGCCGAGGGTGGTGAGGGACAGGACAAGCGCGCGGCGGGACGCTTCGCCCTGCTGGCGCTGGCGGGTGAAGTGGCGACCGATTACGGCATCACCGGCTGGTCGGAAGGCGAGGCGATCAAGGCGGCATCGGAAGGTTTCCGGTTATGGCGAGCAGCGCGCGGACGCGGCAACGATGAGCGGCGGCAAATCCTGGACAGAGTTTCCGGCTTTATCGAGCGGCACGGCGACGGACGCTTCTCGGATGCTGAGAACAGCGGCGAAACCCCGATACGCGACCGGGCGGGTTGGTGGCGGGACACTCCCGAAGGCCGCGAATATCTGTTCACGGCGGACGGGATGCGCGAGGCTTTGAAAGGGTTTGACTTCGCCCGCGCGCTGGATGCCTTGCAGGTATCCGGGGCGCTGCCCACACCCGGCGCGGACGGCAAGCGGGCGCGGTTCTATCGCATCGGCGGGCGCGGGGTGAAACTCTACCCCGTCCAAGCGGACAAGCTGGGGGGCGATCATGGCGCTGGCTGATCTGCTGGAAAGACTGGAGCGGCGAACTGATACCCCTGATACCCCGCGCAACCCCGTCGAGGTATCAACGGAACTCGCGCCAATACTGGCTTGCACCCCTGATACCCCTGATACCCCGCAAAACATCAACAGCGAGGGCGAGACGCTTGGGCCTGAGACTTTCCACGATGACCGGCGCACTTGCGACCAGTGCGCGAACCTGGAGGGGCGGCGCTGTCTCGCCGCATGGCGCGGTGAAATCGTGGCGAATCGGGACTATGAGCCGATCCGCGATCTACTCCGGCGGTGCGAAGGGTATACCCCTAGAGCGTCCTAAGTCAGTCGAATAATGGGTAATCGCATCAATGACTTAGAGGGTAATACAATCCATGGACGATAAAGACATGGCCGATATTCTGAGGCGCTACGGCAGTCATTCCATTGAATATCGGCGGGCGCACCGTCGGCAGTATCGCGCAACGAACTGGCGCATTGACTACATTCCAGACCGAAAGGCAGAAGCTGTATTGCTGCGCGCGGTGCGCGAAGGCTGGGCATTGAGTTATGCCGACGCAATCAATCAGGCTTTGCGGGCCTGGGTCGAAACCATCCCGGAATAAAATACGGCTAAATACATTAAGGTGAGCGTTCCCGGCTTTCTGCTGGGGCTTCGCCTTTGGGGGTGTAAGGCTGGCAAAATTGGGGAACAACCCCTAAAAGTGTTCCCATATTTGTTCCCATGATGGAAGTAAGAATTTCACAAACTACGCAACGGCGCGGCTTTGCGCCTATTTGCTAGCTTTTGCATCGATAGCGAGGCTTTGATGCGCGCATTTGGGATCCGACCGTCGTTTTCCGCGAGCACGCCGTGCTGACCTGGCGCAGCATCGTCGACGAGCTTCGCCGCCACCGCGCGGCGCTGCTGCAGGCGAATCTCGCGGCCGTGCTGGCGGTCGTCGCGGCCGTTCCGGTGCCGTTGTTGCTGCCGCTCATGGTCGACGAGGTGCTGCTGCACCATCCGGGCAGGATCGTCGACGCGATCGGCGCCTGGTTTCCGACGTCCTGGCATGGGCCGGTGCTGTTCATCGGCGTCGCGCTGCTGGCGACGGTCGCGCTGCGGCTCGCCGCGATCGTGCTCAACGTGTGGCAGGGGCGGACCTTCTCGCTGCTCGCGAAGGAAGTTGTCTACCGCATCCGTGAACGCATGCTCGCGCGGCTCTCGCGCACTGCGCTGTCCGAGTTCGAGACCGTCGGCGCGGGGCGCGTCACCTCGCATTTCGTCACCGACCTCGGCGCGATCGACACTTTCCTCGGGGCTTCGATTTCGGGGCTGCTCGTCTCGGTACTGACGCTGGTCGGCGTGGCTGGCGTGCTGTTCTGGATGCACTGGCAGCTCGCGCTCTTCATCCTGCTGCTCAACCCGGTCGTGATCCTGTTTTCGACCCGACTCGGCAAACGGGTCAAGGACTTGAAGAAGTTCGAGAACCGCGCCTTCGAGGCGTTTCAGGACGCGCTCGCCGAAACGCTCGACGCGCTGACGCAGATCCGCGCGATGAACCGCGAAAAGCACTACCTCGCGCGCGTGACCGAGAAGGCCGCCGATATCCGCCGCCACGCCGCGGCCTTCGCCTGGAAGTCCGACGCGATGAGCCGCTTTTCCTTCTTCATCTTTCTCGCCGGCTTCGACGCCTTTCGGGCCGGCGCGATGCTGATGGTCGTCTACTCCGACCTCTCGATCGGCGAGATGCTCGCGGTGTTCGGCTACCTCTGGTTCATGATGACGCCGGTGCAGGAGCTCGTGAACATGCAGTATTCGTGGTTCGCCGCGAACGCCGCGCTGACGCGGATCAACGCGCTGCTCGGCCTGCACAGCGAGGCGCGGTACCCGGCGCGCGAGAACCCGTTCGCCGGCGTGCCGACCGTCGGCATCGCGCTCGAGCACGTGAGTTTCGCCTACGGCGAAGGCGAGGACGTGCTCGAGGACGTCAGTCTGAGCGTCGCGCCCGGGGAAAAGGTCGCGCTGGTCGGCGCCTCCGGCGGCGGCAAGTCGACGCTCGTGCAGGCCCTGCTTGGGCTCTATCCGCTCCGCGTAGGGCAGATCTGCTACGGCGGCGTGCCGGTGAGCGCGATCGGCTGGGAAACCGTGCGCGAATACGTCGGTGTCGTGCTGCAGCATCCGGTGCTCTTCAACGACACGGTGCGCGCCAACCTCACGCTCGGCCGCAGCGCCGACGACGCGACGCTGTGGCGCGCGCTCGCGATCGCCCAGCTCGACGCGACCGTCGCGGAGCTGCCGCAGGGTCTGGACACCATGGTCGGGCGCCAAGGCGTGCGTCTATCGGGGGGCCAGCGGCAGCGCCTCGCGATCGCGCGCATGGTCGTCGCCGAGCCGCGTATCGTGATCCTCGACGAGGCGACGTCGGCGCTCGATACCGAGACCGAGCGCCGCCTGCACCAGGCGCTCGGCGAATTCCTCGCTGGCCGCACGACGCTGATCATCGCCCACCGCCTGTCGGCCGTGCGCCAGGCCGACCGGATTCTGGTGTTCGAAAACGGCCGCGTGGTCGAGGAGGGCGATCACGCCGCGCTGATCGACCGCGGCGGCCTCTATCACAAGCTTTATCACCACGCCTAGTCCGAGGCACGGGTCGCCAGGTTCGCGCGCCGCTCGCGGATTGCCTGTCGCTCATCTCGTCACGACCGCGGCGGCAGCTGCGACAGCGGTTCGCTTCGCGCCCCGGCGCGCGGATGCGCGTCTTGGCATGCAACGCGACCTGCCCTACAGCGCGCCGCGCGAGAAAAGGCTTGGAAAATCATGATTTCCTGATACACTTGCTCGCGTTGTGCTCTCAGCAGTGGGCAGGTCGGCTTGTTCAGACCGTGCCTCGGGACTGTTCTCACAGCCCCATCGTCTTCGACCTCTCTTTTGTGCCGCCCTGAGTTCCTACGCGGGCAGCGACAAGTCTTGTGGTTGGCGCCGATGTGATCGACGCGACCCGTGGGCGTTCCAGAACGCCGCTATATTCCGGTTCGTATTGTTTGGCCTGTCTGGCTCGTGCCGGAATCAGGGCCTGGTTTGCGCTGTTGCAGGCGCACTGAAAAAAGGTTTTGCCATGAGCTTCTCCGAACTGGGGCTTGATCCCCTCATTCTCAAATCCGTACTCGCCGCCGGCTACGAAAACGCCACGCCGGTTCAGCAGCAGGCGATTCCTGCCGCGCTGAGTGGGGGCGACCTGCTGGTGTCCTCGCACACCGGCAGCGGCAAGACGGCCGCCTTCCTGCTGCCGTCGATCCAGCGTCTGCTCGCCGAGCCGGCGGTCAAAAGCATCGGGCCGCGTGTGCTGGTGCTGACGCCGACGCGCGAACTCGCGCTGCAGGTCGAAAAGGCCGCGATGACCTACGGCAAGGAGATGCGCCGCTTCCGCACCGCCTGTCTGGTCGGCGGCGCCCCCTATGGCCTGCAGCTCAAGCGACTCTCGCAGCCGGTCGACGTCGTGGTCGCCACGCCGGGTCGCCTGATCGACCATCTCGAGCGCGGCAAGATCGACTTCTCGCGCCTCGAGGTGCTCGTGCTCGACGAAGCCGACCGCATGCTCGACATGGGCTTCGTCGACGACATCAAGGCGATCGCCGCGCGCTGTCCGGCCGAACGGCAGACCCTGCTGTTCTCGGCCACGCTCGACGGCGTCGTCGGCAACCTCGCACGCGAACTGACCCGCGACGCGCAACGCATCGAGATCGAGGCGGTGCCGCACAAGGAAGCCAAGATCGAGCAGCGCCTGCTGTTCGCCGACAACATGGACCACAAGAACCGCCTGCTCGACGCGCTGTTGCGTGACGTCGAGATGGTGCAGGCGATCGTGTTCGCATCGACCAAGCGCAGCACCGAGGAGATTTCCGACCTGCTCGCCGAAAGCGGCTTCGCCTCCGACGCCTTGCACGGTGACATGCAGCAGGGCCAGCGCAACCGCGCGCTGCAGCGGCTGCGCGAAGGGCGCACCCGCGTGCTCGTCGCGACCGACGTCGCGGCCCGCGGCATCGACGTCGCCAGCATCAGCCACGTCATCAACTTCGATCTGCCGCGCCAGGCCGAGGACTACGTCCACCGGATCGGCCGCACCGGCCGCGCGGGTCGTACCGGCATCGCGGTGAGCTTCGCCGGCATGCGCGAGGGCGGACTGGTGAAGAACATCGAGCGCTACACCGGCAACCGCATCGAGGTGCACACCTTGCCCGGGCTGGAGCCGACGCAGCGGCCGTCGACCGGGCGACCCGGCAATGGCCGGCCGCGCGGCAACGGTCCGCGCGGGGGCTACGAGAAGCGCAGCTTCGGGGATCGCAGCGAGCCGCGCAGCTACGGCGACCGGCCCCGTGGCGATAGCCGCGACAACCGCGACCGCGGCTACCGCGGCGACGCCCGTCGTAACGACGGCGCACCCGCCCGTCGCTTCGACAATGGCGTCCGCGGGCCGTCCGACGTGCCGCGCATGACCAGCGAGCAGACGGCAGGGCCTCGTGGCGCCGCCTCCAAGCCCGAGGTTAATGGCAACAGCGTCGAGTACTGGGAGAAGCGCGAACGCGAGGCCAAGGCCAAAGCCGCCACGGGCCGCTCCTACGGCGACCGCGGCAACGCCGCGCGTCCGGCACGTGGCTACGGCAACGAGAACCGTGGCGGGGCAGGGCGCGGCGGGGTGCGCGGGCGCTTCAAGGACTGAGCGCAAGCGGTTGTTGGCAAAAAAGGGGTTTCACGTGAAACCCCTTTTTTTCATGCCCGCCGCGGGCGAATCCGGCCAAGCAGGAGAATCGCGTTCGGCAAGGCCTGCGGCGGGTGGCGGGCGCTACGGTGAATCGCTCGCCGGCGCGATGTCTTCCCCGAGCTGGTCGAAGTGGCAGATCCGGTTCCTGCCGCTCCGCTTGGCGTGGTAGAGCGCCTGATCGGCCCGATCGAGCAGATCTGCCAGTAGCGTCGGCGGTTCGTGCCTGCTCGACGGGTCGGGCACGAAGGTGGCGACGCCGACGCTCGTCGTCACGCGGCACGCGAGATTTTCGATGCTCGCGACCGCCGCGCGCAGGCGCTCGGCGGCAACGAGGCTTTCCGCTTCGCTGAGGCCGAACCCGGCGATCACGAACTCTTCGCCGCCGTGCCGGGCGACGATGTCGTTCTGCCGCGCGCTCGCCTTCAACGCGGCGGCGGCGGCTTGCAGCACGCGGTCGCCTTCGGCGTGGCCGAAGCGGTCGTTGATCTGCTTGAAATGATCGAGGTCGAGGATCAGGAGCGACGCTTTCTCGTGGCGGCGGTGCGCGGTCGTCAGCAACTGTCCGGCGTGTTCATAGAACGCCCGCCAGTTGTACAGGCCGGTGAGCCCGTCGTGGTTGGCGAGGAGTTCGAGTTCGGCATGCAGGCGCAACAACTCGTTGGTCTGATGCTCGAGCGCATCCTGCGCGGCCTTGCGTTCGGTGATGTCGCGCACCACGCATAGCGTCAGGTGCTCGCCGCCCATGATCATCGGGCTCAGCATGATGTCGACCGGGAACTCGCTGCCGTCCTTGCGCAGTGCGTAAAGATCCTGCTGGCGCCCCATCTGCCGGCTCTGCGCCTCCTCCATGAAGCGCGCGCGGTGCGCCGCGTGCTGCGCCGTGAAACGCGCGGGCACGAGCAGCTCGACGGTCTGGCCGAGCAGTTCGCTGCGGTCGTAGCCGAACAGCGTCTCGGCGTGCGCGTTGACCAGGCGCAGGAGGCCGTCGCGGCCGAGCACGAGCATCGCGTCGGGCGCGTATTCGAAAATGCGCTGGTAGATTTCCATGCGATTCAGGGCAGAGCGCGGAGCGGTCCGCGGCGGGAGGCGTCGGGGCGCCGGTACTTGGGCTCTTGCATGGTCGGCCGCGTCGCCGGGACCCTCATTTCATGTCAAGTCGAATGATATCAATCGTAGGCCCGCTTCGCCCAGCGACGCAGGCGGGTGCAGGCAAGACGACACGGGCGCGGCCTTGCGGCCTGCGCGACACCATCGCGCGACGCGCAGCTTGAATTCGGCGGTCGAGCCGGCCATCATGTGTCGAGCGTGCGCTTTCCCGCACGAGATCCCTCTTTCCACGAGGTACCGGGACCCCCGATCGTCCATCGCGAACTATTCGCCGTTGATACGAAACGCTTCGATGCAGCTCCGACCCGCCCCCGCCTCTTCAGGACAGCACGTTTCCCCTGAGCCGCCGCCGCTTTGCTGGCGCTGGGTGGGCGAGCGCGGGCTGCTGGTTGCCACCGGCGCGGCGACGCTCGCGCGCTACGCGCTGCTCAGCGCCGGCGCGTTTGACGAGGTCGAGGACATCGTGCCGGCCGACGAGAGCGTGCTCGTGATCCTGCGCAGGGGCGCGACGATCTCGCCGGATCTCCGCCGTGCGCTGACGGCCCCGCTCGTCGAGCAACAGGCCATCGCCGGGACGCGCCACGAAATTCTCGCGGAATACGGGGGCGAGGCGGGCCCCGATCTCGCGGCCGTGGCCGCGCGCGCCGGCCTCGACGCCGCGACCTATGTGAGGATTCACGCCGCGGCCGAGCACGCCGTCGTGTTCCTCGGTTTCCAGCCCGGCTTCGCTTATCTGCGCGGCGTGCCGAGCGCGCTCCATGCCCCGCGACGTTCCACCCCGCGTCGCGAGGTCGCGGCGGGAAGCATCGCGGTGGGGGGCGCCTACACCGGGATTTATCCGGCGAGCGGGCCCGGCGGATGGAACATTATCGGACGCACGCGCGCCGTATTGTTCGACCCGCAGCGCGAAACGCCCTGCCTGCTGGCGCCCGGCGACCGCGTCGTCTTCGTCCCGGCATGATCGAAGTCCTGCGCGCGGGGCTGTGCGATCTGGTCATGGACGCGGGACGTCCCGGCCGCGGTGTGCTCGGCGTTCCGGCCGGTGGCGCCGCAGATCCGGCGGCGCTCGCCGCAGCGAACGCGCTGGTCGGCAACGCCGCCGACGCTGCCGGCCTCGAGATAGCACTCGTCGGGCCGCAGCTGCGCTTTCCCCAAGGCGGCGTCGTGGCGCTGTGCGGCGCCGTGTTCAGCGCGACGCGGCGCAGCGCGGCGGCCGTGGCGTGGAACCAGACACTGACCCTGGCGGCCGGGGAGACGCTGCAGCTCGGCGAGGCGATAGACGGCTGCCGCTGCTGGCTCGCCGTGCGCGGGGGGCTGGTCGTCCCCCCGGTGATCGGCAGCCGCAGCACCTTTCTTCCCGGCGCCTTCGGCGGCCATGCCGGGCGCGCGCTTCGCAGCGGCGACCGGCTGGCCGTCGGCGCCGCGGCCGGAACGACAGGGCTGCGCCGCGCCCATCCGCCGCAGGTCGAGGGGCCGCTGCGGGTGGTCGCGGGGCCGCAGGCCGACCTGTTCGACGACCGCGGCCTGGCGGCGTTTTTTCTTGGACGCTACCAGGTCGCAGCGGCGTCGGACCGCCGCGGCATTCGCCTCGCCGGCACGCCGGTGACCGGGGCGCGGCGCGAACTGCCGTCTCAGGGTGTGCTTCCCGGCTGTGTCCAGGTGCCGCCGGGCGGGCAGCCGATCATCCTTGGCTGGGACGGCCCGGTGACCGGCGGCTACCCGGTCATCGCGTGCGTGATCGATGCCGATCGCGCGCGGCTGGCGCAGCTGCGCCCGGGCGCCGCGGTCCAGTTCACCACTGTCGGCGTGGAGGAGGCACGCAGCCTGGCTGCCGGCGCCGATTGGCGTATCGAGGTACGTGGATGATCGAACTCAATGCGGACATCGGCGAGGGCCACGAGGACGACGCCCTGATGCCCTACATCGCGCGGGCTTCAATCGCCTGCGGCGGACACTTTGGCGACGCGGGGAGCATGCGGACGGCCCTGCTGCGCTGTGCCGAGTACGGGGTCGCGGCAGGGGCGCACCCGAGTTATCCCGATCGCGCCGGGTTCGGTCGCCGCCGCCTCGCCGCCCCGCCGGAAGAGATCACCCGTTGGGTTGCCGAGCAGACCGAGACGCTGGCCGAAGCGGCGGCGCGGCTCGGCCTTGTGCTCGCGCACGTCAAGCCGCACGGGGCGCTATACAACGACGCGGCAGCCGACGCGGCCGTCGCCGGGGCGGTCGTCGAGGGCGTGGCGCGTGTCGACCGGCGGCTTGCCGTGGTGGGTTTGGCCGGCTCGCAACTGGTCTCCGCCGCGCTGGCCGCCGGCCTCGCCGCGCTCAACGAGGCCTTCGCCGACCGGCGCTACTATGCCTCGGGTCGTCTGGTTTCACGTAAAACGCTCGGCGCGGTCATTGCGGACCCCGACGCGGCAGCGGCCCAGGCCTTGGCTCTGGCGACCGGCGGCCCGCTCGACGCGGAGGGCGGCGCGGTCACGATCACTGCCGAAACGCTATGCGTGCACAGCGACACCGCCGACGCTTTTAAGATCGCGCGTGCCATCCATCGGGCCCTGCATCGGGGATAATTCGCCCCTTCGCCCGCGAATCTGCCATGCCGCTCCTCACTTTCGACCGACTCGAACTGGCCTATGGCCACTGGCCCCTGCTCGACGGCGCATCGCTCGTCATCGAGGCGGGTGAGCGCATCGGCCTGATCGGCCGCAACGGGACGGGCAAGTCGAGCCTGCTGAAGATCGTTGCCGGCACGAGCCAACCCGACGCCGGCGAGGTCTGGCGCACCCCGGGCCTGCGGCTCGCCTATGTCCCGCAGGAGCCGCAATTCCAACCGGGACACAGCGTATTCGAGGCGGTGGCCGAGGGCGTGGGCGCGGCGCAACGGCTGCTCGCGGACTACCACGCTGCGGCGCACGCGGTCGCGGAAGGGGACGAGGCGGCGCTAGGGGAGCTTGAACGCGTGTCGCAGGCGCTCGAGGCGGCCGACGGCTGGCGCCTCAACAGCCGCGTCGAGGAAACCTTGCAGCGCCTGAAGCTCGATCCGGACCTCGCGGTCGAGACCCTGTCGGGCGGGCTGAAGAAGCGCACCGCACTTGCACGCGCCCTGGTCGCCGAGCCCGAACTGCTGCTGCTCGATGAGCCGACCAACCACCTCGATTTTTCCGCGATCGAGTGGCTCGAAGGGCTGCTCAACGACTATCGCGGGGCACTGCTGTTCGTCACGCACGACCGGCGCTTCCTCGACAACGTCGCCAACCGCATCGTCGAACTCGATCGCGGAACCCTGCGCGAATACCAGGGTAACTTCAGTGCCTACCAGACCAAGAAGGCCGAACAACTCGAGGTCGAGGCGGTGCACAACCGCAAGTTCGACAAGTTCTGGAAGCAGGAGGAAGCCTGGATCCGCAAAGGCGTCGAGGCGCGGCGCACGCGCAACGAGGGCCGCGTGCGCCGGCTTGAGACCTTGCGGCGGACGCGCGAGGCGCGCGTGGCGCACCAGGGCCAGGTCGGTTTCCAGCTCGACGCAGGCGAACGCTCGGGCAAGGTCGTCGCCGAACTCGACCACGTCGGCTTCGCCTACGACGGCCGCACGCTGATCCGCGACTTCTCCACGACGATCCTGCGCGGCGACAAGCTGGGGTTGCTCGGGCCGAACGGCGCTGGAAAGACGACGCTGATCCGGCTGATCCTCGGCGAGATCAAACCGCAGTCGGGCTGGGTCAAGCAGGGCACCAAACTCGAGGTCGCGTATTTCGACCAGTTCCGCAATCAGCTCGACGACGCCGCGACGCTCGTCGACACGATCTCGCCCGGCTCGGACTACGTCGAGATCGGCGGCCAGAAAAAGCACGTCATCAGCTATCTCGAGGAGTTCCTGTTTCCGGCCGAGCGCGCGCGCGCCAAGGTCTCGGCGCTCTCGGGCGGCGAGCGCAACCGGCTGCTGCTGGCGCGCCTGTTCGCCCGCCCGGCGAATCTGCTGGTGCTCGACGAGCCGACCAACGATCTCGACATCGACACGCTCGAACTCCTCGAGCAGCTGCTGCAGGACTACGTCGGCACGGTCATCATCGTCTCGCACGACCGCGCCTTTCTCGACAACGTCGTCACCCAGTCGATCGTGTTCGAAGGCGAAGGGCGCCTGACCGAGATCGCCGGCGGCTACGCCGACTGGCAGGCGTGGCGGCAAGGACGCGAAGCCGAGGCGGCGAAGCCCGTGCAGCCAAAATCCGTCGCCAAGGCGGCGCCGGCCGCGAAGTCCACGCAGAAGGCCGGCTTGAGCTACAAGGAGGCGCGCGAGCTCGAGGGCCTTCCAGCCCGCATTGAGGCGCTCGAGGCCGAGCAGGCCGGGCTCGCGAAGCTGTTTAACGACCCCGATTTCTACGTTCGCGCGCCTCAGGAAGCGGCGGCGGTGGCGGCACGATTGACGGCTATCGACGACGAACTACTCGACGCTTTGATGCGGCAGGAAGCGCTCGGAGGCAGTCCGAAGTGAGCCTGCCTCCGAGGCGTTTTAGACCTCGGAGGCCGCTTTGCGCCTGCGAGTCGCAAGTGCTACTAACCCTATCCCGAGCGCCATGGTGAGGTAGGTGCTTGGTTCGGGGACGGCCGAGGGAATGGTCAGAGCAACGTCGGAATTGAACCGAAGAGAGCCGAATAGGCCCGGCCCAGACTGCGTCAGGTTTTCTCCGTACTGGGTGAAATCGACGGCGAGCTTCTGGATGTGGGTCTTGCTGACATCATATTCGACCTCGAGTATCTCAAACCATCCCGACAGCTGATTGTTTCCCCGTCCATCCCCAGACACATCCAAGCCGGGCTTGGTCGGCGAATTAAAAGGGAAACGTGTGGCGTTGTCGTAACGGCCGACAGCCAGGTAATTGCCGTCGGTTGTATTGGTTGAGGGGTTATAAGTTGGGGCCGCGAAATCGAAATAGAACCAAGAGTCACCGTTGTAGGTGATACTTGCGCCCTTGTCGTAATTCACGCTTTCGGAGAAAAGACCGTCGACCCCATGAACCCAGGTGACGCCTTGCGTCATGCCGGCTCCAACGTAGTTGCCGGGCTCCGAAATCATGTAAACGCTACCTTTTGTTGCGTATGCGCCGTATGACGGCCCATAAAGCAGCAGCGTGCTTGCTGCCAGCAGGCTGGCTAAGTTTCCCTTCATATCTCCTCCCGTGAGAAAACAGTAATTGGGCCGAATTTGACCCCGCGATGTTTTTGTTATCTGGTTTTTCTCCGCAGCAGGATGCTATCAGTAAATGCTTTCATTGAGACGAGCGTTTCACGTGAAACCAGTGCCGGCAGCGGGTAGAATGCCGCCATGAAATTCCCCGAGTCCTTCGATGTCATCGTCGTCGGTGGCGGACACGCCGGCACCGAGGCGGCGCTCGCAGCGGCGCGCATGGGCGCGAAGACGCTGCTGTTGACGCACAACATCGAGACGCTCGGCGCGATGTCGTGCAACCCCTCGATCGGCGGCATCGGCAAGGGTCATCTGGTCAGGGAGGTCGACGCGCTCGGCGGCGCAATGGCGCTGGCGACCGACGAGGCGGGCATCCAGTTTCGCACGCTCAATTCGTCCAAGGGCCCTGCGGTGCGCGCGACCCGCGCGCAGGCCGACCGTGTGCTGTACAAGGCCGCGATCCGGCAGCGGCTCGAAAACCAGCCCGGCCTCACGCTTTTCCAGCAGGCTGTCGACGACCTCGTGCTCGACGGCGCTCGCGTCGTCGGCGTGAAAACCCAGCTCGGCATCCTGTTCGAAGCGCGCGCCGTCGTGCTCACGGCGGGCACCTTCCTCGCTGGGCTCGTGCACGTCGGGCTCGAGAATTTCCAGGCCGGCCGCATGGGCGACCCGCCCGCGGTCTCGCTCGCCGCGCGCCTGCGTGAACTGGATCTTCCCGTCGGTAGACTGAAGACCGGCACGCCGCCGCGTATCGACGGGCGCACGATCGACTACAGCCGCACCCAGGTGCAGCCCGGCGATGACCCGGCGCCCGTGTTCTCCTTCATGGGCGACCGCTCGATGCACCCCGCGCAGCGCCCATGCTGGATCACGCACACGACCGTGGCCACCCACGAGATCATTCGCGGCGGCCTCGACCGCTCGCCGCTCTATGCCGGCGTCATCGAGGGCGTCGGACCGCGCTATTGCCCGTCGATCGAGGACAAGATCACGCGTTTTGCCGACAAGGCGAGCCACCAGATCTTCCTCGAGCCCGAGGGTTTGACGACGCACGAGATCTATCCGAACGGCATCTCGACCTCGCTCCCCTTCGACGTTCAGCACGCGATCGTGCGCTCGATCCCGGGGCTCGAGCATGCGCACATCCTGCGCCCCGGTTACGCCATCGAGTACGACTACTACGACCCGCGCAACCTCAAGGCCTCGCTCGAAACCAAGTCGATCGCCGGCCTCTTTTTCGCCGGGCAGATCAACGGCACGACGGGCTACGAGGAGGCCGCGGCCCAAGGCCTGCTCGCCGGCCTCAACGCCGCACTGCAGACCCAGGGCAAGGACGCCTGGAGTCCGGGCCGGCACGAGGCCTATCTCGGCGTGCTTGTCGACGACCTGATCACGCGGGGCGTTTCCGAGCCCTATCGCATGTTCACGAGCCGCGCCGAATACCGGCTGCAGCTGCGCGAGGACAATGCCGACATGCGGCTGACCGAGACCGGCCGCGCGTTGGGGGTGGTCGACGACGCGCGCTGGGATCAATTCAACCGGAAAAGGGACGAGGTCGCGCGTGAAACCGAACGGCTGAAATCGGTCTGGGTCAATCCGGCGATCCTCCCGGCCGACGCGGCGACGCAGCTGATCGGCCAGCCGATCGAGCGCGAATACAGCCTGTTCGATCTCCTGCGCCGGCCCAATCTCGGTTACGCGCAGGTGCTTGCGCTGCCCGGCGGCGGGGCAGGGGTCGCCGACGTTGGCGTCGCCGAGCAGGTCGAGATCGCGGCCAAGTACCAAGGCTACATCGACCGCCAGAACGAGGAGGTCGACAAGCACCGCGAGCAGGAAGGCCTGCGTTTGCCGCCCGACCTCGATTACACGCGGCTCACCGGGCTGTCGATGGAGGTGCGCCAGCGCCTGCAGACGGCGCAGCCGGAAACGCTCGGCCAGGCGTCGCGGCTGCAGGGCGTCACCCCCGCGGCGATTTCGGTCTTGCTGGTCTATGCCAAGCGCGGGTTCAAACCCGACGAACAAAAGAAAAGCGCATGACGACCGGACAGCAACTGGCCGCGGGGGTCGCGGCGCTCGGACTCGCGCTGCCCGCCGACGCGACGCAGAAGCTGCTCGCCTATCTGGCGCTGCTCGACAAGTGGAACCGTGTCTACAACCTGACTGCGGTGCGCGACGCCGGCCGCATGGTCAGCCATCATCTGCTCGACTCGCTCGCGGCCGTCCCGCATTTCCGCGGCGAGACGGTGCTGGACGTGGGCAGCGGCGGCGGGCTGCCCGGCATCCCGCTCGCGATCGCGCGGCCCGACCTGCAGGTGACGCTGATCGACAGCGTGGCGAAGAAGACCGCCTTTCTGCTACAGGCCAAGGCCGAGCTGGGCCTGGCCAATTTGAGTGTCGTGACCGGGCGGGTCGAGGACTACCGTCCTGCCGCGCGCTTCGACGTGGTCACCTCGCGCGCGTTTTCCGATCTCAGGGAATTTGTCACGCTGACGCGCCATCTCGTCAAGTCAGGGGGTCGCTGGCTCGCGATGAAGGGGCTGTATCCCCATGAGGAGCTCGCCCTGCTGCCGCAAGGCGTGAAAGTAAGCGCTGACTACGAGCTTCACGTCCCGGGCCTCGAGGCGCACCGTCACCTGATCGTTCTGGAGCCTGTCGAATGAGCCGAATCTTTGCAATTGCCAATCAGAAAGGCGGGGTCGGTAAGACGACGACCGCGGTGAACCTGGCGGCGAGCCTCGCCGAACTCGGCCAGCGGGTCCTGCTCGCCGACCTCGATCCGCAGGGCAACGCGACGATGGGATGCGGCATCGAAAAGCGCACGGCGCTGCCGACGGTCTACCAGATCCTGCTCAACCAGGTCGGCCTCGCCGACGCCCGCATGCGCTCCGGTCCCGGCCATTTCGACGTCATTCCGTCGAACCGGGAACTGGCCGGCGCCGAGATCGATCTCGTCAATCTCGAGCAACGCGACCTGCGGCTCAAGACCGCACTCGCCGGAGTCGCCGACGAATACGACTTCATTCTCATGGACTGCCCGCCGACGCTGAATCTCCTGACCGTCAACGCCTTCGCCGCGGCGGAGGCGGTGCTGATCCCGATGCAGTGCGAGTATTACGCGCTCGAAGGGCTCACCGATCTCGTCGCGACGATTAAGAAGGTCAAGCAGCGGCTCAATCCGGACATCCGCATCGAGGGTCTGCTGCGCGTCATGTTCGACCCGCGCAGCACGCTCGCGCAGCAGGTGTCGGACCAGCTCAAGCAGCATTTCGGCGACCGGGTCTACGACACCGTGATCCCGCGCAACGTCCGGCTGGCCGAGGCGCCGAGCCACGGGCTGCCGGTGCTCGCCTACGACCGCCAGTGCAAGGGCGCGAAGGCCTATCTGGATCTTGCCGAGGAAACGCTCAGACGCGCCGGCATCGCGGTAGGGGAGGCGGCCTGATGGCGAAACTCAAGGGACTGGGCCGCGGGCTCGACGCACTGCTTGCCGGCGAGGACAACGCCGCGCCGCCGCAGGGGGATCTGCGCATGATGGCAGTGTCGCATCTCGCGCCCGGGAAGTACCAGCCACGCAGCCAAATGGACAGCGAATCGCTGCAGGAGCTCGCCGACTCGATCCGCGCCCAGGGCCTGATGCAGCCGATTCTCGTGCGTGAAGTCACCGGCGGCTACGAGATCATTGCCGGCGAACGGCGCTGGCGCGCGGCGCAGCTCGCCGGCCTTGCCGAAGTGCCGGTGCTGCTGCGCGAGGTGCCGGACAACGCGGTCGCCGCGATGGCGCTGATCGAGAACATCCAGCGCGAAGACCTCAACGCGATCGACGAGGCCCACGGCCTGCAGCGCCTGATCCAGGAATTCGGCATGACCCACGATGCGGTCGCGCAGGCCGTGGGCAAGTCGCGCGCGGCGGTGTCCAACCTGCTGCGCCTGCTCAATCTCTCGCGGCCGGTGCAGGACATGCTCGTGGCCGGGCTCATCGAAATGGGCCACGCGCGCGCGCTGCTGCCGCTGCATGCCGGTGCCCAGCGCGAGCTGGCTCACGAAATCGAGACGCGCGGGCTGTCGGTGCGCGAGGTCGAGCGCCGGGTCGCGCGGCTCAAGGACGCAGACGCGGCCCCGCCCGCGAAGCCCCGCGTCTCGCGCGACACCCTGCGCCTCGAGGAAGCGCTCTCGGACGCGCTCGCGATGACCGCGCGCGTTCAGGCGGACCGCAAGGGCGGCGGCAAGCTGACGCTGCAGTTCGGCAGCTTCGACGCCCTGCAGGGCCTGCTGCAGCGGCTCGGCATCGAGTTGTAAACCGGGCGGGGAGCTGACCCGCCGTCGCGCTGCAACATCACTACGTAGTGAAATTCATCATCAAGCTGCTTGATGATTGCATAGACCGCGCTAATTCGATTATCATTGCCGGCTAATGTTTAGCGGCACCCGCGCTCACGGATTGGCGTTTTTGCGGCGGGCGGCACTGGCACAGTTCGCGCTTGCGGCGCTGGGCGGGCTGACGAGTGCAGTCGCATTCGGCGCCGAAGCAGGGGTCGCGGTGGCCTACGGGGCTTGCGCGGCAGCCGCGCTCAGCGCGGTCCTGCTGTGGCATGAGCGTCAGTCGGCAGGTCATCCGGAGTGGGATCAGCATCGTTTGCTCAAGGTGTTCATTCGGGCATCGCTCGAACGCCTGTTCATGCTGGTCGGGCTTCTCGCGGTCGGACTCGGGGTATTGAAGCTGGCGCCCCTGCCCTTGCTCGTCGGGTTCGCGCTCGCGCAATTCGGCTGGCTTGCGGCCACGGTCTTGAGCCGGCGTAGATAGCGGCACGGCGAGCCATCGCCGAGGTTGGTTTTGAATGGGGGCGCGTCGCGCGTCCATCCAAAACCCACTTATTGAATTTGATCACTATGGCTACGGAATACGCTTCCTCCGGCGAGTACATCAAGCATCACCTGCAGAACCTGACCTACGGACAGCACGCTGACGGTACCTGGGGCTTTGCCCACGGTGCCGAAGAAGCCAAGGCCATGGGCTTCTGGGCGATCAACGTCGACAGCATGCTGTTTTCGATCGGCCTCGGCGTGCTGTTCCTGTTCCTGTTCCGCCTCGCTGCGAAAAAGGCCACCGTCGGCGTGCCGACCGGCCTGCAGAATTTCGTCGAGTGGGTTATCGAGTTCATCGACACGTCGGTGCGCGGTTCGTTCTCGCACCAGAATGCGCTCGTCGCGCCGCTTGCCCTGACCGTGTTCATGTGGGTCTTCCTGATGAACCTCATGGACCTGCTGCCGGTCGACTGGCTGCCCTATGTGGCGACCATGGCCGGCATTCCCTATCTGAAGGTCGTGCCGTCGACCGACCCCAACGTGACCTTCGGTCTGTCGCTGTCGATCTTCTTCCTGGTGCTCTACTACAGCGTCAAGATGAAGGGCGCAGGCGGCTTCTTCTCCGAACTCGCGTTCCAGCCTTTCCCGAAGTTCCTCTTCCCGGTCAACCTGCTGCTCGAGGGCGTGGGCCTGATCGCTAAGCCGATTTCGCTCGCCCTACGTCTGTTCGGCAACATGTACGCCGGCGAAATGATCTTCATCCTGATCGCACTGATGTTCGGTGGCGGCTGGGTTCTTGCGCTCTTCGGCGGCGCGTTGCAGTGGGCGTGGGCCGTGTTCCACATCCTGATCATCACGCTGCAGGCCTTCATCTTCATGACGCTGACCATCGTCTACCTTGACATGGCGCACGCCGAGCATCACTGATTTCGTAGTACTGATCTTTTGGTTCCCTGTTTTCAACTTTGATTTTTACTTTTAGGAGCAACAAATGGAAATGACTCAAGCCGTGCTGTACATCGCTGGTGCCCTGATGATGGGTCTGGGCGCACTCGGTGCAGCCGTCGGTATCGGCGTCCTTGGTGGCCGCTTCCTCGAAGGCGCTGCGCGTCAGCCCGAACTGATCCCGATGCTGCGCACCCAGTTCTTCATCGTCATGGGTCTGGTCGACGCCGTGCCGATGATCGCGGTCGGTTTGGCCATGTATGTCCTGTTCGCCGTCGCCGGTTGATACGCGGGTTTGATTCGGAACGTTTCGTCATCCCCCGTTTTTAAACCCGTCATTTAAAGGTGCGGAAATGAATTTCAACGCAACTTTGATCGGCCAGTCCATCACGTTCATTTTCTTCGTGTGGTTCAGCATGAAGTTCGTGTGGCCGCCGATCATGAACGCGCTCGAAACGCGCAAGAAGCAGATCGCCGACGGCCTGGCCGCCGCCGACCGCGGCAAGCATGAACTCGAACTGGCTGCCAAGAAGGCCGGCGACAACATGCGCGACGCCAAGGCGCAGGCTGCCGAGGTGATTGCCCAAGCGGAAAAGCGTGCCGCGCAGATCGTCGAGGAAGCGAAGCTCGCCGCGAAGGAAGAGGGCGACCGCCAGCTCGCCGCTGCCCAAGCCAACATCGAGCAGGAAGCCAACCGTGCGCGCGAAGGCCTGCGCGAACAGGTCGCGGCGCTCGCCGTTGCCGGCGCCGAAAAGATCCTGCGCCGCGAAGTCAACGCGCAAACCCACGCTGACCTCCTGAGCCAGCTGAAAGCCGAGCTGTAATCATGAGCGAACTGTCCACCCTGGCACGCCCCTACGCCGAAGCGGTCTTCCGCATGGCGCAGGACGAAAACGACCTCGCCGGCTGGTCTTCGCGCGTCACCACGCTCGCGACCATCGTGTCGGACACGCAGGTCGCGCGGCTGATCGCCGACCCGGCCGTCCCGGCGGATCGCGTGGCCGAGCTGATCGTCAGCGTCGCGGGCGACGGTCTCGGCGAGCGCGGTGCGAATTTCGTCAAGGTGCTCTCGGCCAACGATCGGCTCACGCTGTTGCCCGAGATCTCGACGCAGTTCGAGACGCTCAAGGCCGGCGCCGAAGGCACGCTCGAAGCCACGATCACGAGCGCGCAGGAACTGTCGCAGGCCCAGGTCGACGATCTCGTCGCCGGGCTGAAGGCGAAGTTCCAGCGCGCGGTGAACGTGCAGGTCGCGGTCGATCCCGAGCTGATCGGCGGTGCCGTGATCATGATCGGCGATCAGGTGATAGACGGTTCCGTCAAGGGACGGCTGCAGCGCATGGCGTTCGCCCTGCAAGGCTAATCGAGTACACCCATTTATCGGAACCTCACGGTTCGGAGAACAGAAATGCAATTGAATCCAAGCGAAATCAGCGAACTGATTAAAGCCAAGATCGAGAACCTCGGCGCGTCGAGCGAACTGCGCACCCAGGGCACGATCGTGTCGGTCACCGACGGCATCGTCCGCATTCACGGTTTGTCCGACGTGATGTCGGGTGAAATGATCGAAATGCCGGGCAACACCTTCGGCGTGGCGCTCAACCTCGAGCGCGACTCGGTGGGCGCCGTGATCCTCGGCGACTACGAGCACATCAAGGAAGGCGACGTCGCCAAGTGCACCGGGCGCATCCTCGAAGTGCCGGTCGGCCGTGGCCTCCTGGGCCGCGTCGTCAACTCGCTCGGCCAGCCGATCGACGGCAAGGGTCCGATCGCCGCCGACAGCAGCATGCCGATCGAGCGCATCGCCCCCGGCGTCATCGAGCGCAAATCGGTCGACCAGCCGGTGCAGACCGGCCTCAAGTCGATCGACGCGATGGTGCCGGTCGGCCGCGGCCAGCGCGAGCTGATCATCGGCGACCGCCAGACCGGCAAGACCGCGGTCGCGATCGACGCGATCATCAACCAGAAGGGCACCGGCGTTAAATGTATCTACGTCGCCGTCGGCCAGAAGGCCTCGTCGGTCGCCAACGTCGTGCGCAAGCTCGAAGAGCACGGCGCGATGGAACACACCATCGTCGTCGCCGCGACCGCGTCCGACGCCGCCGCGATGCAGTACATCGCCCCGTACTCCGGCTGCACCATGGGCGAGTACTTCCGCGACATCGGCGAAGACGCGCTGATCGTCTATGACGACCTGACCAAACAGGCCTGGGCCTACCGCCAGGTCTCGCTGCTGCTGCGCCGTCCGCCGGGCCGCGAAGCCTACCCCGGCGACGTGTTCTACCTGCACTCGCGTCTGCTCGAGCGCGCCGCGCGCGTCAACGCCGACTACGTCGAGAAGCTGACCGGCGGCGCCGTCAAGGGCAAGACCGGTTCGCTGACCGCGCTGCCGATCATCGAAACGCAGGCCGGCGACGTGTCCGCGTTCGTGCCGACCAACGTGATCTCGATCACCGACGGCCAGATCTTCCTCGAGACCGACCTCTTCAACGCCGGCATCCGTCCCGCGATCAACGCCGGCCTGTCGGTGTCCCGCGTCGGCGGCGCCGCGCAGACCAAGGTCGTCAAGAAGCTCGGCGGCGGTGTTCGTCTGGCGCTCGCGCAGTACCGTGAACTTGCGGCCTTCGCGCAGTTTGCGTCCGACCTCGACGAAGCGACGCGCAAGCAGCTGGAGCGCGGCCGCCGCGTCACCGAACTGATGAAGCAGGCGCAGTACTCGCCGATGTCGGTGTCGCAGATGGCACTGACCCTGTTCGCTGTCAACAACGGCTACATGGACGAGGTCGAGGTGAATAAGATCCTCGCCTTCGAAGCGGCGTTGCAGGCGTTCATGAAATCGAAGTACGCGGCAATCATGGACACCATCGAAACCAGCGGCAACCTCGACGGCGAGACCGAAAAGGCGCTGACCGCGGCGGTCGAAGAGTTCAAGAAAACCGGCGTCTATTGATAGACCGAGCTGATTGGCAGCGCCAGTTTAATTAGGAGCAGGCATGGCAGCCGGAAAAGAAATCAGGACGAAGATCAAGAGCGTAGAAAACACGCGCAAGATCACCAAGGCCATGGAAATGGTCGCGGCGTCCAAGATGCGCAAGGCGCAGGACCGCATGAAGGCCGCGCGCCCCTACGCCGAGAAGATCGCCCGCGTGGCGACCCACCTCGCGTACGCGCATCCCGAGTACAAGCATCCCTTCGTGATCGCGCGTGACGACGTCAAGCGGGTCGGCCTCATCATCGTCACCTCCGACAAGGGCCTGTGCGGTGGCTTGAACACCAACGCCTTCCGCGTCGTCGTCAACCAGATGAAGCAGTGGGAGGCCGCCGGCGTCGGCATCGATGTCACCGCGATCGGCAACAAGGGCCTCGGTTTCATGCAGCGTCTGGGCGCCAACGTCGTCTCTCAACTGACCGGCGTCGGCGACACACCGCACATGGACAAGCTGATCGGCCCGGTCAAGATCATGCTCGATGCCTATCTGGAAGGCCGCATCGACGCGCTCTATCTGGTCTACAACCGTTTCATCAACACGATGAAGCAGGAGCCGACGCTGACCCAGCTGCTGCCGCTGGCAAAGATGGAAAGCACCGAGGAAGCCAGCCTGAAGACGCACTGGGACTACATCTACGAGCCCGACGCGAAGCCGGTCGTCGACGCGATGCTGATGCGCTACATCGAATCGCTGGTCTACCAGGGCGTCGCGGAAAACATCGCGAGCGAGCAGTCGGCGCGGATGGTGGCCATGAAGGCCGCTTCCGACAACGCCAAGAACGTGATCGGCGAGCTGAAGCTGGTTTACAACAAGACCCGTCAGGCCGCGATCACCAAGGAACTGTCCGAGATCGTCGCGGGCGCCGCTGCAGTCTGAGCGCTTACAGAATTTAAATCATTAGGAAATCAACATGAGCAACGGAAAAATTGTTCAGATCATCGGCGCGGTGGTGGACGTGGAATTCCCGCGCGATGCCATGCCCAAGGTCATGGAAGCGCTGAAGATGCAGGCCCCCGAGCTGACCTTCGAAGTCCAGCAGCAGCTGGGCGACGGCGTCGTCCGCACCATCGCGATGGGCTCGACCGACGGCCTGCGCCGCGGCATGGACGTGCTGTCGACCGGCAACCCGATCATGGTGCCCGTCGGCCAGAAGACGCTCGGCCGCATCATGAACGTGCTCGGCGATCCGGTTGACGAAGCCGGCCCGATCGGCGCCGAGACGACCATGCCGATCCACCGCAAGGCCCCGGCCTACGCCGACCAGGCCGCGACGGTCGAGATTCTCGAAACCGGCATCAAGGTCATCGACCTCATCATGCCGATCGCCAAGGGCGGCAAGGTCGGCCTGTTCGGCGGTGCCGGCGTCGGCAAGACCGTGACGCTGATGGAACTGATCCGCAACATCGCTGTGCAGCACTCGGGTTTCTCGGTGTTCGCCGGCGTGGGCGAGCGTACCCGTGAAGGCAACGACTTCTATCACGAGATGAAGGAAGGCGGCGTTCTCGACAAGGTCGCCCTGGTCTACGGCCAGATGAACGAGCCCCCGGGCAACCGTCTGCGCGTTGCGCTGACCGGTCTGACCATGGCCGAGTACTTCCGTGACGAAGGCCGCGACGTGCTGCTGTTCGTCGACAACATCTACCGCTACACGCTGGCCGGTACCGAAGTGTCGGCGCTCTTGGGCCGCATGCCGTCCGCGGTGGGCTACCAGCCGACCCTGGCCGACGAGATGGGCCGCCTGCAGGAGCGCATCACCTCGACCAAGACCGGTTCGATCACCTCGTTCCAGGCCGTGTACGTGCCGGCGGACGACTTGACCGACCCGTCGCCCGCGACGACGTTCGCGCACTTGGACGCGACGCTGGTGTTGAGCCGTCAGGTTGCCGAACTCGGTATCTACCCCGCGGTGGACCCGCTCGACTCGACCTCGCGGATTCTCGATCCGCAAGTCGTCGGTGAGGAGCACTACACGGTCGCGCGCAAGGTGCAGGGCACGCTGCAGAAGTACAAGGAACTGCGCGACATCATCGCGATTCTGGGCATGGACGAACTGTCGCCCGAAGACAAGCTGGCGGTGTCGCGTGCACGTAAGCTGCAGCGCTTCCTGTCGCAGCCGTTCTTCGTCGCCGAAGTGTTCACCGGCGCGCCCGGCAAGTACGTCACGCTGAAAGACACGATCGCGGGCTTCAAGGCCATCGTCGAAGGCGAGTACGACCACCTGCCCGAGCAGGCGTTCTACATGGTCGGCGGCATCGAAGAAGCGGTCGAAAAGGCGAAAACGATTCAGTAAACAAGGGATCAGGGGTCGGGATTCAGGATTCAGGGAAACGCGCGGCGCAGCCGCACCACCCCTGACCCCTGACCCTCGATCCTGACCCCTAACGAGGTTACAACATGGCCATGACCATACACGTCGACATCGTCAGCGCGGAAAAGTCCCTGTACTCGGGCACCGCCGAGATGGTGATCGCTCCGGGACAGCGCGGCGAGCTGGGCATCTACCCGCGGCATACGCCGCTGCTGACCACGCTGCGCCCGGGCTCGGTGCGCATCAAGGCGCCGAACCAGGATGAGGAAGAACTCGTCTACGTCTCCGGTGGCATACTCGAAGTGCAGCCGCATCTCATCACGATTCTGTCCGACTCGGCAGTGCGCGGGGCTGATCTCGACGAGGCGAAAGCGCTCGAGGCCAAGCGGGCTGCTGAAGAGGCGATGAAGGACAAGGCGGCGACGCTCGACTACGCGCAGGCCCAAGCCGAACTCGCCCAGGCTGTCGCGCAGCTTGCGGCGATCAAGAAATTGCGCAAGCTGCCCTAAGGGTCTCCGCTTCGCAGAAAAGGCAACCGGTCCGGGTTGCCTTTTTTTTGCCCGCGGTCGAGACGCCACGAAGGCGCATTCTGACAGCCCGACCTCCGGACGGCCGACTGACACGGCGCATGCGATAAGCTAAATTGGCGTTGCGACGGGCGGGGGAACGCTCGCGCACCGATTCCAACAAGCCAACTCAAATAAGTCAAAGGATCTAATCATGCGAGTGAACCGCTTTCTGTTGAAGACCGGCGTGGCCGCGATTTTGTCGGCGAGTGCCATGTCGGGCCACGCGGCTGAAGGTACGCCGAGCGGTGCGACCTTCTACGATCCCAGCAACCCGGCGAGCCCGACCGGAAAAACCACAGGCTACGAACTCTTCCGCACGATCGGCTGCCCCGGACGCCAACTACTCGACCGGCCGTGCGACGTGCCGCCCGAGGACAGCGACGGCGACGGCGTCACCGACGACAAGGACAAGTGCCCGAACACCCCGGCCGGACGCAAGGTCGGCCCGGATGGCTGCGAACTCGACCGCGACGGCGACGGCGTCGTCGACGACGACGACAAGTGCCCCGACACGCCGGCGAATACGCCCGACGGCTGTCCGCCGGTCGCCGAGGCGGCGCCGGCGGAACCCGCCGCGCTCGCGCCTGCTGCGGAGCCCGCGCCCGCGCCGCGCTCCATCGTGCTTGAGGACGTGAATTTCGCGTACGACAAGGCGACGTTGCGGCCCGAGGCCCGCGAAAAGCTCGACCAGGCCGTGGAGACCCTGAAGGGCTGGGGCGAGGGCACCGTCGAAGTCGGCGGCCACACCGACAGCAAGGGGTCGGAAGCCTACAACATGGAGTTGTCGCGGCGCCGCGCCGAGGCCGTGCGTGAGTACCTCATCGGCAAGGGCATCCCGGCCGAGCAGTTGGTGACCAAGGCCTACGGCGAGTCGCAACCGATCGCCGACAACGGCAACGACATCGGCCGCTTCAAGAACCGCAGGGTCGAACTGAAGCCGCAGCAACAGTAAGCGCGGCGACAGACAAAAATACGGGGCTGCGGCCCCGTATTTTTTTGAGCCGCAGCCAGGGATCGCCACGACTGGCCTTGTCGACGCGCCGACCCCCGCGCCTGGCGTGTTTCGACCGCCACGGCGAGGCCTTATACTTGGCGCGCGATTTGCTACGCCCCCGAGGGCACCTCTTCCACGGACAAGCATGCATCCGAAACTCGACATCCTGATCCTCGCCGCCGGCAAGGGCACGCGCATGCGTTCCGACCTGCCCAAGGTCTTGCACCAACTCGCCGGCCGCCCCTTGCTCGGGCACGTCGTCGCGACCGCGCAGGCGCTGGGCGCCGCGCGGACCTGCGTCGTCTATGGCTTCGGCGGCGAAGCCGTGCCTCAGGCGATGGCCGAGGCGACGCTGAGCTTCGTGCTCCAGGCCGAACAGCACGGCACCGGGCACGCCGTAAAGCAGGCGCTGCCGCAGCTCGCTGACGACGGCGTGACGCTCGTGCTCTACGGCGACGTTCCCTTGATCCACACGACGACGCTCGCGCCGCTCGCCGCGGCCGCCGATGCCGGCAAATTCGGGCTCCTGACCGTGAATCTCGCCCACCCCGACGGCTACGGGCGCATCGTGCGCGAGAACGCGCGGGTCGCCCGCATCGTCGAGCACAAGGACGCCAGCGCCGCCGAGCGCGCGATCCAGGAGGTCAACACCGGCATCCTCGCCGTGCCGACGCGCCACCTCAAGCGCTGGATCGGCGAGCTCAGGAACGACAACGCACAGGGCGAGTATTACCTGACCGACATCGTCGCACTGGCCGTGCGCGACGGTGTCGAGATCGAGACGCATCAGCCCCAGCACGACTGGGAGGTGCTCGGCGTCAACAGCAAGGCCCAGCTCGCCGAACTCGAACGCATCCACCAGAACGAAGTCGCGCAGCGTCTGCTCGCCGACGGCGTCACGCTGATGGACCCTGCACGGCTCGACGTGCGCGGCAGCCTGGTCTGCGGGCGTGACGTGACGATCGACGTCAACTGCGTGTTCGAAGGCCGGGTCGAGCTCGGCGACGGCGTGCAGATCGGCGCAAACTGCGTGCTGCGCAACGTCTCGATCGCCGCGGGCACCCGTCTCGACGCGTTCACGCTGATCGACGACGCGACGATCGGCGAGGCCGGCCGGCTCGGACCGTTTTCGCGGATCCGCCCGGGCACACGCTTGGCGCGCGACGTGCATGTCGGCAACTTCGTCGAGATCAAGAACAGCGCCATCGACGCCGGCTCGAAAATCAACCATCTGTCCTACGTCGGCGATACGACGATGGGCCAGCGTGTCAATATCGGCGCCGGCACGATCACCTGCAATTACGACGGTGCCAACAAGCACCGCACCGTGATCGAGGACGACGTCTTCGTCGGCTCCGACACCCAGCTCGTCGCACCCGTGACGGTCGGGCAGGGGGCGACGCTCGGTGCCGGGACGACGCTCACGCGCGACGCGCCGCCCGGCGAGCTCACGCTCTCGCGAGCGAAGCAGCAGACGATCAGCGGCTGGAAGCGGCCCATAAAACCGAAAAAGGAAGGCTAAGCATGTGCGGCATAGTCGGCGCGGTAGCGCAACGTAACGTCGTCCCCATCCTGCTCGAGGGCCTGCGCCGTCTCGAGTACCGCGGCTACGACTCGGCCGGCCTCGTGATCATCGACGGCGGACTCAAGCGCGCACGCAGCGTCGGGCGGGTCGCCGCGCTCGCCGAGACCTGCGCGGCGCAAGCCCTGTCCGGCCATCTCGGCATCGCGCACACGCGCTGGGCGACGCACGGCGCGCCTTCGGAGGCGAACGCCCATCCCCACGTCAGCGGCCGTTTCGCGGTCGTGCACAACGGCATCATCGAAAACCACGAAGCCTTGCGCGCCGAACTCAGGGCCGCGGGCTACGTGTTCGAGTCGGAGACCGACACCGAGGTCATCGCCCATCTCGTCGACCTGCACTACCGCCAGTCGAAAGACCTGCTCGCAGCGACGCGCGCGGCGGTCGCGCGACTCGAAGGCGCTTACGCGATCGGCGTCGTCAGCGAGGATGCGCCCAATCATCTCGTCTGCGCGCGCAAGGGCAGTCCGCTCCTGATCGGGCTCGGCATCGAGGAGAACTTCATCGCCTCGGACGTCTCGGCGCTGCTGCCGGTGACTCAGCGCGTGATGTATCTCGAAGAAGGCGATGTCGCCGACGTCGGCCTCCTGAGCGTCGCGGTCTACGACGCGGCCGGCAACAAGGCCGACCGCAGCGTCCACGTTTCCGAGCTTTCGGCGGACATGGCCGAGCTCGGCACCTACCGTCACTTCATGCAAAAGGAGATCCACGAGCAGCCGCGGGCACTGACCGACACGCTGCTCGTCGCCGTCTCGCAGGAGCACGTTCAGCCCGAGTGGTTCGGCTTCGACGCGGCCGAGGTCCTCGAAAAGGTCGACGGCGTGACCTTCCTCGCGTGCGGCACGAGCTACCATGCAGCAAAAGTGGCCACCTACTGGCTCGAGGAGATCGCCGGGATTCCGGCCCACGCCGAGATCGCGAGCGAATACCGCTACCGCACGAGCGTTCCCAATCCCGACGCGCTCATCGTCACGATCTCGCAATCGGGCGAAACCGCCGACACGCTCGCCGCGCTGAACCACGCGAAGAGCCTCGGCCAGGACAAGACGCTGACGATCTGCAACGTGCCCGAGTCGGCGCTGACCCGGGCTTCGCGGCTGAAATTCCTGACCCGTGCCGGCCCCGAGATCGGCGTCGCGTCGACCAAGGCCTTCACGACGCAGCTCGCCGGTCTCTTCCTCCTGACCCTGGTCCTCGCGAAGCTTCGCGGCCGGCTCAGTGCGGCCCAGGAAGCCGAACATCTCGCCGCCTTGCGCAGCCTGCCGAACAAGTTGCAACAGGTGCTCGCGCTCGAACCCGCGGTCGAGGCCTGGTCGCAGCGCTTCGCCAACAAGACCCACGCCTTGTTCCTCGGCCGCGGCGTGCACTATCCGATCGCGCTCGAAGGCGCGCTCAAACTCAAGGAAATTTCCTATATCCACGCCGAGGCCTATCCGGCCGGCGAACTCAAGCACGGGCCGCTCGCGTTGGTCGACGAAGACATGCCGGTCATCACGATCGCGCCGAACGACCAGTTGATCGAGAAGCTCAAATCCAACATGCAGGAAGTGCGCGCGCGCGGCGGCGAACTCTACGTGTTCGCCGACGGCGACGTGCACATCGAGGAGTCGCCCTTCGTCCACGTCATCCGCCTGCCCGGCGGCGGCAACGGCGCGCTCTCGCCGATTCTCCACACTGTGCCGCTGCAGATGCTGTCGTATCACGCCGCGCTGCAGAAGGGCACCGACGTCGACAAGCCGCGGAACCTGGCGAAGTCGGTGACGGTCGAGTAAGGCGAAGGGCTCGGACGAATCTGAGGACGCGGCGGATGCGGAGCGTGCCGGCGTCGCCATGATCAAGGTTTTACATCCGCATCCCCGCGCTTTCCGCGCGGGTCCGACCCGCTCGCTGAAACGCCCCGTGGGGGCCTTCAACTCGCGCGATCGCGTTCAGCGCGCGGCAAGCGCAGTTCGGCTTCCAGTCCGCCCGTCGCGGGTGGCGCCAGCGAGAGCGAGCCTCCGCAGCGCTCGGCGATCGCGAGCACGATCGCCAGCCCCAATCCACTCCCGCGCCCGCGGTCACGCCGCCAGAAGCGTTCCGTGACGCGCGCGAGTTCGTCGGGGAGCAGGCCGGGTCCGCTGTCGCGTACGCGAAAACGGACGTCGTCCGGCCCGGCCTCGATTTCCAGCGTGATGCTTTGCTCCGACGGGGAATGGCACAGCGCGTTGTCGAGCAGGTTGCGCAGCGCGGTCACGGCGAGCGCCTGGGGCAGCGCGAGTTCGGCCGGAACACCGTGGCTTTCGAAGACGATGCGGCCGGGCGCTTCGGGTGCCGCGTCCCGGATCGCGAGGCGAGCGACCTCGTCGGCGTAAGCACGCTCGGTCTCGTCCCAGGAAAACGGGCCCTCGACCTGCGCCAGCGTCAGCAGCTGCTGCAGGGTATGTTGCAGGCGCGACGCGCCCTCTTCGGCGAAATCGAGCGCCGTCTCCGCGGCCGCGCCGTGCGTGATGCGGGCGACCTGCAGGTGGGTCTTGACCGCGGTCAGCGGCGTCCGCAGTTCGTGCGCGACGTCGCTGGTAAAACGGCGTTCGCGCGCGATGGCGGTGCGCATTCGTTCGAGCAGCTGGTTCAGGGCGTCGACCAGCGGTTGCAGCTCGCGTGGCATGGGTGCGTCGGGGATAGGTGTCAGCGCGTCCGGCGCCCGTCGGGCGAGGGCCTGGCGCAGTCGCTCGAGCGGGACGAGCCCGCTTCTGACCCCGATCCAGAGCATCGCCAGGCTGCCGACGAGCGCGACGACGAAGGGCACGACCGCAGCGGCGATCACGTCGCGCAGCAGATCGTCGCGCTCGGCCAGGCGGTCCGCCGTGGTGATCCGCACACCCTGCGCCTCGACGGTATAACTGCGCCAGCGTTCGCCGTCGATCTCGCGCTCGGCAAATCCCGGCGTCACCGTCGCGATCGCGGCGGGCGCCGCGCCGGGCGTGCGCGCGAGGACTTCGCCGCGCAGCGAACTGACTTGGCAGGCGAGCCCCTTCGCGGTCGCCGGCACGGTCAGCGGGGCGGGGCCGGCACCGTCGACCGTGTCCCACGCCGCCGGATTCTGTGCGACCAGCCCGGCCACCATGCGTGCCGACATCGCGAGCCGCTGATCGAGCGTGCGGCGCATTTCACCTTCCAGATCGTGCAGCATCCACATCGCGACCCCGCCCCACAACAGGCTCAGCGACACCCCGATCATCAGCAGCAGACGCAGGCGCAGGCTCATGCGTCTGACATGTTGAAGCGGTAGCCGAGGCCGCGCACGGTCTCGATCAGGTCGGCGCCGAGCTTGCGCCGCAGGTGGTGGATATGCACGCTCAGTGCGTTGCTCTCGATCTCCTCGCTGAACCCGTACAGGCTGTCCTTGAGCTGGTCGGCGCTGAGGATGCGGCCGCGCGCGTGCAGCAGCGCGGCCAGCAGCGCCAGCTCGCGCCGCGTCAGCACGACGGGACGGCCGTTGAGAGAGACGTCACCGCGCTCGAGGTCGAGCCGCAGCGCGCCATGCTCGACGACATCCGCGCTGCGCCCGGCGGCGCGGCGCAGCAGCGCCTGCAGGCGGGCGAGCAGTTCGTCGAGGTCGAAGGGTTTGAGCAGGTAATCGTCCGCGCCGGCGCGCAGTCCGGCGACCCGGTCCTCCACGGCGTCGCGCGCGGTCAGCACCAGCACCGGCAGATCGACGCCCGCCGCGCGCCAGCGCTGCAGCAGACTCATGCCATCCTCGTCGGGCAGACCGAGATCGAGAATCGCCAGTTGGTAGTGCACGGTCGCGAGCATGGTTCGCGCCTGCGCCGCGGTCTCGACCCGATCCACCGTCAGGCCCCGCGCGCCCAGGCCAGCCTGGACACCGTGGGCGATCAGGTCGTCGTCTTCGATCAGCAATACCCGCATAAAGTGGTGCCCCTACGTTCGTCGCACAGCTCCGTTAATGTAGCCTTAACCCGGGCCGTCAAAGATGCGCGCTCGTCAAGATTTTGGAGCTGTTCATGCTGCGTTCGTTCTGGTCGGTCGTGATCCTCGTTCTGCTCTGGGCCGTGCCCGCGCATGCCGAGCAATCTTTCCTGCCGGTGGAGGAGGCCTTCCGTCTGGGCGTGAGCGAAGAAGGCGACGGCCAGGTGCGCCTGAACTGGGTCATCAGCGAAGGCTATTACCTGTACCGCAAGCAGGTGAAGGTCGAGGGCGAGCCGGCGGGCAGCGTCGAAGCGGTCAGCCTGCCGCCGGGCGTCGTCAAGAACGACGAGTATTTCGGCCCGAGCGAGGTCTATCACGATCGATTGGCGGTCCTCGTCAAAGCCCCAGCGGCCCAGGCCTTGACGGTGAGCTGGCAGGGCTGTGCCGAAGCGGGCATATGCTACCCGCCGCAAACCCGGCGCGTGACCCTTGCCGGCAGCGCGACGTCGGTCGAGCCGACGGCCGATGCGCCCCGGCAGGGCGGCGCCGCGCTCGGCGAAGACCAGGACCTGGCCGATCGCCTGTCGCGGGCGAACCCGGGCTGGATGCTGGCTGTGTTCTTCGGCCTGGGTCTGCTCATGACCTTCACCCCCTGCGTGCTTCCGATGTTGCCGATTCTTTCGAGCCTGATCGCCGGCAGCGGGGCGGGGCCGCGGCGCGGTTTCGTCCTCTCGCTGGCCTTTGTGCTGCCAATGGCACTGACCTATGCCGCGGTCGGTGCCGGTGCGGCGCTGGCCGGTGCCAACGTCCAGGCGACGCTGCAGAACCCCTGGGTGCTCGGCGCGTTCGGCCTGGCCTTCGTCGGGCTGGCGCTGGCCATGTTCGGCTTCTACGAACTGCAGTTGCCGGCAGTGCTGCGCAACCGTCTGAACACCGCGAGCCAGAGCCAGCGCGGCGGCACGCTCGGCGGTGCGGCGGCGATGGGCGTCCTGTCGGCGCTGCTGGTGGGCCCCTGCATGACCGCGCCGCTGGCCGGCGCGCTGCTCTACATCGGCAATACCGGCGATGTTGTGACCGGCGGCTTGGCACTCTTCGCGATGGGACTGGGCATGGGCGTTCCTCTCCTGCTCGTCGGTACGCTCGGCGCCCGTCTGCTGCCGCGCCCGGGGGAGTGGATGAACCGGGTCAAGGCCGTGTTCGGCTTCGTCCTGCTGGCCACCGCGATCGCCTTCGTCGCCCGGGTGTTGCCCGCCGAATTGACGCTCGGGCTGTGGGGCGCCTGGCTGCTGGCCGTCGCCTTGAGCCTGTTCGCGCTGATCCAGAAGATCGCCAGCGAAAAAGGCCGCCTGATGTCGCGTTATCTGGCGCTGCTGGTCGGCCTGTGGGGCGGCGCGATGGTGCTCGGCGCCGCCGGGGGTGCGACGGATCCGCTACGGCCGCTCGCTTTCGTCGCGGCTACCGCGGCGCCGGCGCAGGCCGCGGCGGCGGACGGCTTCATGGCGCGCTTCACGCCGGCCAAGACCGAACAGGACCTCGCCGCGCGCGTCGCCGATGCCGGACGGCGCGGACAGTGGACGCTGGTGGACTACTACGCCGACTGGTGCGTGTCGTGCAAGACGATCGAGCACGAGGTGTTCGCCGACCCGCGGGTGCAGGCTGCGCTCGCCGACATGCAGCTCCTGCGGCCGGACGTCACGGCCAACGACGCGGCAGACCGCGCGCTGATGCGCGCGCACCAGGTGCTCGGCCCGCCGACCCTGCTGCTGATCGGCCCCGACGGCGAGGAGCGGCGCGCCCAGCGCATCGTCGGCGAACTGACTGCGGACGCGTTCCTTGTCCGCCTGGCGCAGGCGAGGAAATCCTGAACATGCTTTCCGTGAACCTCGGCCCCCTTGCGCTGCCCATCGGCATGGCGGTGCTGTTGGCAGCGGGTCTCGCTGCCGCGGGCGCAGGCCACCTCGCCGGGCGGCGCTGTAAGGTCGGCATTGTCGACACCCTGAGCGAGATGCTGCTTGCCGGCGTCGTCGTCGCGCGCATCGTCTTCGTCATTCTCTGGTTCGACACCTACCGCGACGCCCCCTGGTCGATGCTCGACATCCGCGACGGCGGATTCACGATCTGGGCCGGAAGCCTGGCGGCGCTCGCGGTCGCGCTCTGGCGCGGGGTGCGCCAACCGGCGCTGCGCCGACCGCTCGCCGTCGGGCTCGCGACCGGGGCGGTGGTCTGGGCCGCGCTTTCCGGCGCGCTGCGCCTGACGGAAAAGCCGCAACTGCCAGCCGTCGCCTTGACGACGCTCGCTGGCGCGCCGACCGATCTCGCGACACTGGCCGGCGGCAAACCGCTGGTCGTCAACCTGTGGGCGAGCTGGTGCCCGCCCTGCCGGCGCGAAATGCCGGTGCTGGCGGCCGCGCAGCAACGCGAAACCGGCGTTAGCTTCGTCTTCGTCAACCAGGGCGAGGACGCGGCGACGGTCCGGCGCTACCTCGACGCGGGTCGGCTCGGTCTTGCCAACATGCTGCTCGATCCCGGCGGGGAACTGGCCCGCGCGGCGGGCTCTGGCGCCCTGCCGACCACGCTGTTCTACGACGCCCGCGGACGACTGGTCGGCACCCACCTGGGCGAGCTGTCGGCGGCTTCGCTGTCCAGCAAGCTAAAACAACTGAGCGAGACGCGATGAGCCTTTCCCCGTCATTTATGGGCGCAACGCGGCGAGGCTGGAACCGTTTGTCGAAACGCACGCGGACCGTTCTCGCGTTGCTCGCGTGGGTGCTGGCGGCGCAGGGCGCGTTGATCGGCCTGCGGGCGTTACAGGACCCGACTTTGTCGGAGGTGCAGGTCCGTATGCTAGACGGCGAGCCGACCGACCTCGCCGCGCTCGCTGCGGGCAAGCCGCTGGTCGTCAATCTGTGGGCGAGCTGGTGCCCGCCGTGCCGGCGCGAGATGCCGGTGCTCGCCGCGGCGCAGCAACAGGCGACCTGGGCGAGCTTCGTCTTCGCCAACCAGGGCGAGAGCGCGGCGACGGTGCGGACTTACCTCGCAGCGGGCCAACTTGACCTCGCGAACGTCACGCTCGACCCCGACACGCGGCTCGGCTACATGGCGGGCTCGACGGCCTTGCCGCTCACGCTCTTCTACGACGCGCAGGGCCGCCTGCTCGACACCCACATGGGCGGACTCACGACCGCCGCGCTGGCGGCCAAATTGAAGCAATTGCGCGCCACCCAAGAATCCTCAACCCCGGAGCAAACCATCCATGAGTAAACCCCCCTACGTTCTCGCCATCCTGCTGGCATTGCCTGCCCAGGCACTGGCCGCCGAGGCGAAAAACTGGCCCGCGCCGATCATGGCCCTCCAAACCGAGGGCGTCGAGGTGGTCGGAACGTTCAAGGCGCCCGGCGGACTGACCGGCTATGCCGGCCGGGTCGGTCAGCAGCCGCTGGCGATCTACCTCACGAGTGATGGCAAATACGCGATCGTCGGGACGATGATCGACGGCAAAGGCAACAACCTGAGCGAGAAACCGGTCGCGGACCTGGTCAACAAGCCGATGACCGAGCAGGTCTGGCAACAGCTCGGCCAAAGTACCTGGGTCGGCGACGGCAAGCCCACCGCGCCGCGCGTCGTCTATGCCTTCACCGATCCGAACTGCCCCTACTGCAACAAGTTCTGGAATGACGCGCGGCCCTGGGTGAAGTCCGGAAAAGTGCAGCTGCGTCACGTCATGGTCGCCATCCTCGGCCCGACCAGTCCGGGCAAGGCGGCCGCCATCCTCGCGGCCAAGGATCCCGAGGCGGCCCTGACCCGGCACGAACAGGCGCATGCCACCGGTGGCGTCAAACCGCTGGGCCGGATCCCGCAGAAAACCGCGGCCCAGCTCGAAGCCAACCAGAAACTGATGCAACAACTGGGTTCGTCGGCTACCCCGACCATCTTCTACAAGGACGCCAGCGGCAAGGTGCGGAAGATACAGGGCGCGCCGTCGACCGATCTGCTGACGGAGGTTCTCGGTCCGCGATGAAGGGAAGGCTCCGGCGCGTCGAGACGACGTGCTGAAGCGAACGATGAAACAGGGGGTTCCGCCAACGGCAACGCGTTGCGCGGACGTCAATGCCGCTTGCGGTCTTCCTTCAGCGCCAGCGTCGCGACCTGTACGCGGTTGCGCAGCCCGAGCTTTTCCATGATGTTGCGCAGATGGTTGCGCACGGTGTTTTCCGACAGCGTCATCTTGTACGCGATCGCCTTGTTGGAAAGGCCTTCCTTGACGTGGTCGACGATCTCCATTTCGCGCGCGGTCAGCGCCGACAGGGCGCTGTTGTTGAGTTCGCCGCGCGCCATCTTCTGCATGATGTTGAGCGGGAAGCTGCTCTGCCCGTCGCAGACGCTGCGGATCGCGGCGAGCACCTGGTCGGGTTCGCTCGACTTGACCACGTAGCCGTCGACGCCCGAGGCGATCGCTTCGGAGATCTCCTCGTCCGAGTCGGCGATCGTCAGCATGATGACCTTGATGCCGAGATCGCGCAGGTCCGACACGAGATCGAGGCCGTCGGCGTCGGGCAGCGAGCGGTCGAGCAGCGCGGCGTCGGCGCGGTTGCCCGCCGCCATCCAGGCGCGCAGTTCGGCGGCGTTGGCGAATTGTGCGGTCAGTTCGAGGTCGGGCTCCTGCTGGATGTAGCCGGCGACGCCCATGCGCAGCAAGGGATGATCGTCGATAAGAATGATGTTCAAGGGCGCTGTCATCGCTGCTCCGGAGGGGGTCACGTCGCGGCCGACCCGCGGGATGTCACGTCGGCAAGCCACGCGGCTTGCGGGGGGCTTTCTCGAATAATAAATCATAGAGCGGGTTCGGCAGCCATTTGAGCGCCGCAGCGACCCACGCCATCTGCCACGGAATGACCGCATAGGCGCGGCGCCGGGCGATGCATCGGGCGACGCGTGCGCCCGCGGTTTCGGCGCTCATCCTGAACGGCATCGCGTAGGGGTTCACGCGTGTCATCGGCGTGTCGATATAGCCCGGCGCGACCGTGACGACGGCGATGCCGCGTGCCTTCAGTTCGAGGCGCAGCGCCTCGAGATAGACCGTCGCCGCGGCCTTCGAAGCCGAATACGCGCCGCCCCCGGGGAGCCCGCGCACGCCGGCGACGCTCGAAATGCCACACAGCACGCCGCCTTTTTGCATCGATGCGATGAAGGGCTGGAAGGTGTGCACGAGGCCGAGCACGTTGGCGTCCATGACGGCGCGAAACACCGGAGCGTCGGCGGCGGTCTCGGTCAGGGTTCCGACGCTGATGCCGGCCGCGGCGATGACGACGTCCGGGGCGCCGACCGCCTCGAGAAACGCGGCGGCAGCCTTCTGCAGCGCGGCGGCGTCGCGGACGTCGGCGCAGTAGACGCGGGCGTCGAGGCCCGCAGCCGTGGCGTGCAAGCCCTCGATGCGGCGGCCGACGAGGCCGAGTTGCGCACCGCGTGCGCCGTAATGGCGGGCGAGCGCCGCGCCGAGACCGGAGCTCGCGCCGGTGATGAAAACCTTGAGCGGCGCGGCGGGCAAGGGCTTAGGGCGCGGCTTTCTTACCGGCCCGCTCGGCCCGTGCCTTGGCGATCAGTTCGTCGAGTACTTCGAACAGCCGCGCCTCGCTGCCGGTCATGCCGACCGACGTCATGTATTTGCCGTCGACGATGAAGGCCGGCACGCCGGTGATGCCGTAGGTCATCGCGAGGCGCGCGCCCTGGGTCGCCTTCGACTGGGTCGAGAAGGATTTGTAGGTGCTCTCGAACTTCTTGCGGTCGACGCCCTGTTTGGCGATCCACTTGCCGAGCACGGCGGGGTCGTTGAGATCGAGGTTCTGCAGGTGGTAGGCGTCGAAGACCTTGGCGTGCAGGCGCTCGAGCAGGCCCATCTGCTCGAGCGTGTAGTAGAGCTTGGCGCCCGGCATCCAGTCCTCGCGGAACACCGCGGGAACGCGGCGGATCTGGGCGTCCTTCGGCAGGGCCTTGATCCATTTGGCGAGACTCGGCTCGAGCTGGAAACAGTGCGGACAGCGGTACCAGAAGAACTCGAGGACTTCGACCTTCTTGCCGGTCGCGACCGCTTGCGGATTCTTCACCCGCGCGTAGTCGTGGCCTTCGAACGCGTCCCCCGACGCGGCAAGGCTCGACACGGAGAAAACGGCGGCGACAAACAGCGTCAGTGCGCGGGCAAACATCAAGGCGTCTCCTGTTGAGTGGGAAGTTCTTTGACCAGCGTCGCGGAAATATCGTTCTCCGCGAGCAGGGCGCGCGTCCGCTCGGCGTCTGCCGGCGCGTCGAACGGACCGACGCGGACGCGGTGGAACACGCCCTTGTCGGCGACGTCGCTGGTCTGGATCACGGCTTCGACGCCGAGTAGTGCGAGCTGGGCCTTCAGGTTGTCGGCGTCCGCAGGATTCTGGAAGGCGCCGGCTTGCAGATAGTAGATCGGCCGCACGGCGGCGGGCTCGGCGGACGGCAACTCGTCCGGCGCGCCGCCCGGCAAGACCTTGTAGAAGTCGAAGCTCGGCGCGGGCTCCGGGGTGGCAGGCGCCGCCGGCGCCGGCGTGCGTCGCACGGCCTCGCCGTCGTTCTTGAACGGGATGCTGCCCGTGACCCAGACCGCCACGGCGACGGCGAGCACGGCGCCGACGATCAAGCCGATCAGCACGCCGGTGAAGATCGAACTGCCGCCGCGCTTTGCGGAACGGCTCGCAGGTTTTGCCATGCTTACATTTTCTCCGGTGCGTCCACGCCGAGCAAGGCGAGGCCGTTGACGATCACGATGCGCGTTGCGTCGGCGAGCGCGAGCCGCGCCCGCTTGGTCGCTTCGTCGGCGACGAGGAATTTCTCGGCGTTGTACCAGGCGTGGAAGTCGCCGGCGAGCATCTGCAGGTAGTGCACCAGCAGATGTGGCGCGAGGTCGCGTGCCGCGCTCGCCACCGTTTCGGGATACTCGGCGAGGCGCTGCATCAGCGCGAGCTCGTGCGCAGCTTCGAGCGGCGCGAGGTCGGCGTCGGCGAGCGTCGCCACGTCGCCGCTCCACTCCTCGAAGACCCGGCAGATGCGTGCATGCGCGTACTGCACGTAGTACACCGGGTTGTCGTTATTGCGCGCGAGCGCGAGGTCGATGTCGAAAACGTATTCGGTGTCGGCCTTGCGCGAGAGCAGGAAGAAGCGCACCGCGTCCTTGCTCGTCCACTCGATGAGATCGCGCAGCGTGACATAGCTGCCCGCGCGCTTGGAAATCTTGACCTCTTCGCCGCCGCGCATGACGCGCACCATCGTGTGCAGCAGGTAGTCGGGATAGCCCTCGGGAATGCCGACGCTCGCGGCCTGCAGGCCGGCACGCACGCGCGCGATCGTGCCGTGGTGGTCGGTGCCCTGGATGTTGATCGCGCGCGCGAAGCCGCGCTCCCACTTGGCGATGTGGTAGGCGACGTCGGGCACGAAGTAGGTGTAGGTGCCGTCGGACTTCTTCATCACGCGGTCCTTGTCGTCGCCGTACTCGGTCGTGCGCAGCCACAGCGCGCCGTCCTGCTCGTAGGTCTTGCCGGCGGCGACGAGGCGCTGCACCGTGGCGTCGACGCGTCCGTCGGTATAGAGGCTCGATTCGAGATAGTAGTTGTCGAAGTGAACCGCGAAGGCGCGCAGGTCGAGATCCTGCTCGTGGCGCAGATAGGCGACCGCGAACTGGCGGATCGAATCGAGGTCGTCGACGTCGCCCGACGCCGTGAATTCGCGATCGTCGGATTTCACAGTCTTGCCGGCGAGGAAGTCGCGCGCGATGTCTGCGATGTAGTCGCCGTTGTACGCCGCTTCGGGCCACGTCGCGTCACCGGGCTGCAGGCCCCTCGCGCGGGCCTGCACGCTCGCCGCGAGCGTGGCGATCTGCACCCCTGCGTCGTTGTAGTAGAACTCGCGGTACACGTCCCAGCCCTGCGCGGCGTAGAGGTTGCACAGCGCGTCGCCAAGCGCCGCCTGGCGGCCGTGGCCGACGTGCAGCGGGCCGGTCGGGTTGGCCGACACGAACTCGATCAGCACGCGCTGCGGGGTCTCGCGTTGCGCGCGCCCGAATTGCGCGCCGGCGGTGCGGACCTGCCGCACGATGCCGTGCCAGGCGGCCGGCGTGAGGTGGAAGTTGATGAAACCGGCGCCGGCGATGTCGGCCTTGGCGACGAGCGTCGACGCCGGCAGTTCGGTGACGATCAACTGCGCGAGTTCGCGCGGGTTTCTTTTCAGCGGCCGCGCCAGCTGCATCGCCGCGTTGCTCGAGAAGTCGCCGTGCGTCGGATTTTTCGGCCGCTCGATCTCGAGACTGACCGGCGCGTCCGGCGCCAGCGCTTCGAGCGCGGCTTCGATCAGGAGGGCGAGTTGGTCTTTGAGGGGATGCGTGCTGGACATGGTGGGGGGCGGCGTGTGGGCCCTGAACTCGTCGAATTCGGCGTTCGGATGGCAAGCCGGCGATTATAAGGGCCGCCCGCGAGGCCTCAAAACCGCGCGCCGCGCCGGACTCAAAACACGAGCGGGTCGACGTCGAGCGACCAGCGCGCGGGGCGCGGCCGGATCGTTTCGAGACGCGGCCGCCAGTCCCGCACGAAGGCCTGCAGCGCCGCGCGTGAGGGCGACTGGATCAGAAGTTGCGCGCGTTCGAGCTTGGCAACGCGGGCCATCGGCGCGGGCGTCGCAGCGAACACGCTGACCCCGGGCGCATCGGGGGCGAGCGCCGCCGCGCGCCGCAGGAAGGCGAGCGCGGCGTCCATCGTGGTCGCTTCGGCGCGCACGAGGATCTGCCGCGTGTACGGGGGCAGTTCGAGCTGTTTGCGTTCGGCGAGCAGTTCGCGTGCGTAGGCCGCGTAGTCGTGTCGCTGCAGGTGACGGAACAGCGGGTGGTCGGGAAACGCCGTCTGGATCAGCACGCGGCCGGGTTTTTCCGCGCGGCCCGCGCGCCCGGCGACCTGCATGAGTTGGGCGAAAAGCCGTTCCGTCGCCCGAAAGTCGGGGCTGTAGAGCGCGCCGTCGGTGTCGAGTATCAGCGCCAGCGTCACGTTCGGGAAGTCGTGGCCCTTGGCCAGCATCTGCGTGCCGACGAGCACGTCGACTTCGCCGCCGTGCACGGCCGTGCCGAGCTCGGCCCAGGCGCGCGGGCGCATCGTGTCGCGGTCGATGCGGCGGATGCGCGCACCCGGCAGGTGCGTCGCGAGCGTTTCCTCGACGCGCTGAGTGCCCTGCCCGAGCGGCTTCAGGTCGGGCTCGCCGCAGTCCGGGCATGCGCTCGGGATCCGTGTCTCGAAGCCGCAGTGATGGCATTTCAGCCGCTGCGCGCCGCGGTGCAGGACCAGCCGTGCCGAGCAGTGCGGGCAGGGCGAGACCCAGGCGCAGCTCGGACAGTACAGCGCGGGCGCATAGCCGCGGCGATTGAGGAAGACCAGGCTCTGCTCGCCGCGTGCGAGCGTCGCGTGCAGGGCCGCGAGGGCCGGCGCGGTCAGGCCGTTTTCCTGCGGAACGTGACGCAGGTCGACGAGCTCGATCTCGGGCAGGCGCGCGGCGGCGATCGCGCGCTGCCTGAGTTCGAGCAGCCGGTAGCGGCCGCTGCGGGCCTGCGCGTAGCTTTCGAGCGATGGCGTGGCCGACCCGAGCAGCACCGGAACGCCGGCCTGCTTGCCGCGGGCGATCGCGACGTCGCGCGCCGAATAGCGCAAGCCGTCCTGCTGCTTGAATGAGGTGTCGTGTTCTTCGTCGACGACGATCAGGCCCAGCCGCGGCAGCGGCGCGAATACGGCGAGGCGGGTGCCGAGCAGGACGTCGCAGTCGGCTGCGGCGAGCCAGTTTTCGGTGCGCGCGGCCTCGGCAAGCCCGCTGTGCAGGGTCGCGAAGCGCCGGCCCGGAAAGCGGGCGCGGAAGTGTCCTTCGAGCTGGGGCGTCAGCGCGATTTCCGGAATCAGTACCAGCGCCTGCCGACCGGCGGCGAGCACGGCGTCGATGACGCGCAGATAGAGTTCGGTCTTGCCGCTGCCGGTCACGCCGTGCACGAGATGCACGGCGAATTCGCCGAGCGTCGGCAGCAACACATCGAGCGCGGCCTGCTGCTCGGCCGTTGCCGGTGCCGGGCGAGGGCCTTCCGGCGGGGGTTCGGCCTCGGGCGGCAGGCGGGTCCATTCGGCCCAGCCCGCGGCGACGAGCGCGGCCGCGTGGCGTCCCTGCTTGATGGCGCGCAGGTATGCACGCGCCTGCGGCGCCTCGCGCAAGGCTTCGAGCAGGGCATGCTGCGCGCGGGCCCTCGGCGCGGGTCCCTCGGCGCGGCCAAGCGCGGTGACGACGAGCCACGGCGTGTCGGCGAGGTAGGGGGTCGCGTTCTTCAGGCGGGGGGGAAGGGTCGCGAGCAGGACCGCCCCCAGCGGATAGTGGTAGTAGTCGGCGCAGAACCGTGCCAAGCGCAGCACTTCCGGCGCGAGCGCGGGGCGGTCGTCGAGGACGCGAAGGATTGTCCTCAGCTTGATCCCGTCGACGGCCGTCTCAGCAAGGCTGCCGAGCACCACGCCGACCTGCCGGGTGCGGCCGAAGGGTACTTCGACGAGGCGGCCGGGGGCGAGGTCCGCCGCGGCTTCGCCCGCGCTGTAATCGAACAGACGGTCAAGCGGCGTGTCGAGTCCAACCTGGACGATCGGAGTCATTCAGTCCGCCCCTTGCTGAGAGTCGGGGCTCGGGACGCAAGGTCGACGCGTTTGCCCGGTTTGGGGGTCATTCATGCCGGTCCTTGGTTGACACTGGGGGCCGATATGCTAACGCCCTGTTCATAAAGCCTTTTTTGGCTTGTCCACGGAACCTGTGGATAATTGTGTGCGTTATTTGTGACGATCCGGTCCGGCGGGCGTGCTGACGGGCTTGCGCCGGAACGGCTAAAAATCAGGCAAGCAAAGTATTTATTGTCGATCAAACACTTACAAAGACAGCTTCCCTGTCAAGGGGCTGACATCAAAAAAACGGCGGTGCCCGGAAAATGTGCATAAGTCGCCGCTTCTATTCCGCGCGGGGCGGCCTGCGAAGCGGTTGCCGCGCCGGGCCGGCTGCCCCGGCGCTTTCTCACCCCTGCTGTATGCCGGCGATCACCCAGCCGCCACCGCCGTGAATGGGCTTGGTGAGGTGCCAGACCTCGTCGAGCGCGACCGGCGCAGCGCCTTCATTCTCGCGCACCTGACCGGTGAAGCGCACGCTGACGACGTGGCGGTTGTCCTCGTCGCTGGCCTCGAGCACTTCGGCGTCCAGCATCATCACGTCGGTGGTCTGTTGGACGTCGCCGCGCTCGGCCATCTGCATCGACAGCTCGGCGAAGATCTCGGGCGAGGTGAAGGCGCGCAGGTCGTCGAGGTTGCCCGCGTCGAAGGCCGCCTGCAGGCGGATGAAATTGAGCTTCGCTTCGCGCGCGAAACCCGCCGCGTCGAAACCCGGCGGGAAGCCGGTCGCGGGGCCGGCGGTCGCGCCAGCCGGGGTCGCGTCGTGGAGGCGCGGGTTGTGGCCGGGCGGGACCCCCGCGTACTGCATCGCGGGTTGCGGCGCGTTGCGACGCATGAAGAAACGGAACAGCATGAAAGCCGCCATCGCCAGCAGCGCCAGCATCAGGAAGTTGGCCATTTCCTCGCCGAAGCCGAGATGCGAAGCGAGCGCAGCGAGGCCGAGGCCTGCGGCGAGACCGGCGATCGGCCCCATCCAGCTACGCTTCTGCGGCGCGGCCTGGGGCGGGCTGCCGGCGGGCTGCTGGCGTTGCGGTGCGGCTTCCTGCTTGGTCGGCGCCGTGCGCTGCATGCCGAAGGATTTGCCGCCACCGAGGCGTTTGGCCTCGGCGTCGTGGGCGCCGAGAGCGAAGGTCAGAAATACCGCGAACAAGCTGACGAGAAAGGTTTTCACGAGGAGACTCCGTGGGGTCGACGAGACCCGGTATGGTGGGACCTGCCCGGCGTATTGGAAAGTCGTTTTTTATACGCGGACCATTCGAAATTTTCGATCGTCGGGCCGCTCACGCGCCGGCGCGGATTGCGCGGCTGCGGCTGTGGACGGCGTCGACCAGTACTGCGACGTTGGCGGGATCGGTGAACTGCGAAATGCCGTGCCCGAGATTGAACACGTGCCCCGGATGGTTGCCGTAGGCGTCGACGATGCGTTCGGCCTCGGCGCGGATGCTCTCGGGCGTGCCGTGGAGCGCGCAGGGGTCGAGGTTGCCCTGCAGCGCGACGCGGTCGCCGACGCGGCGGCGCGCCTCGCCGATGTCGAGCGTCCAGTCGAGCCCGACCGCGTCGGCACCGGCGCCCGCCATCGCTTCGAGCCAGTTGCCCCCGCCCTTGGTGAAGATGATGCTCGGAATGCGGCGGCCTTCGCGCTCCTTGATCAGCCCACTGACGATGCGTTCCATGTAGTCGAGCGAGAACTCGCGGTAGCCGTGCGGCGTGAGGCTGCCGCCCCAGGAGTCGAAGATCATCACGGCCTGGGCGCCGGCTTCGATCTGGGCGTTGAGGTAATCGGTGACCGCACGTGTGTTGACCTCGAGGACGCGATGTAAGAGGTCGGGGCGGCGGTAGAGCATGGTCTTGATGTGGCGGTAGTCGTCCGAACTGCCGCCTTCGATCATGTAGCAGGCGAGCGTGTAGGGGCTGCCGGAAAAGCCGATCAGCGGCACGGCGCCATCGAGGGCGCGGCGGATCGAGCGCACGGCGTCCATCACGTAGCCCAGGTGGTCGGTCGGATCGGGCGCCGAGAGATCGCGGATTTCCCATTCGTCGCGCAGCGGGCGCTCGAAGCGCGGCCCCTCGCCTTGCGAGAAGTACAGGCCCAGGCCCATCGCGTCGGGGACCGTCAGAATGTCGGAGAACAGGATCGCGGCGTCGAGCGGGTAGCGCGCGAGCGGCTGCAGGGTGACCTCGGTCGCGAGGTCGGGCGTTTTGCAGAGCGTCAGGAAATCGCCGGCCCGCGCGCGCGTCGCGTTGTACTCGGGCAGATAGCGCCCCGCCTGGCGCATCAGCCACAGCGGCGTGTACTCGGTCGGCTGGCGCAGCAGCGCGCGCAGGAAGGTATCGTTCTTGAGGGCGGACATGGCTGTAGCCCGGAAAAAGGGCCAGGACGCAAAGCCTGAATTCTAACAGGCTTGGCGCCGCTGGCCGGGCCGCGCCGGCCCCCTCAACTACGGCGGAAGGTCCACTGGCCGCGGCCTGCCGGGCAGGCGAGCATGGCGCGCGGTCTGCCGCCGTCGACGCTCACCGTGGCCCGGCGGCAGCCGTCGCCCGCCAGCGCCCCCGGCGTGAAGTGGTAGCGGTGGCCGTCGGTGTGCCACACGACGGGGACGCCCGGACGGCCGAGTTCGAGCGCGTGGCCCATGCAGGCACGGTCGCGCGCGTCGATGCTTTCGCCGATCGCGTGGCCGAGGACGGCGCCGAGCACCCCGCCGACGACCATGCCGACCACGCGGTCGTCGCCGCCGGCGACCTGGCCCCCGATGACGGCGCCCGAGACGCCGCCGATGACGGTGCCGATTTCGTCGCTGTTGCAGCGTCCGGCCGAGATGCCGTAGTCGTGCGCGTAGACGGCGCCGCTGCGGCCCTGATAGTGCTTGGCCTTTGCCGGCTTGTCGTACGATTTTTTATGGTAGCCATGGGCCGGTGCGTGGGCGGGCGGATCGGCCCAGGCCGGCGTCACGAGCAGGGTGGCGAGGGACAGCGCGAGAGGATATTTCATTGCATCTCCTTGGTCGGGACTAAGAGCTTAACGACCCCAGGCGTGCCGACTGTAGGGCGTGCCGCTTGCGAGCCGGTCGTGGTCGTGCCGTGCGCTGCGGATGTGGTGGCTCGCGCGGTCGAGCCTACGGTCGAGACGGCGCTGCTCGCGCGCGTCGATAGCGCCGTCGGCCGCGAAATGGCGGGCCAGCCCGTGGATCTCGCGTTGCTCCCGCTGCAGGCGGCGGAATTCGCCGCGCGTCAGCTCGCCGTTCTCGCGGCCGGCGTGGATGCGCTGGTGCTGCCGGTCCTGACGGGCCTCGACCGCGTGCAAGTGGGGCTGGGCGCGGGGCGTCTGCCACCCGGCGGCGGCGCTGCCGGCCCCCAGGGCGAGCGTGGCGAGGGTGATGAGACCAAGGGAGGTTTTGGTGAAGCTGGGTTTCATGGCGTGTTCCTTTCAGGGAAAGTTCAGCGAAAGTCGGACAGGTCCCGACGTTTCCCACTCTAAAAACACGGTGTAAGGGGCGTGTGTGGCGCGCGTAACGCTCGGTAACGCGATGTTACGGCGCAACACGTCGCGCGAAATACCCGGCTTTGGCGTCAAAAAGGCCTTCAGCGCGCGACTCCGGCACCGTTAATCCTTTAGAATTTTTGGCTTTGCGCGTCTAGAACCACACCTCAGGAGACTTCATGCAACTCAGTAAACTCGCGGCCGGCGTCGCCGCGGCGGTATTCGCTTTGCCCGGATCGGCGCTCGCCACCAACGGCATGCTCATGGATGGCTACGGCCCGGTCGCGACCGGCATGGGCGGCGCCGCCATGGCCTACGACAACGGCACGGCGGCGCTGGCCAACAATCCCGCCACGCTTGGCCTCATGGCCGACGGCAGCCGCATCGATCTGATGCTCGGTTTCGTCGGTCCGGACGTCGAAACCTCGATGGGCATGGGCAAATCCGAGGCCGACGCCTTCTACATGCCGGCCTTCGGCTACGTCAAGAAAGAGGGCAAGTTTGCTTACGGCTTCGGTATCTACGGCCAGGGCGGCATGGGGACCGAGTACGCGAACGGCGACCTCGCCCAGGTCAGCGTCGGCCGCGTGATCTTTCCGCTGACCTACAGCGTGAACGAGCGCTTCAACATCGGCGGCAGCGTCGACCTCGTCTGGGGCGGCATGGATCTTGTCGCGCAAATGGCGAACATCAACTTCAAGGACACGAGCGACTTCAGCGGTCAGGCCAAAGGTTACGGCGTCGCGGGCAAGCTCGGCTTTACCTACAAGCTGAACCCCGGGCTGACGCTGGGCGGTGTCTATCAGACCGCCGGCAATCTTCCCGATCTCGAGGACGGCGGCTACGAAGTCGAGGGCTTCGACATGCCCGCCGTCGTCGGACTCGGCCTGGCCTGGCAGGCGAACGACCGGCTGCTGGTCGCCGCCGACGTCAAGGAATTGCTGTGGGGCGCGAGCATGAACACGGTCACCATCCACACGCCGGGCGGCGACGTGCCGTTCCGGCAGGACTGGGAAGACCAGCTCGTCGTCTCGCTCGGTCTCGCCTACCGCTTCACCGACGCCTTCACGGGGCGCATCGGCTACAACTACGGCGAGAACCCGATCCCCAGCGACCTCGTGAACTACCTCTGGCCGGCGACGACCGAACGCCACTACACGGCCGGCTTCGGCTACGTCTTCGATCAGCACTCGCAGGTCAATTTTGCGGTCAGCTACGTGCCCGAAGTGACCGTGACGGGCACGGGGCCTTCGCCCTTGATGGGTGGCAACGGCGGCATGGTGATCGAGCACAGCCAGATCAATTGGCAGTTGATGTACAGCTACAGCTTCTGATCGCCGCAGGCGTGTCACCATGAAAAAGGCCGGCATTCGCCGGCCTTTTTCTTTCTGCACGCTATCAGGGCGGCCCCTCTATTCGCCGGGCTCCCTGGTCGGCGACGGGGCGTCCGTCCGATCGCGCCCCTCAGGCGGGACGGCCGCGAGGGCCGCGGTCTCTTCCATTTCGCGCACGGCACGCTCGGCCTGCTCGCTCGCTTCCTGAGTGGGCCCGGTGTCGTTGCAACCATTCAGGATCAATAGGCTGGTCAGCACGGCCAGCACGGCGTAGGACGCATGCCACGAATGACTGCGCTTCGGACGAAAATCGACCTGGTGGGACATGCCGGTCCCGGCGCCGCTCCATTCGTACAGCCGCATATGTTCATCGTTGAGATGTCTGCTGATCAAATGCATGTCATTCCTCATCGTTGATGTCGTCCGGGCAAATGAGCGCCCGGGACGCACGGATAATCGCTTCGCGTCCGCGACCGGAGCGAAGGGTGTTGCAAGGTATGTCTTTATGGGTCTCTGCGCGACTGCGCCAATTGGCCCGCCGCGGCTGCCCGGTGTGGGTGCGCCGGGCAGACGGCGGGTGTCGAACTCACAAGTCGGATCGATCGCTGGTGGGGCGATAGAGGTACTGCTTACATGCCGCCGCCCGAGCTGGGCGAGGCGGGGGTGGCGGGAACCGCCGGGGTGGTGGACGAGCCGCCGGCGGTGCCGTCGTCAGTCGGAGCGGACATGCTGTCGTCCGCGCCCGAGCTGCCGGTCGAACCCGAGTAGCCCGAGCCCGATTCGATCTTGGCGAACTCGTCCTTGCTCAGGCTCTTGCTGCCGTCCGCGTCGATCGTGCCGAACGTGCTCTTGGTTCCGCCTTGAGCCTCGTATTCGTCCATGCTGACCTTGCCGTCGCTGTTCGCGTCATAGCTCTTGAACGCCGACGAGGCGCCGGCGGCCAGGACCGAGCCCGAAACGGCCGAGAACAGACCGACGAATGCCATAGTCATTACGCGCTGATTAAGCGATTTCATAGCTATCTCCTGTGTAACGAGTTGAGTGAATGCAAAATGCACTCGGGGTGGGATACAGCGACAACCGTGCCAGGCGGCTTTTTCAATTTATATTCAATGGCTTGCGGCGATCTGCCCCGACCGCCGGCGAAAACGGCACCGGCCGCCACAGGTGATCTGTCGCGCTGCGGTGACACCCCGCTGCGCGATGCCCCAAGCGCTTGTTTGTACGGCGGTTTTTTGTCTGCGTTTTGCGACAAGCGCGGCGAGCGCGGCTTCGGGACGAAAAAAAGGGGAGCCGCAGCTCCCCGGGATGTTACGAATTGACTAGACCGTGGGCGGCCGGCGACCCATCACCAGCATGATGAGGACGGCCGCCAGACCCACGACGAACAGGACCTTTGCGATCCAGGCAGCCGTCCCGGCGAGGCCGGCGAAGCCGAAGATGCCTGCCGCAATGGCAATGACCAGAAACGTGATAGCCCATCCGAACATGGCGTTCTCCTTTCAAAATGACTGAGCCCCGAAGGGATGCGTCGTTCCGATGCAGAGGACGTGCCAGGGCCGTTTTCCCCTTGAGAATCAATCCATTGTGCCGTGACGGGTCGAGCCGTTAGCGCTAAGGCCGCCCGGCGCTGTCGCCCGGCGAAGACGCTCAGGGCGCGTCGTCGCGATCCTTGAACAGCGCGGGCGTCAGGCCGTGACGCTGCAGCAGCCGGTAGACCTCGGTGCGGTTGCGTCCGGCGAGCCGCGCGACTTCGCTGACCTGGCCGCGCGTGAGCTTGAGCAGGGAGATGAGATAGTCGCGCTCGAAGGCGGCGCGGGCTTCGGCGAGCGGCTGAATCTCCGCCGGTTTCTCGCGCAGTGCGCGCGCGACGAGGCTGCCGGGGATCGTCGGCGTCGTACAGAGGGCGACGCACTGTTCGAGCACGTTGCGCAGCTGGCGGATGTTGCCCGGCCAATCGGCGGCGGCCAGCATGTCGAGCGCGTCGGGGGCGAAGCCGCGTACACGACGGTCGTATTTCTCGGTCAGCTCGGCGAGGAAATGCTGCGCCAGCAGCGGAATGTCCTCGCGCCGCTCGCGCAGCGGCGGCAGCATGAGGTTGACGACGTTGAGACGGTAGTAGAGGTCCTCGCGGAATTCGCCGCTGCCGATGGCATCCTCGAGGTTCCTGTGTGTCGCCGAGAGGATGCGCACGTCGACCGGGCGCGTCTCGGTCGCCCCCACCGGACGCACCTCGCCTTCCTGCAGGACGCGCAGGAGCTTGACCTGCAGCGGCAGCGGCATGTCGCCGATCTCGTCGAGAAACACCGTGCCGCCCTGCGCGCTCATGAAGAGGCCCGGATTGTCGCGCGCCGCGCCCGTGAAGGCGCCCTTGAGGTGGCCGAAGAGCTCGGATTCGAGCAGTTCGGCCGGGATCGCGCCGCAGTTGATCGCGACGAATGGCTTGGCGCGGCGCGGGCTGGCGCGGTGGATGGCCCGCGCGAGCAACTCCTTGCCGGTGCCGGATTCGCCCTGGATCAGCAGCGAGGCTTCGCTCTGCGCGGCGAGCCGCGCCTCGGCCAGCAAGGCTTCCATCGCCGGGCTGGCGGTGATGATTTCGGCGCGCCAGTCGTCCGCGACCTCCGCGGCGCTTACGCCCAGGCGGGTCGCGCGCTTCAGGAGTTCGATCAGCGTCGGCGCGTCGTAGGGCTTGGTCAGATAGCCGAACAGCCCTTGCTGGGTCGCCGCGACCGCGTCGGGAATGGTTCCGTGCGCGGTCAGCACGACGACGGGCAGCGCAGGATCGCGCGCCTGTATCGCGCGGAACAGCGCCATGCCGTCCATGCCGGCCATCTGCAGGTCGGTCAGCACGGCGTCCGGCCGCGCCAGCGCGAGCTGCGCGAGCGCGGCCTCGCCGCTGTCGACGGCGACCACGCGAAACCCGTTCGCTTCGAGCCGCAGCGTGATCAGCTCGCGCAGCGCGGCGTCATCGTCGACGACGAGGATGGTCAGCTTCTTCATGGCGCTTTCGGCACGACGCCGCGCTGCTGCAGCGATTTCTCGAGCGCCTTGATCTGCTCGAGTTTCTCCTGCAGTTCGTGGACGCGTGCGTTCTGCTGCTTGAGTTCGATGCGGGCCTTGAGGGATTTCTTCATCAGCTCGACCAGGATTTGCGCATGGACATCGATTTCCACGAGCGAGTTCAGCGTCTTCAGGCTGCGGTCGAGCGCCTCGATGCTGTCCTCGCGCTCGAGCAGCGCGGCAAGCTGGAAGCGCCGGGTGTCGTCGAGCCGCCGCTGCGCCTCGAGCGCACCGAGGTCGCGCCGGCGTTGTTCGGGCGAGAGGCTCGCGACGCGGAACAATTCGTCGAGGAGTTGGGCGCCGCGCGAGCCGACCCGCGCGGCCGCGTCGGCCGGCGGCGTCGTGCGCGCCGCGCTTCGCGCCGCGTCGTCGACGATCAGCCAGTCGTTCGCCGGCGGACAGTCCCGTGCGGGCGCACGTTCGGGCGGACGGGTCGCGGCGCAGGCCGCGAGCAGCAGCGAGAGCATGGCGATGGAGAGGAATTTCAGCTTCATGGTGGGAGCGGCAGGCTTAGACGGAAACAGGTGGACCAGGGCGGTGCGTCGACGATGCCGATCGCGCCGCCGGCGGCGAGCACCGATTCGCGCACGATCGACAGGCCGAGCCCGCTGCCCTTGACCGTGCTCGCGGGCTGGCGCGGACCCTGGAAGAAGGGCTCGAAGACGCGGGCGCGCAAGGCTTCGGGGATGCCTTCGCCCTGGTCGCAGAACCAGAGCACGACGGCGTCGTCGGCGACTTCGCTCCTGACCAGGATGCGTCCCTCGTCCGGGCTGAATTTGACCGCATTCGAGAGCAGGTTGTCGAGCACGGTTTCGAGCAGTGCGCGATCGGCGAGCACGGCGGGCGCCGCGAATTCGGTCTCGACCACGATGCGGCGCGCCTCGAGCGCGAGGCGCTGGCGTTCGAGCACGCTCGCGAGCGCCTCGGCTAGCGCCACCGGCACCGCGGGCGGGCGCGCATCCTGGAGGTTGCCGTAGCGGAGCAGATCCTCGATGCGCTGCTGCAGGTCGCGGCTGCCGGTATCCATGATCGTCACGATCGCGCGCTGACGCGGATTGAGGCTGCCGGCGAGTTCGTCGCCGAGCAGGGCGACGCCTTCGCGCAGCGAGGCCAGCGGGGTCTTGAGTTCGTGCGAGACCTGGCGCAGGAACTGCAGTTTCTGTTCCTCGAGCGCCTGCAGGCGCTGGCGCAGCCAGTCCATCTCGCGCCCGAGTTCGACGATGTCCTGCGGCCCGCTGATCGCGGGCAGCGGGCCGAGATCGGCCTGTCCGAGCTGCTGGATCGAGGCCTTGAGCTGCTTGATCGGGCGGTTGATGAGCCAGGAAAACACGGCCGCGAGGAGCAGCGTCAGCGGGATCAGCGCGAGCCCGAGCGCAATCAGGCGTTGTTGCGTCGCTTGCACGGTTGCCTCGAGTACTTGCAGTTCTCCCTCGACCGCGGTGTCGGCCTCGTGCAGCAGGTTTTCGGCGCCGACGTGCAGATCGTCGAAGGCCGGGTCGAGCGCGTGGAAACGCTCGCTGTCGAGAAAGCGGCCGGGCTGCAGCGTGCGGTAGAGCGCGAGGCTGCGCGTGCGCAGCGTCGCCAGCGTGCTGCGCGCGAGCGGGTCGCTCAGGCGCGGCTCGAGTTCGGCGAGCTGCTTCTGCAGCGCGTCGAAGCGCGCGTGCAGCGCCGGACCGAACTCCTTGTCCTGGAGCAGGTGGTACTGCCCGGCCGCGCGCTGCAGCTGGCTGACCGAGTCGACGACCTGGCGCACGTCGCGCGTGACCGCGAGGCTGTCGCGCGTGAACTGCCGCTGGGTGTCGAGCACGCCCTGCAGCACGTGCACTGCGTTGATGAGCCCGCTCGCGAGCGGCACGATGAGCACGCCCATGGCGGCGATCACGAGGATCGTGAACGAGCGCGGGTAATAGGGACCGGAAAGCATGCGGGCTGAAGGCGCGGACATTGTCGCAGCATACCCGGTTCGCGCGCCGGCAGCCGCCGGCGCGCGGGCGATGCTAGATCTCGAGGTAGGCGAGGATACCCTTGGCGGCCTCGCGGCCTTCCCACACCGCGGTCACGACGAGGTCGGAACCGCGGACCATGTCGCCGCCGGCGAAGACCTTGGGGTTGGCGGTCTGGTAGGGGTGCGCCTGGCCGCTCGCGATGACACGCCCGGCGGGGTCGGTCGCGATCGCGTGCTCGGCGAACCAGGGCTGCGGGTTCGGGCGGAAGCCGAAGGCGACTATGACGTGGTCGGCTGCGATGATTTCCTCAGAACCCGGAATGACGACCGGCGTGCGGCGGCCGCGCGCGTCGGGCGGGCCGAGTTCGGTCGTGACGAGCTTGACGCCCTCGACGCGGCCGTTGCCTACGATCTCGACCGGCTGGCGGTTCCACAGGAATTGCACGCCTTCTTCCTTGGCGTTGGCGACTTCGCGCTTGGAGCCGGGCATGTTCTTCTCGTCGCGCCGGTAGGCGCAGACGACGGACGCCGCGCCCTGGCGGATGCTCGTGCGGTTGCAGTCCATCGCCGTGTCGCCGCCGCCGAGGACGACGACGCGCTTGCCCTTCATGTCGTGGAAGGCCTCGTCCGGACCGGCGAGTTCGAGGCATTGGCGGACGTTGGAAATCAGGAAGGGCAGCGCTTCGAGCACGCCCGGCAGGTCCTCGCCCGGGAAGCCGCCCTTCATGTAGGTGTAGGTGCCCATGCCCATGAATACGGCGTCGTATTCGTCGAGCAAGGTCTGCATCGAGACGTCGCGGCCGACCTCGGTGTTGAGACGGAATTCGATGCCCATGCCCTCGAATACCTCGCGGCGGCGGGTCATGACGGTCTTTTCCATCTTGAACTCGGGGATGCCGAAGGTCAGCAGGCCGCCGATCGCGTCGTAGCGGTCGTAGACCACCGCTTGCACGCCGTTGCGCGCAAGCACGTCGGCGCAGGCGAGGCCGGCCGGGCCTGCGCCGATCACGGCGACCCTCCTGCCGCTCGGCACGACGTTCGAGAGGTCGGGCCGCCAGCCGGCCTTGAATGCCTCCTCGGAAATGTAGCGCTCGATCTGGCCGATCGTGACCGCGCCGAAGCCGCCCGTGTTCGGGCCGCCGCCGACCGCTTCACCGAAGCCGTCGGTGTTGAGCGTGCAGGCGCCTTCGCAGAGCCGGTCCTGCGGACACACGCGGCCGCACACCTCGGGCAGCGAATTGGTCTGGTGCGAGAGTTCGGCCGCCTCGAACAGGCGGCCTTCGTTCACGAGCTTGAGCCAGTTCGGGATGTAGTTGTGCACCGGGCACTTCCACTCGCAGTAGGGGTTGCCGCAGCCGAGGCAGCGGTCGGCCTGCTCCTGCGCGTGCGCCGGGTCCATCAGCGCGTAGATCTCGCGGAATTCATGCTTGCGCACGTCGGCAGGCGTCTTCGCGCCGTCGCGGCGCGACTGCTTCAGGAACTGGAATACGTCACCCATTATGCTTCCAATACTTCACGTTGCTGGCCGGGCAGATCCTCGACCAGGTCTTCGATCGAAATGCGCTTCGGCTTGACCAGCCAGGCCTTCGCCAGGGCCGCGTCGAAGTCGGCGAGGATTTCGCGCGCGCGCGCGCTGCCAGTCAGCGCGAGGTGGCGCTCGACCTGGCCCCTGAGGAAGATGCGGTAAGGCTCGGTCTCGACGCTCGTGATGCGCGTCAGTTCGATCATTTCCTTGTTCGCCTTGGACATGAAGTCGCCGGCCTCGTCGATCACGAAGGCCATGCCGCCCGACATGCCGGCGCCGAAGTTGAGCCCGGTGTCGCCGAGCACGATCACGGTGCCGCCGGTCATGTATTCGCAGCCGTGGTCGCCGATGCCTTCGACGACCGCGAGCGCGCCGGAGTTGCGCACGCCGAAGCGCTCACCGCCCATGCCCGCGGCGTAGAGTTCGCCGCCGGTCGCGCCGTACAGGCAGGTGTTGCCGATCAGCGTGTTGCGGTGGGCCTCGAAGGTCGCCGTGCACGGCGGATAGATCACGAGGCGGCCGCCGCCCATGCCCTTGCCGACGTAGTCGTTGGCGTCGCCTTCGAGCGTCAGGGTCAGGCCCTTGTGGTTCCACACGCCGAAACTCTGCCCGGCCGAGCCGGCGAGACCGATGCGGATGGTGTCGTCGGGCAGGCCCTTCGCGCCGTGCGCCTTGGCGATTTCGCCCGACAGGCGCGCGCCGATCGAGCGGTTGATGTTGCGAATCGCGTAGTCGAGTTCGATCCGTGTCCCGGCCTTGATCGCGCCGATCGCGTCGGCGACCATCTTCTCGGCGAGCTCGCCCTTGTCGAACGAGGGATTGCGTTCCTGCTGGGCGAAGCGCGGCGCGTCGGCGGGAATGTCACCCTGCGAGAGCAGCACGTCGAGCTTGAGCCGGCCCTGGCGCGGCGTTTCGCCGGGCGAGAGCTCCAGGAGGTCGGTACGGCCGATGAGGTCGGTCAGCGAGCGAACGCCGAGCTGGGCCATCAGTTCGCGCGTCTCCTCGGCGACGAACTTGAAGTAGTTCACGACCATCCCGGGCAGGCCGATGAAGTGCTCCTTCCTGAGCGTGTCGTTCTGCGTTGCGATGCCGGTCGCGCAGTTGTTGAGGTGGCAGATGCGCAGGTACTTGCAGCCGAGCGCGACCATCGGGCCGGTGCCGAAGCCGAACGACTCGGCACCGAGGATCGCGGCCTTGATGACGTCGAGGCCGGTTTTCAGGCCGCCGTCGGTCTGCACGCGCACCCTTCCCCTCAAACCATTTGCGCGCAGCACCTGCTGCGCCTCCGACAGACCCAGTTCCCACGGCGTGCCGGCATATTTCACGCTGGTCAGCGGGCTTGCGCCGGTGCCGCCGTCGTAGCCCGAGATCGTGATGAGGTCGGCGTAGGCCTTGGCCACCCCCGCGGCGATCGTGCCGACACCCGGTTCGGCGACGAGCTTGACGGACACGAGCGCATCAGGATTGACCTGCTTGAGGTCGAAGATCAGCTGCGCGAGGTCCTCGATCGAATAGATGTCGTGGTGCGGCGGCGGCGAGATCAGCGTGGTCCCGGGCTTGCAGTGACGCAAGCTGGCGATCATCGGCGACACCTTGTCGCCCGGGAGCTGGCCGCCCTCGCCGGGCTTGGCGCCCTGCGCGATCTTGATCTGCAGCACCTCGGCGTTGACGAGGTAGGTCGCGGTGACGCCGAAGCGGCCCGACGCGACCTGCTTGATCTTGGACGTCTTGACCGTGCCGTAGCGCCTGGGGTCCTCGCCGCCTTCGCCCGAGTTCGAGCGGCCGCCGATCCGGTTCATGCCTTCGGCGAGCGCCTCGTGCGCTTCGGGCGACAAGGCGCCCAAGGACATGCCGGCGGAGTCGAAGCGCTTGAGGATCGTCTCGAGCGGCTCGACTTCCTCGAGCGGGATCGGCGTCGAACCGGTCTTCAGCTTCATGAGGTCGCGCACCATCGCGACCGGGCGCGTGTTGACGATCTCGGAATATTTCTTGAATTCCGCGTAGTCGCCGGTCTTCACCGCCTTCTGCAGCTGCTGCACGACGTCGGGATTGTAGGCGTGGAACTCCTCGCCGAACATGAATTTCAGCAGGCCGCCGGCCGACAGCGGGCGCAGCGGGTTGAACGCGGTCTTGTGCAGGAGCTTCTGGTCGGACTCGAAGTCCTCGAAGTTGGCGCCCGAGATGCGCGACACCGTGCCCTTCAGGCATAGCGCGACCACACTTTCATGGAGCCCGATGGCCTCGAACAACTGCGCGCCGCGGTAGCTCGCGACGAGCGAGATGCCCATCTTCGAGAGCACCTTGTAGAGCCCCTTGTCTATGCCCTTGCGGAAGTTCGCGAGGGCCTTCTCGAGCCCGGGCTTGATTTCGCCGCTCTTCACGAATTCGCCGATGACCTGGTAGGCCAGATAGGGGTAGACCGCGGTCGCGCCGTAGCCGATCAGGCAGGCGTAGTGGTGCGGGTCGCGGACCGTGCCGGTCTCGACGACGATGTTCGCGTCGCAGCGCAGGCCGGCGTTGATCAGCGCGTGATGCACGGCGCCGGTCGCGAACAGCGCGTGGATCGGCAGGCGGTTCTTCGCGATGTTGCGGTCGGACAGCACGAGAATGACCTTGCCGCCCTTGACCGCTTCGATCGCGCGTGCGGTGAGCGCCTGCAGCCCGGCTTCGAGCGTGGTCGAGGCCGGGTCGTAGTGGAGATCGAGCGTGGTCGCGGCAAACGCCGGGTCGTTCAGGTTCAAGAGCTTGTCGAAGGCTTCCTTCGACAGCAGCGGCGAATGGACCTCGACGCGGTGCGCGTGCGCGGGGCTTTCCTTGAACAGGTTGCGCTCGGGGCCGAAGGCGGTGTCGAGCGACATCACGATCGCCTCGCGGATCGGGTCGATCGGCGGATTGGTGACCTGCGCGAACTGCTGGCGCAGGTAGTCGAACGGCGAACGCACCTTCTGGCTCAACACGGCCATCGGCGTATCGTCGCCCATCGAGCCGATCGCCTCGGCGCCGTCCTCGGCGAGCACGCGGATGATCTGGTCGCGCTCCTCGAAGCTCACGTTGAAGAGCTTCTGGTGGGTCAGCAGGCTCGCGGCGTCCATGATCGCGAGGTCGGCGTCCTGGCCGATCGACAGGTCGAGCTTGACCGCGCTCGCCTTGAGCCATTCGCGGTAGGGCTGGGCGCCCTTCAATTCGTTGTCGATGTCTTCGGGCATCAGGAGACGGCCGGTCTCGAGGTCGGCGGCGACCATCTGCCCGGGCTTCACGCGCCCCTTCATCTCGACGTTGGCCGGATCGACCTGCCACACGCCGACTTCGGACGCGATCGTCAGGATGCGGTCCTTGGTCAGCACCCAGCGCGCGGGCCGCAGGCCGTTGCGGTCGAGCGTACAGACCGCGTAACGACCGTCCGTCAAAACAATCCCGGCGGGGCCGTCCCACGGCTCCATGTGCATCGAGTTGTATTCGTAGAAGGCGCGGATGTCGGCATCCATCGCCTCGACGTTCTGCCAGGCCGGCGGGATCACGAGGCGCAGCGCGCGGAACAGCCCCGCGCCGCCCATGACCAGACCCTCGACCATGTTGTCGAGGCTCATCGAGTCAGAACCCTTGGTGCCGACGATCGGTCGGATCGCGTCCATGTCCGGGATCAGCGGCGTCTCGAACTTCTGCTCGCGCGCACGGCTCCAGTTGCGGTTGCCCTGCACGGTGTTGATCTCGCCGTTGTGCGCGAGGTAGCGGAAGGGTTGCGCGAGGCGCCACTGTGGCCAGGTGTTGGTCGAGAAGCGCTGGTGGAAGACGACGAGCGCCGAAGCGAAGCGCGCGTCGTTGAGATCGGGGTAGAAGACCGGCAGGTTGGCCGGCATCACGAGGCCCTTGTAGCTGATGACGCGGCACGACAGCGTCGGCAGGTAGAACACCGGATCGACGGCGTCGAGCGCTTTTTCGGCCTGGCGACGGGCGATGTAGAGCTTGCGCTCGAAGTCGTCCTCGGAAAGTCCCGTCGGCGCGTTGACGAACACCTGCTCGAAGTGCGGCAGCGACTCGAGCGCCGATTCGCCGCACACCGACGGGTCGGTCGGCACCAGGCGGAAGCCAGCGACGACGAGGCCCTGCGCTTCGAGCGCCGACTTCAGCGTGGCACGCGCGTGGGCCTGCGGGCCGGCGTCGCGCGACAGGAAGACGAGGCCGGCGGCGTACAGTTCGCCGAGCGTGAATCCGGCGTCACCGGCGACCGCGCGCAGGAAGGCGTCGGGTTTCTTGAACAGCAGGCCGCAGCCATCGCCCGACAGGCCGTCGGCCGCGATCGCGCCGCGGTGCGTCATGCAGGCGAGCGAGCCGATCGCGTTCTGCACCAGCGTGTGACTGGGCTGGTTGTCGATCTGCGCGATGAGGCCGAAGCCGCAGCTATCCTGTTCGAAATCGGGCGAGTAGAGCGTCCCGTCCAGCCAAGCTTGTCGTTCCATGGTTCCGTGTGCTCAGGCAACAGCGGCCTGCCCGTCACAATCGGATCGGGCAAGCCGCGAAAAATTCAGGCGAAAAGTGCGACATTTTAATCCTGTCCGCCGCTCCGGGCAATGCGCCGGGCCCCGAAAACCTTGCCCGAACAAGGGCCTCGGCGCGGCCGGGCACGGTCGGCCAGCCCGGCCTCGGAATGCCTATGCTCAGAACGTCTGTCCTCATACCGCCCAGGGCGGGGCGAAGTGCGATGAAGCTTCTGAGCTGGAACATCCAGTGGGGCCGGGGCATGGACGGCCGGGTCGACCTCGCGCGCCTCGTCCGGGCCATCGAACACCTGGGCGCCTTCGACGTCATCTGCCTGCAGGAGGTCGCCGTCAACTTTCCGGCGCTGCCCGGCAGCCGTGGCGAGGACCAGTTCGCGCAACTCGCGGCGGCGCTGCCGGGCTACACGGCGCTCTACGTCGCCGCAACCGACGTGCCGGGCGCGTCCGGCCGCAGCCGGTTCGGCAACGCGATCTTCTCGCGCCTGCCGGTCGGCCAGGTGTGGCGCCACGCGCTGCCCTGGCGCCCCGAAGCCGGAGTGCCGAGCATGCAGCGCGCGCTGCTCGAAGCGGTGATCCTGCGCGAGGCGGGGCCGCTGCGCGTGCTCACGACGCACCTCGAGTACTACTCGCAGGGCCAGCGCCAACTGCAGATCGAGGCGATCCGGAACCTGCACGCCGAGGCCTGCGCAATGACGCGATGGGCGGCGCCCGAGGAGGAGCGCGGCGGGCCGTTCGCGAGCCAGGGGCGGCCGGCGCAGGCGATCCTCTGCGGCGACATGAATTTTTCCCCGTCGGCAGCCGAGCGCGCGCGGCTGCTCGCTCCGTTCGCCGACGCGACGCCGGCCTGGGTCGACGCCTGGACGGCGCTGCATCCGGGCGTGCCGCACCCGCCGAGCGTCGGCATCCATCCGGTCGACTTCGTCGACCATCCCGAATGTTTCGACTTCGTCTTCGCGACCGAAGGGCTAAGCGCGGCGCTCAGCGACTACGGCGTCGACGCCGAAACCGAGGCGTCGGATCATCAGCCGGTCTGGGTCGCGCTCGACTGACATCCGCTGGCCGCCGCTTCAAGCCCGGCCGTCGCGTGCTTGCAATCCTTACAAAGCGTTTCCCCGCATTACAGCGGACGCGCCGCGGCCGGCGGGCTTTCGTTCCGCCGCGCCGGCCGCAAGGATGCCAAGCCAGGCACAGCGCTTGCGTCACTGCGGGAACCTGGTCTTGAGGATCCGCGATGGAACGGACGGAGTACCCCGCTCTCGAGATCGACATCGACCCCGAGCGCCAGCGGCGCGAGTGGCGGGTCAAGCGTGTCGCCTGGGCGCTGCTCTACGTCGCGCTGGCCGCGATCCTTTTCGGCGTGCTCGGCGGGGGGCCGGTCAGCACGACCGCGGTCGCGCCGGACGACGGCTCGCTGCAGCTCGAGTACGAAAAATTCGCGCGCCGCCACGCGCCCGACCAGTTGCGCGTTGCCGCGACGGCCGCCGCCGATACGGTCGAGATCCACCTGGACAGTGCCTATCTGAGCGACATCCGGCTCGAGGAGATCACGCCCGAGCCCGAGCGCGTGGTCGTCGCCGACGGCGCGACGACCTTCGTCTTCAACGCGCGTCGCGGCGCCCGGCTGCGGCTCAGTTTCGACTATCAGCCCGAACGCGTCGGCACGCTGCGTGGCTCGATCGCCGCGGGCGACGGCGCGCGCGTCGCGTTCCGACAGTTTGTCTACCCGTAGCGGGCCGCCATGGAATTCGTCGTCCGCGCCTTCGTCATTTACCTGTTCCTGCTCGTGCTTTTCCGACTCACCGGCAAGCGCATGCTGAGCGAGCTGTCGACCTTTGACTTCATCCTCCTGCTGATCATCAGCGAGGCCACGCAGAATGCGCTGGTCGGCGACGACAAATCGCTGACGACCGGGATGGCGGTCATCCTCACGCTGGTGATGCTCGAAGTCGCGATGTCGTATCTCAAGAAGCGTTTCAAATCGGTGGAAAAGGCCATGGAAGGCATGCCGGTCATGCTCGTCGACCGCGGCAAGGTCATCGAGGAACACCTGACGAAGACCCACGTCTCGCGCGACGACATCCTGCAGAGCGCACGCCAGCACCAAGGCATCGAGCGCATGGACCAGATCAAGTACGCCGTGCTCGAGACGAGCGGCGGCATCTCGGTCATACCCGTCGAGCCCGAAATCGAGACGCTGCTCGAAGCGCGCATCGAGGCCGCGCTCGCGCGGCGGGCGTCCGGCGACGCCGAACCATAGCCGCGCCGGCGAGGTGGCGCCGGCTAACGTTCGTCACCCCGTTTCGGTAAAATCCGCGCGTTCAAATAAAAACGTCCGCGGCCGCCGTCCGGAGCCGTCGCCGACCGGAGAAACTTCTTGTCCCACGGCCCCCGCTTGCCCGACACCGCCGATCATCATTGCGACGTGCTCGTCATGGGCGGCGGCCCTGCAGGGTCGACCGCCGCCGCGCTGCTGGCAGAAAAAGGCCATCGCGTCACGCTGCTCGAAAAGGCGCGCCACCCGCGTTTCCATATCGGCGAATCGCTCCTGCCCGCCAACCTCCCGCTGCTCGACCGGCTCGGCGTGCGCAACGAGGTCGAAGCCATCGGCATGGTCAAGTACGGGGCCGAGTTCGTCTCACCCTGGCATACACATCGGCAGGCGTTCGAGTTCGCCGACGCGTGGAACAAGACGATGCCGAGCGCGTATCAGGTGCGCCGTTCGGAGTTCGACGAGATCCTGATCCGCAACGCGGCACGGCGGGGCGCCGAGGTGGTCGAGGCGTGTCGCGTTCGCGAAGTCGAACTGCTGCCCGGCGCCGCCGGCGCGGTCGTCGCTGCCGAACACGAGGACGGCCGCCGCGAGACCTGGCGCTGCCGCTTCCTGGTCGATGCGACCGGCCGCGACACCGTGCTCGGCAATCGCCTGAAGGCGAAACAGCGCAACCCGAAACACAACAGTTCGGCCCTGTACGCGCACTTCCGCGGCGCCACGCGCAATCCCGGCAGGATGGCCGGCCACATCACGATCTTCTGGTTCGAGCACGGCTGGTTCTGGTTCATTCCGCTCGCCGACGGCACGACGAGCGTCGGCGCGGTGACCTGGCCGCACCGCGTCAAGGCGCGCGACAAACCGGTGCGCGAGTTCTTCCTCGATCAGATCGCGCTGTGCCCGGCGCTCGCCGAGCGGCTCGAGGACGCCGAGCTCGTCTCCGACGTCGAGGCGACCGGTAACTTTTCCTACGCCTGCGACCACAGCCACGGCGCGGCCTATCTGCTGCTCGGCGACGCGTACGCCTTCGTCGATCCGGTGTTTTCGTCGGGCGTGATGCTCGCGATGAACAGCGCCTTCGCCGGCGCCGACGCGATCGACGTGTGCCTGTGCGAACCGCGCCGTGCGGCCCGCGCGCTCAAGCGTTTCGACCGCGTGATGACGCACGGGCCGCGCGAGTTTTCGTGGTTCATCTACCGCGTGACCAATCCGACCATGCGCGAGCTCTTCATGTCGCCGCACAACGTTTTCCGCGTTAAGGAAGCCCTGCTCTCGGTGCTCGCGGGCGACATTTTCGGCAAGACGCCGATCTGGCCCTCGCTGTGGATGTTCAAGGCGATCTACTACCTCGCGTCGCTGCGGCAACTGAAGCGCACGCTCGCGGCGTGGAAGCGCCGGCGCTTCAACATCCGCTACGTCGAAGACGTCGAGGGCGCGCGCTGACCGCGACCATGCTGCAACTGGATTACCTCCCGGCTTCGCGTCTCGCGCACGCCCGCCCCGGCGAGCTGGCGGACGTGCTCGGTGGCATCTGCTTTGCGCCGCGCGCCGCCGCACCCGTGCTGCCGGACCTGCCGCTACTCGCCGTCGACATCGCGTCGCCGCCCGGGCAGGCGCCGGTATGCGAGATCTGGCGCTGCAGCGAGCCGCTCGAGCCGGGCCGCGCGGGGGCGATACGCTACCGCGAAGGCGCGAATCTGCTGTTCGGCTGCGTCGAACTCGACGAAGCCGCCGGCGACGACGGCAAGACGCCGCTGCAGGCCGCGACCGAGGCCGCCTACGGGTCGGTGTTCGCGCTGCTCGAAGCGCGGGGCTACCGAGACGTGTTGCGCTTCTGGAACTACTTCCCAGCGATCAATGCCGAGCACCACGCGAGCGAACGCTATCGCCAGTTCAACGTCGGCCGGCAGGACGCCTTCCTCGCCCACGGCCATGCGGTCATCGGCACGGTGCCTGCCGCCTGCGCGCTCGGCTCGGCGGGCGGGCCGCTGCATCTCGCGTTTCTCGCCGCGCGCGCGCCGCTCGCCAGCGTCGAGAATCCGCGCCAGGTCAGCGCCTATCATTATCCGGACGCCTACGGCCCGCGCAGCCCGACCTTCTCGCGGGCCGGTCTGGTCCGGCTCGACGGACAGGACATGCTGTTCGTTTCCGGCACCGCGAGCATCGTCGGCCACGAGACGCTGCACCGCGGCGACGTCGCGGCGCAGACGCGCGAATCGCTGTGCAACATCGCGGCCGTGGCCGCCGAGGCCGCGCGCCGGACGCCGTCCGCGCGCTTCGGCCTCGATGCGCTCGCGTACAAGGTCTACGTGCGCCGCGTGGAAGACCTCGCGACCGTGCGCGACGTCTTCGCCCGTACGGTCGGCGCCGATGTGACCGCGGTGTTCCTGCTCGCCGACGTCTGCCGGGCCGACCTTCTGGTCGAGATCGAGGCCTCGGGTGGCCACGCGCTCGGTCCCGGGGCGCAGGCATTTTTGACGAGGAGACCGCCGTGCGCTGCCGTATCCGTTTGATCGCCGCGGCCGCCCTGGTCGCGGCCGCCGTACCGGGTTTCGCGTGGGCGGCGGACAAGCCGCTCTGGGAAGCCGGTGTCGGAATGAGCGCGCTGGCCTTCCCCGATTATCGGGGTTCGGACGAATCGAGCCTGTACGGGATTCCGTTTCCGTATTTCGTCTATCGCGGCACCTTTCTCAAGGCCGACCGGGACGGCATCCGCGGTACCTTTTTCGACAGCGAACACGTCGAGCTCAACGTCAGCGTCGGCGCGTCGCTGCCGGTCAACAGCGACGACAGCGAGGCGCGCGCGGGCATGCCCGATCTGCAGCCGACGGTCGAACTCGGGCCTTCGCTCGAATTCAAGCTGTGGCGCAGTGCCGACCGCCGCAGGCGGCTCGACCTGCGGCTGCCGCTGCGTGCGGCGCTCACGGTGGCGGGCGGCGTGGACGACGTCGGCTGGGTGTTCTCGCCGCGCGTCAATCTCGACCTCGCCGATCCGGCCGGGCTTGCCGGCTGGAAACTCGGCCTCCTCGCAGGGCCGATGTTCGGCTCCGAGCGCAACCACGACTATTTCTATTCGGTCGCGCCGCAGTATGCGACCGCCGACCGCCCGGCCTTCGACGCCGAGGGCGGCTACGCCGGCACGCAGTTTCTCGCCGCGCTGTCGAAGCGTTACCCGAAATACTGGGTCGGCGCGTTCGCGCGCTGGGATAGTCTCAAGGGCGCGGGTTTCATCGACAGCCCGCTGGTGCGCCGCGACAGCTATTTCGCCGCCGGCGTCGGCGTCGCCTTCATACTCGGCGAATCGTCGACGCGGGTCGAGGCGGACGAGTGAGGACAGGTGCGGCATCCCTGTTGGGACTGTTGAAGTCGGTGCTGCACCGGCTCTACGAATACTTCGCGCTGTGGTTCGGTCTCGCGCTGCTCGGTGCGATCTCGCTGACCTGGTCGACGCTGTCGGTGCCGCTTTACCACGTCCTGCCCCGGCGCTGGGCCACCCCGCTCGGGCGCTGGGCGATCGCGAGCGGTTTCCGTATCTACCTCGGCGCCTTGTCGGCGATCGGCGCCTGCCGCTTCGATCTCTCCGCGCTCGACGCGCTGCGCGACGAAGGGCCGCTCATCATCGCGCCGAACCATCCCTGTCTGCTCGACGCGCTGATGGTGCTGTCGCGTTTGCCCAGGATGGCGTGCATCATGAAGGCCGACATCGTCGACAACGTCTTTCTCGGCGCGGGCGCGCGGCTCGCCGGCTACATCCGCAACGACGCCCAGCTCAGCATGATCCGTCAGGCCGTCGCCGAGCTGCAGAACGGCAGTCATCTGCTGCTCTTCCCCGAAGGCACGCGCACGCGGCGCTGGCCGGTCAACCCTTGCACCGGCACGACCGGGTTGATCGCCGCGCGCGCCCGGGTGCCGGTCCAGACCGTGCTGATCGAGACCGACTCCGCCTACCTTAGCAAAGGCTGGCCGCTGTTCCGGCGGCCGGCCATGCCGATCACCTATCGCGTCCGCCTCGGCCGCCGCTTCGAGCCACCGGAGAAAGCCGGGCCGTTCACCGAAGAGCTCGAGCGCTATTTCGTCGACGCGCTGCGCGAAGCGCCGCATTTCCTGTTGCCCGACGCGCCGCCGGCGAGCGAACCCGTGCGTCCGCGTCTGACGTGACGCCGCCCGCGGCTTCGGCCAGCCATCTCGTCCTCATCCCGAGCTACAACCCGGGCCCGCGCGTCTACGAAACGGTGCGCGCGGCGCGCGCGGTCTGGTCGCCGGTGTGGGTCGTCGTCGACGGCAGCACCGACGGCAGCGCCGAGCGACTGCAGGAGATGGCCGCGGCCGACCCGGGCTTGAACGTACTGCGGCTGTCGCGTAATCAGGGCAAAGGCGCGGCCGTGCTCCACGGCCTCGATCGCGCCGCTGCGGCGGGCTACACCCACGTGCTGACGATGGATTCGGACGGCCAGCATCCCGCGCAACTGATTCCGGCCTTCATGGCGGCCTCGGCGGCCGCGCCCGACGTCATGGTGCTCGGCGTTCCCGTGTTCGACGCGGACGCGCCGGCCCTGCGCGTGCACGGGCGCAAGGTCTCGAACGGGTGGGCGAATCTCGAGACGCTGTGGATGGGAATCGGCGACTCGCTCTACGGCTTTCGCGTCTATCCGATCGAACCCCTGCGCCGCGTCATGCGCGGGCAGCGCTGGATGCGGCGCTTCGATTTCGACCCGGAAGCCGTCGTGCGGCTGTGCTGGCGCGGCGTACGCCCGGTCAACCTGGCCGCCCCGGTCAAGTATCCCGCGGCCGCCGAAGGCGGCGTCTCGCATTTCAACTACCTGCGCGACAACGCCTTGCTGACGTGGATGCACATCCGCCTGATGGCAGGCTTCGTCATGCGTCTTCCGCTGCTCGTGTTGCGCCGCCTCACGGCGCGAGGTCCCGCCCCCCGATGAACGCTCCGTCCGATCCCGCCCCCCCCGTGCGCGCGCCACACCCGCCGCTTACCGACTACTACGCCGACGAAGACGCGCGACGACGTTTCGTCGGCGCGCTGTTCGATCGCACGGCGTCCGACTACGACCGCATCGACCGCCTGCTCGCCCTCGGCAGCGGGCCGTGGTACCGCGGCCAGGCGCTGCAGCGCGCCGGTCTCGCCCCGGGCATGCGCGTCGTCGACGTCGGCGTCGGCACCGGTCTGGTCGCGCGCGAAGCCGTGAAGCGCGTCGGCGATGCCGCGCTCGTCGTCGGCGTCGACCCGAGCCTCGGCATGATGGCGGCCGCGGACCTGCCTGGCGTCCGCCTGGTCGAAGGCCGGGCCGAGTCGATACCGTTTCCCGACGCGAGCTTCGATTTCCTCAGCATGGGCTACGCGCTGCGCCACATCGGCGATCTGTCGGCTGCCTTCGCCGAATTCCACCGCGTCCTCCGGCCGGGCGGCCGACTGTGCCTGCTCGAGATCACCAAGCCCGAGCGCGCCTGGAGCCGCGCGCTGCTCAAGGCCTATATGCGGGGCGCCGTGCCGGTACTCGCGCGCCTGGTCGGCGGCAGCGCCGAATCGGCCCGGCTGTGGCGTTACTACTGGGACACGATCGAGGCCTGCGTGCCGCCCGCCGGGGTCATCGCGACGCTCGAGGACGCGGGTTTCCTCGCCGTGCGCCGGCACGTCGAGACGCGCGCGCTTTCCATACTCGCCGAATATCAGGCGGTGAAGCCGGGTTGAACCGGCCGCCGGCGCTCAGGACGTCGAAGACTGGGCGGCCGCCTGCGGCAGCGGCGACGCGCCGGCGGGCAGGCCGACGCCAATGCGCGGCAACCAGCGCCGCAGGCCGGGCATCGTGATGACGGTGCTGAAGATCGCCATCAGCACGAGCATCGTGAAGAGCTGCTGCGAAATCACGCCGAGGTCGTAGCCGACGTTGATGACGATGAGCTCCATCAGCGCCCGCGTGTTCATCATGATGCCGATCACCTTGCTCTCGTCGCGCGACAGGCCCGCCCAGCGCGCGGCGAGATAGCTCGCGCCGAACTTGCCGAGGCTGGCGAGCGCGATCAGCAGCGCGCACCAGCCCCAGGCTTCGGCCGAATCGAGGCCGACGATGTCGGTGCGCAGCCCGGTGTAGGTGAAGAACACCGGCAGGAAGAACACCGTCACGAAATGGCCGACGCGCTCGCGCCACGCCGCGATGAGTTCATGCTCGTCGTGGAGCACGACGCCCATCATGAAACCGCCGAAGATCGCGAAAATGCCGAGCTGGTAGGTCGCGATCGCCGACAGGAAGATCGCCGCGAACAGGACCCCCAGCAGATTGTGGCTGAGTCCGTCGCGCCCTTTATCCTTGCTGACCGTTGCCGACGCCCGCTGGCTCGCGTGGATCACGCGTTTCATGAGCGGGCGGACGACGAACCACCAGCAGGCGAAGAAGCCGACGACGAGCAGCAGCTTGAGGGCGAAGCCCGCCGCGCTGAACTGCGCGAGCGTCAGTGCGGTGACCAAGGCGAGCAGCAGCCAGCCGACGACGTCGTTGATCGCCGCCGCGCTGATCGCGATCACCGCGAGCGGGTGCCGCGTGATCTCGAGCTCGATCATGATGCGGCCAAGGATCGGCAGCGCCGTGATCGAAAATGCCGTGCCGACGAACAGCGCCGAGCCGAGGACGTCGGCGCCCGGCGACAGCAGCGGCGCGCTGAGGTAGCCGAAACCGAAGCCGAGCGCGAAGGGCGCGATCATGCTCGCCGTCGCGACGTAGCGCACGGCGCGCCGGTTGTTGCGCGCGGCGAGATGCGCGAAATCGAATTCGAGGCCGATCTGGAACATCAGCAGCACCAGACCGATCTGCGACACGACCTGCATCGGCTCAGGCGACGACGCCTGAAAGACGGTGCGGAAGAGATCCGGCGCGAGCCAGCCGAACAGCGAGGGTCCGAGCAGGATGCCGACGATGATTTCGCCGACCGCCGGCGATTGGCCGACGCGCCGTGCGAGCGCGCCGCCGGCGCGCGCGGCGAGCACGATTACGGTCAGTTGAAGCAGGGTGAAGAACAGCAGCGCTTCGCTCTGATGCACGGCGAGCGCGCGGGTGGCGTCGTTCAGATCATGCCTCCGTTGACCGACAGCACCTGCCCGCTGATGTAGCTCGCCTGGTCCGAGGCGAGGAATGCGACGGCGCTGGCGACGTCTTCGGGCTGCCCGGCGCGCTTCATCGGCACCAGCGCCGCGATGGACGCGTCGTCGAAGACGCCGTCGCTCATCGCGGTGCGGATCACGCCCGGCGCGACCGCGTTGACGGTCACGCCGCGGCTCGCGAGTTCGAGCGAAAGCGATTTGGTCGCGGCGTGCAGCGCGCCCTTGGCCGCGGCGTAGTTGGCCTGCCCGCGGTTGCCGGTGAGCCCGGCGACCGAGGTGATGTTGACGATGCGCCCCCAGCGGCTGCGGATCATCGGCAGCGTCAGCGGCTGGGTCACGTTGAAGAAGCCGTTGAGCGAGACGTCGAGCACGCGATGCCACTGTTCGGCGCGCATCCCCGGGAATACCGCGTCGTCGTGGATGCCGGCATTGTTGACGAGGATCTGGATCGGCTCGCTCTCGACCAGCGCCTCGAGCGTCGCGCGGCATGCCGCGACATCGGTGACGTCGAAACTGACGGCTTCGGCCGCGCCGCCGGCCGCGCGGATTTCGTCGGCGAGCGCGCTCGCCCTGGCGAGATTCCGGTTGGCGTGGACGTAGACGTGGCAGCTGTCGGCGGCGAGTCGCCGGCAGATCGCGGCGCCGATGCCGCCGCTGCCGCCGGTCACGAGTGCGCGTTTCATAGGGGACTCCGGGTTTTTTCAGCGTCGAGCATGACGATCGCGCGTCCGCTCACGAGCAGGCCGGTCGGCCCGGCGACGCTGAAACGGTAAAGGATCGTGTTGTCGTCGCCGGAGACACGCCCGGCCTGGACCGTGAGATCGCCTGCGACGTCGTCGAGCCGCGCGACCTTGAGCTCGACTTCGCGCACGCTCGCCAGATAGCCGGCGCGCGGCGCCGCCTCGGCCGCGGCGAGCAGCGCGCCGTGCGCGGCCATTGCCTGCGCGGCGTACTCGATCCCGCTCGCCGCGCCGAGGCGGCCATGGGCGCGCAGGGGATTGTCCGGCGCGCGGTGGCTCCCCGCGCTGCAGCGGATGCTTGTCGCGTCCCAGGCGTCGATGCGCTCGAGCAGACACATGCTGCCCTGGTGCGGGATATGCGCCAGCAACCAGCCGCGGTCGAGGACCGTGTCGTCTGCCGTGCTCAAGCGCGCGGCCCCGGTTCGAGCGAAAGCGCGAGGCTTAGGGGCGCGAGATAGTCGAGCACGACGCGGGCACGCCGGCGCGCCGCGAGCGCTTGCAGCAGCGGCAGGCTGCGCGCGGCCGGGATCGCGCGGCGCAGCGCCTCGAGCGCGGGATCGGCCAGCATGTCGGCGGGCGCGTCGGTCAGTTCGAGTTCGATCCGCGCGAGCGAACGTTCGCTGGGCTGCGGCGCGAGCGCGAGTGCGACGCCGAAGGCAGCAGGGAGCGGCCGTGCGGCGTTGAGCGGCTCGGGATAGGGCGCGTCGTAGGCGACGAGCAGCACGCCGGCGCCGTCGTTCGCGACGAGCGTGAGCGCCTCGATGAGGCCCGCGCCGAAGCTCGCGTCGTAGGCACAGAGCACCGACGCCGGTGTCATCGCGCCCGAGGCGATGCCCCAGTAGCCCGCCGCTGCGTTGTGGACCGAATTGTGGAAACGGGTCGGCGAAATGTGCCGGTCGTCGGAGGCAAGGACTTGGCAGATCGCGTCGCAGTTGTCGCCGTCGGCCCCCGACGAGGTGAATACGCTTGCGACTGCTGCGGCGGGCGTGTCGGCCGCGGCGAGCGCGGCGTGGGCGACGCCAAGCGCGACCTTGACGCTCAAGCCGACACGCCGGCGCTCGGCGGGCGGCAGGGACGCCGGCACAGGCGCGCTCAATGGGCGCGCGACATACGGCGAGGACCCGTCGAGAACCGGCAGTGCGCCGGCCCAGTCCTCGAATCCGGGGCCGAGCAGGCCGACGCCCTCGATCCAGACGCTGAGTCTCGCCGCCATCTCAGCCTGCCCGCCCCAGAACGAGGCTGCAATTGGTGCCGCCGAAGCCGAAGGAATTGCTCAGCACGCGGCGCGGGGCGACGTCGGTGTTGGTGCGCAGATAGCGGACCGGAATCGCGGGGTCGGGCGTGCGGGTATTGACGCCGCCGGGCATGAAGCCGTGCTGCAGCGCGAGCGCCGCGATCACGGCCTCGAGGCCGCCAGCCGCGCCGAGCGTGTGGCCGGTCGCGCCCTTGGTCGAACTGCAGGCGACCCGGTCGCCGAACAAGGCAGCGACCGCGCGGCCTTCGGCCGCGTCGTTGCTCGGCGTTGCGGTACCGTGGAGATTGACGTAGTCGATCTGGTCGGGGGCAAGGCCGGCTGCCGCCAGCGTGGCCGCCATCGCCTGGCGCGCCCCCGCGCCTTCGGGATGCGGCGAGGACATGTGATGCGCGTCCGAGCTTTCGCCCGCGCCGAGCAGCAGCACGGCGTCGGCGTCGAGGCTCGCCGGCACGGCTTCCAGCAGCGCGAAGGCAGCAGCCTCGCCGATCGACAGGCCGCGGCGGCCGGCGTCGAAGGGCCGGCACGGCTCGGGCGAGAGCAGCTCGAGCGAATTGAAGCCGTAGAGCGTCGTCAGGCAGAGCGAATCGACGCCGCCGACGATCGCCGCGTCGATGAGGCCCGTCGCGATCATGCGTTGCGCGCTCGCGAACACCTTGGCGCCCGACGAGCACGCGGTCGAGGCGACGGCGGCCGGGCCTTCGATGCCGTAGAGCGCGCGCACGAAACCGGCGAGCGAATAGGTGTTGTGGGTCGTGCGGTAGACGAAGTCCGCGGGCAGCGCGCCGCTCGCCGCGTCGCGCCGGCGGTAGGCCTGCTCGGTCTGCAGGATGCCGGCCGTGCTCGTGCCGAGGAAGACGCCGACGCGGCGCCGGCCGTGGCGCGCGATTGCGGCGCGCACGGCAGCGTCGAAGCCGTCCTGTTGCAGGCCGAGCCAGGCGAGGCGGTTGTTGCGGCAGTCGTGCTCGGCGAAGTCCGCCGGCAGCGGCGTTTCGTCGACGCCGGCGACTTCGCCGATGTGCGTATCGAGGTCGTGCACGGTCTCGAAGCGGCACGGCGCCAGGCCGCTGCGTCCCGCGCGCAGCGCGGCGAGCGTCGGGTCGAGCCCGGCGCCGAGGCAACTGCTCGCGGTGAAGTGGGACAGATGGAGGGGAATCACGGCCGGCCTTCGATCGGGGCGCAAATTCTAACTTAGATCGCGGGCCCGTCCGCCGCGCCCAGGCGGGCGACCAGCATGACGTTAGCGAAGGGCAGGTCGCCGTTCATCGACGCCGTTTCGACCGCGAAGCCGAGCGCTTCGAGCGCCGCCACCCACTCGTGCAGCGGCCGGCAGTGCAGCGGCGGCAGCCGGGTCCCGCGGAAGAAGGCGACCGTGCGGTCGACCCAGTTGCTGAGGCGGAACGCGAGCCCCGCGCTGGCGTCGCCGACCCGCGTCAGCAGCAGGCCGCCGGGCGCGAGCGCGGCGCGAACGCGGCGCAATACGTCGTCCTGGGCGGCGGGGTCGACGTAGTGCAGGACGTCCATGATGACGACGACGTCGGCCTGGCCGAAGTCGGCGTAGCGCATGTCGCCCTGCTCGAAGCGCGCCGGCGCCGGGAGCGCGGTCTGCGCGCGCCTGACGTCGGCGGCGAGCAGGTCGATGCCGCGGATCTCGCCGGGTTGCGGCGGCGTCGACCAGTTGCGCGGCCATTTGCCCATCGCGAACAGCGTCCGCGCGGCGAACAGCCAGGCGGCGAGCAGGCCCTGGCCGCAGCCTAGGTCGAGGATGCGGGCCTGGTCGGGAATCAGGTTGCGCTGCAGCAAGGCGAAGAACATCGGGTCGCCGCCGAGCTTGCCGCGGGCGAAGTGGTAGGCGAACCGGCCGGCGCGGCGGTAGGGTTCGCTGGCGTGGTCGATCAGCTGTTTACGCAGAATGTCGGTCGGCATGGCGAGTGGTGAGTTCGAGCGCGGCGCGCAGGGTGATGGAATGCAGGCCGGCGGCCGCGATCGCGTCGAGGACGCACGGCAGCACGGCGAGGATGACGGGCTCTCCGGCTGCGGTGCGCGCGGCGTTGCCGTCGTGCAGCAGGAGTATGTCGCCCGCCGCGAGCGTCGCGGTCAGCCGGCGGGCCACGTCGTCGGCGTCGCGGTTGCGCGTGTCGTAGCCGCGGCGCGTCCAGCTTGCGAGGCGCAGGCCCAAGCGCGCGAGGATGGGCTCGAGGAAGGGGTTGCGCAGGCCGGCGGTCGGACGGAAGAACAGCGGGCGCTCGCCGGTCAGCGCGGCGAGGGTCTCCTGGCCGTCGTCGACTTCACGCGCCATGCGCCGCGGGCCGAACAGCGAAAAATGATGACGGTGGTGCTGGCTGTGGTTCTCGATCGCGTGGCCGCGGCGCACGATCTCGCGGCACAGCTCCGGGTGGCGCAGCGCCTTTTCGCCGATGCAGAAAAAGCTCGCGCGCGCCGCGTAGCGGTCGAGCAGGTCGAGGATCTGCGGGGTGACCTCGGGATCGGGACCGTCGTCGATCGTGAGTGCGACGTGTCCGGCGGATGCGGCGCGCGGCAGGCGCCACCAGTTGAGGCCGAGCGCGCCGTTGCGCGGCAGCAACCCGGCGAGGGTCAAGGCCAGATGGTTGACCGCGAGCGTACCGAGCGCCCAGGGCCAATGCTGCGGCGCCGCGAGCAGCCAGCCGATGACGCCGCCGTGCAGCATGAAAGTCGTCCACAGAAGCGGCGCCGGGCGCCAGGAACGTGGAGCATGGAGCGGCGGCGGGTTCATGGGCGGCGCGCGAGGATCGCGGAAAAGACCAGGGCGAGGACCACCCCGGGGCCGACCGTCGTGCCGATCGCGTTGAGCACCGGCACGCTCGAAAACGCCAGCACGCCGAAGCCCGCGACCGTCGTCGCGCTGGCGAGCAAGAGCGAAACCAGCGTGCGCGCCTGGACACCGCCCGCGGCGGCACCCTGGTCGAAGAACAGGGCGTAGTTCGAGCCGACCGCGACCACCAGCAGCATGCCGACCAGGTGCAGGATGATGAGCGGCCGCCCGGCAAGCACGAGGCCGGCGACGACGACGGCGACGGCCGCCGCGAGCGGCGCGACGATATGGAACACGCGGCGCGGCGAACGCGTGACGACCCCGAGCAGCGCGAGGATCGCCGCGAGGCCAGCGAGCGACAGCAGGCTCGCTTCGCGCAGATAGCCGCTGTGCAGGCGATCGGACTCGCGCTTGAGATCGACGAAATGGGCGTCGTGGGCGCCGGCCGCGGCGAGCGCGGCCTTGACCGCGGCTGCGTCGAGCGCGCCGTTCGCGGCGCGCAGGGGCATGAGGGCGGTCCAGCCGCCGGACGAGCGCACCAGGAGGGCGTCGACGCCTGCGGCCAGCGCGCTGCCTTCGAGATCGCTACGGGTCAAGGACGCCGCGTGCCGCGCAGCCGCGACGTCCGCGAAGAAAGGCTCGAAACGCTCGGCGCGCAGCGGCAGGCCGGCCGCCGCGGCGGCGAAGCGCTGGCGCAATTGTGCGTCGTCCGGCAGCGCGGCCAGCCGCGCGCGCTGCGTCGCCGCGCTCGGCAGGTAGCGCGCCGGGCTTTCGTAGCCCGCGATCGTGCCGGCGGCGACGAGCGCGTCGAGCGCGCGCGCCGCGCGTTCGCTCGCCGCGAGCGCGGCCTCCGCGCTCGGCGCGCTCACGATCACGAGGTGGGCGACGTCGGGGGCACCGAGGTCGGCCCGCATCGCTGCATCGAGCGCCTGGTCGGCGGCCGGAACCGGGCTCAGGGCCGCGAGCTCGCGGTTCCACATACCGCCGTGCTCGAATGCGATGACGCCACAGGCGGCGACGAAGAGAGCGAGCACGATGCCGCGCAGCCGTGGTGCCCGTTCGCTCCAGCCGAGCAGGCGCTGCCCGAGCCGATCGACGGCGGGCGGCTCGAGCGTCGCCGGTACCAGATGAGGCAGCACGAAGCGCGTGACGAGTGCGGCCGCGGCGAGCCCTGCGATCGCGTAAAGGCCGAGCTGGGCGAGGCCGGGAAAGCCGGAGAAAAGCAGCGAGGCGAAGCCGAAGACCGAGGTCAGCACGCCGATCCGCACCGTCGGCCAGAATGCCTTCGTCGACGCGCGCGGGTCTGCCGCTGCCTGCCGCGATTGCATGAGCAGGTAGATCGCATAGTCGACCGCTTCGCCGATCAGCGCCGTGCCGAAGCCGAGCGTGACGCCGTGCACGACGCCGAAGCCGAGGCTCACCGCGGCGACCCCGGCGAGCGCCCCCGAGACCACGGGCACGAGACTCAGCAGCAGCGCGTGCGGCGAGCGATACACCGCGAGCAGCAGGCTGACGATCGCAAGGGCGCCGAGGCCCGAGAGCAGCGTGACCTCGTCCTTGATCGTCGCGCGCGCGGTTACCGAGAACGGTCCGGGGCCGGTCATCGCGAGGCGCAGCGGCGGCGCGCCTACGGCCGCGAATGCGCTGCGGATGGCGTCGACAGCCTGCTCCTGTCCATCGGTGTCGGCGCCTTCGGCGCGGGTGCGTGCGAGGAGCAGCGCGCGCGTGCCGTCGCGCGAGGCCCACGTCCCGTCGACAAGGCGGGGCTGCTGTCCGTCTTCGAGCGCGTCGAGCACCTGGAGGAATTCGCCGGTCGGGTCGCGCGGCAACAAGGCCTTGCTGACGAGCCCGGTCGAGGTTGCGAGCAGGCCGAGGCTGTCCTCGACGCCGGCGCGCAGCCCTTCGGCCGTGAAGCGCCCGGCGTCCACCGCCGGGCTCAGCACGTAGCGATGCGCGAACAGGATTTCGCGATCGCGTTGCAGTGCCGGCGTCTCGCCGTTCGCGATGTGCAGGAAACGCGGGTCGGCGCGCAGCCTCGCCGCGAGTTCGCGCGAGGCGCGCGCGCGCGCGGTGCTGTCGCCGCCTTCGATGCCGATCAGGATCAGGCGCGAGGCGACGCCCGACTTCAGCTGGTCGACGAGCAATTGCTGTTCGGGCGTCGGCGCGCGCGGCAGGAAGGCCGAGAGGTCGGCCGTGTAGTCGGCGCGGGTCGCGAGCCAGCCGCAGGCCGCGAGGAAAACGAGCCACACGGCAAGCGCGAGTCGCCCGCTGCGGCTCAAGGGGCGGCCGCCTTCTCGACCGTCATGACCGAGCGGTCGCCGTCGGCCTGCACGATCTCGACCGTGCGGACCTCACCCTCGGCGCCGTCGATGCGGATACGCGCGACGACGCGGGCTATCCGGACGTCGAGCGGAACGAGCGCGAGCGACCAGCGCGCACGGCTGCCGGAGACGCTCAGCCGGTAGACGCGCTCGAGCGCGCTGCGGTCGCCGGCGAGCGTCGCGCGGATGCTTTCGATCATGCCCGCGACCTCGGGGTAGTCCTTGAGCGCGAGCACGTGCGTGCGCCGCCCGCGTTCGACCGTAAGCACGTCGCCGTCGAGCACGAGGCGTTCGCGGCTCGGTTTCAACGTCAGCTTTTCGAGGCGCGCCGGCGGAACGAACCGCAGTTCGCCCGACGACTCGACCGGGGCGTCGAGGATCGCGAGATATTTCTTTTCCGTGAAGGTCGCTGCGCCGTGCGTGCTGTGCGCGAGCGTCGTCATGAGCTCGCCGACGTCGAGCGCCGCGACCTCGCCGACGCAGCCGAGGGCCAGTACGGCCGCGGCGAGCAGACGCCGGGCCTGGCGGGAAAGTTTCATGCGCGGCCTCGCTCGGCGGGCGGCCGCCAGAAATCGAAGAAATTGAACCAGTTGTAGGGCGCCGCGCGGCAGTGCCGCTCGAGGCAGGCGGCGTAGTCGGCGACCGCCCGGTTCACGGCGCGCTCGCGGTCGGCGCGTGCGAGCGCGGTGAAATCGGCGAGCGGCTCGAAATGGATCGCGTAGCGGTTGCCGCCCAGATAAAGCCCGGCCATGAGCAGGACCGGACGCTTGAGCACCGCGGCGAGCCGCATCGCGCCGAGCGGGAATTCGGCGCTGTGTCCGAGAAACGGCAGCGCGAGCGTCGCGCCGGCGTCGAGCGAGCGGTCGCCGAGCATGCCGAGCACGCCACCGGCGTCGAGCGCGGCTTCGACCTGCAACATCGAGTCGAGCCGGCCGAGCGGGATCACATCCCGCACTGCGGCCGGGTTGATCGCCGCGAGCGCGCGGTTGATCTTGCGGGCGTTGTCTTCGTACATGACCATCGCGACGCGCAGCCCGGCCTGGTGGCGGCCGGCCGCGCGCAGGACCTCGAAGCTGCCGAGGTGTGCACCCATCAGGAAGGCGCCGCGCCCCTGCGCGAGCACGGCGTCGATCGCCTCGCGGCCGTGGATTTCGATCTCGAACAGATCGAAGCGGTCGTTGAGGAGGTAGACGCGGTCGTGGATGCACGCGGCAAAGCTGTGGAAATGGCGGAACACGTCACGCAGCGTCGGCGGCCGGCCGAGCGCGCGTGCCAGATAGATGCGCGACGCGCGCCGCGCGGCGTGCGCGAAGAGCAGAAAATAAACGCTGATGCCGCGCAGCACGACGCGCGCGACGCGTCGCCCGAGGCGCAGCGAAATCCACGTCATGATCCGCAGCATCGCCATGTTGCTGCGCTCGCCACGTCGCGCCCACTCGACGCGAGCGGCCAGATCCGGCGTGCTCATGCCGCGCTCCCGGGGTCGTCGAACGCGAAGACGCCGCTCGCGACCGTGCGCGTGCCGGCCGCGACCGTGAAGCGGAAAACGCCCGGCGCGGTCTCGGCGTAATCGAGACGCAAGCCCTCGCCCGGCGTGACCGGGCTGAGGAATTTGGCCGCACGGATCTGGCCGGTCGCAGCCTTGCGCCCGTCGGCCACGGCGAGCGCGTGCAGCGCCTCGTCGAGCAGCACGACGCCGGGCAGGATCGGACGGCCCGGGAAATGCCCGGCGTAGGCCGCGTGGTCGGCCGCGATCGCCAGCGGTAGTGAGTGCTCGCTCACGCGCCGGCCTCCGCGACCAGGGCTTGTGCGGCGGCGGCCGCGAGCTTGCCCGTGGTGTTGCGCGGCAGCGCGTCGACGAAGACGAGCGGGCGCGGCAGAAAGAGCGGGTCGATGCGCGCGCGCAAGGCTTGCATCAGCGCCGCCGGGGTGAGGTCGGGGGCGACGACGAGCGCGCTCAGGCGTCGTACGCGTTCGGGGTTGGCCTCGGCGTCGTCCGGCGGCAGCACGAAGGCGCCGTCGCGCACGCCCGGAATCGCGTGAAGCTGGTGATTCAGGTAGGCGAGCGACGTGCGCTTGCCGGCGATGTTGACGAGGTCGGCGTGGCGGCCGTGGAGCAGGAAACGGCGCCCGTCTTCGTCCGCGAGTTCGACGACGTCGCCGAGACGGGTCGGGCGTTCGACGTGACCGCCCTCGGCCCACGCCGACTCGCCGTCTCGCCGCAGGCGCACCGCGCCGAGGGTCTGCCACGCCGCGTCGAGTGCGGGGCGGCGCGACGCGAGCTGGCCGGTCTCGGTGCAGCCGTAGATCTCGAACAGCGGCGCGCCGAAACGCGCCTCGGCCTCGGCCGCGACCGTCGCCGACAGCGGCGCGGTCGCGGAGACGAGCAGATCGGCGGCGGGCAGTACCTCGTCGGCTGCGAGCAGGGCGCGCAGGTGATAAGGCGTCGTGACGAGCGCGCGCGGCCGCGGCAATTCGGCGAGCGCGGCAGCGACGTCGGCCGGATAGAACGGGTGGCCGGCGTGGAAGGCGGCCCCGCTCTGCAGCGGCATCAGCACGGTCGACTCGAGCCCGTACATGTGCTGCGGCGGGACCGTGCCGACGAGCGCGTGGCCGGGGCCGACACCGAGCCGCGCAGCCTCCGCGCGCACGTTCTCGACGAGGGGGCCCCAGCGTTTCGGGTGCGGCAGCGGCGTGCCGGTCGACCCCGAGGTAAAGACCTCGGCGACGACCTGTGTGACGTCGATTTCGGGAACCTGGGCGGGTGGGGCGGCAGCGAGTTCGGGGTAGCGGAAGACCGGCATCGCGCCGACGTCCGCGTCGTGGTCGACGATGCAGAAGCAGTCCGACGCCCGCGCGTGCATCTGGCGCACCATCTCTGGCGTATGGGTCGGCGGCAGCAGGCTGACGCGCGCGCTCACGATCGACGCCGCGAAGGCGACGGCGAAACGGTAGCGGTCGCGACAGAGGTTGAGGACGTGCCGTCCGGGCGGCAGCGCCGCAGCGAGCGCGGCGACCTCGCCGGCAAACTGCGCGGCCGTGACCGGCGTGGCGCCGCGCCATGCCACAACGGCGTCGGGGCGGTGGGCGACAAGCGGCAGGCTCGGCATCGCGTCGGGGCGCTCAGCGCGGGGACGTGCCCGGCGGCGTTTTCCAGAAAGCGAGGATGCCGTCCAGGATGCCGTGGCGTTCGACCTTCGGCAGCTTGAGCACCCGCACGCCGTATTCGGCCGCGAACATCAGCAACACCAGCGGCAGGGTCAGGAAGTTGGCGAAGACCGACCAGGCCTCGATGCTGAAAAAGAAGAAAAGCACGCTCGAAACGACGCTCAGCGCGACGAAGAACAGCGTCCAGGCCGCGGTGACCTGGCGGGTATAGCGCAGCACCTCGGGCGTGAGCGCGCCGCCGTGCACGGCTTCGGCGAAGTGGGTGCACAAGGCCTTTCGCCCGCGCGCGAGCGTCGCGCCGAAGGCCAGCGCAAGCATGACGTTGGTGCCCGCGTGCTGCAGGAAATAGACCCAGTTGAAATTGCGCTCGAGCGCGCCCCAGAAGCCCCACAGCAGCGCCGCGACCGCTCCGCAGACGAGCAGCGCCGCACCGCGCCGCGGCGAACGCCACGCGAGGGCCACGAGAATCAGCAGCGACGGCAGCAGCGACACCGCGACGCCTAGCGCGGCCGGCGCGGCCGGCACGGTCGTGCTGTAGTGCGCGGCCACCGGGTAGCCGATCACCGCGCCCGCGATGGCGACGCCGCGCGCGGCGCGGGCCGGCGTGATCCTCATTTGCTGCGATTCGCCGCGATGTGCCGGGTCAGGTTGGCGAGCGAACTGAAGATGCGGACGTTGTCCGCGTTGTCCGCGCGCAACTGGAAGCCGTAGCGTTTGGAAACGACCAGCGCCACTTCCAGGATGTCGATCGAATCGAGCCCCAGGCCCTCGCCGTAGAGCGGCGCGTCGGCTGCGATTTCGTCGGGACGGGTGTCGAGGTTGAGGGCCGAGACGATCAGCTCGGCTACCTCGTTCTGCAATTCCTGGTTGACTTCAGACATGACTGGACATCGGTTTGCTTGGGGAGGGCCCGCACGGGTCGGGCGCCCCCCGATTATATTCGCTGCGCATCCATACCCGTCCCCTTATTCAGGCTTGGCGTAGACCATGCGCGATTCGGTGACCGGGTCGGTGTGGATGGCCTTGATGCGGCCGTCCTTGCCCCAGACGACGCGGTAGGGGGCGAAGCTCGACGCCCAGTAGTTCCAGATCGGCGCGTCGAGCGACACCGTCTCGTCGGTCTGCGGATAGCCGACTGCGATGATCGTCTGTTCCTTGGTCATGCCCGGCACAATCTGTCCTTGGCGGATCGCCGCGCGGACGTTCGCCGGATATTTGGCGATCTTGGCCTTCGGGTCCGCGGTGACGATCATCTTTTCGGCGAACTGCTCGAGCGTCTCCTGGGCGCGGCCGTAGTCCTGGCCGATGCGCATGGCTTTGCCATCCATGTCGACGTGCATGCGGTAGCGGCCGTAGCTCTTGAGCTTGACCGGCGTGCCCGCGGGGATGAAGGGCAGCGAACCGTAGTTCGAGTCGCTGATCCAGTCGTCCTCGTAGTGGAAGTTGCAGCAGGTATAGCCTTCGCGCAACGGCGCTTCGTCCTTGCGACCGAAGAGGTCGAAGGCTTGGGCATGCGGGGTCGCGAGCGCAGCAGCGAGCGCAACGCTCGAGACGAGCGTATCGATTTTTTTCATGGTTTACCTCCCTTGAGGGCGCCATGGTAGGGGGAGGCCGCGCTCGCGGCAAGCGAGCGACCTGCGGGGCCCGCTTCCGACAGCCTAGGCGGCCATCCGGCGGCACTCCTCGGCGCAGCGCCGGCAGGCCTGCGCGCATTCCTGGCAATGGTCGTGCTGATGCTTCGCGCATTCGGCGCCGCAGGCCTCGCAGACCTCGGCGCAGATCGCGCACATGCGGCGGGCGAATTCGCTGCCGCGCGCCATGTAGCCCGACGCGAGCCGGCAGATCGCGGCGCAGTCGATGTCGAGCGCGATGCAGCGCGCCATCGGTTTGGGGTCGGCTTCCTGGAGGCAGGCCGTCGCGCAGTGGTCGCAGGCGGCGGCGCATTCGTCACAGGCCTTGATACAGCTTGCAAACTCGGTATGCATGGGATTCCCCTGAGGCTCGGCGAGACGCCGAGTTTCCGCACCGCAAATCGCGTTCCGGCTCGTCGCGCCGCATCAACGAACCGACCGCCTTTCGCCGCGATACCGCTCTCGCAGCGCGCCACCGCGATCCCGGCGCGACAGGAATCGTTCGCGCAGACCGCGTGCGAATCGCACGCGTGCAAGTTCTACACGGCTGCCCTGTGCTTTTTGCACCGCTAGCCACGTCACGCGCTCCCGGTGCTAGAACGAAGGAAACGGCGGCGGGAGACGCTCATGTGGGGCGATTATGGGTTCATGCACGGCTACGGATTCGGGGGGATCTTCATGATCTTGTGGTGGGTACTGGTGGTGGCCGGGATCGTCGTGCTCGTGCTGTGGTTGACGAAAGCACCCCAGCGCGGCTCGAGTACGGGCCGCGATCCCGCGCTCGACATCCTCCGGGAGCGCTATGCGCGCGGCGAGATCGACGAGCAGGAATTCGAGAAGAAGAAGCGCGACCTGACGGCATAGCGCGCGACCTCGGTCGACGGCCGGAGAAGCAGATGGACGAACACGCCAACGACGCAAGGGCGGTTGCCACGCACGCGGCCGCGAGTCACGTGCACCCGTCGCCGCATGGGGGCGGCGCGCACGCCGGGCACGGCGTCGCGCATGGCGGCCACGCCGATCACGCGCGCATGGTCAGCGACTTCAGGACCCGCTTCTGGGTCGCGCTCGTGCTGACGCTGCCCATTCTGGCCTTGTCGGCCGACCTCTGGGACATGCTCGGCCTTGCCGCCCCGCTGCGCTTTCGCGGCGATCGCTACGTTCTGTTCCTGTTTTCCAGCGTCGTCTACTTCTACGGCGGCTGGCCGTTCCTCCGCGGCTTCGGCGACGAACTGCGGCAACGCAGGCCCGGCATGATGACGCTGATCGCGGTGGCGATCAGCGCGGCCTACTTCTATTCGAGCGCGGTGACCTTCGGCCTGCCGGGCATGGGCTTCTATTGGGAGCTCGCGACCCTGATCGACATCATGCTGCTCGGCCACTGGATCGAAATGAAGTCGGTGCTCGGCGCGTCGGGGGCGCTCGAGGCGCTGGTGCGGTTGCTGCCCGCCCAGGCGCACCGCCTCGGGCCGGAAGGGCAAAGCGAGGACATCCCGGTCGGCGACATCGCGCCCGGCGACCGCATCCTGGTCAAGCCCGGCGAACGCGTGCCGACCGACGGCATCATCGTCGCGGGCGAGACGAGCCTCGACGAATCGATGCTGACGGGCGAGTCGAAGCCGGTCGAGAAAGGCGATGGCGCCGAAGCGATCGGCGGCTCGGTCAACGGCGCCGGTGCGATCACGCTCGAGGTCCGCAAAACCGGCGGCCAGACCTATCTGTCGCAGGTCATGGACCTGGTGCGCCGCGCGCAGGAATCGCGCTCGCGCACCCAGGACCTGGCCAACCGCGCTGCGCAGTGGCTGACCGCGATCGCGCTCGGCGGCGGCCTCGCGACGCTGTTCGCGTGGCTCGCGCTCGGCCGTGACTTCGCCTTCGCGATGGAGCGCGCAGTCACGGTGATGGTGATCGCCTGTCCGCACGCGCTCGGCCTGGCCGTGCCGCTCGTCGTCGCGGTGAGCACGAGCATGTCGGCCTCGCACGGCCTGCTCGTCCGGGACCGTGCGGCGTTCGAGCGCGCGCGCAAGCTCGACGCAGTCGTCTTCGACAAGACCGGCACGCTGACCGAAGGCCGCTTCGGCGTCGCCGACATAGTGCTGCTGGCGGACCTCGACGAAGCCGCCGCGCTGCGTCTGGCCGCGGCGCTCGAGAGCCAGTCCGAGCACCCGATCGCGGCGGGCATCGTGCGCGCGGCGAAGGAGCGCGGGCTCGCATGGCCGCCGGCCGACGCTTTCCGCAACCTCACCGGCCGCGGTGCGCAGGCCACGGTCGAGGGCCGCGACGTCAAGGTCGTGAGTCCGGGCTACCTCCGCGAACACGGCATCGCGGCGCGCGATGCGCGGCTCGATGCGCTCGCCGCAGCGGGCAAGACCACGGTCTTCCTCGTCGTCGACGGAAGCGCGGTCGCGGCGTTCGGACTCGCCGACGTCGTCCGCGCCGAGTCGAAGGCGGCGGTCGCGCGGCTCAAGGCGATGGGCATGCAATGCATGATGCTGACCGGCGACTCGCGTGCGGTCGCGCAGACCGTCGCCGCGCAGCTCGGCCTCGACGACTATTTCGCCGAAGTGCTGCCCGAGCAGAAAGCCGAAAAGATCCGCGAGGTGAAGGCCCGTGGACTCACCGTCGCGATGGTCGGCGATGGTGTCAACGACGCGCCGGCGCTCGTCGAATCGGATCTCGGCGTCGCGATCGGCGCCGGCACCGACGTGGCGATCGAGGCCGCGGACATCGTGCTCGTGAGCAACGACCCGCGCGACGTCGCCGCGATCCTTGGCCTGTCGCGCAAGACCTACGCGAAGATGATCCAGAACCTGCTCTGGGCGACCGGCTACAACAGCTTCGCGATTCCGCTCGCGGCCGGGGTCGGCGCCGCCTGGGGCCTGCTGCTCACGCCTGCGGTCGGGGCCGTGTTCATGTCGGCGAGCACCGTGATCGTCGCGATCAACGCCAAGTTACTACGGCCCTGAGGGGCCGACAGCCGCTCGCAAGGCTTCCGCCCTGGGCGCCGGAACCTCGGTTGGGGTGATCCGCAGCCGCTGCTTGACACATTCTAATGTTCGTTAGAACATCCGATTCATGCAAAAACGCGAACTCAAGAACCTGCTCTACGAACAGGTGGCCCGCATCGGCCGCGCCGTGTCGAGCCCGAAGCGCCTCGAGCTGCTCGAAATCCTCGCGCAGGGCGAGAAGACCGTGGAAGTGCTCGCGAGCGAGGCCGCGATCGACGTCAAGCTCGCGAGCGCCCACCTCAAGGTGCTCAAGGAAGCGCGCCTGGTCGAGACGCGGCGCGAAGGCCGCTTCGTCGCCTACCGGCTGAGCGGCGACGACGTCAGCGCGCTCTGGGTCGATCTGCGCACGGTCGCCGAGGAGCATCTGGTCGAGCTCAAGGTCGAGATGGAGCGCATCTTTGCCGCACCGGAAAAACTCGACGTCGAGACGCGGCGTTCGCTACTCGCCAAGGCGCGGCGCGGCGACGTCGTCGTCATCGACGTGCGCCCCGCGGCCGAATACGCCACCGGCCATCTCCCCTTCGCGCGTTCGATGCCGCTCGAGGAAATCCGCCAGCGCCTGAAGGAATTGCCCGCCGACCGCGACATCGTCGCCTACTGCCGCGGGCCGTTCTGCATGATGTCGGCGGAGGCCGTGGCCTTGCTCAAGGAGCACGGCTACCGCGCACACAAGATCGCCGACGGCGTTCCCGAATGGCAGGCCGCGGGGCTGCCGCTCGCGGAATCCTGAGCCTTCGCCCGTCCCCAAGACCGATTCCAAGGAGACCTCCATGTTTTTCCGTCAACTGCTGGCCAAGGACGCCACGCTCTCGTATCTCTTCGGCTGCGGCTCCTGCCACGTCGGCGTCGCGGTCGACCCCGTGCTCGGCGACGAGCAGTGGTTCCTCGACGAAGCCGCCAAGCAGGACGTGAAGATCAGCCACGTCATCGACACCCACGTGCACGCCGATCATTTCTCGGGCGGCCGCAAGCTCGCCGAACTGAGCGGCGCGTCCTACTGCCTGCACGCGTCGAATGCCGGTCGGGTCGCCTATCCGTTCACGCCCCTGAAGGACGGCCAGCGCATCGACGTCGGCAACGTCTACGTCGACGTGCTCCACACCCCAGGCCACACGCCCGACTCGGTCTGCCTGCTCGTGACCGACAAGCGGCGTACCGAAACGCCGTGGTTCGTGCTCACCGGCGACACGCTCTTCGTCGGTAGCGCCGGCCGTCCGGACCTCGCCGGCAAGGAAGCCGAGATGGCCGGCCAGATCCACGACACCGTGCACGAACGCCTGCTGAGCCTGCCTGCCGAAGTCGAGCTCTATCCGGGTCACACCTCGGGCAGCGCCTGCGGCGCCGGCATGTCGGGCAAGCCCATGTCGACGATCGGCTTCGAGAAGCGCTGGAATCCGATGCTCGCGCTGGACCGCGCGGCCTTCGTCGCCGCACTGACCGAATCGATCCCGCCGCGCCCGGCGGAAATGGATCGCATGGTCGCCTTCAACCTCGGCCGCTGAGATGCTGGCCGTTCACGACGCCGTGGACTACCGCTACGGCATCCGCGACAACCTTGCCCAGTTCGCCCACCAGCTGGTGCAGGTGTTCTTCGTGGGGCTCACGATCGGCATGTTCCGCACCGTCGTGCCGGCGCTCGCCGAGACCGAGTTCGGCGTCGCCCGCGGCTCGTTCATGATGCTGATGGCCTTCGTCACCGCCTTCGGCTTCGTCAAGGGCACGCTCAATTTCGTCGCCGGTCGGCTGTCCGAGCGCATCGGGCGGAAAAAGGTCCTGGTCCTCGGCTGGCTCGCTGCGGTGCCGATCCCGTTCATGATCCTCTACGCGCCGTCGTGGAGCTGGATCGTCGCGGCGACCGTGCTGCTCGGCGTCAACCAGGGCCTGGCCTGGTCGATGACGCAGACGTCCAAGCTCGACCTCACGAGCGCCGACCAGCGCGGTCTGACGATCGGCCTCAACGAATTCTCCGGCTACTTCGGCGTCGCGGTGGCCGGCATCGTCACCGGCTACCTCGCGACTGCCTACGGACCGCGCGACGGTCTGATGCTCTTCGGCCTGACGGTGGTCGCGCTCGCCGGCCTGCTGACGCTCTTGTGGGTCAAGGACACACTGCCCTGGGCGCAGGCCGAAGGCAAGAAGCACGCGGCCGGCTTGATGAATGGGCCGAAGCCGCGCTATCCGGCCAACATCTCCGACAAGCCCGGCACCTGGGAGGTGTTCACGCTGATGTCGTGGCGCGACGCGCGTCTCGCGTCGGTGAGCCAGGCCGGCCTGGTCGAGAAATTCGTCGACGCGCTGGTGTGGGTGTTCTTTCCGGTTTATCTCTACCAGCAGGGCCTTTCGCTCGCCGGCATCGGCTGGGTCGTCGGCGTTTACGGCTTCGTCTGGGGCATTGCGCAATTCCTCACCGGTCATCTCTCCGACCGCATCGGCCGCAAGAAGCCGATCGTCGCCGGCATGTGGCTGTGCGGCGCGGGCGTCGCGCTCGTTCTGCTGGGCGAGGGCGAGCTGTGGTGGTCCTTCGCTGCCGCGGTCATGGGCTTCGGCATGGCGCTGCTGTATCCGACGCTCTCGGCCGCGGTGTCCGACATCGCCCACCCCAACTGGCGCGGCTCGGCGATCGGCATCTACCGCTTCTGGCGCGACCTCGGCTACGGCATCGGCGCGCTGCTGCTCGGCGCGGTTGCAGCCCTCGCGGGCGGGATCGAGGCGGGCTTCTGGTTCACCGCGGCCGCGATGTTCGTTTCGGGCGCCATCGTCTTGCTGGCGTGCGAGGAGACTCATCCGAGGCTCAATCCTGCTGCTGACTGACGCCTCTGGGCGAAACCCCATGAAACGAAGCCTCGACGCGCTCGCCCCGTCTGGTCGCTGCGGGCGGCGCCTCTACGCAGGCTAATCCCCGCGGAGTCGGCGCCTTGTTCGGCCAGTTCCAACTTCGACCCGCCGCGCCGGCTTGTTCAGTACACTGGCCGCTCCGCGGCTACCGCCACGCGCCAATGTCTCCATCCATGACCCCCAAGAAGAAACTCTTCGAGCAGTTCGCTCGCGTCGCGAAGTCGCTGGCGAGTTCGAATCGACTGGAACTGCTCGAGGCACTCGCCCAAGGCGAGCGGAGCGTCGATGCCCTCGCGCAGGCGACCGGCATGTCGGTCGCCAATACCTCGCATCACCTCCAGATCCTGCGCGATTCGGGCTTGGCGGAATCGCGCAAGGAAGGCTTGCAGGTGATCTATCGCCTGTCGGACGATCAGATTCCGGTCTTGCTGGGCAGCATCAGCCGCATCGCCGAGAAACACCTCGCCGAGGTGGACCGTATCGTGCGCGAGCATTTCGACGTGCGCGACACACTCACGCCCGTCGGACGCAGCGAACTGCTGGCGCGGGTCAAGGACGGGGGGGCTATGGTCATCGACGTACGCCCTGCCGCCGAATACCAGGCGGGACACATTCCCGGCGCGGTCAACATCCCGATCGACGAGTTGCCGCATCACCTCGAGGCCCTGCCGCAGGGCCAGGAAATCGTCGCCTACTGCCGCGGCCCCTATTGCATGCTCGCCTTCGACGCCGTGGCGACCCTGCGTCAGGCCGGCTATCAGGCGCGCCGCCTCGAAGACGGTTTCCCCGAGTGGAAGGCCGAGAGCTTCCCCGTCGACACCGGAACGCCCGACGCGGAGCCCTGATCGCCCCGGCATCGCGCATCGGGTTGACGCGACGCCGGGTTGCCGGCACTATTCAAATAGTCGTTTGAATAGTTAAAAAGGGGGCGGGTATGGACTTCCTCGCGGGCGTCGCCGGGGCGGCCACCGGCATCGTATTGGGTCTCTTCGGCAGCGGCGGGTCGATCATCGCGACTCCGGCGCTTCTCTACCTGCTCGACGTCGAACCGAAGTCGGCGATCGCCATGAGCCTCGGCATCGTCGCCGTGACCGCGACGATCGCCGCGCTCGACAACTGGCGGCGCGGCAATGTGGACGTATCGGTCGCCGCCGTATTCGGTTTGTTCGGCGTCCTCGGCACCTATGCCGGGGCGCGGATCGGCGTCGTCACGCCGGTGGCGATCCAGCTCGCGGTGTTCGCTCTGGTGATGTACGCCGCGGCCTGGCGCATGCTCAAGCCGGCCCGACTCCCGGCCGTCGCGTCGGGCGATCTTTCCGTCTCGGCCGGTGCGGCGGCGCTGCCCTGCAGCGGGCTGTTTTCTCCCTGTATGGGGCATATGGCCCTGCACGGCATCGGGGTCGGCGTACTCACCGGCCTGGTCGGTGTCGGCGGCGGTTTCCTGATCGTTCCGGCGCTGGTGCTGCTCTCGCGCATCCCGATGAAGACCGCGGTCGGCACCTCGCTCGCCATCGTCGCCGCGAAGTCCTACGCGGGCTTTGCCGGCTATACCGGCGCTGTTCCGATCAACTGGGGCTTGATGGCCGGGTTTACCGCGGTCACCGTCGTCGCGAGCTTTGCCGGCACGCGACTCGCTCACCGCTTTTCGCAGGACATGCTCAAGCGCACCTTCTCGGTGTTCCTGCTGTTCGTCGCCACGTATATCCTGCTGAAAAGCGTGATCGGAGCTCAATGATGGATCTCGACGTGCGTGTCATCTCACAGCGGCCGGCGGGCGGACGCTGCGCGCTCTACGCCGACTACGCGGAGGTTCTTGCCACGCATCTGGCGGCGCGCACCGAAGTGGTCTTCAGCACCCGCCGCGATGCCCACGGTGCGGGTTTTCCTTCGCTGCTCATGAACGGACAGGCCGTGCAGCCGGCCGACGGGGTCATCCTGATGCCCGCCGATCTATGCGCACGCTTGACAGCGCTCGGGGTCGACGACGCGATCCTCGATCGACTGGCCGATGCGCTCGACGCGCCGCTGGAACGCATGCTGGCGGGCGCGTAAGCTCCGCCCGTCCACCTCGAACCCCCGTCGCCCCATGCAGACCCCCTCCCGCGCCAACCTCCTGATCCTCGCGTCGAGCCAGGCCTTGATGCTGTCGGCCATCGTTCTGTCGATGACGCTCGCGGCGGTGCTCGGTGCCATGCTCGCGCCCGACAGGGGGCTCGCGACGCTGCCGGTCGCAGCGATGGTCGTCGGCACCGCGTTCGCGTCGATGCCGGCGTCGATGCTCATGCGCCGCATGGGCCGCCGGCCCGGGTTCCTGATCGGCGCGCTGCTCGGCATTGGCGGCAGCCTGCTCTGCGCGCTTGGGCTTTACGAGAGCGACTTCGCCGTGTTCGTCGGCGGCAATTTCCTGCTCGGCAGCTACCAGGGCTTCGCCAACTACTACCGCTTCGCCGCCGTCGAGGCCGCGGGGCCCGCGCGGGCCGGCAAGGCGATTTCCATGGTCGTCGCGGGCGGCGTCGTCGCGGCCTTCCTCGGCCCCCAGCTCGGTGTGTGGGGGCGCGACTGGGTCGCGGGGCAGATCTTCGTCGGTTCGTATCTGGCGCAGGCAGGCTTAAGTCTCGTCGCCTTCGCGCTGCTGCTGCTGCTGCGCCTGCCCCCGGAGGCGCAGCAGGACACCGGCCACGCGCGCCCGCTCGCCGACATCCTGCGCCAGCCCGTGCTCGGCGTCGCGATCTTCGGCGCGGCGATCGGCTACGCGGTCATGATCATGGTGATGACCGCGACGCCGCTCGCGATCCTGGGCTGCGGCCTGCCCGAGTCGGACGTCGCGCCGGTGATCCAGTGGCACGTCGTCGGCATGTTCGCGCCGTCCTTCTTCACCGGCGCGCTGATCGCGCGCTTCGGCGCACCGCGCGTCATGCAGGCGGGCTTCGTCCTGCTGCTCGGCCACGTCGCCCTGGTCCTCTCGGGGGTCGAGTTCCTGCACTTCCTGTCGGGCTTGGTCCTGCTCGGCGTCGGCTGGAATTTCGCGTTCATCGGCGGCACCACGCTGCTGACCCAGAGCTATCGCCCGGCCGAGCGGCTCAAGGTGCAGGCGGTCAACGAGTTCGCGGTCTTCGGCTTCGCCGCGCTGGCGACACTCTCGGCGGGCTGGCTCTACGACCGCTTCGGCTGGGCCGTGCTCAACGTCGCGGTGATTCCGCTTCTGCTCGCGGCCTTGCTCGCGGCGATCGCGATCGAGCGGCAGTTCCGGCGCGCGGCCCTCGCCACCTGACCGGCAGCCGAGTTCGCTGACGTCGTCGCCCCGGCCGACTCGACGCCTGATTCGCCACGCCGCACGGGGCGCTGGACCGGCAGCCGCATACCGTCTCGCGGTCCGTGGTCTCGATGTGAACCTCGGCCAAATCCTGCTCGACGTCGGTTGCGGCACCGGCCGGCTTCAGCCGCCGCGCGGCCGCCGACGGTCTGTCGTCGCCGGCGTCGATCCGAACCCCGTCTGCACGCTGACCGGCGGTTGAATAGCCCGCACTGCACCCGTTGGCGGCGCGTCTGAGTGCTCGCGCGATAGGCGTGACGAAGAAACGAGGGCGGCGCGGTGATCCATTACGTCCGGGGGAGCGGCCATCAATCCGTTTCGGGAGGCCGTCGGACGGCCCGTGCAGCCGATGATTTTTTTGCACGATCAGCGGCCCATGATTCATATCGCTATGGTGTTTTGCTATCTTTTAGCCAGACACGTATTCAGTGCTGCTTTGGCCAAGCGCTGCCAATCGGCTGGCCTTCGAGGTCGGGCGCTGCTTGCCGCGGTCGATGCTGCGTAAGAAGCACTTAATCCGACGTCCTTACTTTGAAATCACCCACGCACCCGCGCGTCCTTTGCAGGGGAGAGCCATGGAATTCGCTCGACAAGATCGCCCTGGAATCCTTGGTGGAAGGGTGTTGACCGGCGCAGCTGCTTTTCTCCTGTTGTTCATGGTCGGCGGTCGTTCTGACGAATCCGGACCGCCCTCGATACGGCTGACCGTTGCGGGACCGCTATCGCCTGCCCACGCCGAAGCGCCGACGCCGGCGACGACCAGAGTAGAAACTACCTCGGCTGTGAATGTGGCGGGACGTCAACGCATGCTCTCGCAGCGCATGGCCAAGGCATATCTCATGCTGGGCCAGGGCGTCGCGGCCGACGACGCCCGCACGATCCTGCGGGAATCGATCACGGAGTTCGAATCCAATCTCGCAAGGCTGAAAGCGTTTCAGCAGCCGACCCCGAGCGTGCGGAGCGCACTCGCTAAGCTGGAAGGCGTGTGGACGAAATGCAAGCCGCTGCTGGCGGCTGCACCGAGCAAGGCGAATGCAGTCGAATTCTACGATGCCAACGAGGCGCTACAGGAGGCAGCGCACAGCGCGACATTGGCCTACGAGCATGTCACCGGTGCGCCATTCGACCATTTGATCGGAATGGCCGGGCGCCAGCACATGCTGTTGCAGCGCATGGCCAAATTCTATTTCTATCGTACCTGGGGGCTGTACGACGCCTCGGCCGAGTTGGAATTGCACCTCAGCCGTGCGCGTTTCACCGCCGAACTGAACCAGATCGAAAATTCGCCGCTGGCCTCGGCGAGGATGAAGGCAGGCGTGGCGCAAATTCGGCGCGAGTGGGAACCGTATCAGCGGGCGCTGTTCGCGAACCGGGACCCCGCAAAGATGCGCGGAGATGCCTCCCGGGTGGCCGAGTTGAGCGAGCGGGTATCCTCGACGACCGCGGAACTCGTCGTGCAGCTCATGGCCCTGCGTGCGCCAAGCTAGATCGAGGTGCTCGCTTGTGTTGCCGGGGGCGCGCAGCGGTGGGAGCACGCTGCTTCCGCCAAAAGCGGCACGGCGTCGACGTCCCGAGGTTTGTCTAGAGCCTGTAAAGAGCCAGCCCCGAGGGTTGATGGGCGGTTGCCGTCGTTGGCGCTACACACCCGTTCGGCTGTTGACGCTGAATCGGTTGGGTGCGCTGCTGGCCTGGCAGGCGCGCAATTGCCGAGATTAAAAAAGCCGAACCCTGCCTTCCGGCGGGTTCGGCTTGCAAGCGCAATCCTCTTCTTGCCGGATTGGCTTGGGTGTTGTCTTGGTGGAGCGGAGGAGGATCGAACTCCCGACCTTCGCATTGCGAACGCGACGCTCTCCCAGCTGAGCTACCGCCCCAGTGCGGCGGGATTATAGCCTCAGCGGCGCGTTGCGGGAAGCGCCGCGAGATAACGCGGCAGGCAGCCGCACGCCGGCGAGCGATCGAGGAGGCGCGCGGCGAGCCAGCCGAGCATGACGCCGCCGCTGTTGGCGGCGAGGTCGAGCAATTCGGGTTGACGCTGGGGCGTGAGACCCTGGAGCAGTTCGATCGCACCGCTGAAGAGCACGATGGCGAGCGCGAGCGTCCGGCGCCGGCGCGTGAGTTGCGCCCACCACAGGGTGAGCAGGGCGTAGCCGAGGAAGTGGACGAGCTTGTCGCTCGGGCCGCCAGCGGTGTCGAGCGCTGGTGGCAGCAGGGAGAGGGCGAGTGCGAGGGCGACGCCGAACCAGCCGGCCGCGCGCCAGAGGCGCATGAGATCAACGCGCTGCAGCAAGGTGTTCATGGTGCGCGGCGCTGCGCCCAGCGCAGCATCAGAACGCCGGCGACGACCATCGGCAGCGACAGCCACTGGCCCATCGACAGGCCGAGCCCGAGCAGGCCGAGATAGGCGTCGGGCTCGCGCGCGAATTCGGCGAGGAAGCGCAGGCTGCCGTAGCCGATCAGGAAGACGCCCGAGACCGCGCCGACCGGGCGCGGTTTGGCTGAATAGAGCCACAGCAGCGCGAACAGCAGCAGGCCTTCGCCGGCGAACTGGTAGAGCTGCGAGGGGTGGCGCGCGATGTCGTCCCCGGCCTGGGGAAAGACCATCGCCCATGGCAGGTTCGGGTCGGCCGGGCGCCCCCAGAGTTCGCCGTTGATGAAGTTGCCGAGCCGCCCGGCGGCCAGCCCCAGCGGCACGAGCGGCGCGATGAAGTCGGTGACGGCGAGCCAGCGGAGCTTGTGGCGCCGGGCGAACAGCGCCATCGCGACGATGACGCCGAGGAAGCCGCCATGGAAGCTCATGCCGCCTTCCCACACCTTGAAGAGGTCGAGCGGGGCGGCGAGGTAGTCGGCGGGCTTGTAGAAAAGCACATAGCCGAGGCGGCCGCCGAGCACGACGCCGAGCACGCCGTAGAACAGCACGTCGTCGAGCATCTTCGCGTCCCAGCCGGTCCACGCGCGGTGGCGAATCGCCCAGCGCCCGAGCAGGATGACCTGGACGAAGGCGAGCAGATACATGAGGCCGTACCAGTGGATGGCGACGGGCCCGAGCTGCAGGGCGACGGGGTCGAATTGCGGGTGAACGAGCATGTGATGCAGGGCCTGGGCGGGTAAAATTGCTGGCTGATTATAGATTGCCTGAGTGACCACCATGCCCGACTACCGTTCCTGGACCACCACCCGCGGCCGCAACATGGCCGGCGCCCGCGCGCTCTGGCGCGCGACCGGCATGAAGGATGGCGATTTCAACAAGCCGATCATCGCGATCGCCAACTCGTTCACGCAATTCGTCCCCGGCCACGTCCACCTCAAGGACATGGGCCAGCTCGTCGCCCGCGAGGTCGAGGCGATGGGCGGCGTGGCGAAGGAGTTCAACACCATCGCGGTCGACGACGGCATCGCGATGGGTCACGGCGGCATGCTCTATTCGCTGCCTTCGCGCGACCTCATCGCCGATTCGGTCGAATACATGGTCAACGCGCACTGCGCCGACGCCCTCGTCTGCATCTCGAACTGCGACAAGATCACGCCCGGCATGCTGAACGCGGCGCTGCGCCTCAACATCCCGACCGTGTTCGTTTCGGGCGGGCCGATGGAAGCCGGCAAGGTCGTGTGGGAAGCGAAGACCATCAAGCTCGACCTCGTCGACGCGATGGTCTCGGCGGCCGACGCGAAATTCAGCGACGCCAAGGTTGACGAGCTCGAGCGCTCGGCGTGCCCGACCTGTGGTTCGTGCTCGGGCATGTTCACCGCCAACTCAATGAACTGCCTGACCGAGGCGCTCGGGCTCTCGCTGCCCGGCAATGGCTCGCTGCTCGCAACGCACGCCGACCGCAAGAGCCTGTTCCTCGCCGCCGCGCGCCTGATCGTGAAGAACGCGCGCCGCTATTACGACGACGGCGACACGCGCGTATTGCCGCGTTCGATCGCGAGCTTCGACGCCTTCGAGAATGCGATCGCGCTCGATATCGCGATGGGCGGCTCGACCAACACCGTGCTGCACCTGCTCGCCGCGGCGCACGAGGCCGGCGTCGACTTCACGATGGCCGACATCGACCGCATGAGCCGGCGCGTGCCCCACCTGTCCAAAGTGGCGCCGTCGATCCAGACCTACCACATGGAAGACGTGCATCGCGCCGGCGGCGTCATGGCGATCCTCGGCGAACTCGAGCGCGCCGGCCTCGTCCACCGCGACGTGCCGACCGTGCTCATGAAGACGCTCGGCGAGCAGATCGACGTCTACGACATTCGACGCACGAGCGACCCCGACGTCAAGGACTACTTCCGCGCGGCGCCCGGCGGCGTGCCGACGCAGACCGCGTTCTCGCAGGCGCGCCGTTTCGCCACGCTCGACGACGATCGCGTCAACGGCTGCATCCACGACGTCGAGCACGCGTATTCGAAGGACGGCGGGCTGGCTGTGCTCTACGGCAACATCGCGCTCGACGGCTGCATCGTCAAGACCGCGGGTGTCGACGAGAGCATCTGGAAGTTCTCGGGTCCCGCGCGCGTGTTCGAATCGCAGGACGCGGCGGTCGAGGCGATCCTCGGCGACCGCATCGTTGCTGGCGACGTCGTCGTGATCCGCTACGAAGGCCCGCGCGGCGGGCCCGGCATGCAGGAAATGCTCTACCCGACCAGCTACCTCAAGTCGAAAGACCTCGGCAAGGCGTGCGCACTGATCACCGACGGCCGCTTCTCGGGCGGCACCTCGGGCCTGTCGATCGGCCACGCCTCGCCCGAGGCGGCGGAAGGCGGCACCATCGGGCTGGTCGAGGAAGGCGACACGATCGAGATCGACATCCCCAATCGCAGCATTCGTCTCGCGGTCAGCGACGCCGAGCTCGCACGGCGCCGGGCCGAAATGGACGCCAGGGGCGCCCAGGCCTGGAAGCCGGTCAACCGCACGCGCCAGGTCTCCGCGGCCCTGCGTGCGTATGCCGCGATGACGACCTCGGCCGCGTTCGGCGCGGTGCGCGACGTCTCCCAGGTCGAGCATCCGACCGAGGCGCAGGAACACGCCGATCCGCGCGCGCGCTTCGCGATCCCGGGCCAGTTGAGTTTCCGCACCGGCGCCGGCGGCCTCGTCTACGCCGACATAGACAACGCCGGCGGACGCGCGACGATCTGCCTGCAGGGTGCCCACGTCGTGAGCTTCCGTCCGAAGTCGCAGCACACACCGGTGATCTGGGTGTCGGACGCGGCGAAGTTCGCGCCCGGCAAGTCGATACGCGGCGGTGCACCGGTGTGCTGGCCGTGGTTCGGCGCGCATCCGAGCGAGGCGTCGTTTCCCGCCCACGGTTTCGCGCGCACGGTCGAGTGGCAGGTCGTCGGCAGCCGCAAGCGCAACGACGCGCGCACCGAGATCACGCTCGAACTGCTCGACAACGCGCAGACGCGCGCGCAATGGCCGCACCCCACGCGGCTCACGCTGACGATCGTCGTCGGCGAGCGCCTCGAAATGCGCCTGACGACGACCAACGCGGGCGATGCGCCGATCGAGGTCGGCGAGGCCCTGCACACCTATTTCCAGATCAGCGACATCGGCGCGGTCAGTGTCGAGGGGCTCGAGGGCGGCGACTATCACGACAAGGTCGAGAACTTCGCGCGCAAGACACAGCGCGGCGCCGTGACCTTTGCCGGTGAAGTCGACCGCGTCTACGTCGATACGCCGGCCGAATGCGTCATCGTCGATCCGGGTCTCGCGCGGCGCATCCGTATCGCCAAGAGCGGCTCGCACTCGACCGTCGTGTGGTCGCCCTGGACCGCCAAGGCCGAACAGATGGGCGACCTCGGGCAAGGCAAATCCGGCACGGGCTGGCGCGAGATGGTCTGCGTCGAGTCGGGCAATGCGATGGACAATGTTGTCACGGTCGCGCCCGGCGCGAGTCACACGCTCGCGGTGACCTACAGCGTCGAGGCGCTCTAGGCCGACATCCGCCGAGGCGCGCAGCCGGCGCAGGCTCGCGCCGACGGCGCTGTGATGAGGGGACGAGAATGCGCGTGATCGTGGTGGCCAACCCCAAGGGCGGCAGCGGCAAGACGACGCTGTCGATCAACCTCGCGGGCTATCTGGCGGCGCAGGGCGAGCGCGTGGCGCTGCTCGACATGGACCGGCAGAAGTCGGCGACGCACTGGCTTGCGGCGCGCAGCGCGGCCTTGCCCGAGATCGCACTGCTACGCGAGGGCCAGAAGGGCGGCAGCGACTGGCTCGTGGTCGACACGCCCGCGGCCCTGCACGGAAGGACGCTCGAGCGCGCCTTGAAGCTCGCGCACAAGGTCGCGGTGCCGATCGCGCCTTCGCTTTTCGATATTCGTGCGAGTCAGGATTTTCTTGCGGCGTTGAACGCGGAAAAGACCGCACGCCGCGGGAGCGCCTACGCGGGCGTCGTCGGCATGCGGCTCGATCCGCGCACGCGCGCCGGCGTCACGCTCGAGCAGTTCATGGCGCAGCAGGGTCTGCCCGTGCTCGCGTGCCTGCGCAATACGCAGCAGTATGTCAACGCGGCGTTCGAGGGCAAGAGCCTCTTCGACCTGCCGCCTCACGTCGCCGAGCGCGACCTGGAGGACTGGCCCGGCCTGGCCGACTGGCTCGGGCGCTGAGCGCGGCATTGCGGCGGAAACCTCGCCTCTACCCGCTCAGTGCGTGGTCGGCTTCATGAGGTTGACGACCTGCGGCTTGACCACACTCTTGGTCGACGAGCACGAGCCGTCCTCCGACACGCCGAGTTGGCGCTCGGCCTCGGTCAGCAGATTGATCACGTCGACGTAGAACTTGTCGTTGGCCATCAGGCGCGCGGTGCGGCCGCCTTCGTTGGTCGCGAGCACGTCGGCGCCGGCGTTGATCAGCCATTCGACGACCGCCGCGTCGCCGCCGCCCGCGGCCAGCATGAGCGGCGTGATGCCGAAGAAGATCCGCTCGTCGAGCGAGGCACCGGCCTCGTGCAGGACCTCGAGCACTTCGACGTAGCCGCGTTCGGTGTCGCCGTTGTAGGCCGCCTTGGCGAGCGCGGTCCAGCCCTGCGGCGACTTCGCGTTGACGTCGGCGCCTGCCGCGATCAGCGCCGCGACCGCGGCGACATGGCCGTTGTGAGCGGCGTGCATGAGCGCCGTTTCACCGGCCTCGTCGGCCGCCGCGTGATCGGCGCCGGCGGCGAGAAGGGCCTCGATCCGGGCGACATCGCCCGAACTCGCGGCAACAAACAATTCCTGCAACATGACGGCTCCTTTGTTTCGAAATCTCGCTGCGAGCGTACAATTGTTGACCGATTTAATCAACTATTAAGGGCCGGCCGCGCGGCGTGAACGCGGCCCGGCTGTGCCGGTCCAACCCGCCTCTTGCCCGTCGCGAGGCCAGTTCGGCGGCGCTTTCCTCTCTAGCGGAGCCAGCAAACCCTATGCCCAATCGACTCGCCAGCGAACAGAGCCCCTATCTGCTGCAACACGCCGACAACCCGGTCGACTGGTACCCCTGGGGCGACGAGGCGCTCGAGAAGGCGCGACGCGAGGACAAGCCCATCCTGCTGTCGATCGGCTATTCCGCGTGTCACTGGTGCCACGTCATGGCCCACGACTGCTTCGAGGACGCCGAGGTCGGGGCGGTCATGAACCGCCTCTTCGTCAACATCAAGGTCGATCGCGAGGAGCGCCCCGACCTCGACCAGATCTATCAGACCGCCCACCAGCTGCTCGCCCAGCGGGGCGGCGGCTGGCCGCTGACCGTGTTTCTGACGCCGGACCAGACACCGTTCTTCGCCGGCACCTACTTCCCCAAGACCGCGCGCTATCAGCTGCCTGGCTTTCCCGAACTGATGGAGAACGTCGCCCACGCCTGGCACGCACGCCGCGGCGAAGTGCTCGCGCAGAACGATGCGGTGCGGGCGGCCTTGGCGCAGTCGCAGTCGCAACCCGCGGCGTCGGCGTCGACACCGCTCACCGCCGCGCCGCTCGAGCAAGGTGTGCGCGATCTCGCGCAGGCTTTCGATCCGGTGTGGGGCGGCTTCTCGCGCGCGCCGAAATTTCCGCGCCCGGGCGAGCTGTTCTTCCTGCTGCGCCGTGCGCAGGGCGGCGATGCGAAGGCCCGCGAGATGGCGCTATTCACGCTACGCAAGATGGCCTCCGGCGGCGTCGTCGACCAGCTCGGCGGCGGCTTCTGCCGCTATTCGGTCGATGAAGAATGGGCGATCCCCCACTTCGAGAAGATGCTCTACGACAACGGCCCGTTGCTGCATCTCTACGCCGACGCGTGGGCGCTGAGGGGCGAGACGCTGTTCCGCGAAACCGCGGAGGGCATCGTCGCCTGGCTGCTGCGCGAGATGCGCGCACCTGAAGGCGGCTTCTACTCCGCGCTCGACGCCGACAGCGAAGGCCATGAAGGCAAGTTCTACGTCTGGTCGCGCGAAGAAGTGAAAAGTCTGCTGACGCCCGACGAGTACGCGGTCGCGGCGCCGTTCTATGGCTTCGACGCGCCGCCGAATTTCGAGAACACCTCCTGGAATCCGCTCCGCGCGCGTCCGCTCGAGGAGATCGCCGCCGCGCTCGGCCTTTTTCCCACGGACGCAGAGGCGCGCGTCGCCGCGGCGCGGCGCAAGCTGTTCGCGGCACGCGAGTCGCGCATCCGTCCCGGCCGCGACGACAAGCAGCTCACGAGCTGGAACGCGCTGATGATCGGCGGCCTTGCCCACGCCGGGCGTGTCATGGCGCGCCCCGAGTGGGTCGCGGAAGCGCACGCCGCGATCGACTTCCTGCGCCGCAACCTGTGGCGCGACGGCCGCCTGCGCGCGACCTTCAAGCGGGGCGAAGCGCGCCTCAACGCCTATCTCGACGACTACGCCTTCCTCGTCGACGCCTTGCTCGAAACGATGCAGGCGGCTTACCGCGAGGCGGACATGGCGTGGGCGCAGGAACTCGCCGACGCGCTGCTCGCGCACTTCGAAGACCGCGAGGCGGGCGGCTTCTTCTTCACGAGCCACGACCACGAGGCCCTGCTGACACGGCCCAAGCCCGGGTACGACAACGCGACGCCTTCCGGCAACGGCGTCGCCGCGTTCGCGCTGCAGCGTCTCGGCCATCTGCTCGGCGAGACGCGTTATCTCGACGCCAGCGCACGCTGTCTGCGTCTGTTTCTGCCGCAGGTCGTGCAGCAGCCGATCGCCCATCCGACGCTGCTCGCCGTGCTCGACGAGGCGCTCCGGCCGCCGCGTGTGATCGTGCTGCGTGGCCCCGACACGCCCGTGCAGGAATGGGCCGCGAACCTCGCGCCGCGACTCGGTGCGCGCGACATGCTGCTGGCCCTGCCCAACGGCGAGGGCGCTCCGGGCGCGCTCGCCAAGCCCGAAGCGCCGCAGCCGACGGCGTGGATCTGCAGTGGCACCGCCTGCCAGCCGCCGATCACCGAGCTTGCGGCGGTGCTTGCCTGAGCGCGGGATCGAGAAGGTGGCGAGCGTCGGGCATGGCGCCGCTCTAGGGGGGCCGCCTCTTGATCAATTAAGATATAAGGGGATAATTATCTTCTATGGAATTTGGTAGCAAATAACCAAGTTCCTGTCTTGCGCGACGCTGGTTTTTACTGAAAGATGTAAGCGCGAATCAAGGCGTACCCTTGCGATCCAACCCGACCTCTACGGAGACTGTAATGATGAACAAGTTGATGATGACTGCCGCGACTGCCGCCCTGCTGGCGATGTCCGCCGGAGCCACGGCTGCCGATGAAATGGCACTGGCCCAGAAGAACGCCTGTATGTCCTGCCACGGCGTCGACAAGAAAATCGTCGGCCCGGCGTTCAAGGAAGTCGCGAAGAAATACGCGGGTGACAAGGGCGCCGAAGACAAGCTCGTTGCCAAGGTCAAGGCCGGTGGCAAGGGCGTCTGGGGGCAGATCCCGATGCCGCCGAACCCGCAGGTCAAGGACGAAGACGCGCACAAGATCGTCGCCTGGGTTCTCAGCCTGAAGTGACCTGAAGCGCTCTCCAGCAAAGCCGGCCTCGCGCCGGCTTTGTCGTTTTTGCGGCACGTTCCCGCGCCAAGTTTGCTATCGTTGCGGCCAACAAGAATTCGAGGGGAGTCTGCCGGTGTTCCATTATTTCTTCATCGCAACGGCCGTGCTGTTTCCGCAGATCGCGCACGCAGCCGAACCGGCCCGTGTCGACGCCTTCTTCGGTACGCTCAACGGCTACCTCGCGAGTGTGATCTTCTACGACGTCTTCCCGGGCGAGGCCGCCGTGCCTTTCATCGTGGCCTGGCTCATTGTCGGCGCGGTGTTCCTGACCTTGCGCTTCAGCTTCGTGAACCTGCGGATGATGCGTCACGGCTTCCGGATTCTGACCGGCAAGTACCACACCGCCGACGACCGCGGCGAGGTCAGTTCGTTTCAGGCGCTGACGACCGCGCTATCGGCGACGGTCGGCCTCGGCAACATCGCCGGGGTCGCGATCGCGATCTCGATCGGCGGACCGGGCGCGACCTTCTGGATGATCGTCGCCGGCTTTCTCGGCATGACGACCAAATTCACCGAGGCGACGCTCGCGCAGCGCTACCGCGAAGTGCGCCCCGACGGCCGCATCATGGGCGGGCCGATGGAATATCTGTCGAAGGGCTTCGCCGAGTTCAATCTGCCGCGGACCGGCAAGTTGCTGGCCGCAGTGTTCGCCGTCTTCACCGTGCTCGGCTCCTTCGGTGCGGGCAGTGCCTTTCAGGTCAGCCAGTCGCTCGGTGCGGTGCAGGAGCAACTGCCGTTCTTCAACGACGCGCCGATCGCCTACGGCCTCATCGTCGCGTTCGCCGTGGGCGTCGTCATCATCGGCGGCCTGCGTCGAATCGCGCACACGGCCGAAGCCGTCGTGCCGGCGATGATCCTGATCTATCTCGCCGCCTGCCTGTGGATCCTGATCACCAATGCGGCGCAGATCCCGGAAGCGCTGTCGAAGATCGTCACCGAGGCGTTCGCACCGATCGCGGTCGCCGGCGGCATGGTGGGCGTGCTCGTGCAGGGCTTCAAGCGCGCGGTGTTCTCGAGCGAAGCCGGCCTCGGCTCGGCCGCGATCGTGCACTCGACCGCGTCGGTCAAGTATCCGATCCGCCAGGGCATGGTCGCGCTCTACGAGCCCTTCATCGACACGATCATCATCTGCACGATGACCGCGCTCGTGATCGTCATCACCGGCGTCTATAACGATCCGTCGACACTCGAACTGCGCGAGGCGAGCAAGGGCGCGGCGCTGACCTCGGTCGCGTTCGGCACGGTGTCCGCCTGGTTCCCGATCATCCTCACGGTCTCGGTCGTGCTGTTTGCCTACAGCACGATGATCTCCTGGTCCTACTACGGCGAACGCTGCTGGGCGTATCTCTTCGGTGAGCGCACGTCGATCGTCTACCGCGTCCTGTTTCTCGCCTTCATCGTCGTCGCCTCGATCGCGAGTGCCGGAAACATGGTCGACTTCACCGATCTTCTGGTGCTCGCGATGGCGTTTCCCAACCTGCTCGGGCTCTATCTGCTGAGCGGCAAGGTGCGCGCGATGCTGTCCGACTACCAGGCGCGGCTCAAAAGCGGCGAGCTCGACCGCGAGATCGCGCCGCGCTGAAGGCTAGGTCCGCAGCGGCCGGCTCGAATCGAAACGGTACAGCCGGCGCTCGGTCAGCACGGCGTCGAGCGGCATGTCCCAGGGGTCGTGCGGCAGCGTGTCGACGCGCTGGCATTCGTAGGCGACGCCGACCAGACGCGGCTTGCGCCAGTGGCGCCGGTGTTGCATGAAGGCGAGGGTGGCGTCGTAGTAGCCGCCGCCCATGCCGAGCCGATAGCCGTCGGTGTCGAAGCCGACGAGCGGCATCAGCAGCAGATCGAGCTCGCGCGCGCGCAGCGGGCGCGGGTCGAGCGGCTCGGGAATGCCGTAGCGGTTCGGACTCATCCGCGTCGCGCGATGCAAGCGTCCGAAGCGCATGACGCGGCCGCGCCGCGGCACCACGGGCAGATAGCACGCGCGGCGCATGGCGAGGGCATGATCGAGCAGGGGATGGGCGTCGAATTCGCCGCCCTGCGGCAGGTAGAAGCCGATTCGTTGTGCCCGCAGCAACAGGCCGTGGCGCAGGGCCAGACGCAGCGCGCCGCGCGCCGCATGGCGCCGCGCCGTCGGGCGAAGCGCGTTGCGCGCCGCCTTCAACTGACGCCTAAGCGCGTATTTGTCCATCTGGGAATAAGGCTCCCCGCCTGTGCCGTGACTGGCCGCGGACTCTTGAACCTGGGTTCAAGATGGCCGCCATCAAAGATGCTTCGGGCACATGAGACGTGTCACGCGCACACCCGCATCGGAATAGACGGCAGCCGTGCACGAGTGCATTGGTTCAGAGAAATTGCAGCCAGCCTCGAACACTGCAGGGAGTCAGAACAGTTTAGAAGAGTTTGTCCTGATCTTCCAGTACGGAATCGAGCAGCGCGTTGCAGTGCGCGACCCGATCGCGTGCGTCGTCGGCGACGCCGGCGCCTCCTTGGGTCAGCATCTCGTGGGCGAGGTTGAGCCCGGCCATGATCGCGATGCGCTCGGCGCCGATCACCGTGCTCTTGTCGCGGATGTCGCGCATCTTCTCGTCGAGATAGTCGGCGGCGGCGATCAGCGCCGATTCCTCCTCGCGCGAGCACGCGACCTTGTAGGCGCGGCCCAGGATGTGGATTTCGATCGAGCGCGGACCGGCCATCAGACATCCTCCGGCAGGGTTTCGAGCAGGGCCTGCAGCCGCGCCTTGGCGGTATCCAGCCGGGTCGCCAGCTGCTTGTTGTCCTGCTGCGCGGCCAGCAGCTGCTGGCGCAGTGCAATGTTTTCGTTGCGCAGCGTCTGGCACAGTTCGGCTACCTGGCGGATTTTCGCTTCGAGCGTATCGAGTTCGGCGTGCATGGCGCGACTATAGCACCCGCAAGGGGTATGCTGGCGGGTGCCCGCTGCCGCGCAGCGACCCTTCCGCAGGGGGCGATGTGCGGACGGTCAATCAGTCGGCACAAAGGCGCGCGCAGGCGGCGCCTGCATGGTTATAATGCGCGGCTTCAGGTGCCGACGCGGCTTTCCGCCGCCGAGGATAAACGGGAAACAGGTGCGTGGCTGCAAGCCATCATGCCTGTGCTGCCCCCGCAACGGTAAGCGCTAAACGGTCCATCACACCGCCACTGGGTTCGCCCGGGAAGGCGATGGTCTTACAAGCGCGAGCCCGGATACCGGCCTGGGCCCTGTCGTGAATACGGCAGCGGATCGTGCAACGCGCCTGCGGGGAAGCGGGCGCCCAATTCGGAACTCCATCATGCGTCAATCCCCCCTTGCGCTCGCCCTGGGCGTCGTTTTTTCATCGTTCGCGTATGCCGAAGCCCTGCCTGAATTCGTCGGCGAAACCATTGTCGTTACGCCGACGCGCACGGCGTGTACAACGGATGAAACGCTGGCCGCAACCACGGTGATTACGCGCAGCGACATCGAACGCAGCCAGGCCAGCGATCTGATGACGTTGCTCGGTCAGCAGGCAGGCATCAATGTTGCCCGCACCGGGGGGGAGGGCAAGAATACCGCCGTCTATGTGCGCGGCACCGCCGCCAAGCATGTTCTCGTGCTGGTGGACGGGGTGCGTGCCGCTTCCGCGACCACCGGCACGTACGACTGGAATGCCCTTGCGCCGGAACAGATCGAACGCATCGAAATCGTGCGCGGCCCTTTCTCCAGTCTGTACGGTTCCGACGCCGTTGGTGGGGTGATCCAGATTTTCACCCGTCGCGCCGCCGGTCCCGGCGTCAAGCTGACGGCGGGCAGTCGCGGCACCCGCGCCCTCGGTTTCAGCCTCGGCGGCGGCGATGCCTGGCGCTACAGCGTGGAAGCCGGGCGCGAAAGCACGGACGGCCTGCCCACCTTTTCCGACAGCAGCACGGCTTATGGCTTCAATCGCAATCATCTGTCGATGGGCGTCGACGGCCGCCTGACGCCCGATCTGGCGCTTGTCGCCAGGCTTGCCCAGTCCTGGGGGCGCAACGAGCTTGATATCGCCACCGGCGACAACGATTACAAGAACCGCACCGCCAGCCTCAAGTTCGACCACCAGGCCGGCGCGCAATGGCGGCAGAGCCTGACCCTCGGCAACGCGCTGGACAGCTACACGTCATACAGCCCCTACGTGCCTGCTCGCATCGAGACCCGCCGCAACAGCCTGTCCTGGCAACACGATCTCTCGTTCGAGCCGGGACAGCTCAGCCTGGGTCTCGACTACTGGAAGGATCACGCCAGCAAGGACAATAGCGGCCAGATCGACGAGCGCCTCGAAAACACCGGGCTGTTCGCGCAATACCGTTTTGCCGCCCTGGGCGGCGAAGCGCAGGCGGGTGCGCGCCGCGACAAGCACGAGGCTTTCGGCAGCCAGGACACCTGGAACCTGCGCTGGGGCCGCGAACTGGCGCCGGGTCTGCGTATCACGGCCGGGCATGGCACCGCCTTCAAGGCGCCCACCGTCAACGACCTGTACTGGCCCGCCAGCAGCAACGGCCCCTACACTTACACCGTTGACGGCGTCACTTACAGCGACACCTACAATTCGGGCGGCAACCCGGACCTTAGGCCGGAAACCTCGCGCACCACCGAACTGGGCCTGAGTTACCTGCAGGCTGGCTGGGGTGCAGAAGTGCACCTGTATGAAACGCGGGTGGATGACCTGATCGAGTGGAAGCCGACTGTCGTTCCCGGCGGCACGGGGCCGGGCGGGGAAATCCTGACGACCTACGACTGGCAGCCGGAAAACGTCAGTTCGGCGCGGATGCGCGGCCTGGAACTCGGTGGGCATGCGCGCTGGCTGGAGTGGGCCTGGCGCGCTGATCTGGCACGCGTGCTGGCGGTCAACCTCGATACCGGCCGCCAGCTCGACCGGCGTCCGGAAAACAGTCTCACGCTCAGCGCCGCGCGTACGTTTGGCCGCCATGGCCTGCGCATCGAAGGCAGCGCCTATTCACGGCGTCTGGACGTGAACGGAGCGAAACAACTGGCCGGCTACGGCCTGGTCAACGTCGCCTACGAATACACGCTGAACAAGGACACCCGGCTCGGGGTCCGCATCGACAACCTGCTCGACAAGGACTACGCGCTGGCGCGAACCAATACGCGCTTCTACGAGACGCCGGGGCGTAGCGTGTTCGTGAGCTTGCGTTACCAGCCGGGCAAGTAAACCTAAGGGGCGGGCGATTCCGCCCCGCCCAGATACAATGACCCCAGCGCTGATGAAGGAGCCCCATGTTGAATCTCACCCGCCGTCAACAAATCGCGATCGGCTTCGTGCTGGTCCTGATGATGCTCCTCACCCGCAGCCATCACTGGGCCAGCATCCATTCGCTGCCCGACGCCTCGTGGGCGATCTTTTTCCTGCTCGGCGTGTACGTGCGGGCGCTGTGGGTGGTGCCCGCGCTGATCGCCGCCAGCGTGGTCATCGACTACGTCGCCATCACCTGGGGCGGGGTGTCGGATTTCTGCGTGTCGCCGGCCTACTGGCTGCTGATCCCGGCCTATCTGGCGCTGTTTGCCGGTGGGCGCTTCTATGCCCGCGGGCACAGCCTGTCCCTGCTTGGCCTGTTCAGGCTGGCCGGCGTCGCGCTGGCGGTCGTGGCGGTGGCTCAGTTGCTCACCACCGGCGGATTTTATTTCTACTCGGGACGCTTCGCCGACCCGACGCTGGCCGGCCTCGTCCTGCGTCTCGAGAAATATTTCCCGCCCATGCTGGGTACGTTCGCGCTGTACGTGGGTCTGGCGGCGACCGTGCATGTGGCGCTGGCGGCGGTCTTCCGGCGCGACGGCGATCCGCGCACGCTGATGGGAACGCGTCGTGAGCGCTGAGCCGGCGAAAAACGCACGCCACGCGGCGCGCATGGCGCGCAAAAAGGCTGTCATCGACGCCACGATCGCCGCCGCCACGATCGAACGCGGCCTGCTCATCGTCGTTACCGGAAACGGCAAGGGCAAGTCCACCTCGGCCTTCGGCACGTTGGCGCGTTCGCTCGGCTACGGCATGAAAGCCGGCGTCTGCCAGTTCATCAAGAGCCGCACCGACACCGGCGAAGAAGCCTTCTTCGGCAAGCAGCACGGGGTGGAGTGGCATGTGCTCGGCGACGGCTTCACCTGGGACACGCAAAACCGCGAGCAGGACATCGCCACCGCGCAGCGCGGCTGGGACGTGGCCAGGCGGATGCTGGGCGATGCGTCGTACCAGCTGGTGATCCTGGACGAGCTGACCTATCTGCTGAGCTACGGCTACCTCGACGCCGACGAGGTGCTCGACGCGCTGGCGAACCGCCCGCCGATGCAGCATGTCATCGTCACCGGGCGCGGCGCCAGCGAGGCGCTGATCGAACTGGCCGACACCGTGTCGGTCATCGCCGACGAAAAGCACGCCTACCGCACCGGCGTCAAGGCGCAGCGCGGCATCGACCTGTGAGCCGCCGCGCCCGATGAGCGCCCACGCCTACAGCCCGGCCGAGCGCGACGCGGTCTATCGCGTCATCCGCGAGCGGCGCGACATGCGCCACTTCCGCCCCGGCCCGGTCGCCCCCGAGGTGCGGCAGCGGCTGCTGGCGGCGGCGCATCAGGCGCCCAGCGTCGGTCTGATGCAGCCGTGGCGCTTCATCCGCATCACCCAGGCCGATTTGCGCCAGCGCCTGCACGCCCTGGTCGAGGCCGAACGCATCCGCACCGCCGAGGCGCTGGGCGAGCGCGGCGATGCCTTCATGCGGCTCAAGGTCGAAGGCATCCTGGACTGCGGCGAACTGTGGGTGGCGGCGCTGATGGACGCGCGCGAACCCTATATCCTGGGCCGCCGCACCCTGCCCGAGGTGGACCTCGCCTCGGTCGCCTGCGCGATCCAGAACCTGTGGCTGGCAGCGCGCGCCGAGGGGCTGGGGCTGGGCTGGGTGTCGCTGTTCGATCCGCAGGCGGTCGCGCAGCTGCTGGACATCCCGCCCGGCGGGCAGCCGGTGGCGATCCTCTGCCTCGGGCAGGTCGATGCGTTTTACGACGCGCCGATGCTGGAAAGCGAAGGCTGGGACCGCCGCCGTGCCGTCGCCGACTGCCTGTTCGAGAACCAGTGGGGATCGAGCTGAGCGCGCTTCTGGTCGCAGCAGCGCTGCTGCTCGACCGGCTTCTCGGCGAGCCGCGCCGGCTCCACCCGCTGGCGGGATTCGGGCGGCTGGCGGCTTGGCTGGAAGCCCGGTATAACCCCGATGGGCGCGGGCATCGACTGCACGGCGTGGCGGCGCTGGCGCTGCTGCTGGTGCCGGGTGTCGCGCTCGCCGGGTGGCTGCAACAGCAGCCGGTCGTAGGCGCGCTGTTCAGCGCGCTCGTGCTGTACGCCGCGATTGGCCTGAAAAGCCTGCATCAGCATGCCGAACCGGTGGCGACTGCGCTGGCGCGCGACGACCTCGACGCCGCGCGCGCGGGCGTCTCGATGATGGTGAGCCGCGACACTACTGCGCTCGATGCCGAAGAGGTATCGCGCGCGACCGTCGAGTCGGTGCTGGAAAACGGCAACGACGCTGTGTTCGGCGCGCTGTTCTGGTTCCTCGTTGCCGGCGCCGCAGGCGCGCTGGGTTATCGGCTGGTCAATACGCTGGACGCCATGTGGGGCTACAAGACGCCGCGCTATCTCAGCTTCGGCTGGGCGGCGGCGCGGCTCGACGACGTCCTCAATTTTCTGCCGGCGCGGCTGACCGCGTTGAGCTATGCGCTGCTGGGCCGTACCCGCCTCGCGCTTGCGTGCTGGCGCACCCAGGCGCCGGCGTGGGACAGCCCCAACGCCGGCCCGGTAATGGCCGCGGGCGCGGGCGCATTGGAGGTGCGCCTGGGCGGCGCGGCGGTCTATCACGGGCAGAGCGAATTCCGCCCCGCGCTGGGGCAGGGCGCGGCGCCAGCGGGCGGCGACATCGCGCGCGCCCTCAAACTGGTGCGTCACGGTGTGCTGCTGTGGCTGGCGGCGCTCGCCGCGGCCGCGCTGCTTGGGTGGGGCGTCGGTCATGCTTGAACACGGCGGCAGATTGCTCGCCGCGGCCGCGTGCTACGGCATCGAGCCGGCCGACTGGCTGGATTTGTCTACCGGAATCAACCCGGTCGGCTGGCCGGTGCCGCCCGTTCCGCCCGCCGTCTGGCAGCGGTTGCCGGAAGCCGAGGACGGTCTGGTATCGGCCGCCGCCGCGTATTACGGCAGCGCGTGCGTATTGCCGGTAGCCGGTTCGCAGGCGGCGATCCAGACGCTGCCGCGGTTGCGTGCGGTCAGCCGGGTGGGCGTGCCGCATCCGGCCTATGCCGAGCACGCCCACGCCTGGCGCGCCGCCGGACACGCGGTGACGGCCTGGCAGCCGGAGCAGGGGGTGGCGACGCTCGACGTGCTGGTGCTGGTGCATCCCAACAATCCAGGCGGACAGACCTATCACCGCGCCGATCTGCTCGCCTGGCACGCCGAACTGGCGGCGCGCGGCGGCTGGCTGCTGGTGGACGAGGCCTTCATCGACGCCACGCCCGAGGCGAGTCTGTCCGCCGACTGTCCACGCGAAGGACTGATCGTGCTGCGCGGGCTGGGCAAGTTTTTCGGCCTGGCGGGCGCGCGCGTCGGTTTCGTGTTGGCCGAGCCTGCCCTGCTCGACGTGCTGGAGGCCCGGCTGGGGCCGTGGGCGGTGAGCGCGCCGTCGCGCTGGGTGGCGCGCGCCGCGCTGGCCGACACCGCCTGGCAGCAGGCCGCGCGTCCGGCCCTGCTGGCGGCGGGTGCGCGGCTGGCCGACCTGCTGCGCCGCCACGGGCTGGCGCCCGCGGGCGGCACCGCGCTGTTCCAGTGGGTGCGTACCGCAGACGCCGCCGCCTGGCACGAAAGGCTGGCGCGGCAGGGCATCCTGACCCGCCTGTTCGCCGATCCGCCCAGCCTGCGCTTCGGGCTGCCGCACCACGAAACCGACTGGGCGCGGCTCGCCGTGGCATTGACGACATGAGTACCCTGAAGGGCATCAACACGCTGATGGCGCAGGGCTGCGCCACGCTCATGGTGCAAGGCTGCACCTCCGACGCCGGCAAGAGCGCGCTGGTGACGGCGCTGTGCCGCTGGCTAGTGCGGCAGGGCGTGAGCGTGGCGCCGTTCAAGCCGCAGAACATGGCGCTGAACAGCGCGGTGACCGCCGACGGCGGCGAGATCGGGCGGGCGCAGGCGGCGCAGGCGCAGGCATGCGGGCTGCCAGCGCATACCGACATGAACCCGGTGCTGCTGAAGCCCAATTCCGACACCGGCGCGCAGGTCATCATCCAGGGGCATGCCATCGGCAACATGCGCGCGCTCGATTACCACGCCTACAAAGCGACCGCGCGCGCGGCAGTGTTCGACTCGTATAACCGGCTTGCCGCGCAATACCAGGCCGTCGTCGTCGAAGGCGCGGGCAGCCCGGCGGAAATCAACCTGCGCGCCAACGACATCGCCAACATGGGGTTTGCCGAGGCCGCCGACTGCCCGGTGATCCTGGTCGCCGACATCGACCGCGGCGGCGTGTTCGCGCACCTGGTCGGCACCCTGGCCCTGCTGTCCGAGACCGAGCAGGCGCGCGTCAAGGGCTTCGTCATCAACCGCTTTCGCGGCGACCTGGCGCTGCTGCAATCCGGGCTCGACTGGCTCGAAGCGAAAACCGGCAAGCCGGTGCTCGGCGTGCTGCCCTATCTGCACGGCCTGTACCTCGAAGCCGAGGACGCGCTGCCCGCCGCAGCGGCTGCGCCGGCCTCGGCCGATGCGCTGCGCGTGGCGGTGCCGGTGCTGCCGCACATTTCCAATCACACCGACTTCGACCCGCTGCGCGCCCATCCGCAGGTGGACCTGCGCTTCGTCGCGCTGGACCGGCCGCTGCCGCCCGCCGATCTGGTCATCCTGCCGGGCTCGAAAACCGTGCGCGCCGACCGCGCCGCGCTGGCCGCCCACGGCTGGGACGCCGCACTGGCGCGGCACCTGCGCTACGGCGGCAAACTGCTCGGCATTTGCGGCGGCTTCCAGATGCTGGGGCGCGCGCTGCACGATCCGGCGGGCATCGAAGGCGAAGCAGGCAGCTGCGCCGGCTTCGGCTGGCTCGACTTCGACACCACGCTTGCCGACGGCAAGCAACTGCGCAATGTCGCGGGCACGCTGGCCGACGGCACGACACCGGTGGCGGGCTACGAAATCCATGCCGGGGTGAGCCGCGGCGCGGCGCTCGCGCAGCCGATGTGCCGGCTCGACGGCCGCCCCGACGGCGTCATGTCGGACGACGGCCAGCTGCGCGGAACCTATCTGCATGGCCTGTTCGACACGCCCGCCGCCGCCGATGCGCTCTTGGCGTGGGCGGGCCTGCGCGCCGCCGCCAGCCCCGACATCGCCGCGCTGCGCGATGCCGCCATCGACCGCCTGGCCGACGCGGTGGAGGCCCATCTCGATACCAAGGCTTTGCGCGACTTGCTGGGGCTCACGCCATGCTGACGCTGATCCTCGGCGGCGCGCGCAGCGGCAAAAGCCGCCTCGCCCTGCAGCGCGCCGAAGCGGCCGGCCAGCCCGTTTCCTTCATCGCCACCGCCCAGGCGCACGACGCCGAAATGGCTGCCCGCATCGCGCGCCACCAGGCCGAGCGCCCGCCGCATTGGGCCACGATCGAGGCGCCGCTCGACCTCGCCGGCGCGATTCGCGCGGCGGGGGCGGGCTGCATCGTCGTCGATTGCCTCACGCTGTGGCTGACCAACTGCCTGTGCCGGCCGGACCCCGCCGCGTTCGACGACGCGCGCGCCGCGCTGCTCGCTGCGTTGGCCGCGCGCCGCGACGACGACCTGATCCTGGTCAGCAACGAAACCGGGCTCGGCATCGTCCCGCTGGGCGAACTCACGCGCCGTTTCGTCGATGAAGCCGGCTGGCTGAACCAGGACCTCGCCCGGCTGGCCGACGAGGTGATCTTCGTCGCCGCCGGACTGCCGCTCACCCTGAAAGGAACGCCGCCATGAACCCCCACGCCGCCGTCAAGCCGCTGGACGAAGCCGCGCGCGCCGCCGCGCTGGCGCGCCAGGCCCAGCTCACCAAGCCGGCCGGCAGTCTGGGACGGCTGGAAGAGATCGCGATTCAATTGGCCGCGATGCAGGGCACGCTGCTGCCGCGCATCCACCACCCGTGGATCAGCATTTTCGCGGCCGATCACGGCGTCGCGGACGAAGGCGTATCGGCGTTTCCGCAGGCGGTCACCCAGCAGATGCTCGCCAATTTCGTCGGCGGCGGCGCGGCCATCAGCGTGCTCGCGCGCGAAACCGGCGCGACGCTGGAAGTGATCGACGTCGGCACGCTCGCCCCCTCGCCGGTGGCGGGGGTGGTGCAGGCGCAGGTGAGGCGCAGCACCGCCAATTTCTGCCGGCAGCCCGCAATGAGCGCGGCGCAGGCGCAGGCCGCACTCGATGCCGGGGCGACCGCCTGCGCGCGCGCCCGGACCGCGGGCGCGGACCTCTTCATCGGCGGTGAAATGGGCATCGCCAACACCACGGCCGCCGCCGCGCTGGCCTGCGCGCTGCTGGGGCTGCCCGGCGCGGCGCTGGCCGGCGCGGGCACCGGCGTCGACCATGCCGGGGTGGCGCGCAAGGCGGCCCTCATCGACCGCGCGCTGGCGCTGCATGGCCTGGCGTCGGCGCCGACCGATTCGCTGCACGCGCTGTGCGCGGTCGGCGGCTTCGAGATCGGCGCGCTGGCGGGCGCCTATCTGGCGGCGGCGCAAGCCGGGATGCCGGTACTGGTCGACGGCTTCATCTGCGGCGCGGCGGCGCTGCTGGCGGTGCGCCTGAATCCCGGCGCGCGCGACTGGATGCTGTTCGCCCACGCCTCCGCCGAGTCCGGCCACGCCGCCCTGCTGCGCGCGCTCGACGCGCAGCCGCTGCTTGCGCTCGACATGCGGCTGGGCGAAGCCAGCGGGGCGGCGGCCGCCATTCCGCTGCTGCGGCTGGCGTGCGCGCTGCATGCCGGCATGGCGACGTTTGCCGAAGCCGGGGTGGCCAATAATGCTTAAGCCCGCCGCCGAGCCGGTGCTGCTCGGTTTTCTGCGCCACGGCGAGGTGGCGGGGCCGGCGCACGTGTACCGCGGACGCAGCGATGCGCCGCTCACCCCGCGCGGCCGCGAGCAGATGCACGCCGCGCTGGCCGTCCTGCCGCCTTGGGGCGCGGTCGTGAGCAGTCCCGCGCGGCGCTGCCTCGATTTTGCGTCCGAGATGGCCGCGGCGCGCGGGATCGATTGCCGCGTCGATGCGGACTGGCAGGAACTCGATTTCGGCACCTGGGAAGGCCTGCGTCCGGACGAAGCCGCCGCGCGCGACGCCGCCGCGCATGCGGCCTTCCTGTGCGATCCGCGCCGCCATGCGCCGCCCGGCGGCGAATCGCTGGACGCCCTCGACGCGCGTGTGGAGGCAGCGCTGGCCCGGCTCGGCGAGACCGCCCGCGTGCCGACGCTCGTCGTGACCCATGCCGGTGCGATGCGCGCGGTGCTGGTGCAGGTGCTGGGGCTGAGCGTTCCCTACCGCGCGCGCGTGGCACTGACCCCTGGCTCCAGTTTCGTCGTATCGTGGCTGGCCGGGGCGCCGCCGCTGTTGACGGCCTTGCGATGCGCGGACTGATCCTCGCCCTCGGGTTCTTGACGCGGCTCCCACTGCCGGTCCTGCGCGACTTTCAGTGCGCCGAGCTCGTGCGCGCGGTGGTGTGGTTTCCGGCAGCGGGACTGGTCGTGGGTGCGGCGGTGGCGCTGGCCGCCGCGCTGGGGACAGTGCTCGATCCGTGGCTGGGCGCGCTGGCCGGCGTCGTGATGTGGGCCTGGATCACCGGCGGCCTGCATCTCGACGGCCTGGCCGACACCGCGGACGCGCTCGGTGCGGCGCACCGCGATCCCGCGCGCTTCCTGACGGTGCTGGCCGATCCGCATGTCGGCAGCTTCGGCGTCATCGTGCTGGTGCTGCAGTTGGCCGCCAAGCTGGTGCTGCTGCATTGGCTGCTGACGCTCGACCTGCCGTGGCCGGCGCTCGTGCTGATCCCGGCCTGGACGCGCTGGGCGGCCGCGGGCTGGACCCTGCTGCTGCCGCCGCTGAAACCCGGTTTGGGCGAACGCTTCGCCTGGCAGGGCAACCGCGCGGGCTGGGGCGCGGGCGGGCTGGCGCTGGCCGCCGTCAGCGCCATCACGCCGATCGCCTTCGTCGCCTTGATTCCCGCCGTGCTGTGGGGCGTCTGGATGTGGCTCAAACTCGGCGGACAAACCGGCGATATCCTGGGCGCGGGGATCGAATGGAGCGAATCCGCGGCCCTGCTGCTGGCGGGGGTCTCGTTGGCGCTGGCGCGCGGCATAATCGCGGGGTGAATCCCGCAGCCTGCGTCGGGCGTTTTGCGCCGTCGCCCACCGGTCCCCTGCATCTCGGCTCGCTGGTCGCCGCCGTCGCCAGCTTTCTCGACGCCCGCGCGGCCGGCGGGCGCTGGCTTGTGCGCATGGAAGACCTCGACCGCCCGCGCTGCGAACCCGGCGCGGCCGGGATCATCCTGCGCCAGCTGGAAGCCTACGGTCTCGTCTGGGATGGCGACGTGCTGGTGCAATCGCAGCGCGACCACGCCTACGCCGCGGCGCTCGACATGCTGAAAGCGCAAGGTGCGGCCTATCCCTGCGCCTGCACGCGCGCCCAGCTCGTGCAGGCGCCGCGCAACCGCGAGGGCGAGATGCTCTACCCCGGCACCTGCCGCAACGGCCTGCCCGCAGACACGGTTGCGCGTGCGTGGCGGGTAAGGGCGCCGGATGCGAGCATCCGCTTACACGACCGCATCCACGGCGACCTGCAGCAGAATCTCGCCCGCGAGGTCGGCGATTTCATCGTCAAGCGCGCCGACGGCCTGTTCGCCTATCAGCTGGCGGTGGTGGTCGACGACGCCTTCCAGGGCATCACCCACGTCGTGCGCGGCGCCGATCTTTTGTGGAACACCCCGCGCCAGATCTATCTGCAAGGCCTGCTCGGCGTGCCGACGCCGACTTATGCGCACGTTCCGCTCATCACTAACGTCGCCGGGCAGAAGCTCTCGAAGCAGACCCGTGCCCCCGCTCTGCCGGAGCGCGGGCGGGACGCCACGCTGGCGCAGGCCCTCGTCACCCTCGGCCATCCGCCGCCGGGCGAACTCGCGGGCGCCGCCCCGGCGGAACTGCTCACGTGGGCGAGCACTCACTGGCACATCGAAAACGTGCCGACCCACCCCGTGGTTGCCAAGCCTGCCCCCTGACCGGACAATCCCCTCACCCCTAACGCCTCACCCAACATGGCCCAGCTTCCCTCTGCCGTCGAGCAAGTCCTGCGCGTCCACGCCGCGTTCATCCATACCGTCGTCAACGCGCTGCGCGATCGCAGCCAGCTGCCCGAGCTCATGAAACAGTTCGACGTCGCCGAGCAGGCGGGGTGGGCGCGCCTGGTCGCCGCATTGCGCCACGTGATCAACGGCCGGCGCGACCCCTCAATCAAGCTCGGGCTCGACGAGGAGGACACGATTCTGCTCGACGCCATCCTGCGCGGTCTCGACAATCCCGCGACGCTTCCGCCGCTGGATGCACAGCCCGACGGCAGCGCCGCCGCGCCCGGGCTCGCGGCGCTGATCGACGCCTCGGCGCGCGGCGACGCCCAGGCGATGTCGGTGCTCGCCAACATGGCCGAGCAGATGATGAAGGCGGGCGGCGACATGGCGCTCCTCGGCGGGCGCATGCGCCGGCTGGTCAACGGCGAGCGCGACGCCGATCAACTGGTCGCCGGCATGGGTCCGCTCGGGCGCGAACTGGTGATCAGCCTGCTCGACGAACTGGCCCGCCTCCGGCCGCAGTAAACTCGATGCGCGCGCCGGCCGACGGCGCGGCCCCGACCGGAAGGGAACCGCAATGCACGCCATGGCCGCCCGCCCAGCACTCGATCAATCAATCGGGGAGGAAATCGCAAACAGCGTCAGCCACGGTCTGGCGCTGATCGCGGTCCTGGTCGGCACCCCGTTTCTGCTGGTGCATGCGGTGCGGCAGGGCGACGCCGGCTTTGTCGTGGGCGCGAGCATTTTCGCGGCCGCCATGATTCTGCTATATCTGGCCTCCACCCTGTATCACGCGCTCACCCATCGCAAGGCCAAGCAGGTGTTTCGGGTCATCGACCATTCCGCGATCTTCCTGCTGATTGCCGGCACCTACACGCCGTTCACACTGGGGGTGCTGCACGGGCCATGGGGGTGGACGCTGTTCGGGATCGTCTGGGGGCTGGCCGTTATCGGGATCGCGCTCAAAGTGTTCAATGGCGTTGCCTATCCCATGCTCTCAACGGCCATCTATCTGTCAATGGGCTGGCTGGTCGTGATTGCGGTCGACCCGCTGATGGCGCGGCTGCCCACTGCGGGCCTGCTCTGGCTGGTCGCGGGCGGACTGGCCTATTCGGTGGGCGTGGTGTTTTTCGCGCTCGATTCCCGGCTCAGATATGGCCATTTCATTTGGCATATGTTCGTCATGACGGGCACCGCCTGCCATTACTTCGCAGTGCTTGGCTACGCGGCCTGACTGCGAACCCGCTGGCGAGCGGTCTCGCGAATAAGGTGGTGGGGCAGGCGTGCCCGCCGGCAGCGGTTTAGCTTTGACAGTGCGCCCCCCGGTCGGCTAAAATGCGCGCCTTTTCGGCGGTCGGTCGCCGAAGAAGCAGTCCCGAGGTGATGTAGCTCAGTCGGTTAGAGCATCGGATTCATAATCCGGGGGTCGGTGGTTCAAGTCCACTCATCACCACCACATTCCATTTCGTTGCCGCGTTAACCGATGCAGCGGCGAAATCCCTGCCCCCAGTCTATTCACTGTCCCGGCATGAAAAAAATCTACATCAAAACCTTCGGCTGCCAGATGAACGAGTACGACTCGGACAAGATGGCCGACGTGCTCAATGCCGCCGAGGGCCTGACGCCGACGTCGACGCCCGAAGACGCCGACGTCATCCTGTTCAATACCTGTTCGGTGCGCGAGAAGGCGCAGGAAAAGGTCTTCCACGACCTCGGTCGGGTGCGTCACCTGAAACAGGCGAACCCCAACCTGATCATAGGCGTCGGCGGCTGCGTGGCGAGCCAGGAAGGTGCGGCCATTGTCGCGCGCGCGCCCTTCGTCGACGTCGTGTTCGGCCCGCAGACGCTGCACCGCCTGCCCGAACTGATCGCTCAGCGCCGCGAGACCGGCCGCGCGCAGGTCGACATCAGCTTTCCCGAGATCGAGAAATTCGACCACCTGCCGCCGGCACGGGTCGAGGGCGGTGCGGCCTTCGTCTCGATCATGGAGGGCTGCTCGAAGTACTGCACCTTCTGTGTCGTGCCGTATACCCGCGGTGAAGAGGTGTCGCGCCCCTTCGACGACGTGATCGCCGAGGTCGCGAATCTCGCGGCGCGCGGCGTCAAGGAGATCACGCTCCTGGGGCAGAACGTCAACGCCTACCAGGGCGCGCTCGACGAAGGCGGGACGGCCGACTTCGCCTTCCTGCTCGAAATGGTCCACGAGATCCCCGGCGTGGAAAGAATCCGCTACACGACCAGCCACCCGCGCGAGATGACGCAGCGCCTGATCGAATGCTACGGCAAGCTGCCCAAGCTCGTCTCGCATCTCCACCTGCCGGTGCAATCGGGCTCCGACCGCATTCTCGCGGCGATGAAGCGCGGCCACACCGTGCTCGAGTTCAAGTCCATCGTCAGGAAATTGCGCGAACAGCGCTCCGACCTCTGCCTGTCGTCCGACTTCATCGTCGGCTTTCCGGGCGAGACCGGGGCCGACTTCGAGGCGACGATGAAACTCGTCGAGGAATTGAACTTCGACGCCAGCTTTTCGTTCATTTACAGCAAGCGCCCCGGTACGCCGGCGGCGGACTATGCTGACGATGTGAGCGCGGAATTGAAAACGCAGCGCCTGATGCGACTGCAGGCTCGGATCGAGGCCCAAGCGCAGGGTGTGAACCGGTCGATGGTAGGCAGCGTGCAGCGCGTCCTGGTCGAGGGCCAAGCCCGCAAGAATGCGAACGAGCTCGCCGGCCGCACCGGCAACAATCGCATCGTCAATTTCGCGGGGCCGTCGCGCCTGCTCGGCCAGTTCGTCGACGTCACGATCACCCAGGCATTGCCGCATAGCCTGCGCGGCGAAGCCGTCACGCTGGAGACCCTCCATACTTGAAAACCGACATCGTTGAACTGCGCCTGGCGCCGGAAGACAACCGGCGACTGGCGAACCTGTGCGGCCCGCTGGACGAGAATCTGCGCCAGATCGAAGCCGCGTTCGATGTCACGATCGGCCGTCGCGGCTCCAGCTTCCGGGTCAGCGGCGACGCCGCCCAGGCCGAGAAGGGTGCGCAGGCGATCGAGCATTTTTACAACCGCGCACACGACGAACTCTCGCTTGACGACATCCAGCTCGGTCTCGTCGAGCTCACCCGCGGTCGCCCCGACGACGAGGGCCCTGCGCTGCGCACGCGGCGCGCCGACCTGCGCGCGCGCACGCCGCGCCAGGGCGGCTACATCGAAAACATCCGCAGCCACGACATCACCTTCGGCATCGGCCCCGCCGGCACGGGCAAGACCTATCTCGCGGTCGCCTGTGCGGTGGATGCGCTCGAGCGCGAACAGGTCAAGCGCCTGGTGCTGACGCGTCCCGCGGTCGAAGCCGGGGAGCGGCTCGGCTTTCTGCCCGGCGACCTGACGCAGAAGGTCGATCCCTACCTGCGCCCGCTCTACGACGCGCTCTACGACCTTATGGGCTTCGACAAGGTGACGCGCCTGATCGAGCGCCATGCGATCGAGGTCGCGCCGCTCGCCTTCATGCGCGGGCGAACGCTCAATCACGCCTTCATCATTCTCGACGAAGCGCAGAACACGACGCCGGAGCAGATGCAGATGTTCCTGACGCGGATCGGCTTTGGCGCGCGCGCGGTCGTGACCGGCGATCCGACCCAGATCGATCTGCCGAAGCACGTCAAATCCGGCCTCATGGACGCGAACGACGTGCTGGCCGACGTGCGCGGTATCGCCTTCACGCATTTCCAGTCCGAGGACGTGGTGCGCCATCCGCTGGTCGGCCGCATCGTCGACGCCTACGCTGCGCGCCGCGCAGAAGTGGACGGCCGTGGCGCCTGAGCTGCGCCTTGCGGTGCAGTTCGCGAGTGGGGCCGACGATCTGCCGAGCCGGGCCCAGATCCGGCGCTGGGTCGCCGCGGCGCTCGAGCACGACGCCGAGATCACCGTGCGTATCGTCGACGCCGACGAGGCGCAGGCGCTCAACCGCGCCTACCGCGACAAGGACTATGTGCCGAACGTGCTGACCTTCGAATACGGCGAGATCGCGCCCGCCCTGCTCGGCGGCGACGTCGTGATCTGCGCGCCGGTCGTCGAGCGCGAGGCACGCGAGCAGGGCAAGCCGCTCGGGCATCATTACGCGCACATGACGGTGCACGGCGTGCTCCACCTGCAGGGCTACGACCACGTCGACGCGGCCGACGCCGAACGAATGGAAACACGCGAAGCCGCTATACTGAAACGCTTCCACATACCCCATCCCTATCATTCCTGACCCCGATGGAGCCTGAAAGTAGCCATAGACCGAGCTTGCTCGAGCGCCTCTCGCACTGGCTGATGCGCGAACCCGAAGACCGTGAACAGTTGATCGAACTGCTCCACGGCGCCTACGAAAACAACCTGATGGATGCCGACGCCCTGGCGATGATCGAGGGCGTGCTGCAGGTATCCGAGATGCGCGTCGGCGAGATCATGATCCCGCGCGCGCAGATGGACATCGTCGACATCAACGATGCGCCCGAGACCTTCATCCCGCACGTCATCGAAACCGCACACTCGCGTTTCCCGGTCATCGACAAGGACCGCGACGACGTCATCGGCATCCTGCTGGCGAAAGACCTCCTGCGCCACTACGCCGAGTCCGATAGCGACATCCGCGGCATGTTGCGTCCGGCCGTATTCATCCCCGAGTCGAAGCGGCTCAACGTGCTTCTGAAGGAATTCCGCTCCAACCGCAACCACATCGCCATCGTCGTCGACGAATACGGCGGCGTCGCGGGCCTCGTGACGATCGAGGACGTACTCGAACAGATCGTCGGCGACATCGAGGACGAATACGACTTCGACGAGACCGAGGACAACATCATCCGCGAGAACGAGGGGGTGTTCCGCGTCAAGGCCGGCACCGAAATCGAGGACTTCAACGAGATCCTCGGCGCCCATTTCTCCGACGAGGAGTTCGACACGGTCGGTGGGCTCGTCGTCTCGCGCTTCGGCCATCTGCCCAAGCGCGGCGAGACGGTCAGGTTCGACGGCTTCCAGTTCAGCATCCTGCGCGCCGACAGCCGCCGCCTGCACGCGGTTCGCGTCACGCGCCTGTCGCCCGAGGAAGAGGAAGTGCAACTGCCGCTGGTGTAGTCCGCCGCCAGTCAGCGTCGCGCGGCCCGGCGTTTAGAGCGTGTGCCGGCGATCGCCTTGCGCGAAGCCGGCCAGTTCTCCGACCGCGCCGCGCGTAAACCCGATCACCTTGAAGAGTTCGCCCATCTCGGCCGGCGATACCAGACGCTGCACGGCGTTGGCCTGCGGCAGATAGGTCGCCGCATCCTCGGGCGGCGTCTGCATCAACAGTTCGGCGAGCCCGCCGCTCAGCAGGAAGCTCGCCTGGCTCGTGTAGCCGGCGAGTTCCAGTCCCGCCGCCACGCCCGCGCGCGCGATCGCGCTGAAGTCGACGTGCGCGGTCAGGTCGCACAGGCCGGGGAGATAGAACGGGTCGTCCAAAGCGTGGTGGCGGTAATGGACGCGCAGCGTGCCCATGCTGCGTTGCGGGTGGTAGTACTCGCGCGCGCCGAAACCGTAATCGATCATCAGGATCAGCCCGCGCACGAGGCACTGCGCGAGTGAGGCGACGAGCGCTTCGGCGGCAGGATTGATTTCGGAGACGTAGCCCGGCGCGAGCGCCAGGGCTGTCGCGCGTTCGCGCAGCGCGTCGTCGGCGATCGGCCCGTCCTCCCAGGCGAAGCCGTCGCCTTTGCGCACAACGCCGCGCAGGCGTGGTCCGTCTGCCGTCCAGTGCACGAGCTCGGCCGGCAGCGCGTCGAGCACCTCGTTGCCGAGGATCACGCCGCTGAAGCGCTCGGGCACGGCGTCGAGCCATTCGACGCGGCTGGCGAGCCGCGGCAGGTCGGTCGCGACCGTTTGCTGCTGGCGCGCGCGCAAGTCGGCGCTCACTTCGAGGATGCGGTAACGCGGGGGCAGGGCGCCGAGCGTATCGAGTTCGGCGAGCAGGTCGGCCGCCAGCCGGCCGCTGCCGCCGCCGAGTTCGAGTACGTCGCCGCCGGTTTCGCGCAGCACGGGTGCGATCGCGTGCGCGAGCGTGCGCCCGAAAAGCGGGGTCATCTCCGGCGCGGTGACGAAATCGCCGGCGGCGCCGAACTTCGCCGCGCCGGCCGCGTAGTAGCCGAGGCCGGGCGCGTACAGGACGGCTTGCATGAAGCGTGAAAACGGTATCCAGCCGCCGGCCGCGTCGAGCAACGCGTGCACATGGGTGACGACGCGCCGGCTGTGCGCAAGCGCGTCGGGACTGGGGACGGGCAGCATCGAGTTCATGGATAATGCGGAATCGAGGGACTATAAGGGCGAATCCCGATGCAAGGCAAAGTGGTATTGATCACCGGTGGGGCCAGGCGTGTCGGCGCGGCGTCGGCGCGACTCCTGCATGAGGCCGGCGCGAACCTCATGATCCACTACCGTAGTTCCGCGCATGACGCCCGCGCCCTGCAGGACGAGCTCAACGCCCGGCGGGCCGATTCGGTCGCGCTGATCCAGGCCGACCTGCACGACACGCACGGGCTGCCCGCACTGGTCAAGCAGACCGTCGCGACCTTCGGCGGCCTCGACGTGCTGCTCAACAACGCGTCGAGCTTCTATCCGACGCCGGTCGGCAGCATCGTCGAGGACGACTGGGTGGATCTCATGGGCAGCAACCTCAAGGCGCCGATGTTCCTCTCACAGGCGGCGGCACCCGAACTGCGCAAACGGCGCGGCTGCATCATCAACATCACCGACATCCACGCCGAGCGGCCGATGAAAAACTACGTCGTCTATTCGGTCGCCAAGGCGGGGCTCGTCGGGCTGACCAAGTCACTCGCGCGCGAACTCGCGCCCGAAGTGCGCGTCAACGGCATCGCGCCGGGACCGATCATGTGGCCCGAAGGCGATTCGAACTTCGACGAGGTCTCGCGCCAGCGCATCGTCTCGCACACCATGCTCAAGCGCGCCGGCGACCCGCACGACATCGCGCTCGCGGTGCGCTTCTTCGCGATGGACACGCACTACGTCACTGGCCAGATTCTGGCCGTCGATGGCGGGCGCAGCGCCAAGCTCTGACGCGGCGGCGCCGCAGTCGCCACGGGCAACGGGGAGGGTGGCACTGCCAAGGTGACACGGGGTCCCAGCGACCGTAGAGGACGCCGCGGAGCCTCGCGCGGGACGTAGTCAGGCGCGTCGCTTGCCCAGTCCGGCGCGCGCCACCGTGGAGTGGAACAGGATTTCCTCGAGATCGGTTTTCTTCTCGGCGGCCGCTTCCGGAGCGGGCTCCGGTGCTGCTTCCGCGACCGCTTCCGTCGCCTCGGCGGCCGGGGCCAGGTCGCTCGGGTCTTCGAGCATCGCGACGTTGCCGGAAATGACGCCGCCTTCCTCGACCATCATCGCGCCGTAGCGGATCACGCCGCTGACGCGCCCCGTGGCGTAGACGACGAGGCGCTTGCGCGCCGTCAGCTCCCCCTCGAACTGGCCGCGAACCTCGGCGACGTCGATTTCCGCCTTGCCCGAGAAAACCCCGCTTTCCGCGATGCGAATGTCACGGCTGTTCATGGAAGCCTCCACCCGTCCTTCGACCAAGAGAATGTCGCAATCGGTGATTTCGGAGCCCTTGAGCGTGATGTTGGGCCCCACGATCAGCTTGCTGCCTTCGTCGTTCGATCCTGCCTTCCGCGTGTTGGTCGTGTCCTGCTTCGGCGCGTCGGACGTGCGGATCGAGTCGGTGGGTTTGGACGGGTAGCCCGAGTGAACCATCCGCGTGGCGTCAACGCCGGACGAGTTCGAGGATGAATTCGAACCGGATGAATTCGAACCGGTCCCGGTCCCTGGTTGCATGAAGTTTTTGAGCATCGGGTCTTCTCCTCCGTGAGCTGCTAACAGAAACGCCTGCTACGGCAACAGCGCGCCATGCGGCGCAAACGCCTCACTTAGCAAGAGCTGAGCCAGAGAAAAAGAACGCCGATAAAACAAATGCCTGGACCGATGGCGGGCGGGAAGGGCGCATAGAAGTCGGGATGACTTGTCCCGCATGTGCGACAGGCGAGAAACGCCGCTGGAGGAATTGTCCTACGAAACAATAGGATAAGAAGAAATTGGCAAGTCGCTCGATTGCGACATGGGTCGAAAATCGTACAAAAGTGCTGCAGCCGGCTCCGGCGTGCGGCCCTCTCGAGCTCAGTCGCGAGCGCGGAGCGTGAGCGAAGCGTTTCCTGTCGAGCCCGCTTCTTCGCGGCGTTGCGCCGAAAAAATTCCGACAGGTCGGTACCCGGCAGCTCGCCAGAGTCTCCTCACGACCTGTTCTTATACCCCCGGTACCACTCGACCCACTTGCCGATCCCGTACTCCAGCGTCGTCGCCGGCTTGAATCCGGTATCGCGAATCAGATCGTCGACGTCGGCGTAGGTCATCTTCACGTCACCGTCCTGCATCGGCAGGAAATTCTTCCGCGCTTCCTGCCCGAGCGCCTTCTCGATCGTGCCGATGAAATCCATCAACTGCACCGGAGTGTGGTTGCCGATGTTGTAGACGCGGTAGGGCGCGTGGCTCGACGCGGGGTCGGGGTTGGCGTGATCGAAGTTCGGGTCGGGCTGCGGGATGCGGTCGAGGACCTTGACCGTGCCGTCGGCGATGTCGTCGATGTAGGTGAAGTCGCGCATCATGTCGCCGTGGTTGAAGACGTCGATGCTGCGGCCTTCGAGAATCGCCGAGGTGAAGAGCCACGGTGACATGTCGGGCCGGCCCCAGGGGCCGTAGACCGTGAAGTAGCGCAGCCCCGTGGTCGGCAGGCCGTAGAGATGCGAGTAGGTGTGCGCCATCAGCTCGTTGGCTTTCTTGCTCGCAGCGTAGAGGCTGACCGGATGGTTGACCGGGTCGTGGGTCGAGAACGGAATTTTTGTATTGGCGCCGTAGACGCTCGATGAACTCGCGTAGACGAAGTGCTTGACGCCATGGTGGCGGCAGCCTTCGAGCAGGTTGGCGAAGCCCACCAGGTTCGATTGCACGTAGGCGTGCGGATTCTTCAGCGAGTAGCGCACGCCGGCCTGCGCGGCGAGGTTGATGACGGCGTCGAAGTGGCCTTTCTCGAACAGGTCCTCCATCACCATGCGGTCGGAGATGTCGTCCCTGACGAAGCGGAAGTTCGGGTGCGGCTTCAACTGTTCGAGCCGCGCGAGCTTCAAGGCGGGGTCGTAGTAGTCGTTGAGGCTGTCGATGCCGACGACTTCGTCGCCGCGCTGCAAGAGGATTTGCGCGACGTGCATGCCGATAAAACCGGCGGCTCCAGTAACCAATATTTTCATGTTGAGTCCGCCGGTTTCAGAGAAGGCTGACCTGCGCTTTGCGCAAGCTGAGTGAGCGAAGTGAGCGGCCGGTACTGAAGCCGCCGGAACCTGCGACAAGAACTTTCATTGACGTCTCCGTCTTTCCAGAGGGCGCAGGGGAAGCGTCATGATGGCTCGGCCGGTGCGAGCCGGTCCCGCCTCCCGAAGCGGCGTCGATTCTAGCACCCCGTCAGGACGTGGCTTGGGCGGCGCGGCGCCCGCCCATTACAATCCCCGCGATGCTCAAGCCGCGCCTTATTCTCGACTGGACGCTCTACCGACTCGCGCTGCTGGTCGCCGCCCCGCTGATTCCCTTGCGTCTGCTCTGGCGCGGACGCCGTGAGCGCGGCTACTGGCGGAACTGGCGCGAACGCTTGGGCGGCGGCCCTGTGCCGGCGGCACAATCCCTCTGGGTCCACGCGGTATCGGTCGGCGAGATGCGTGCGGCGCAGCCGCTGATCGCCGCGCTGCGTGAAGCCCATCCCGACTGGCCTGTGCTGCTGACCTGCATGACGCCGACCGGGCGGGCGACCGCCGAGGCCTTGTACGGGGAGTTCGCACACATCGCTTATCTGCCTTACGACTACGCGTGGCCGGTGCGGCGCTTCCTGCGCCGGGCACGGCCGCGCGTCGGCATTCTGATGGAAACGGAACTGTGGCCGAATCTCGTGCGCGCGGCCGCGGCCGCAAACGTGCCGCTGATGCTCGCGAACGGGCGCTTGTCCGAGCGCTCGGCCAAGGGCTACGCGAAGTTGCCGGCGCTGACCCGCGCGAGCCTGCAACGCCTGGCGATCGTCGCCGCGCAGACCGAGGCCGACGCCGCGCGCCTGCTCAGACTCGGCGCGAGCGCCGCGCGCGTCACCGGCAATCTCAAGTTCGACATCGCGCCACCGCCCGCGCTGCTCGAACGCGGTGCCGCGTGGAAGGCGGCGTGGCACGGGCGGCCGGTGCTGCTCGCCGCGAGCACGCGCGAGGGCGAGGAGGCAGCGCTGCTGCACGCCTTCGCGGCGGCCGATGCGGACGTCCTGCTTGTGCTCGTGCCGCGCCACCCGCAACGCTTCGAGGAAGTCGCCGGTCTGATCGCGGCGGCGGGCTTGCGCTACCAGCGACGCAGCGAACTCGATCGCGACCCGCTCGCCGCGGCGACCCGCGTCGTGCTCGGTGACAGCCTCGGCGAACTGTTCGCGTATTACGCAGCGTGCGACGTCGCCTTCGTCGGCGGCAGCCTCGTCCCGCTCGGCGGGCAGAACCTGATCGAGGCGGCGAGCGTCGGGCGTCCGATCCTGGTCGGTCCGTACACGTTCAACTTCGACGAGGCGGCCCGGCTCGCGATCGCCGCCGGCGCGGCGCTTCGCGTCGGCGACGCGGCTGAGTGGATGCGCGAATCGCTGCGCCTGCTGCGCGACGGCGCGACGCGCGAACGCATGGGCGAGGCGGGGCGGGCGTTCGCCGCGCAGCATCGCGGCGCCGCCGCGCGCGTCACCGGCCTGGTGCCGGTCTGAAGGCGCCTCAGCGCGCGGCGACCGGATGGAGGTGCTGATCGATCTCTAGGAGTTCGGCGGGGCCGAGCGTGCCGACCGCGGCCTTCAGTGCGAGACCCGAAAGCAGGTATTCGTAGCGCGCGGCGGCGAGGTCGCGCCGCGCCGAGAGCACCTGCTGTTCGGCGTTGAGCACGTCGAGGTTCGTGCGCACGCCGACATCGAGGCCGAGTTTGGTCGAGTCGAGCTGGGCCTGCGTCGAGGTCAAGGCTTGCTCGAGCGCGCGCACACGGGCGACGCCGCTGCTGACGTTGAGATAGGCCTCGCGCGCCTGCAGGCTCGCGTCACGAATCGCGGCCTCGAGATCGTGACGTGCCTTTTCCTGATTGGCGACCGCCTCGCGCACGCGCGAACTGATCAGCCCGCCCTGGTAGATCGGCATGTTGAGTTCGAGTCCGACGCTCGCGGCGCGCGTATCGACCTGCAGGTTGCCGAAAGCCTGGTTGTTGTTGACGCTGTAGCCGGCGACCGCGTCGACCGTGGGATAGCGCGCGGCGCGATTGCGCTCGACTTCCTGGTCGGCGATGGTCTTCGCGATGCGCTGGATCTCCGCCTGCAGGTTGCCTTCGGCGGCGCGATCGGCCCATTCCTCGATAGTGCCCGCGAGCGGAGCAAGGCGCACCGGTTCGGCCAGGCGGTCGAGTGCGCCGGGCGGGGCGCCGATGATTTTTTCGAGCGCGCGCAGGCGGATATCGAGCGTGTTCTGTTCGGCGATCTCCTGGGCGAGTGCAAGGTCGTAGCGCGCCTGCGCTTCGTGGGTGTCGGTGATGGTCGCGGTGCCGACCTCGAAGTTGCGCTTGGCCGCCGCGAGCTGTTCGGTGATCGCGGCCTTCTGCGCGTTGATGAACGCGATCGTGTCCTGCGACAGCAGCACGTCGAAGTAGGCCTGCGCGACACGCAGGATCAGATCCTGCTCGGCGACCTCGAACTGCCTCGCGGCGATCTTCACCTGCTCTTTCGCCTGCGCGTACTGCACCCAATTCTGCTTGCGGAAAAGCGGCTGGGCGGCGTTGACCGAGGCACCATTGGAGTCGTAGTCGGCGTCGCCGCCGGGCAGGCTCGAATCAAGGCTGTTGTAGCGCAGGTTGCCGTCGAGCGCGACGTTGGGAAGCAGTCCCGCGCGGCCCTGCGCGACCGCCTCCTGCCCGGCCCGATAGGCGGCCCGCGCCGACGCGAAGGTCGCGTCGTAGGCCTGTGCGCTGCGGTAGACCTCGGTCAGGTTCGCGGCGCCGGCGCTGGTCGCCAGCGTGAGGCTCAGGGCAAGAAACAGGGGCTTGAGTGGCATGTGGACTCGGTTCCGGGGAAGACTCAGTAACGCGCCATGGCCGGGTCGACCTCGTCCGCCCAGGCTGCGACGCCACCGGACAGGTTGACGACGTTGCTGAAGCCGGCCGCTTCGAGAAAGCGGGCGGCGTGAAAGCTGCGTACGCCATGATGACAGATCACGACGGTCTCGGCGTCCCGGTCGAGTTCGGCGACGCGGGCGGCGAGTTCACCCATCGGAATCAGGATCGCGTCGGGCAGGCGGCACAGATTCCATTCCCAGCGCTCGCGCACGTCGAGCAGGGTCGGCGCGTGTCCGGCTTCAAGATAGGCGGCGAGTTCACTCGGGCGAAGCTGGCGCATGGCGCGAATTCAAAACACGAATGCCGCCGGTTGCGGCGCGTTGAGCAGCGGTGCGACGCAGGTCTCGAACAGCGTGACGCTGCGCGTCGCACCGGGCCCGGTGCTGGTGATGAGCCGGGCCTGCATCACCGGCGGCTCACCGACGATGGCGAAGAGCCGCCCGCCCGGCCTGAGGCGGCGGCGCCACGCGTCGGAGAGCAACGGCGTCGAGCCGGTCAGCACGATCACGTCGAAACCCGCGCCGTCATCCCAGTCGCGGGCGGCGTCCGCCGTGTGCAGAACGACGTTGGCGAAGCCGTGGGCGTGCAGTTTCTGCGTCGCCTGCGCGGTGAACTCGGCAAGGATGTCGACCGACACGACTTCTTCGGCCAGGCTCGCGAGCAGCGCCGTCAGGTAGCCGCTGCCGGTGCCGATCTCGAGCACGCGGTCGGTCGGCTGGATCGCGACTTCCTGCAGGACGCGCGCCTCGAGCTTCGGGGTCCACATGGTCTGACCATGGCCGAGCGGGATTTCCATATCGATGAAGGCGAGCAGGCGGTGTGCCTCGGGCACGAAATCTTCGCGGCGCACCTTGAGCAGGAGGTCGAGCACGTCCTGATTGAGCACGTCCCAGGGACGGATCTGTTGTTCCACCATGTTGTAGCGCGCTTGCTCGATGTCCATGCGTGGCCTTGAATATCAATAAGTTAGACGGGGACTTGCCTTGCAATTATTCCACATTTCCGCTACCTTGACCCGCTCGCCAGGGGTCTCCCGCCGGTTTCCGCGGGAGTGAGACATACCCTTCGAACCTGATGCGGTTGAGACCGCCGTAGGGAGGTGGATGCGCCTCGCTACGTTTTTTCCAGCGAGGCCCCACCGGCCTCCATGAATTCTTCCAGCGAGGCTGTCCCGCGCCTCCTGGTTTTCGGAGCGCACATGAACGCCGCCATACCCAATCAAGCTGCCAAGTTTCTCGCCGCCACCGCCCACGTCGACGAAGCGGCGGTGCAGCCGCTGCCCAACTCGCGCAAGATCTATGTCGAGGGCAGTACGCCCGACATCCGCGTGCCGATGCGCGAAATCCGCCAGGCCGACACGCCGCTCATGTTCAGCGGCGAGGCCGGCACGGGCGCCGAGCGCTCGGAGCCGAACCCGCCGATCTTCGTCTACGACTGCTCGGGGCCCTATACCGACCCTGCGGCGAAGATCGATATCCGAGAGGGCTTGCCGGCCCTGCGCACGAAATGGATCGAAGCCCGCGGCGACACCGAGGTGCTGCGCGATCTCAGTTCCGAATACGGCCGCCAGCAGGCCGCCAATCCCGAGCTCGCGACGATGCGCTTCCCCGGCCTGCATCGCCATCCGCGCCGCGCCAAGGCGGGCATGAACGTGACGCAGATGCACTACGCGCGCCAAGGCATCATCACGCCTGAAATGGAGTTCATCGCGATCCGCGAGAACAACAACCGCGCCGCCTATCTCGAATCGTTGCGTGCCTCAGGCCCGCAGGGCGCGAAGCTCGCCGCGCTGATGAGCCGGCAGCATCCGGGCCAGAATTTCGGCGCCAATCTGCAGGGCGAGATCACGCCCGAATTCGTGCGCGACGAAGTCGCGCGCGGCCGCGCGATCATCCCCAACAACATCAACCATCCGGAATCCGAGCCGATGATCATCGGCCGCAACTTCCTGGTGAAGATCAACGCCAACATCGGCAACTCCGCGCTCGGCTCCAGCATCCAGGAAGAGGTCGAGAAAATGACCTGGGCGATCCGCTGGGGCGGCGACACCGTGATGGATCTTTCCACCGGCAAGAACATCCACGAGACGCGCGAATGGATCATCCGCAATTCGCCCGTACCCATTGGAACAGTTCCGATCTACCAGGCGCTCGAGAAGGTCGACGGCAAGGCCGAAGAGCTGACCTGGGAGATGTTCCGCGACACGCTCGTCGAGCAGGCCGAGCAGGGCGTCGATTACTTCACGATCCACGCCGGCGTCCTGCTGCGCTATGTGCCGATGACCGCCAACCGCATGACCGGGATTGTTTCCCGCGGCGGCTCGATCATGGCGAAGTGGTGCCTGGCGCACCACAAGGAAAGCTTCCTCTACACCCACTTCGAGGAAATCTGCGAAATCATGAAGGCCTACGACGTCGCCTTCAGCCTCGGCGATGGCCTGCGCCCCGGTTCGATCTACGACGCCAACGACGAAGCGCAACTCTCCGAACTGCGCACGCTCGGCGAGCTGACCCAGGTCGCGTGGAAGCACGACGTGCAGGTCATGATCGAGGGCCCCGGCCACGTGCCGATGCAGCTCATCAAGGAGAACATGGACATCCAGCTCGAGTCGTGTTCCGAGGCGCCGTTCTATACGCTGGGGCCACTGACCACCGACATCGCCCCCGGCTACGATCACATCACCTCCGGCATCGGCGCCGCGATGATCGGCTGGTACGGCACCGCGATGCTGTGCTACGTCACGCCGAAGGAGCATCTGGGCCTGCCCGACAAGGACGACGTCAAGGAAGGCATCATCACCTACAAGCTCGCCGCGCACGCGGCGGATCTCGCCAAGGGCCACCCCGGCGCGCAGATCCGCGACAACGCGCTGTCCAAGGCGCGCTTCGAATTCAGGTGGGACGACCAGTTCAATCTCGGCCTCGACCCCGACAAGGCGAAGTCCTTCCACGACGAGACGCTGCCCAAGGAGTCGGCCAAGGTCGCGCACTTCTGCTCGATGTGCGGCCCGCACTTCTGCTCGATGAAGATCACCCAGGACGTGCGCGAATTCGCGGCGAAGGAAGGCCTGAACGAAGCCGACGCGCTCGCCAGGGGAATGGAGGTCAAGGCAGTCGAGTTCGTGAAGCAGGGCGCCGAGGTCTACCGCAAGGTCTGATTCAGCGCCCTCGACCCACGGGCTGGCGCCTTGCTGAACCTGGTGCTTCGCGTCCTCGGTGCGCTGGCCTGCGTGTGGGCCGCGCACGCGGCGGGCGCGCCGCTGTCGACCGCGGTCGAACATCCCGCCGCGGTCGGCCGCGCCACCACGTTTCTGCAGGAGCAGCAGGGGCGGCTCGAGTGGCGCGCCGCACTGGCGGCGGCGCGCGCCGGGCGCTTCGCGCCGGGCAGCAGCCCGGTGCTGAATTTCGGTATCGGCGCGGCGCCGGCATGGATCCATTTCACGGTCGATAATCCTTCCAAGGCCGTCGCCCAGCGCCGGCTCTCGATCGAGACCGCCTGGCTCGATCGTATCGAGGTCTTCGTCGTGCAGCAGGGCCGGCTCGTCGCGCACCGCCTCGCCGGCGACCGTCTGCCTTACGCCGCGCGTGAAGTCGTCGGCCGCTACTTCGTGTTCGATACGGTCTTCGCACCCGGCGCGAGCGACGTGCTGATCCGCATCGAGACACCGGACCCGATGGTGATTCCGCTGTATCTGCAAAGCAGCGAAGCCGCCGCGGCGCGGCAGACGCGGCAGGAACTCAGCTACGGTGCGGTATACGGCTTCCTGTTCGCGCTGCTGGTCTACAACGCCATCCTCTACGCCAGCCTGGGTGGCGCCCGCTACATTTCGTACGCGTTCTACCTGGCGATGTTCATGCTGATGAATATCGCCTATACCGGCCACGGCTACGCCTGGCTCTGGCCCGAGTCGACCGTCTGGCAGCAGTGGTCCAACCCGGTGCTGATGTATCTCTACGGCGCCGCCGGTCTGCTGTTCGCCGTTCGCTTTCTGGATCTCGGCGTGTTCTTTCCGCGGGTTCGCCGCGCCGTGTTCGTGTACAGCGCCGCTTTCGGCACGGCGCTCGTCGCGGCGGTCGCGGCGGGCCGCCAGGTCGCCGCGCTGTGGGTGTCGTTCAGCTTCGTCTTCCTGTTCACCGGCCTCATGCTCGCGCTTGGCTTGATTGCCGTGCGCGCCGGGCAAAAACCCGCGCGTTATTTCCTGATCGCCGCGCTCGCGGCGATGGTAGGTGCGGCACTGACCACGCTGTCGACCTGGGGCTTCGTCCCGCACAACGCGTGGACCTTCCGCGCCGTGGAGGTCGGCATGCTGTTCGATGCCACGCTGCTGGCCCTTGCGCTCGCCTACCAGTTCCGTGTCGGGCAGGAGCAGCAGCTGCGTGCCGAACAGCTCGCGCAGCTCGATCCGCTGACGGGGCTTAACAACCGTCGTGCCTTCTACGGCATGACCGCGGCGGCGTGGAGCAATGCGCTGCGCCACGCGCATGCCACCTCCGTCCTCTTGCTCGACATCGATCACTTCAAGCAGATCAACGACCGCTACGGTCACGCTGAGGGCGACGCGGTGCTGAAGACGGTCGCCGGCGCGTTGAAACAGTCCGTCCGCCAGGGCGACGTGCTCGCGCGCTGGGGCGGCGAGGAGTTCATCGTGTTCTTGCCCGAAACGGGCCTGCGCGACGCGGCCCTGCTGGCGGAACGGCTGCGCGTGTCGATCGCCGCGCTGAGCGTGACGGGCCGTGTCGGCACGATGGCCGTCACCGCGAGCATCGGCGTGGCCGAGCGCGCGGACCATGCGACGCTCGATTCGCTGATCGCGGCCGCGGACGCGTGCCTGTTCGCTTCCAAGCAGCAGGGGCGCAACCGGGTTACGAGCGGCGGCCAGACACGCGTCGCCGCGGCGTGATCGGCCGCGGCCGAACGCGGATCGACCGCCGCGTATAATCGAGGCGCGCGCCGCTTCGGCGCGCCTTTTTTCGTGTCCACCTCCTCGCCATGGCCGACCTGACCCAGATCCTGCACGCGCTCATCCTCGGTTTCGTCGAGGGTTTCACCGAATTCCTGCCGATCTCGAGCACCGGGCACCTGATCCTCGCCGGGCAACTGCTCGGCTTCAACGGCGAGAAGGCCAAGGTCTTCATGATCGCCATTCAGCTGGCGGCGATCCTCGCGGTCGTCTGGGAGTATCGCGTGCGGCTGCGTCACGTTGTGAGCACCGTGCACACCGAGCCGGCGTCGCGCCGGCTCGTCGTCAACCTGATGGCGGGTTTCCTGCCGGCAGCAGTGCTGGGGTTTCTCTTCTACAAGGAGATCAAGGGCTATCTGTTCAATCCGATCGTCGTGGCGTCGGCGCTCGTGATCGGTGGCGTGCTGATCCTGTGGGCGGAGCGCCGCAAGCATGTGGTCAGCACGCCGACGGTCGACGATCTGGGTTGGCGGCGCGCGCTCGCGGTCGGTTTTGCGCAGGCGCTCGCGATGGTTCCCGGCACCTCGCGCTCGGGCGCGACCATCATCGGCGGACTTTTTCTCGGCCTCTCGCGCAAGGCCGCCGCCGAGTTCTCCTTCCTGCTCGCGATCCCGACGATGTTCGCGGCGACGGCCTACGACCTCTACAAGAACTGGCAGCTCTTCGACGCCGGCGACATTCCGCTGTTCGCGATCGGCGGCGTCGCGTCGTTCGCCAGCGCGCTGTTCGCCGTGCGCACGCTGATCAAGTTCGTGAGCCGCCACGACTACACGGTGTTCGCCTGGTACCGCATCGTGTTCGGCGGCGTCGTGCTCGCGACCGCCTACAGCGGACTCGTAGACTGGGGCGTGACGCACTGATCCTGACAGGCACAGACAAAAAACCGGCCAATCGCGGCCGGTTTTTTGTGGATGGGCGTCGCGGCTATTCGAGGTTCATGCAGCTGGCGTAGTAGGTCGTCGTGGCCGGCCAGTCGCTGAAGACGCCGAGGACGCCCACCTCCTTCGCGAGTACGTCGAGCACGGTCATCACGTCGCCTTCGCGTGCGATCGCCGGGTCGATGGTTTGGTAGTAGAAGCCGTTGTCGCCGTCGGCCAGGATGCCCGAGCGCTCGAGCGTCCAGGTGATTATATCGAGCCCGGCGGCGCGGGCGTTCTGCGCGTAAGCCGAGGGGACGATCCTGCCGCCGCCGTCGACGTCAAGCAGCGCGAACAGCGGCGGCGCGACGATGTTGATGCCTTCGTCCTTGTAGCCGTGCAGTTCGGCCGCGCCCGGCAACTCGGCGACGGTCTCTGCGTCGTCCAGATAGACCGCCTGCTTGCCGAATTCGGGCTCGTGCGCGATCCAGTAGCGGATGTCGCGGATGTCGAAGGACTGTGCCCAAACGTGCTGCGGGCGCACGCCGGCGGCCTTGTACTCGTCGATCATCTGCTGCGCATAGGTCTCCTGCGTGTAGTCGCCGACGCCGTCGCCGTCGCTGTCGTAGGGCATGGGCACGCTCGCGCTCTTCAGCTCGGGGGTCATTTTCACGCCCAGTTTCTTGAACAGCGCGATGCTTTCGGCGTGGGTCATGAGCGTACCGCTCGTCGGGCCGGCGTAGAGGTCGGTGCGGAACGCGGCGGTGCCGTTCAGATACTCGGCAACGGTGGTCGCGCGCGGGTTCGCCGCGTCCATCTTGCCGCGGAGCGTCTTGAATTCGGTCAGCGTGATGTCGCTGGTGCGGCACTCGGCCGATGCCGGCGTCAACAGTGCGCCGTCGGCGTCGAAGACGGCCGGCGTGAAGGGCTTGGTGCACTTGGCGGCCAAGGGCGTCGCGAGGATGTCGGTGGTGGTGTGCAGATCGTTCTGTGCGTGGCGGCATACCAGCTGCTTGTCGCGAGTGAAGGTCACGTCGCATTCGACGATGCCGGCGCCCATGCGCGCGGCGGCTTCGTAGGATTCCCGCGTGTGCTCGGGAAACTGCAGAGGCGCGCCGCGGTGCCCGATCGAGAAGTCGCTTTTGCGGAAGGGGCCGTCGCCGCATTTCTGCAGCGTGCGCTTGAGCGCACCGCCCTGCATGTCGTCGACGAGGAAGAAGGGACGCGGGCCGAGCTGGACGCTGTGCGCGTTGCCAACGGCGCCGCGGCGATCGTCGTGGTCATGCCGGTCGTCGGCCCAGACCGGCGAGATGGCGACCAGCAAGGCGACGGCAGCCGTGGTTTGGCGGGAAGCGAGAGGGGTGAACATGCGGGCTCCTGTGAAGATGGGCGGGAAGGGGTCGGCGGGGCCGACGCTGCCACCGTATTCCCGGAATCTGTCAGCAGGATGACGCGACGTGCGCCGGGTCCTCAGCCCGTTCGGGGCGGGTTCTTTTCGAGCTTTCGCTGCAGCGTCCGGCGGTGCATTTTCAGCGCGCGCGCGGTCGCCGAGATGTTGCCGTCGTGCTCGTTCAGCACCTTCTGGATATGTTCCCATTCGAGCCGTGCGACGGACAGCGGCTGCGGGCTGACATCGACCGTCGTGTCGGGCTCGTCGCGCAGCAGCGCGGCGACGATCTCGTCGGCGTCAGCAGGCTTGGCGAGGTAGTGACGCGCGCCGAGGCGCACGGCGGCGACCGCGGTCGCGATGCTCGCGTAGCCTGTCAGCACGACGATCGCCGGCGCCGGCACGCGCGCGGCCAGCGTAGCGACGACATCGAGTCCCGACTTGCCCGGCAACTTGAGGTCGACCACGGCGTGGCTCGGCACGAATTGCGCGGCGATGCGGGCGGCCTCGACGGCGTCGTGGGCGAGCGCGACCTCGAAGCCGCGTTTCTTCATCGCCCGTGCGAGGGCCGTCGCGAAATCGACATCGTCCTCGACGATCAACAAGCGCATCACAGAGTTCATGGGAGCGGTCTCCAGGGTAGACGGATACTCACGCGCGAGCCGCCGCCCTTGCGTTCGGTCAGCGTGAGGCTGCCGCCGAGCCGTTCGAGCGTGGCATGGGTCAGTGCGAGGCCGACGCCCCAGCCGCGTCCCGCCTTGCCGCTGAACAGCACGCGGCCGGCTTGGGCCTTCTGTTCGGGCGTGAAGCCGGGACCGCGGTCGCCGACTTCGATGACGAGCGCGTCGGCGTCGACGGAAGCGCGGAACTCGACCGCTGCCGGCGCGGCGTCCGCGGCGTTGTTCAGCACGTTCATGACGGCCTGCTCGAGTCCGTCGGGCGGCACGAAAGCCGCCGCGGACGTGGGCAAAGTCGTCGCCACCTCGGCGTCGGGGCGCAGCATCTGCCAACGTTCGACGAGCCCGGCCAGCCATTCGGCCAGCGGCTGCGCCGGGGGCGTAGTGCCGTCATTCGCGCGCGCCGCGAGCCGGGTCAGAATGTCCTTGCACGCGCGCGCCTGGCGTTCGAGCAATCGGCAGTCGGCGCCGATCTCGGGATCGTTCGCGAACTCCGAAGCGAGCTCGTGCGCTGTCGTCTGGATCGTCGCGAGCGGGGTGGCGAGTTCGTGCGCGGCGAGTGCCGCCTGCGTGCCGAGTGCGACGATGCGTTCGTCGCGCAGTTGCTTCTCGCGCAGCGATGCGAGTTCCTGGTCGCGCCTGCGCAAGGCGCCGTGCATGCGCGTGACGAAGCTCGCTATCAGCCCCGCGCTGATGAGGAAGTTGAACCACATGCCGCCGAGGTGCATGCCGTACGCGGCCACCGGGTCGGACACGGCGAGCGGCTGGTAAGCGAACAGCAGCAGCGCGTAATAGCCGCCTGCAACCGCTGCAAGCAGCCACACCCAGGGCGCGCGCAGGCTGATCGCAGCGATCACGACCGGAACCAGCATCAGCGATACGAAGGGGTTGGTCGCGCCGCCGCTGAAGTACACGAGCACGGCGAACGCGGTCAGGTCGACGAGCAGATGCGCAAGAAATTCGATCTGCGTGGCGGGCACGTCCTGGCGCAGCCGCCACGCTGTGGTCAGCGCGAACAGCGCCATCAGCACGAGCACCGCGGCCATGGGTGCAAGCGGCATGCGGATGCCGAGGCCCCAGTGCAGCCAGCCGATTCCTGCCCCGGCGCCCGCGAGCAGCGCGACCCGCATGACGAGCAGGCGCCCGAGCAGGGCACGCGCCGGCAGCGTGGAGAGCAGGGTCGAATCGTCCGCAGACGTCATGGCCGAATTGTATGCGTCTTCGACGGCGTGCTCCGCTGCGACAATTTGTCCAATTGCGCGGCGTCCGCGCCTGCCCTAGAGTGATCGGGCAGTTCTGACTGCACATCGACCGATCTCTCCCGCCCTTGGGCGGGATTTTTTTTGCCATGGCTTTGCGGATCGAGCGGCGCACGGCTGCGACGATTTGCCGCATTCCCCGGCGCGGTGTCGAAAGGGACAATCAGGTCCTCTTTAACGACAACGATATCGAGCCATGCATTCCCCCGTATTCGCCCCGCGCCTCCTGCCCTTGCTGATCATGACGGGCTTTTCACCGCTGGCCGTCAGCGCGAACGAAACGGAGCTGCCCGCCATCGAGGTCGTCGGCAAGGAAGATGCTGCGCCGCTCGCCACCCGGGTCGAGAACCTGTCCACGCTGCGGGCGACGACCAGCGATACGGCGAGCCTGCTCAAGGACGTGCCGGGCGTCAACTTGTACGGTGGCGGCGGGGTCTCAAGCCTGCCCGCGATCCAGGGACTGGCGGACGACCGATTGCGCATCAAGGTCGACGGCATGGACCTGATCTCGGCCTGCCCCAACCACATGAACCCCGCGCTCTCGTACCTCGATCCTTCGCAGGTCGAGTCGCTCGAGGTTTACGCCGGGATCGCCCCGGTAAGCGTGGGCGGCGACAGTATCGGCGGCTCGATCGTCGCCAAGACGACCGATCCCCAGTTCGCCAAGCCGGACGAGGGCAGCCTTGTCAAGGGCGAGGTCGGCGCGTTCTACCGCAGCAACGGCAACGCCCGCGGTGCAAACGCCGCGGCGACGTACGCGACCGAGAGCTTCAACATCTCCTACACCGGCGCCATCGCGCAGTCGGACAACTACGTCGCCGGCGGCGACTTCAAGGACAGACTCTTCGTCGCGGGAACGCCTCCGGGCTTCACCGGCTACCCGGGCCACACCCTGCCGGCTGACGAGGTAGGCTCGACCGCCTACGACACGCGTAACCACACGCTGGGGCTGGCGTTCCGTGGTGGCGCGCATCTGTTCGAGGCTAAATTCGGCCTGCAGGACTTGCCCGAACAGCTTTGGCCGAACCAGCGCATGGACATGCTCGGCAACGACCAGAAGCGCGTGAACCTGCGCTACCTCGGTGACCTCGCCTGGGGCAAGCTGGAGGCGCGGGTCTACCACGAGGACGTCGATCACTTCATGGACTTCGGCGCCGACAAGAAGTATTGGTATCAAAACCCGCCCGGCGCGACCTACGACGGCACGCCTTGCACAGTGACGTTGCCCGTCTCTGCGTGTGCCGCAGGCATGCCGATGTACACGGCGAGTACGAATACCGGTGCTGTCGTCAAGGCCGACATTGCCCTGACGCAGCAGGATCTGCTGCGTGTCGGCACCGAGTTCCAGCGCTACCGCCTCGACGACTGGTGGCCGGCCTCCGGCGCGAGCATGGCGCCCTACACCTTCTGGAACGTCAACGAGGGCGAGCGCGATCGCGCGGCTGTCTTCGCCGAATGGGAAAAGCAGTTCGATTCACAGTGGATGACGCTCGCCGGCGTGCGCTTCGAGCGGGTGAGCATGGACACCGGCGACGTGCACGGCTACAACACGGACATCTACCCGACCGTCGCCGCAGCAAGCGGCGGCAACCAGACCCGCGACGCCGCCAACTTCAACAATGCCGACCACGGCAAGACCGACAACAACTGGGACATGACCCTGCTTGCGCGCTACACACCCAGCGCCACGCGTGACATCGAGTTCGGCTTTGCGCACAAGACGCGCTCGCCCAATCTGCACGAGCGCTACACCTGGTCGACGTGGCAGATGGCGGCGCTGATGGTCAACTGGTTCGGCGACGGCAACGGCTACATCGGCAACCTCGACCTCGAACCCGAGCAGGCCAACACGGTGTCCGCCACCTTCGACTGGCACGCGGCCGATCGCAACTGGGAGTTCAAGGCGACCCCCTACTACACCTACGTCACCGACTACATCGACGCGGTCCAGTGGAACGCGACGGCGAACGCACCGAGCACGACGCTCGTGACCGACCAGTACACGGTGCTCAAGTTCGTCAACCAGTCAGCGCAGCTCTACGGCATCGACCTGTCGGGAAGGATGCCGCTGGCGAAGACCGGCTGGGGCGAGTTCGGCCTCAAGGGGCTGGTCAACTACACCCGGGGTGAGAACCGCGACACCGGCGACAATCTGTACAACATCATGCCGCTCAACGGCAAGCTCGCCCTGACGCAGAAGCTGCGCGGCTGGGACAACACCGTCGAAGTGGTGATGGTGAGCCGGAAGGAGGACGTGTCCGCGATGCGCAATGAGATTGAAACGCCCGGCTACGCGCTCCTGAATCTGCGCGGCAGCCATTCGTGGAAGCAGGTGCGCCTCGATTTCGGCGTGGAGAACGTGTTCGACCGGCTCTACTACCATCCCCTCGGCGGCGCCTATCTGGGGCAGGGTACGACAATGACCGCGAATGCTGTCCAGACGGTGCCGCAGTGGGGAACCCCCGTTCCCGGCATGGGCCGCTCGGTCTACACTGCGCTGAATTATCAATTTTGATGGCTCTACCTTGAGGAGAAACCGATGAAAGCTCTTGTTGCCACCGCATTCCTGGCCAGTGCCGCCAGCCTGCCCGCCTGGGCCGCCAACGTCAGCGTCACCGACGCCTGGGCGCGTGCAACCATGCCCGGCCAGAAGGTCAGCGCGGCGTATATGCAGATCCGCACCGACGCGCCGGCGCGCCTGCTCAGTGCGACGAGTCCCGTGGTGCCGCGCGTCGAGGTGCACGAGATGAAGATGGACGCTGGTGTCATGCGGATGCGCCAGCTCCAGGCGGTCGACCTGCCTGCCGGCAAGACCGTTTCGCTCGAGCCCGGCGGTTTGCACATCATGCTGATGAACCTGCCCAAGCCGATCGCCGCCGGGGACGTGATCCCGCTCACGCTCGTGATCGAATCCGGGGGCGTGCAACAGACGGTCGAGGTCAAGGCCGAGGCGCGCGCTCCCGGCAAGGGGACGATGCACGGCCACTGAATCGACCAGACGCGCGTATCCACGGTAGACCGAACGCCTCGCTGTCGCGTCGAGCCTTGGGGGCGCCGGCTGCCCGGTGTTCCGGCGGCCCCGGGGGCCGCTTCGGCGGCCGGCATCGCAGGCGTCCGCGGGGCGCGACGACGCGCGATCGGCCCTTCGCGCCGCCTTTGCGCTTGGCGTAAAATCCGCTCCAGTCTGAACCCGGAGCCGTCATGACCGTCCACACCGCCGCCGAGAAGGCCTACATCCTGTCCGAGGCGCTCCCCTACATCCAGCGCTTCTACGACAAGACCATCGTCATCAAGTACGGCGGCAACGCCATGACCGAACGTCACTTGATGGAAGCGTTCGCCAAGGACGTGGTGCTGCTCAAACTCGTCGGCATGAACCCGGTCGTCGTGCACGGCGGTGGCCCGCAGATCGCGGGGTTGCTGCAGCGCATCGGCAAGCAGAGCGAATTCATTCAGGGCATGCGGGTGACCGACGAGGAGACGCTCGACGTGGTCGAGATGGTGCTCGGCGGGCTGGTCAACCAGGACATCGTCACCTTGATCAACAAGCACGGCGGCCGCGCCGTGGGCCTCACCGGCAAGGACGGCAACTTCATCCACGCCAAGAAGATGCTCGTGAAGAGCAAGGAGAAGGCCGACGAGATGCTCGACATCGGCCAGGTCGGCGAGATCACCGGCATCGATCCGGAGATCATCCAGGTGCTCGACGCGCGCGACTTCATCCCGGTGGTGGCGCCGCTCGGCACCGATGCCGAGGGCAACGCCTACAACATCAACGCCGACGTCGCGGCCGGCAAGATCGCCGGCGTATTGCAGGCCGAGAAGGTCATCTTCATGACCAACACCCCGGGCGTTCTCGACAAAGACAAGAAGCTGCTGACCGGGCTCACGCCGCGCGAGATCAGCGATCTGATCGCCGACGACACGATCAGCGGCGGCATGATTCCCAAGGTCGGCTACGCGGTCGACGCGGTCAACAGCGGCGTCAAGACCGCCCACATCATCGACGGCCGCGTCGAGCACGCGCTGCTGCTCGAGGTGTTGACGCCCGAAGGCGTCGGCACGCTGATCAAGCGGTCGTGAGCCGCCGCCTGGCGGCCGCGCCGCACTTGCTTCCTTGACGGCGAGCGCGCGGCCTTCGTGAACCGAGGCCCTCGCGCGCCGAGCCGCCGCCGTAGAGTCCACGCGGAAACCCCCTCCTGCGTAACCCCTTCGACTTGACCAAGGAGTTGTTGAAACCATGCGTTACTGGCTGAGTAGCGCATATGGTTTGCAGAGGATGTAATCGATCTAGCGAAAACAGGGCTTCGGAAGGGGGGCGTTTTCGGGAAAATCGAGCGTGTGGTCGTTTTGGGTGGGATATTGGGTGGGAATTGGGCGGTGTCTGTCCCCTGCTGACTGTGCCGCTGGATAAGTAGGTCGGGCCAGCCTCTGGTCTGCGTTACCTTTTCTCTAGCGCTCCCTTCAGCACGGTGCGCCGGCGGGGCAGTGGAAGTAGTCACCCGCGGGGCTAAAGTACGGCTCGCCAATAGAGTCCATCGGTTTAGGATCGGAGTCGGGCATAGACTTTCCCAGAAATCCATTTTGAGACAAGGCTCTGAAAGTCCCGCTCGTTCATGAAGCGCGCAAAGATATCCTCGTTCTGCTCCATGCGCTCGATGAACAGCGTTTCCAATAGGCCAGCAAATAGCAGGGCAAACTTCTCCTCTGGGTTGACGGCAGCGGCCTCGAGCAGCGAACCGTCCTCCATGGCCGCCTCGATAATCTGGTCAAAGAACAATTGGTCGGCATCGGTGAAGTCCGTGCCAAACCGTTCGTTGATCACATCGATCAGACTTGAGAGCGGCACATCTTCGTCGTGGCGCGCTCCGGAACCGACTTCGCCGGGACCGTCCAGCAGTTCTGCCTTGCCATCACGCAGACTGATCGATCCCTCACTGATCTTCTGCAGGCGGTAATACTCCAGTCGCACCTCGTCATCGAAGCTGTAGCGTTGGCCTGTGGTGCGCTTGGGTAATTTGGGCGACAGAAAGCGCAGGAAGGTATACAGGCGCTCGAGATCGGAATCCTGGTAGGGGGCGACCTGCGACAGGAAGGCGTAGAGGTTGCGGAAGGCACTGAGCTTCCCGCGCCATAACTCGGCCTGTTCCTCATCTTCCTCCTGCACTGCCCGGAAGCGATCCACGGCCGGATCAAGCGCGGCGTTCATTGCCTGATGATCGGCAGGGCTTTGTCGCTGCTTCGGCTTGAAATAGATGCCGATGAAGCGCTGCATCTCTTCCAGCAGGTAGATACCCGACGCATCCAGTTCCGCCTTGATGGCGTACATCTGGTTCGGATCGGCTTCCTCACCCATCTCGGCGCCTTCGTGGTATTGCTTGAAGGCTTCCTTGATCTCCTGTCGGTCGTTCACGAAATCCAGAACGAAAGTGTCTTCCTTGAGCGGGTGCATGCGATTCAGGCGCGACAGGGTTTGCACCGCCTGAATGCCGGCGAGACGTTTGTCGACGTACATTGTGTGCAGCAGCGGCTGGTCGTAGCCCGTCTGGTACTTCTCGGCGACTAGCAACACTTGGTACTCGGACGAGTCGAATTTCTCCGGCAGCACCCCTTCTTTGATCCCTCCGTTCATACCGACCTCGGTCCAGGTCTTGCCCGGCAGCTCGTCATCCACTACCTCGCCGGAAAATGCGACCAGTGTCTTGATCCAGCTATAACCCTTCTCACGGATATACGCATCGAAGGCTAGCTTGTAGCGAACCGCTTCCAGTCGGGACCCGGTCACCACCATTGCTTTTGCCTTGCCACCAACTTTGTGACGGGTGACCGCGTTGAAATGCTCGACCATCACCTCAGTCTTCTGTGCAATGTTGTAGGGGTGCAATCGCATGAAGCGAGCCAGTGCCTTGGCGGCCTGCTTGCGCTCGACGTTGGGGTCGTCCTCGCTGGCTTTGACCAGCTTGTAGTAGGTGGCGTAGGTCGTGTAGTTCTTCAGCACGTCCATGATGAAGCCCTCTTCAATGGCTTGACTCATGGTGTAACGGTGGAAAGGTTGGCCGGCCTTGCCTGCCTCATCCCGCCCGAACACGGCCAGGGTCTTGTGCTTGGGGGTGGCCGTAAAGGCGAAGAAGCTGAGATTCGTCTGGCGCCCGCGCTTGGCCATGCTGCGGTAAAGCTCGTCCAGGTTGTCGACACCTTCATCGACGGCATAGCGCGCCGCTTCTTCTCGCAATACGTGGCCACCCAACACTTCCTTGAGGTCCGTAGCCGTCTCGCCGGATTGCGAACTGTGGGCCTCATCGATGATCACCGCGCAACGACGGGTGGGCAGTATTCCGTCAGCCCCCTCCCTACGCTCCTCGGCCATCCGGGCCAGTTGCCGGGCAACGAAAGGGAATTTCTGCAAAGTGGAGATGATGATCGGCACGCTGTTGGTCAGCGCCTCGGCGAGTTGCCGCGAGTCCTCGTCGATCTTCTGCACAACGCCCTGTCGGTGCTCGAATTGGTAGATCGTGTCCTGCAACTGGCGATCCAGCACGCGGCGGTCGGTGATGACGATTACCGAATCGAATACCTTGTGGTCGGACTCATTGTGCAGCGAGGCCAAGCGGTGCGCCAGCCAGCCGATAGTGTTGCTCTTGCCGCTGCCCGCCGAATGCTCCACCAGATAGTTATGGCCGGGGCCCTCCGTCCTTGCCGCGTCTTCTAGCTCGCGCACCGCCCGCAACTGGTGGTAGCGCGGAAAGATCATGGTCTCCTTCTTGATCTTCCGCCCATCGTCGGTGCGTTTCTCCTCCACCTGCAAGTGTATGAAGCGCGCAAAAATGTCCAGCAGGCTGTCGCGTTGCCACACCTCTTCCCAGAGATAAGCGGTGCGATAAGCGCGGCCCGCCGGATCAGGCGGATTGCCGGCACCGCCATCCAGCCCCTTATTGAAGGGCAGGAAATGCGTGGCACTGCCGGCCAGTCGGGTCGTCATGAACACCTGCTCGGTATCGACGGCGAAGTGAACCAGCGCCCGGCGCTTGAATTCGAACAGCGGCTCGCGGTGGTCGCGGTCGTGCTGATACTGGGCAATAGCGTTCGTTACCGTCTGCCCGGTCATCGGGTTTTTCAGCTCGGCCGTGAACACCGGAATTCCGTTGATAGACAGCACCAGGTCCAGCTCATTGGTATTGCGCTGGCTGTAGCGCAACTGCCGGATGACGCCAACGCGGTTGGCCGCGTACTGGGCCGCCAACTCGGGATTCATGCCGTGGGCCGGCTTGAAATAGGCAACACGCAGGGTGCGGCCATAACACTTGAATCCATTGCGCAGCACGGCAAGCGTGCCGTGCGTGTCGAGCCAGTGGGTCAGATCTTTGAGGACGGTGGCTTCGGTGTTGGCGCCGTGCAGGGCTTCTAGCTTGGCCCATTCCTTGAGTTGAGTGGCGCGGACGAAGGTGAGTACAGAAGTGGGAAACAAGGCCAGCGCTGCATCGTAGTCCGATGCTGGAAGCGATGCGTAGCCGTTGGCGAATAGATGTGCCTCGATTGTTTCCTCGAAACTGCATTCTTGGACATTGGGATTCATATTTGACCCGTTGAGCTTCTATGTGCATTGCCAAGCCGGTCAAAACAATTAGTGGCTGTTCCTACAAAATTCTCTATTAGCAGTCTTCGTATTTCACGATCCAACTCAGATGTGGTGTTAAAGACCGTCATCCATACGGAAAACATGCCTCGCTGAAGAGCATCTTTCGCTACCGATACTCTTCTGTCCGGCGTGTCGTACTGAAGCAACTGATTGCGCTTGTCGCTTGCGTATATCCATGCCTGCTTTCGGTGCGAATGCCGATGATCCTTCTCTGACGGCGCTACCATTCCGGTGAATGTAGTGTCTGGGTGCCAGTTTAGGTTCGTCAGCGTCCAGGTTGCTTTTGCTTTTTCTAGGATCGCCGGCGGCAATCTAGGGTTTGGGTATGCGCGACCTTCATCGTCATAACAGAAGGCCAAGAAGGTGTTGTCTAAATCCGGCCAAAGGTAGTCGGTCACTATGATTTGATCAGATCCCTTGCCTGTATTGCAATTCTTGCAGGCGAGCAAAAAATTGCTCCATCTATACTTCTGAGACGGATTGGCTTTCTTAGGGAGTATGTGCTCGACTTCAATTGCGGCCGCAATCCAGCGCTCACAATATGAACAATACTCTCCTAACCTGTCCTGCAAAGGAGCGCAGGCCTTGTTGTAAGGCTTGAAACTCCCCAGATCCTTACCCTTATCGACGGGTCGCATGGTTTCTTTTAAACACGAAGGTTTCCCATCGAAAATCCAATGCTGCAGCGACCAACGGATCGGCGGAATATCGAAGACTTAAAGCTTCATACTTTTCCTTTAGCTCCTCAATAGGAATGTTCGGGTCGTCTTCAGCTTTTTTCAAAGCTCTGTAGTATTCAGATGCCGCAAGCATCAACTCAACGTGTCGTTTGCTTCGTTGTGGCAAATCTATTCCTTGAACTTCTTCCGCGATGTCTTCGATACTTTGATTGTGGTATTGCTCGGCGGATTCTTCTTCGTCTCCGATGCGATCCAGCTGAATCAAATTGCCCATGCGCTGAGATTGGATCAGGAATAACGAATGAGTGGTGCAGATAAATTGAAGCTTGGGAAATGCGGTGCGTAGTAACTCGACAACCGTTCTTTGCCATTGCGGATGTAAATGCAGGTCGAGTTCATCAATCAACACTATGCCTTCACCATCGTCCAGAGGGGTCTCTGAATCTTCATTCAATGATGCAAGCCGGTAGGCGATGTCAATTCCGATAGCGATTAGGCTACGTTCGCCATCAGACAAGAACTGAACGGGTAAGCGTCGGGTCTCCTGTTTGACTTCAAACTCTCCGCTTTCGTCGTTCAACACTCCTACGTCTGCCACTTTACAAACCGTGAAATTCCCATCTTCGACTTTCCAATCGCTCAAATGCGGGAGCAGCCGCTCCAGAGCGTTGCATGTCGTCGTTAATTGCTTGGCTGAGCGGGAGTCAGGCGCTTCGCGAGCCACCGTTGCCTTGCTATTCCACCACTCGATGATTTTCCCCAGTTCAAGGCCACGTTCGATCTCAAATATGCCTTGGTAGGGTGTCCCGGCCTTTGTCTTTGGAGTACCAGGACTAGGAACAGCGCGCCGCACGGAAAAGTACAGCACGATTGGTTGAGGCTTCGATTTCTTAAGCGCCCTGTCAGGTGTTGGGCTGAGTTGGCCAGATGCTCGGGGGCGTTCGCTCGTTTGGCCCCGTAGCGTTCCCTCCAACCTGGGATCACCTCGCTCTGGGCGCTGACCATGGCGGAGGCTTGCTAGCTCGTCGATATCTCGTATGTCCTTCAGTCCCTTTTGCTCATCCACGGCATCACGTACTACTTCAAGCTGGTCGCTCAATAGCAGTGAGAATGTATGCGCTTGATGGGTGAAGCTGACTTCGATCGCAGCCTGCTTCCGATCAATGGTGATGTCATCTTTTGTAAGGCCAATTCCCGGAAATCCTCTGACCTCCGCAAATGACGGCAGGGCTTTCGCTAAGAGAATTCGCAGGGCCTCAAGGACAGCCGTCTTGCCGACGCCGTTTACACCGACGACCAGATTGAACCCGGGCGCAAAGTCCAAGACGGAATTCGTCAACCCGCGAAAATTGGTCAGCGTAAGGCGGTTAATTTGCATGGGCGTCCCCTAGATCAAGTTGCCCGGTCACTGCGGCCGAGATCAATGCCGAACGTCGTTCTTGGAGCACGGTAACCGTTCGTTCGGTGGCTTCCGCAAGGGCATCCAATTTCCTGGTCTCGGCTTGCACACGGGCTACGATATCCCGCTGCTCATCAAGGGGAGGCACAGGCAACCATGCCTCGTAGAGTCCCTCAGGGTATAGACGCAGACGCGATGACCAAACACCTTTGGAATAGCGAGTGATTTCCTCCACAAAGCGTGGAGTGCGCACCAGCAGATCAATGTATTCCGGGTCAAGTTGTGCCACAGGCTGATAGACGTTGTAGGCCGGGCTGACGATGCCGGGTTGGCGTGCAATGCCCATCGCACCCATCCATGCCCACAAGGTATTGATGACCAAGTCGCCCGCCTCGCAACGCTTGTAGCCTTCCAGGCTCTCGGCCATGAACATGTTCACGTCCTTCTCGGCGCGACTGGTGACGCCGGTCAGGTGTGACACCGTCAGCAACTCCTCGTCGCCAGAATCGGAGCGGTCATCACGCTCGGTGAAAAGCCACTTGGCACGTTCGACTTTCCAATGGGCCGGAATCTCGCCGAGCCATGGAATGTCAGAGTCACGGCGTGGTGTGTCCTTGTTGAGTCCCTTGATCAGAAAGTCGGCGATGACGGTACGGCGTTTTTCAGTAAGTAGGGTAAGCAGTTTCTGTTTTTCTAAGATCAGCTTGTCAATCGGCGCTGAAAGTTGGTGCAAGGAATCTGCTATGCGGCGCTGTTCCCCCTCTGGGGGAACAGCAATCACAAGGTTCTCAACGACTTCTACAGCTATACCCGGTTGCGCAGCCGACTGCGAGTACTGATTGAGGTTCATGACCCGCAGGGTTTCACCGAGCCAGGCCGTCTCGAAGTTAGTTTTCGGAGTAGCAACAATGGCGTGCTCCGTAGCCCAAAATTTTCCCTCCGCATAATTGATGTTGCCACAGAGAGCGCCTTGCCGACCGATCAGGATGCGCTCGCCTTCGTGCGTAAAACTGTTGGTGTAGCCACGGAAACCGTTGCCTCCATAGACTGGGTAGTCGCCAGTCTCTTTGATTGACTCTCCCGGAATGGCCTCTCCACTTTTCAATGCAACCAGGTACTTCAGCTTCATCCGGCGCCAGCTTATGGGAGCACTCAGCGATTGACTATTCACTGGGAACCTCCGCTGCCCGATATGCCTGCTGCGGATCGTTGGGCTCATCCGGATTGGTCATCACCAATCGCCCGTCCCGCATCAAGGGCCGCAGATAGGTATTGCGCACATGACGAGAATTCCGATGCAGTAGCAAGGCCAGTTCTTCCGCCCGCCACGCTCGCAGGCGGCTGACCTCGACGACTACGACCTGAGCTTCCTCGGGGGTGCTGCGGCGCCCCAGGGCGCCGACGCGCGCCGCCAAGTCGCCCGGCAACTCGGCCAAGAGCGCCCGGCGTGCGGTTTCCTCCTCGGGGGTGGGGTTGGTCGGCAAGTCCTCGGGGTTGTCAGATAGTGCTTCCGGGTTGGTAGGTAAGCCCTCGGGGTTGGTAGACAACGCATCCGACTTGGTCGGTAAGCCATCTCCGTCGGCCCCAAGGCGGTCGGTCGGCACGTAATAAGTGGCGGAACCTCGACCCTTTTGGGCCAGCAGGCCGGCGTCGCGCAGCCTGCGCAAGGCCCCGCTGGCCGCAAGGGCATCCACCTTGTTCAGTTCCCGGTAGGTGGCGTTGTCGATGGCACCCGCCTCGCGGACGACGATCAGCGCCTTGGCCTCCTCGTCGGAGAGATGCAGGTCGCGGAATTGGGCGAGCCAGGCGATGTCATCCTCGCCGAGGAAGTGATGGAAGAAGTAACGGGCGACAAACTGGTCAGCCCCCCGGTCGGACTCGAACAGCGGCGGAGTAAGGCCCGCTTGTTCCATGCTCTCGCGCATCACCCGGATGCCGCTGCCCTTGGTTTCGGCGAAGCGGGTCTCGTGCAGCACGGCGGCAATCTTGGGATTGCGCGGCTGGGAGCCCGGCTCGCCCAGATGCTCGGGCGATTTGAGGGAGAAGCCGGGGTTGCGGATTTCCAGCCGGTTGGCGTAGCGGATGATCTGCACCGGGCTGTGGCTGCGGTAGCTGCGGTGCATAAGGGCATTGACCAGGGCTTCGCGGATGACGCGCAGGGGAATCACCGGTTTGTCCTGCCGCTGGAGTTCGCCTTCGGTCAGACCGAAGCTCTTGGGCAAGTCGTCAAGCACGGCGGCCTGGGCACGGCGGATCAGGCGGAACAGCGGGTCGCGCAACTCGACGGTATCGAAACGCCGGTCGGGGTCGGGTACCCATTCACGGCCCGGCACGCGGATGTAATCGACGCGGGTCATGGGGAAGCAGCGGCGGAGGGCCGAGGGCTTGCCGAACAGGATCAGGCCGGCAACGGTCGGTTTCCATTCGCCCTTTTGGTCGCGGCGCATGCTGCCGAGCGCCTGCAGTAGTTCCTCGTCGGACCAGCGCAACTCTTCGGCATCCGGGTTGGCATCGCCACGAGATTTTCGGTAATCGGCAATGGCCTCGGGCGAAAGATCATCCTGCGTGGCATCGGCAACGATGCCGGCGTCGAAGCTTTCCTGCTGACGCCCCTGGTAGAACACGGCCATGTCGTCGTCGGTGCAGCGCTGATCGGTGCTACCGATGCGCCGGAATGCGCCACGCGGCAGTCCCTGCGCCTTGAAGAAGATCGGCTTGTCCTGCGGCTGTGCCTCGGGGACAAAGACCACGACGACGTTCTTGCCGTGTACGTTTTCGGTCGCGATATCCACTCGTAACGGGATGTTGAACATATCGCGACATTGGTTGGCGATGTCCGCCGAGAGTTTGTCGGGGTGGGTGATCCCCTCGACCTCATAGGCCGGGAAAAGCGCCATCTCTTCGCGCACGATTCCTAGCGCGATCCAGCCGCCACCCAGTCCCGGCTCGTTGGCGAAGGCGCAGACGGTTTCCAGCACCGACTTGCCTGCCTCGGAGGCCCGCTTGGCCTCGATGCGCTCGTGCTCGTCGAGTAGATTGAGGCTTTCGAGCAGCTCGACAGCTGTCATGCCCGCGACTCCGCTGTCACTTCGCGCAGCAGCCTCACGATTTCTTCTTCGGCGCGCTTCAGGTCGGCATCGATCTCGGCCAGCGGACGCGGCAGGGTGAATCGGTAGAAGTGGCGATTGAAGTTGATCTCGTACCCGACCTTCGTCTTGGCGTGATCGATCCAGGCATCCGCCACGTGCGGGCGTACCCCGTGCTCGAAATAGGCTTCCACGTCTTCCGTGAGCGGCACGTTCTCGAAATCGCGCAGTTTGGGATCGGGTTCATACTCGACTTTGCCGCCGGCTTTCTTGGCAATGACGGGTTCGGCCTTCGGATTGATCTCCGTGAAAGCCTCGCGGAATGCCTTGATCTGCGGCGCCCGCCATTTGCTGTCGCGCTCCTTCAAGGTGAGCTGCGCCTGTTTCCAGATGGCATTCCAGTCGAGACTGGCTTCGCGGCCGATGGCTTTGTCGATGGCCTGAAGGTCATTCAACAGCTCCGGGCAAGCATCGAGGAAGCGTTCCTTGCGTTCGAGCGTAATCTGGAATGCGAGGCGCAAGGGACGCTCGATGGTCAGGCGGTTGTAGCCGAAATCGGCGTTGTCGAACACCTTGCTGGTGGCGTTGTCGCGCATATCGCCATATTCGCGGACGATATCCGTGATGTGGGCATCGGAGAACTCTCGACGCTTGTCGCCCAGACTGCGGCGCAGCGACTGCCAACGGTCGCGGCCATCAATCAGTTGAATTCTTCCCCGGCGACGAGCTTCCTTGCGGTTGGTAACCACCCAGACATAAGTGCCAATGCCGGTGTTGTAGAACATCTGTTCGGGCATGGCGACGATGGCCTCGAGCCAGTCGTTCTCGATGATCCATTTGCGAATCTCGCTTTCACCGGAGCCGGCGCCGCCGGTGAAGAGCGGCGAACCGTTGAAAACGATGGCCAGCCTGGAACCATCTAGATTATTGGCGGGATCAACCGGTTCAAACTTGCTGACCATGTGTTGCAGGAACAGGAGCGCACCGTCGTTGACGCGCGGCGTACCGGCTCCGAAACGGCCAGCGAAACCCTGCTTTTCATGCTCTCGCACGACATCCTTCTGCTGCCGCTTCCAGTCAACTCCAAATGGGGGATTGGCGAGGAAGTAATCAAACCGCTCGCCAGGGAATTGGTCGTCAATCAGGGTGTCGCCGAACTTGATTGTCGAGGTTTCGGCGTCCGCGAGATTCGTCCGCAACAACAGATCTGACGCTGCTACCGCATATGAGCGTGGGTTAAAGTCCTGGCCATATACAAACAGCCGAGCGCCGGATTGGTGTTCCCGCAAGTATTTTCTGGTTTCAGAAAGCATTCCGCCCGTGCCGCAGGTCGGGTCAAGCATCTTGCGAACAGTGCCCGGCTTGCTGAGTAAGTCATCATCGTGCATGAACAGAAGACTCACCATCAGGCGTATTACCTCGCGTGGCGTGAAGTGATCACCTGCGGTCTCATTCGCCTGTTCGTTGAAGCGCCGGATCAAGTCTTCGAAGAGAAGGCCCATCTCGATGTTGTCGACGGCGCCGGGGTGAAGATCGACCTCGCAGAACTTCTTGATGACGAGAAACAGGATGTTGTGCTCGCGCATGCGTTCGATTTCATTGCCGAACTCGAAGCGCTCAAAAATCTTGCGGACATTCTCGGAGAAGCCGTTGATGTACGAGACTAGATGCAGGTGAGCGTTATCCGGATCGCCCTTCAGTTTCTCGAAACTGAGCGGGGAATGATTGTGAAAGCGCTGTCCGGAAATTTTGTTGAGCACGCCGTCTAGCGCGTCGCCTTCCAGCTTGCCCTGGTACTGGGCATATTTGGCCAACACAGCATCCTTGGTGCTTTCGAGGACGCAATCGAAGCGTCGCAGTACGACCAAGGGCAGCATGACACGTTCGTATTGTGGTGGGCGGTAAGGGCCGCGGAGCAGATCGGCGATGCTCCAGATGAAGTTGGATAGTTCGTGGCTCTTACTCATGGCTGTAATCCGGGCTCCTCGCATGCGGACAACAGTTCGCATTTTTCTTCCCTATAACCGCATGATCATACCAGCCGGGATACAAGAGGTACCGGTTCCAAATGTGCGCTATTTGGGCGAGAAGCTGAGATCCTGGCTGGTTTTTACCCTTTATCCAACCGCTTTTGCAGGCCGACAAGTTTCCGGCTCGCCATGCCAAGCCGTTCGCCCATTTTGTTTAGCGCCAACCTGAGGTGTGCGTCGTGCTGAGATTTTAGCTTCCGGAACGTTCGCCACTGCATTCCCCTGGGTTTTTCACCACCGCCATTTAGAAGGGCAAGCCTCCAGCCCAGTACTTTTCGGATGTTGTTCACACGCCGCATTGCTCGCTGCCCATCCGTTTCGCGCTGGGTGTCATAAACCAACTCGCAGCAGTGCCGGCAGGCGAAATTACCTGTATTTCCCAGATACAGCACGCCCACGCGCCTCCCGCACCCGCTGGCAGGGCAGATCATCCATGTCCTTTGGCCACCATAGTTGCAGGCCGTCCAGTCCAGCCGCACGGGACATTCTCTGTCCTGCCATTCGCCGGCGACGTTCTGGTGTCGATAGCTCATTACCAGTTGGTCAGCTTCTACCCGAACGACGCTAGAGGCCAGCGTCTGGCGGTTGCGTTTCCAGTCCAGGCTGAAGAAGAGCCCTGGGCGCAGCAGATTTTTCCGTTGGAGATGGCGCACGTCTAGCGCATGGCGGTCGCGTGTAATCGCCTTGCCGTCTTGGCAACGTCGCCCGCTCCCAAAACCGCCCATTTATTGTTTCTCCCGGATTTTGCCGAAATCATTAGGGAAATTGCCCGACGCGTTCTGGGGGGCGAGCGCCTGTTTGCGCTTCCCACTACGTCCTCGCGCACCAACTACACGTCGAGAGCTCCCTCGGGGGATTGGTAACAATTCATTGTTTCCGTTGGGCGGAATGGCCGAAGCATAAAAAATGGTGGTTTTCGCTCCGTCAGGCGGAATAGGTACGGCTTTCACCATTCCGGCAGCCGGTGCTGGGTCGCTCCGCACGACGGAATAGTCACTGCGTTTTACGATGCGCTTGGCAGCCTGACGAATAGGTACTGGCGGTTTTTCGCCTCTGGTGGCTGGCGGCTTGCCCATGAAGAGATAGCGGCCGGGATGATAGTCCTGCCGCGACAACTGAAGTCCGACGAAGTTTGTGATTGGCAGCCAAGTCAGCGCGTACCGGTCCGGGCCGATATTCAGGCCGCCTTCGCGCGTCTTGATGATCAGGCCGCGCTCGAGCGCTTCTTGCTTTGATTTCTGGACCCCGTCGGCAGACGCCCACCCACGTGCCTTGAGCCAACCGAGCGCGAGGTGAAGGTGGCCGTTATTTACCCCGTTGTGCTGGCGCATGAGTTCCACGATCAGGGAGCGCGTCCTGTGAGATGCCCCCATGAAAGCTGCGCTGTCCAGCAGCGCGTGAGGAAGGGCCACGTAATGCCCGCTTGGTAATTCAAATGATTTGCTAGTCTTCTTGGCCATCATGGCGCTCCAGCGTTGCCCATTTCGCAGGGACTGCGGCCGGCACGAAGCGATCTTGCTTTTCGGGAAGGTGCATCATCATCCCCCTTATGCCTTGCGGCTTTTTTCGATCTGTTCGTCAAGCCATGCGTCAATTTCTGCCTCGATCCAGCCGACCGCACGGCCGTTGCCGAGGCGAATGGGTTTCGGAAAGGTGCCAGCCTGGATTCGGGCGTAGAGAGGGGATCGCGTCAGCCCGACACGTTTCTCGACCTGACGACGGCGCAGGATGGTGAGGGCGGTTTTGAGTTGTGCAGCCATGCTTAAAGCTCCTGTTAGGCGCTTCCCGGCCCATCCGGGAATGCATGGTCGCATTGAAATGGAATGGCGCTTGCTGAATAAGGCCTATCCGGTGGATGCCGAACACTGCGCGGTAGAGGCCGTACGGTCTCCGTCGGAGGCCGCTATCGAAACCGGAAACCCGTTGCTGTCGCGTGAGCGCGAATCCAACTGGTAACCGTTCTTGGCTCGAACGGGCGGCCCTGGTCTCTAAGCCAGTCGGCCAGATAAATACCGGCTTTCTCGGCACTGGGGAATCTGTCGCGATCCTTCATGAACTCTTCGATTGCCATTGCCTTTGCTTCGGTTGTCTTTTGATGACGTGCAACGTTTAGCCGTTTAGCGAGGGCGGATTTTTGTTTTTGCGCGTCGTTCTTCTGCTCTATCAGCGCTTCAGTCAGTTTGATGTTGCCCTGTTTCTCAACATAGGAAGCGAGCCACTCAGCTTCACGCAAGTGTTCGGCATAACAAACCGCGTCCATCGCTTTTAGAGCGAATTCACCTGCAATTGCTAAGCCTACGGCCGTTGTGTTTAGGAAACGTAGGCCATCGGCCAGCATCCACAGCGCAAGGACCGCGAACAGCTCATAGTCTTTACCCTCCGGGTACTCTTCTGACTTTGGTAGTGGGTCTTTGGAGAAGAAGAGGTGCGAATCGCGGTTCTCAACGACGGATTTGAGCGCGTCAACCTCGCTTGTGTTTTCCCAGGTCTGAATGTCTAGATATTCTTCGTTCGGTGGCCAGTCGGGGTCGCCCCCGATAGATTCCAACAGCCCCGCCTGCTCGCGAAGGCGCTCAATTTCATAGATCTTGATGTCGCTGAAATACCGGTCAAGTTCCCGATTAATTCGTTTGGCAATCGAGGCGAGCTTTGCCCTGCACCATTCATCTGCCCCGCATCTTAGGATTGCCCGCGCACGCGAAGCGATAGCGGGCATATACGTAAAGGGGTGGGATGGCACCTCGCCCGACACCGGATCGAACGTCTCGAATTGATCTAAAAAAAACATGGCGTCCCTTACACGCCCCTTGAGTTGGTTGCCGCGCCAGTCGGGCAAGGGTTCCCAGTATTCGCCCTGTCGGGCTAGGCGCGGCGAAAACGATCATGCTGCTTGATGCAATTGGGTTACGTTGTTTTCCGTTGCCAGCACTTCGAGGCGTGCGGCCCATGCCTTCAGTGCCGCCTCCCGATCTGTTTCATAGGCGTTGTGGTTGTAGTGGGCGGACACGCCTGACAACATATGGTTGGCAATCTTGTGACCCAAAAAATGTTCGAATCCGAGATCGGGGAGGCGGGTTACCAGCGTCCTGCGGAAATCATGGATGGTGCAGGGAGTTACGTTCGACAACATACCTCTCCTAAATAGGGACTTCAGGGCGTTGTTGACGGATCGCCCATAGACCGGTTGTTTGTCCCTCAAGGGGGAAGCGAAAACAAAGCGTTCCTTTCCTGTGATCTTCTTTACATCTTCAAGGATCTTGACCGCCTGGGGGGCGAGGTGAACGAGATGGGCGCGACCCGCCTTGGTGCGGTCCGGGGGGATGCGCCACAGCCCTTGGGCTAGGTCGAACTCCTTCCAGGGGGCCTCGCAAACTTCGCTCTCCCGCTGTCCGGTCAAAATCAGCAATTTCATTGCCGCAACCGTCACCGGGTCGGCCTTGCATTTCCTGGGATCATCGAGCGTTCGCCAGACCACGACCAGTTCGTCGAACCGCAGTGTCACATCGCGCTTACGGGGTTTGGCGTCGAAGTCCCGCCGGGTTAGTTCTTCCACACAGGAAACCAACACCCATTCCCGCGCTCTTGCGAAACGCCAGACGCGTTTGGCTTGGGTCAACACCTCACCTGCCAGTTGTTTGGCCGTCTGCCCCTCCCGCAGCCCCTCGGCGATAGTGTCGAGGGCAGCGATCACGTCCTGCCGGGTCACATCCCGAATTTTCTTGTCGCCGAGCAGGGCAGCCAGCCGGTCAAGGCGATAGCGGATCGCCGGTGCGCTCTTTTTGCCGGCCATAATCTTCTGCATGAAGGAATCTATGGCGTTCGTGACCGTAGGTTGCTGTTGCTCGGCTTTCTGGGCCGCCTGCAGTTCGGCCGCGGCTTGCTTTTCTTTGGCCTGCAGCGCTTCCCACTCTGCCGCCGGGTCGTGGCCACCTCTGCGCGCCGCTTTCCAACTTCCGGCTATTGACCGGGCCTGGGTAAGGGACTGCTGGCCGTGCCCCAGCCAGTCTGGAATACTCTCGCCTGGAGCGCCGTTGCGCGAGTAACTACCGATGGTGTATTTGGTGCGACGGCCCTGAAACTCATACTCAATTACCCATGTTTTCGTACCGTGCGGTCGAATCCGCAAAAACAGACCGTCACCATCGCCGAGCAAGCGGTCACGCTTCGGGTCGGGCTTCACGGTGTCGCATGTCACGGCGGCAAGTCTTCCCATGGCTGCTCCTAGGGTGGGAATGTGGGTGGGGATTTGGGTGGGATTCTATAGGCGCTACCAGGAACAAACAAGCACAACGCCCGCTTGGGTTGCCAGTAATTACTGGGCTTCCAGGAAGGGCTAGGAAAAACAAAGGATACGTATGCGTTACTGGCTGATGAAATCGGAGCCGAGCGACGTCAGCATCGACGACCTCGCCGCGATGCCCGAGCAGAGCGTCGCCTGGTACGGCGTGCGCAACTACCAGGCGCGCAACTTCATGCGCGACCAGATGCAGCCGGGCGACAAGGTCCTGTTCTACCACTCGTCGTGCGCCGAGCCGGGGATTGCCGGGCTTGCCGAGGTGAGCACCCCGGCCTATCCGGACGCCACACAGTTCGATCCCGAGAACAAGTACTTCGACGCCAAGGCCACGGCCGAGACGCCGCGCTGGTTCAACGTCGACGTCAAGCTCGTGAAGAAGACCCGGCTCATGCCGCTATCCGAAATCCGCGGCTACCCGGAGCTGGCCGGCATGCGCATTCTGCAGAAAGGCAACCGCCTGTCGATCACGCCGGTCGACCCCGCGGAATACCGGTTCATCGTCAAGCATCTCTGATGTGAGCTCGGGCAACTCGCAATTGCTGCGCGCGCTCGGTGGTCTCTTGCCCGCTATGAAAGATTTTGCTCGGTGGGTCGTATGAATCACTACGACGCGCCCTCACAAAACTTCTCTGTCGACCAAAATCCTGCGCGATTATGGGCGTGCCCGGTGTCCTTCAGGACATCACGTAAATTTGCCCGATGCCCGAGCTAGCGCCGACGCTCTTCGCCGCCTACGGGGCGCTGGGTCTGGTCGTCGGTTTCGTCGCCGGCCTGCTCGGGGTCGGCGGCGGCCTCATCATCGTGCCGGTGCTGATCCTGCTGCTGCAGGGGCAAGGCCTCGCACCCGGGATCGAGCCACAGGTCGCGCTCGCGACGTCGCTGGCGTCGATTCTGTTCACCTCGCTTTCGAGCGTGCGTGCGCACCATAGGCGCGGCGCGGTCGACTGGCTACTCGTGCGCCGGATCACGCCGGGCATCCTCGCCGGCACGCTTGCCGGCGCGCTGCTCGCGGCAGAGGTGTCCGCCCTGTTGCTGAAGCTGTTTTTCGTCGCCTTTCTGTTCTACGCGGCGTTCCAGATGTGGCTCGACTTCAAGCCTGCGCCCCACCGCGCGCTGCCGGCGCGCCCCGGCATGACGCTCGCCGGCGCCGTGATCGGCGCTGTGTCGAGTTGGGTCGGCATCGGCGGCGGCACCTTGTCGGTGCCGTTCATGCTGTGGCACAACGTCGCGTTGCACCGCGCGATCGCAACCTCGGCGGCGATCGGCTTTCCGATTGCGCTGGCCGGCACGGCCGGCTACGCCCTCGGCGGCCTCGGGGTGACGGGCCGTCCGCCCGCGAGCGCGGGATTCGTCTATCTGCCCGCGCTCGCCGGCATCGTCCTCGGCAGCGTAGTGACCGCGCCGCTCGGCGCACGGACGGCCCACCGCATGCCCGTCCGGACGCTGAAGCGCGTGTTCGCGTTGCTGCTGTTTGCGCTAGCGCTGCGCATGGTATGGACGTTCTAGGCGTAGGTCGCGCGTCGCATGATCTAGGGGTCAGTCCTACCTAGCGCCCCATATCTTGGGGTTGACCGCGCCACCCGAATTGTCGCTTGAGCGCTTTCAGGCCCCGCGCTAGTCTCTCGCCACATGCCGAAAACCCGACGCATGGCCGATCAACGAGAGACGTGGAGATACCTCATGGCACACCTGCAAGCTGTCCGTTCTACGCTGCAACCCCAGCAGACCAATTACAACCAACTTACCACTTATTACGACGAGCATAGCCAGGTTGCTTGGGGTTACATGAACTCCGAACCGCGCCCATGCTTCACAGGCGTTTTGCTGCGTGAGATCGTCGACTGGTTTGGCGAGATCGCGAAGCGGGTCGATGATCCCGATTGTCCGGACGTGAATTATGTCGTGGTCGCGTCCGCCCATCAGGGGGTTTACAACTTGGGCGGTGACCTTAATCTGTTTCGCCAGCTGATCGAGGCGCGGGACCGCGAGAGTTTGTATAAATATGCGCAGGCCTGCATTCGCCCTCTGTTTCTGAACGCCTCGCATCTTAACCGTCCGAACCTGAAGACGATCGCGTTGGTCCAGGGTGACGCGCTCGGCGGGGGCTTCGAATGCGCACTCTCGGCAAACGTCTTGATCGCAGAGCGGGGGTCCAAGATGGGATTTCCGGAAATCCTTTTCAATCTGTTCCCCGGCATGGGCGCGATGAGCCTGCTTGGTAGGAAGATCGGGTACGGCCAAGCGGAGAAGGTGATCCTGAGCGGAAAGCTTTATTCCGCGGAGGAGATGTTCGACTTGGGAGCGGTCGACGTTCTTACCGAGCCGGGAAGCGGCGAGCAGGCCGTCTATGAATTCATTCGCAAGGAGGCGCGCCAACGAAATGGCGCGCTCGCCTTGCGCGCGGCACGCGAGGTATCTCAGCCGATTGCGCATGACGAACTGATGCGGATCGCCGAAATCTGGGTTGACGCGGCCTTGCGGCTCGAGGCGAAAGATCTGCGCATGATGGAGCGCTTGGTTGCGCGGCAGACCGGTAAAGCCGAGAGCTTGAGCGGAGCGGGTTCAGCTGTGCTCAGCGCGTAGGCGGCGCTCCTGGTAGCGCGACAAGGCAGTTCGCGCTTCCTCGAGCGCGGTCCGCACCGCGTCGAGTCGGGTGCGCGCGAGCGGGGTGGCGAGCTCGAAAGGTTTGACGCGTTCGGCTTCGGCGCAGCGCTCGGCGAGCAGATTCGCGCCGACGTCGCTGGCGCCGCCTTTCAGCATGTGCAGGTGATGATGCCACTGGCCGTACTCATGGGCCACGAGCGCGAACTCTGCGTCACGCAGGGCGCGCGCGCTGTCGTCCTCGAAACTCGCGAGGAGTTCACGCACGAATTCGGCGCCGCCGAGCTCGGCGAGATCGTCGAGCACCGTCTCGTCGAGTTCACCGGTGCGCACAGCTTTCGCCGCCGGCGCAGTGACGGGCGAGGGCGATGGCACCCCGAGCCGTGTGATCGCGTCAATCAACTCGCGGCTGTTGACCGGCTTGGTCAGAAAGGCGTCAGCCCCGGCTTCCTTGCAGGCGGTCTCGGCCTCGCTGCGCGCGTCGGCCGTGAGCATGATGATCGGGAGATGACCTTTTTCCAGGAAGCGCCAGCGCTGCACCACCTCGGGGCCGGACAGCTCGGGCATGTGCATGTCGATGATCGCGAGATCGAAGCTCGCGCCATCCGAATCGAGCAGATCGAGCGCTTCTTCGCCGTCGTGGGCAAGCGTGGTTTTGTGTCCCGCGTGCTCGAGCAGGCCGCGCAGCACGCGCTGATTGACCGGATTGTCTTCGGCGACCAGGATGTTGAGTCCGGTCGCCTGTGCGGTCTGCGCCTGGAAGCGGTTGGCGAGCGAGATGACATTGGGCGGCAGTTCCCGGCTTGTGACGGCGTGGATCGCGTTGAAAAGAAGACCTGTGTTGACCGGCGATCGCAGCACCGAGGCGTAGCCTGCACGTAGCAGCAGTGCGTCCTCGGAAGGTGGGATGCGTGCGTCTGATTCGATCAGGATCACGGGCAGCGACGAGCGAACGGGGCCTTCGCGCAACTGGCTCAGGAAGGCGACCGGGTCCGCGGGAAGCAGGCTTCGCTCCACGACGATCGCCCCGAACGATGCCTCGCTCGCGGGAGATGCCGACAGTTGGGAGCCTAATTGCGCGGCGCTGCGGAGCGTAACTGCTTCGACATCCCAAGCGCGGATCGCCGCTTGCATGCGATCGGCAAGGTCGCCGCTCGCGAGGAGCGCGACGCGCATTGGTGCATCGAACCGTTCTTCGGCGGGTTGCCCGCTGCTGCGCAGCGCGAAGGGCAGTTCGAACCAGAAAGTCGTGCCTTCGCCTTCGCGGCTGTGCAGGCCGATTTCGCCCCCCATCGCTTCGACGAGTTGCTTGGCGATCGTCGTACCCAGGCCGGTACCGCCGAAGCGGCGGGTGATCGACGCGTCGGCCTGGGTGAAGCTGTCGAAGATGCGGATCTGGGCGTCGGGCGGTATGCCGATGCCGGTATCGACGACTTCGAGTCGCAATCGTTGGGGGTTGCCCTGTCCGACCGGGCGGACGTAGACGTCGACCCGTCCGTGCTCGGTGAATTTGACGGCATTGCCGATCAGATTGATCAGTACCTGACGCAGATGGGGCGCGTCGCCTTGCAGCTGGAACGGGGTCTGCGGCGCGATGTGCGCGGCGAGCACGAGACCCTTGGCGTTGGCCTGCGTTTCCATCATCGCGACCGTGCCGTTGATGACGCGGTGTAGGTCGAAATCCTCGCTGCTTGTGAGGATGCGACCGGCCTCGATGCGCGAGATGTCGAGCACGTTATCGATCAGTTCGAGCAGGGTGTCGGCAGAGGTGCGGATGATCTGCGCGAACTCCTTTTGCTCCTTGTTGAGCTTCGTCTCGGCAAGCAGGTCGGCGACGCCTATGACGCCGTTCAACGGGGTCCGAAGCTCGTGGCTCATATTGGCGAGGAAGCTCGATTTCGCCAGGCTGGCCTTGCGTTCCCGCTCAACAGCGGAGTGAAGCTGCTTCAGCAGCGATGCAGAATAAAGGGGAACCGCGATCATGGACAGCAAAAATGCCAGCCCGATGGACATGTGGCTGTTCCAATAGGACGAGTAGGTAAGCACGAGCAGGAAGCCCGTGATCGCCATGGCAGCTGCGATATACAGGTAGAAAACGCCATATCTGAAGCCGTTGCCTAGCGTTACCCACAGGTACACGACGAGCAGCGGGCTGCCCGCCTCCCCGGTATAGGTCAGTAGAAACGAACAGGTAGCGTAATCCAGCGCCATCGCGACAATCCGACGCGGGGGAGACACTTTGAGGCTGGTCAATGAAAGCGCTGTGATCACCACTGCAATTGCGGTGAAAAACGCGCTAATAAGCTGGGCTATTTCGCGGGTCGACTCATCGAGCGTCGCGAGATCCCGGGAGAAATACAGCAGGAACCCGAGCCCAATGACAATGCGGATTAGCGTCTGCTGGAACTCTGAATCCGGCCGGTCTTTTATTCGTTTGAGAAGACGCCGCAGAAATGCAGGCAATAGCTGATGAAGCGCGGTCTTCATGGGCCGCTTAGGACTGCGGATCGCTGAGTTCGCGCGCGATCGCCGCGACTGCATCGATGCGCCGCTCGAAGGCGCGCACGCAGGCCGGGTCGAAGTGGCGACCGCTTTCCGAGCGGATGAACTGCAAGGCGTCCTGGAACGACCAGGCGCGCTTGTAGGGGCGATCCGAGGTGAGTGCGTCGAAGACGTCGGCGACCGCGACGATGCGGGCCGGGAGCGGGATGTCTTCGCCGGCGAGACCTTGCGGATAGCCGGTGCCGTCGAATTTCTCGTGGTGGCCGAGGGCGATGATCGCGCCCATCTGCAGGTAGCGCGAGGGGCTGCCGGCGAGGATTTCGTGACCGAGCTGCGGGTGGCGGCGCATGATCTGCTGCTCGTCGGGCGTGTGCCGGCCGGGCTTGAGCAGGATCACGTCAGGGATGCCGATCTTGCCGATGTCGTGCATCGGCGCCGCGGCTTCGATCTCGTCGCATTCCATCGCGCTGAGCTTGAGTTCCTCGGCGATGAGTCGGGCGTATTTCGCCATCCTGACGATGTGGTTGCCGGTTTCCTGGTCGCGGTATTCGCCGGCCTTCGCGAGTTTCATCAGCGTCTCGCGTTCGCGCGTCCGCACCTCGCGCGTCGCCTGCATGACCTGTTCCTCGAGCCACATCGCGCGATCGGCGATCGCCTTCTGGCTGCGCCGCAGGGCGAGCAGGTTGAGGCAGCGGGCGCGGCATTCCTGCGGGTCGATCGGCCGGGTGAGAAAGTCGGTCGCGCCGTTTTCGAGCGCCTGGTAGCGGATCTGGCGGTCTTCGACGACCGTGACGATGACGACCGGCACGTCGGTCAGGCGGCGCTCGGCGCGGATCCTGCGCGTGAACTCGATGCCGTCCATGCCGGGCATGCGGTAGTCGGTGATGATGAGGTCGGGCGTCGCGAGCTGCATCTGCGCGAGCGCCTCGAAGGGGTCCGCGTAGCTCTGAACGATGACGCCGGGCTCGAGCGTGCGTGCCAGGCCTTCGAGCAGGCTGCGCGCGGTCCCGCGGTCGTCGACGATCATCACACGCGCCCCGCCGCGCGGGCGACCGTGCCGCTCCGGCGAGGCGGGGGCCGCAGAAGGCACGATACGCAGGGGTTTGGCGATCACGTTTGCCACCTCGAACTTGAGACGATTGTAAGGACCACGGTTGCGGTAAATTAGCGGAAAACCTGATTGTGAACTTTAACGCTACGAGGGACCGACATGAAGAAAAACCTGCTACGCGCGGCCGTTCTGCTCTGGGCCGCACTCGTCACCGCCCAGGCGGTTGCCGGGTCTGAGGTCGCCGACTACGCCCGCGAGAAGAAATGGGCCGACGAAATCCTCCCCGGTCTGGTCGTCGGCGATCCGGTCTATCTGCAGACGCCGCGCGGCCATCGCAAGTTTCTCGCCCTGTTCACGCCGAGCGACAGCGGCAAAGCCGTCGTCGTCGTCCACGGCCTCGGCATTCATCCGGACTGGGGCCTGATCGGCACGCTGCGCACCGACCTGGCCGATCGCGGCTTCGCATCGCTGTCGATCCAGATGCCGGTTCTCGCGGCCGATGCCAAGGCCGAGGCCTACCCGCCGACCTTTCCCGAAGCGGCCGAGCGCATCGCCGAGGCGGTCGCCTTCCTCAAGGCGAAGGGCTACGGTGAGATCGCGATCGTGTCGCACAGCATGGGGTCGCGCATGAGCCAGGTGTATTTCGCCGGCAAACCGGACCCGGCGGTCAAGGCCTGGGCGAGCCTCGGGATTCCCGACGACGACTACGCGGCCGTGCGGCTGCCGATCCTCGACCTCTACGGCGAGAACGACCTGCCGCCGGTGCTCGGAAACGCCGCCAAACGCAAGCAGAGCCTCGCGAACAAGGCGTCGCGGCAGGTCGTCGTGCCGCGCAGCGACCATTTCTTCAGCGGCCACGAAGCGGCGATGGTCGCGGCGGTCGCCGAATTCCTCGACGCGACGCTCAAATAGCGTCGCCGAGCAGGCGGACCATCGCCTCGCGGTATTTCTCGCTCGTCCGCGCGACGATGTCGGCCGGCAGCGCCGGCCCCGGGGCTTGCTTGTTCCATCCGCTCGCTTCGAGCCAGTCGCGCACGAACTGTTTGTCGAAGCTCGGGGGATTGCTGCCCGGACGGTACTGGTCGGCGGGCCAGAAGCGCGACGAATCCGGGGTCAGTGCCTCGTCGATCCACATCAGCTGGCCTGCCGCGTCGAGGCCGAATTCGAATTTGGTGTCGGCGATGATGATGCCGCGCGTGCGCGCGTACTCGGCGGCCGCCTGGTAGAGCGCAAGGCTGACGTCGCGCACCTGGGCGGCGAGCTCGGCGCCGATGCGCTCGGCCATCTGTTCGAACGCGATGTTTTCGTCGTGCGCGCCGAGCGCCGCCTTGGTCGACGGCGTGAAGATCGGCTCGGGCAGGCGGTCGGCCTGCATGAGGCCGGCGGGCAGCGCGATGCCGCAGACCGACTGGCTCCGCTGGTATTCCTTCCATCCTGAACCCACGAGGTAGCCGCGCACGATCGCCTCGATCGGCAGCGCCTTGAGCTTTTGCACCACGATCGCGCGCCCCGCGACCTGGTCTTTTTCGTCTTCCGCGACCACGGCTTCCGGCGCAATCGCGAGCGTCTGGTTCGGAACGACGGCCCGCAGCTTGTCGAACCAGAACGCCGAGACCCGCGTCAGCACCTCACCCTTGCCCGGGATCGGCGTCGGCATGACGACGTCGAACGCCGACAGGCGGTCGGTCGTGACGATCAGCAGCTTGTCGTCGCCCACCGCGTAGATGTCGCGCACCTTGCCGCGGTGGATGAGCGGCAGCGAGGCGATATGCGATTCGAACAGGGGCTGGCCGGAGAGGGGGGCGGACATGGCGGGCATGGCGGAACCGGAAAAGCCGGGATTATAGCCGCCGCGGTAGAAGCTACTGGCCTGGTAGACGGCGCGCAATTCGCGCAATCCGACGAGCAGGGTCGCGGCGAGCGGCACCGCGAGCAGGACGCCGACGAAGCCGAACAACTGGCCGAAGGCTGCGAGCGCAAAGATCACCGCGACCGGATGCAGGCCGACGCGCTCGCCGACCAGGCGCGGGGTGACGACGTAGCTTTCGAGCGCCTGCCCGGCGAGATAGACCCCGGCGACCCAGGCGACGCCGACCCAGTCCGGGTACTGCAGCAGCGCGACCAGCAGCGCGAGGACCATGCCGAGGCCGAAGCCGAGGAAGGGCACGAAGGACAGCACGCCGGTCAGAACGCCGATCGGCAGCGCGTAATCGAGCCCGACCGCCCACAGCGCCACGCTGTAATAGACCGAGAGCGTGATCATGACCGCGAGCTGGCCGCGCAGGAATTCTCCGACCACCGCGTTCATCGCGCTGCCGATGCGCCGCGCCGCCGGCAGCCAGGGACGCGGCGCGAGCGCGGCGACGCGTCCGACGATGACGTCCCAGTCCTTCAGCAGATAAAACATGACGACGGGAATGAGCAGCAGGTTGACCAGCGCGCCGATGATCGCGAGCGCGCCGGTCTGCAGCCGCGGCAGCCAGTTCGCCCCCTGCTGCGTCGCCTTCTCGGTGAGCCAGGCCTTGAGTCCGTCGAGATGGGGGCTGACCGCGATCCCGAAAGTCCGCTCGACCCAGGGCAGGAAGCGCGTCTGCAGCAGGTCCAGCCCTGCGGGGACGCGCTGGCTCAATTCGGCGAACTGCCCCTGGAAGAGCGGCAGCGCGACGAGCAGGAGGCCGAACAGGATGAGTCCCGCGAGCACGATGACGATGGCCGTGCCGGCGGCGCGCGGGATGCGGCGTGCCTCGAGCCGGTCGACGAGCGGGTCGAAGATGTAGGCGAGCAGGGCGCCCGCGAGGAAAGGCGTCAGAATCGGCCCGAGCAGATAGATCAGCAGGCCGGCGACGAGCAGCGTTGCGCCGAGGGCCAGCCAGGGAATGTTGAGCGGGCGGATCGTATTCATAGGCGGTAAAATAACGCACTTTTTTGCAGCTGGAGCCCACGTTGTCATCCATTTCCTACAAAGATGCCGGCGTCGACATCGACGCGGGCGACGCGCTGGTCGAGCGCATCAAGCCGCTCGCCAAACGCACGATGCGTCCGGAAGTGCTCGCCGGCATCGGCGGATTCGGCGCCCTGGTCGAGATTTCGAGGAAATACCAGGAGCCCGTGCTGGTCTCCGGCACGGACGGCGTCGGCACCAAGCTCAAGCTCGCGTTCGAACTGAACCGCCACGACACGATCGGCATCGATCTCGTCGCGATGAGCGTCAACGACATTCTCGTGCAGGGCGCCGAGCCCTTGTTCTTCCTCGACTATTTCGCCACCGGCAAACTCGCGCTCGATACCGCGGAAGCGGTCATCAGCGGCATCGCCACCGGCTGCGAGCAGGCCGGCTGCGCGCTGATCGGCGGCGAGACGGCCGAGATGCCCGGCATGTACGCCGACGGTGAATACGACCTCGCCGGCTTCGCCGTCGGCGTCGTCGAGAAGTCCAAGGTCATCGGCGGCCAGGCGGTCGCAGCCGGCGACGTGGTGCTCGGCCTTGCCTCGTCCGGCGCCCACTCCAACGGCTATTCGCTGGTCCGCAAGCTGATCGAACTGAGCGGCATCGCCCTCGATTCCGATTTCCACGGCCGACCGTTCGCCGACGCCGTGATGGCCCCGACGCGCATTTACGTGAAACCGCTCCTGAGCCTGATGCAGGCGCTCGCGGTCAAGGGCATGGCGCACATCACCGGCGGCGGCATCACCGGCAACCTGCCGCGCTGCCTTCCCGACGGCGTCGCTGCGCGCATCGACGCGAGCAGCTGGACGCGCCCGCCGCTCTTCGACTGGCTGCAGCAGGCCGGCAACGTCGAGCCCGGCGAAATGCTGCGCACCTTCAACTGCGGCATCGGCATGTGTGTCGTCGTTGCAGCCGCCGACGCGCAGTCCGCGGTCGCGCACCTGCAGGCGAGCGGCGAAACCGTGTGGCAGATCGGCGAGATCGTGGCGCGGCCCGCCGGGGCGGAGCAGGTCCTGTATTCGTGAGTTGCCGCGTCGTCGTCCTGTTGTCGGGGCGCGGCAGCAACTTCCGCGCGATCGCCGAGGCCGGACTGCCGATCACGATCGCGGCCGTCATCAGCAACCGCCCCGACGCCGCGGGGCTCGCCTACGCGCGTGACCGCGGCATTGCGGTCTGCGCGCTCGACCACCGTGCGCATGCCGACCGCGAAAGCTTCGATCGCCTGCTGGCCGAGGAAATCGAGCGCCACCGCCCCGCCCTCGTCGTGCTCGCGGGCTACATGCGCATCCTGAGCCCGGCCTTCATCGCCCGCTTCGAAGGCCGGCTGCTCAACATCCATCCCTCGCTGCTGCCGATGTTCCCGGGCCTGAAAACGCACGAGCGCGCGCTCGCCGAAGGCGTCAAGGTGCACGGCTGCACGGTGCATTTCGTCACGGCCGATCTCGACCACGGGCCGATCGTGATCCAGGCCGCGGTGCCGGTGCGCGCCGACGACACACCGGAGATCCTCGGCGCGCGCGTATTGCAGCAGGAGCATCGCATCTACCCCGAGGCCGTCCGCTGGTTCGCCGAGGGACGGCTCGCGATCGAGGACGGGCGCGTAAACTTGCGCGGCGATCCGGCGTCACAGTCCGTGTTGGCGAGCGCAGACCAGAAGGCGTGATCTGCGCCCGGCAGCGTACGCATCCCTGCCATTGCCGGAGTTGACCATGATCAAAGCGTTTCTGTTTGTCGCGAGCCTCCTCACCGCCGCCGTCCACGCCGCGCCGCCGCAGCAGATGAGCCTCGTCTACGATCTTTATCGGAATGGCCAGAAGCTCGGCGAGGTCACCGACACCTTCACCCGCAGTGGCGACCGCTACACGCTGACGAGCGAGACCCGCGCCCGCGGCGCGCTGCAGATCCTGTGGCCCGGCACGATCCGGCTCGAAAGCACGGGGACGGTGACGCGCCAGGGTTTGCGCCCCGAGAAGTTCGAACACGCGCGCAGCGACGCGCCGCACAAGCTCGCGACCGCGCGTCTCGACTGGAAGCAGCACCGCATCGCCTACCGCTACAAGGGGGAATCGCGGCAGGTCGACGGCCTGCGCAGCGGCGCGCAGGACCAGTTGTCGCAGCTCTATCAATTCATGTTCGCCCCGCGCATGGCGGCCGACTACCGGCTGCAGGTCGTGAGCGGGCGCGACCTCAACGAGTACCGCTATCTGCGCAAGCCCGGCGAGACGCTCGAAACCCCCCTCGGCGCCCTGGCGACCCAGCAATACCAGCGCATCACGCGAAAGCCCGACGAGAAGGCGATCACGGTCTGGGTCGCGCCCGGGCGCGCCAATCTGCCGATCCAGATCCGCGTGACGGAAGACGGTGTCACGCTCGAGCAGCGGCTCGTGAGCGCGAACGTCAAGGGCTAGGATGATCCGCTCGCGCGTGCGCGCCGGGCTCGCGCTGGCCGGCTCGCTGCTGCTGCACGCGAGTCTGGTGGGCACGGTCGGCGTGACGCATTCGCCGTGGCAAGCTCCGCCGCCGCTGCCTGCGCTCGAAGTCGAACTGCGCAGTGTGGCGCCGCCTGCGGCGCCCGCCGCCCGCGTCGTGTCTGCATCGGTCGTTCCCGCGCCGCCGGTGCCAGCGCCCGAGGTCAGCCGTCCGCCTGTCGAGCGCGCCGCGCCCGCGGCTGAGGAGATCGCGGCTGCCGAGAGCGTCAACGACGAGGCCTTCGCGGTGCCGCCTTCCGCCGCGCCCGCGCTCGACGAGACCGCCCGGCACGCGACGCTGCCGGACGTGGCCGTGCCCGACGAGACTTCCGCACCGCCGCCCCCGGAAGCCCAGACGGCCCCGGCCCTGGCCGCGCGTGTCCTGCCGTCGCGGCTCGAACTGCGTTTCGACGTGCGCTACGGGATCGCCTCGGGGAAGCAGAGCCTGCTGTGGGTCAACGAAGGCGAGCGCTACACCCTGTCGAGCGTCGCCGAGGCGAGCGGCTTGGCCGGCATCTTCTACCGTGGCCGGTTCGTGCAGATGAGCCGGGGGCGGCTGACCGCGCAAGGCCTGCAGCCCGAGGAATTCTGGGATCAGCGCGGTGACAGGCGCAGCAGCGCGCGCTTCGATGCGCAGCAGCTGACCCTGCTGCCGGTGCGCGGCGCCCCGCGCCACTTCAGCTACAGCACGTCGCCGCAGGACGCGCTGAGCCTGTTTTTCCAGCTCGCGCTCGACGTCCCGGCAAGCGGCGGCCCATTGAGCTACACCGTGTTCAACGGCAAGAAGCTGCGCGAATACCGCTATGCATCGCGCGGTGAGGTCGTGCTCGACACGGCGCTCGGCCCGCTGCGCACGCTGCACCTCGAACGGGTCGGCGAGGCCGACGGGCGTTTCGAGGCGTGGCTCGCGATCGACCGCCACTATCTGCCCGTGCGTCTGCTCAGGCAGGACGAGGCGGGCAACATGATCGAACTGCAGATTCAGGCCATCGCGCCCTGAACGGCGTCAGCGTGGCAGGCCGTCGACTCGCATTTGCGGCTGGATGCCGCGACGTCGGAATTCGCCCTGGCGGACTTCGAGCGCGTAGCGCACCTCGCGCTTGGGGCAATGCGGCGTCTCGCTGCGCGGCGCCATGTCGGCCAGGTTCGCGATGCGCCCGGCCGCGTCGATGAACGCGATCGACAGCGGCAGTGGCGTGTCGCGCATCCAGAAACAATGCCGGCCCGGCTGTTCGAAGACGAACAGCATGCCGCGGTCGGCGGCGAGGTGGGTGCGGCCCATGAGCCCGCGCTGGCGCGCGCGCGGCGTCGCCGCGACCTCGACCTCGAAGACGTGGGGACCGACGCGCAGCGTTGCCGAATCGCCGCCCGCGTCGGCGGCGCCAGCCAGGAGTAGTGCGAAGGCGACTCCGCCCGCCTGCCGCAACACCCGGCTAGAGCGCATCGCGCATCGCTTCGGCGAGTTTCAGCGCTGCCTCGACGTCCGTGTCGAGCACGTTGAAGTGCCCCATCTTGCGGCCGGGGCGCGCGGTCTCCTTGCCGTACAGATGCAGCTTGATCGCCGGATGCGCGAGCAGCGCCGACCAGTGCGGCCCGCCGTCGTGCCAGCGGTCGCCGAGTATGTTGACCATCGCGACCGGCGAGAGCAGGCGCGTGTCGCCGAGCGGCAGGCCGCATAGCGCGCGCACCTGCTGCTCGAACTGGTCGGTGACGCAGGCGTCGAGCGTGTAATGCCCCGAGTTGTGCGGGCGCGGGGCGATCTCGTTGACGAGCAGGCGACCGTCGACGACGAAGAACTCGACCGCCATGACGCCGACGTAGGCGAGTTTTCCTGCGATGTCTTGCGCCATCGTGCGCGCGGCATCGGCGAGCGAATCGGCGACACGGGCGGGGACGATCGAGACGTCGAGGATGCCCTGCTCGTGGCGGTTTTCGGCGACGGGGAAGGTCGCGCAATGCCCCGCGTCGTCGCGCGCGAGGACGACCGATAGCTCGCCTTCGAGCTTGACGAAGCCTTCGAGCACGCAGGGCTGGGCACCGAATTCGGCGAAAGCCGCGCGCGCGCCGTCGCGGTCGGTGACGCGCGCCTGTCCCTTGCCGTCGTAGCCGAAGCGCGCGACCTTGAGCAGCGCGGGGGTGCCGACCTCGGCGAGCGCCGCATCGAGGTCGCCTTCGCTGTACACCAGCGCGAAGGGCGCCGTCGCGAAACCGTTCTGCGCGAGCCAGGATTTCTCGTGGCTGCGGTCCTGCGCGATCGCGACTGCGGCGGCACCGGGCGAGACCCGGCAATGGTTCGCGAGTTCTATCAGGCTTTGTGCCGGTACGTTCTCGAATTCGGTCGTCACCGCGGCGCAGGCCGCGCCGAGCTGGCGCAGGGCGCCGTGGTCGGTGTAGTCGGCCTGCAGGTGGACGTCGGCCATCTGCCCGGCCGGACTCGCGAAGTCAGGATCGAGCACCATGACCTTGTAGCCCATGGTGCGTGCGGCGATCGTGAACATGCGGCCGAGTTGACCGCCTCCCAGGATGCCGAGCGTCGCACCCGGCAGGATCGGCAGGGCAGTCATCGTCGGCTGCGCCTCATTCGACATCGGGCAGCTCCATCGCGAGCACCGAATCGGACTGGCCGCGGCGGAATTCGTTGAGCTGCGCCGCGAGGCCGGGGTCGGCGCGCGCGATCAGCGCCGCCGCGAAGAGCGCGGCGTTGGCGGCGCCGGCCTCGCCGATCGCGAAGGTCGCGACCGGGATGCCGCGCGGCATCTGCACGATCGAGAGCAGCGAATCGACGCCCTTGAGATATTTCGACGGCACCGGCACGCCGAGCACCGGAACGATCGTCTTCGCCGCGATCATGCCCGGCAGGTGCGCCGCGCCGCCCGCGCCCGCGATGATCGCCTTGATGCCGCGCGCCTCGGCGCTCGCCGCGTATTCGTAGAGCAGGTCGGGGGTACGGTGCGCCGACACCACCTTGGTTTCGAAGTGGATGCCGAGCTGCTTGAGCAGAATCGCCGCATGCTTCATCACCTCCCAGTCGCTGGAAGATCCCATCACCACCCCTACCTCAGGCGCGCTCATCATGCCGGTCCTTGCGATGCGAAAGGCGGCATTTTACTGCGCGCCGCCCCTACAATGGCGCGCGCCATCGGAGACGACCATGCCCGCTTCCCTGCAGACCCTGATCCTGCTCACGCTGTCCAACGTGTTCATGACTTTCGCGTGGTACGCGCACCTGAAGGACATGAACAACCAGCCGTGGATCGTCGCCGCCTTCGCCAGTTGGGGCATCGCGGCTTTCGAGTACCTGCTGCAGGTTCCCGCCAACCGGATCGGGTTCACCGTGATGAGCCTGCCGCAACTGAAGATCATGCAGGAAGTCATCGCGCTTTCGGTCTTCGTCCCGTTTGCCGTGCTCTACATGAAGGTCGAACTGAAGTGGGATTTCCTGTGGGCCGCACTGTGTCTCGTCGGCGCGGTGTATTTCATGTTTCGCAGCGCGTAAGGCCGCGGACACCCGGGTCGACGCTGCAGCCGTCATTGAAACGTGCCGGCGCTCGTCTAAGCTGGCATTGGCCCGCGAATCCCCGCGCCGGCACAACCGAGGAGCAGAGACATGGGTGGGACGAGGGCTGTGCGCCGACTGTCGGCGCTGATCGTGTTGGTCGGGCTGCTGACCAGCGGTGCGGCGGACGTGCTTGCGGCGGAGGCTCCGCTTGCGCGGCCGTCGACCGACACGCGGCTGAAGTGGGGCGGGTGTCCCGATTTCATGCCCAAGGGCTGCGCGATCGCGGTTCTCCACGGCGACCCCGCGCAGGCCAACGCCGACGTTTTCTTCAAGGTCCCGGGCAACAGTGAGATTCCGCGTCACTGGCACACCTCGGCCGAGCGCATGGTGCTGGTCGCCGGCGAACTCCATGTCCGTTACGACGGCCATGAACCCGTCGTGCTCAAGCCCGGCACCTATGCCTACGGACCCGCGCGGGCCCCGCACGCGGCAACCTGCAAGGGCCGGGACGCCTGCGTGCTGTTCATCGCCTTCGAGTCGCCCGTCGACGCGCTTGCCGGCGCGCCGGACGACGCGGGAGCGCGGCCGCAATGAAAAAGCCCCGCGCAGCGGGGCTTTTTCAGACGGTGCTCGCTGCCTTGCTCACACGCAGCCGGTCGGCTTCGGCGTTCCGGCGTAGCGTCCGGCCTGCTTCGCCGGGCCGAAGGGGAAGAGGTCGAAAAGGAATTTCTTGTCGCCCCATTCGTTGCCGAATTCTTCCTTCAGGCCCTTCTGCAGGAAACGCAGGTTGGGCGCGGTGCCGTTCTGCGCGAACTGGTCGCGCATGTAGTGGATGACCTTCCAGTGGTTCTCGCCGAGCTCCAGCTTGTCTTCCTTGGCCAGTTCGATGGCCAGCTCCTCCGACCAGTCTTCGAGATTGACCAGATAGCCTTCCGGGTCGGTTTCGACCATCTTGCCGTTGATTTCACGTTCCATGATTCCGCTCTCTCTCCAAAAATAGCGAGCGCGAACAATAGAATAACCTAGTAAACTGGTCAACTACTTTTTGCCGGGCCTTACTTGCGCGCGACCTTGCCGCCCGCGGCCTTGTAGGCCTCGAGGCCGCCTTCGATGTAGCGCGCCTTGACGCCGGCCGCGTGAAGCCGGTCGACGACGGCGTTGGATACCGCACCGCCGCGCACGCAATAGATCACGACGTCGAGCGTGCGCGGCACGGCCCCGATCCAGGCGTCGATCTTGTCGGGGTTCTTCCATAGCGCGCCCGGAATGGTCTCGTTCGACGCCGCGTAGTCGGCCTCGCGCCGCACGTCGAATACCAGCACCGCGTCGGGGTCGACTTTCCCGGGCCGGATTGTGCGCGCGAGTTCCTCGCATTTCTCACTGGGGTTTGCACAGCCACAGCGTTTCGGCGGCTGAATGATCTTGGGTTCCATGCTGTCCTCACATATATGACGAATACGCCAGCCCGACGAGGGCGCAGGCGCCGATGACCTTGACGATGTCGGCGCGGTATTTCCACAGCGCGACAAAGGCGACGACCGCGACGATGACCGAAAACCACTCGAAATCACCCCTGAACGGCGCGTCCGCGCTTCCCTGCGGCCAGAAGCTGTGCCATGCAAAGAATACCGCCAGATTGACGATGACGCCGACGACCGCGGCGGTGATTCCGGTGAGCGGCGCCGTGAACCTGAGCTCGCCGCGCGTCGCCTCGACCAGCGGGGCGCCGGCGAGGATGAAAAAGAAGGACGGCAGGAAGGTGAAAAAAGTTGCGACGGCCGCGCCGGCAAACCCGGCGGCGACCGGGTCGGCAAGAATCTCCTTGCTCACGCCGCCCAGATAGCCGACCCAGGTGACGACCATGATGAGCGGCCCCGGCGTCGTCTCGCCGAGCGCGAGGCCGTCCATCATCTGCACCCCGCTCAGCCAGCCGAACTGTTCGACCGCGCCTTCGTAGACATAGGGCAGCACGGCGTAGGCGCCGCCGATCGTGAGGAAGGCCGCGCCGGTAAAGAAGTCGCCCATGTGCTGCAGCTCGGGCAGACCACGCAGGGCCAGCATCGCGCCGAGCCAGATCAGCACGAAGACGCCGCTGGTCGCGAGCAGGCGGCGCCAGGCGAATCGCGCGTGCGCGGGCGGTGGCGTATCGTCGTCGATCAGCGCCGCGCCGTATGCCTTGTGGCCGGCGCCATGCCCGCCGCCCGTCCTGAACTTATGCGGCGCGAACTTGCCGCCGAGCGCACCGAGCAGTGCCGCGGCGAGGACGATCCAGGGAAAGCCGATGTCGAAGACGAAGATGCCAATGAACGCGAGCGCGGCCATGCCCCAGAGCACTTCGTTCTTGAGCGCGCGGCTGCCGATGCGCCAGGCCGCGAACAGCACGACCGCGACGACGGCCGGCCGGATGCCGTAAAAAAGCCCCTGCACCAGCGTCACCTCGCCCCAGGCGAGATAGAGCGCGGCGAGGAGCGCGAGCAGCAGGAAGCCCGGCAGCACGAACAGCACGCCCGCGAGGACACCGCCGAGGGTGCCGTGCAGGAGCCAGCTGACATAGATCGCGAGCTGCGTGGCCTCGGGTCCCGGCAGCAACATGCAGTAGTTGAGCGCATGCAGGTAGCGGTGCTCGGAAATCCAGCGCCGTTTCTCGACGAGCTCGTGATGCATCATCGCGATCTGCCCGGCCGGGCCGCCGAAGCTGACGAAGCCGAGCTTGAGCCAGTAGCGGAGCGCGCTTCCGAGCTTCACGGGGGCGGGCGGGGGAAAAGGAAGCGTTCGCGCAGTGTCCAAGAGTCGTTCTCCAGCCGAGAGTGGATAAAACCAGGCTTGGACGTGACACGTCTTGCGGGCGGAACCCGGATGCCGGGAACCGGTACCCCGACGCCGTGATTCTAGACGCAGCGGACGCGGCGGCGCAACGCGCGGCTCGCCTGCATGGGACCAGCGCGGCCTCCCAGTGTCTCTCATACGTTCTCGTTTATCGTTCCTATAAAAAATTACGACTGTTGTCTATGGGTACGCGCCACTAGGATTGCAGCAAAGGCCGCGTCCGTGCGGACTGTCGACGTTTGCGCCCGCAGAGTCGATAAGCCAGGCGCAGCGTGGGCGAAGCAATTGCCACATTTTCATTATGGTTTTGGCGCTCGTTCACTTGCGGCCGCCAGGCGATTCTTGAACGGGGAGGGATCACGCAGTGGACAAGCTGAGCATATTGCTCCCGGTTCTGCCCTTGCTCTCGGCCCTGACCATCGCGCTTTTCGCTCACCGGGCACGCCGTGCGACAGCGCGGGTGAGCGTCGGCTTCGCGGCGCTGACCTTTCTGCTTGCCGCGGTCTCGCTCGGTGCCTATCTGCTCGAAGGGGAACCGCGCTGGTACGCGCTGGAGCGCGCCTGGGGCAGTCTTTACCTCGATCCGCTCGCCAGCCTGATGACGCTGATGGTCGCCGGCATCAGTTTCGTCGTGCACGTCTACGCCGTGCGCTACATGGCCGAGGAGCCCGGCTACGCGCGCTTCTACGTCCTGCTCGACCTGATGACGGCGGCGATCCTGCTGATGGTCGCGGCGGGCGACCTCGTGACCTTGCTCGTCGCCTGGCACCTGATCGGCGTCTTGCTCTACTTCCTGCTCGCTCACGACACGGTGCGGCCGGCGGCCCAGCGTTATGCCTTCTGGTCGTTTTTCACCTATCGGCTCGGCGATTTGCCGCTGATCCTCGCCGCGGTTCTGCTCTACCGGGCCTACGGCACGACCTCGCTGCCGGAGCTCTTCGACAGCATCACCGCCGCCCCCGGCGCGCACGTCGTGCTGGGGATGCCGCTCGAGACCGTCGTCGCGCTGCTCGTCGCACTCGCCGCGTTCGCGCGCTCGGCGCAGTTTCCGCTGCACACCTGGCTGCCCTACACGATGGAAGGGCCGACGCCGGTGTCGGCGCTGATGCACGCCGGCATCGTCAACGCCGGCGGCTTCATCCTCAACCGCTTCGCGCCGGTGTTCGTGCACGCGGGCGAGGTGCTGCACCTGGTGTTCGCGGTCGGCCTCGTCACCGCCATCCTCGGCTCGGTCTTGATGCTGATGCAGAACGACATCAAGAAGTCGCTCGGCTATTCGACCATGGGGCAGATGGGCTTCATGTTCGTCGAGGCCGGCGTCGGCGCGTTTTCGCTCGCGATCTACCATCTCATCGCGCACGGCCTGTTCAAGGGCACGCTCTTCCTCGGCGCCGGCAGCGTGATCGGCAACGCGCGCAAGGACGACGGCGTGCCGCACGACGACGTCTACACCTTCGTCGTCGAACGCAAGCCGGTCGCGTACCGGCTGCCCTGGGTCGCTGCGGCCGCGCTGACCGTCGTCGTGCCCTTCGCCATCCTCGGCCTCTCGCATTGGCTCGTCGACGACGACTTCGTCGGACGCCAGGGCGCGATCATCCTGCTGTTCTTCGGCTGGGTCACCGGGGCGCAGCTGCTGTTCGTGACCTACCGCCTGCGCGCGGGCAGCCCTTGGCGAATGATGGCGATGATCATCCTGTCGCTCGTCATCGTCGTCGCCGGCTACACCTGGATCGGCCACGCCTTCGACGTCTTCCTCTACCCCGACCGCGGCTTCAGCGATCGCCTCTACGCCGCCGCGAGCATCCCGCTCGGCACCTTCGAGGTCCTCGCCGCAATCCTCACCGCCGCGGTCGTCGGTGGATGGCTCGCCACCTATTACGCGACGGCCAACGGCGGTGCGCGCAGCGGCCCCGCCTCGCCGCTGCGCCTCGCGCTGTATTCGCTGCTGTCGCGCGAGTTCTACGTCGCCGACGTCTACGCCTGGCTCACGCAGGCCGTGCTGGCCTTGTCGAGGCGTCTCAACGTCTGGTTCAGGTGGGTGTGACATGACGACGCTCGCGATCATTGCGCTGTTCCTGCCGCTCTTCCCGGCGAGCATCGTGCTGAACGCCGCGCTCGCGCGCCTGCACGATCCGCTCGCACGCGGCGCGCTGCTGCTGGTCTGGCCCCAGCTCGGCGTCGCGCTGCTGCAGCGCGCGCCGCAGGAGCTCCCGTCCTACCTGTTGCCGTGGGCGCTGGCGACCTCGGCCTTCTATGCCTTGCGCCTGCTGACCGTGCGCGACATGGGCCGCTGGGCGGGTTTCCTCGCCACGTCGGCGCTCGCGCTGGCGTGGGTGCTCGCGGGCGGCGACGCGACCGCGCTGCACGCCTTCGTCCTCGGTTTCAGCCTGCCCACCGCGCTGATGGCGGTGCTCGCGCGGCCCTTGAACCGTCGTTTCGGTGCCGCCTACGCCGGGCTGCAGGGCGGCCTCCTCGGCGGTCTACCGCGACTCTCGGGCGTGCTCGCGCTGAGCGTGCTGGCGGCGGTGGCGACGCCGCCGTTTCCGGGCTTCTTCGCGCTCCTGCAGGTGCTGCACGGTCTGGACGGGGCGGGTGCGGCGGGCGTGCTCGTGATCTGGCTGGTCTGGGGTTGGGCCGCGACGCGGTTGCTGCAGGGCTTCCTCTTCGGCCCGGCGCAGAGCGCCTCGCCCGCCGATATCGGTCGCGTGTCGACGCTGGTCTACGCCGGTGCGCTGGGCGGCCTCGCGGTGGCCGGTCTGGTGCTGACAGGAGGCTGGCGATGACGCTGGCACTCGGGCGGCGCCTCAAGATTCGTGCTCTGGTCCATGTTGCGGGCGAACCGATCCCGTATTTCTGGCCGATGCGCACCTTCATCCACCACAATCCGCTCTACGGCCTCGAGCATCTGCCGTTCGAGCAGGCCGTCGCGATGGGCGAGCGGCTGTTCCGTGCCCACGGCTTCCTGCCGCGCGCGCGCCAGCAGGCCTACCTCGCCGCCGGCCGGGTCGACGCCACGGTGCTCGCGGCGCAGGTCGCGCGCTTTTGCGCGGACCAGCCCGAGGTCGCCGGCCTCGACCTGGAGCGCCTGCTCCTGACGCTCCTGACCGACGTCGAAACGCCGCTCGGTGCGCCGCCCACGCTCGCCGACGCGGCCGACGTCCACGCCGTGCTCAGGGGCGCCGCGCTGCCGGCGCGCGAGATCCCGAGCGGGGCGCTGGCGGCCCAGGTCGGCAGCGACATGCCGCCCGGGCGGCCGCTCTACGCCATGCTCGATCTGCTGTTCGGCACCGAGATCGGCGCGACGCTCGACGAACTGGTGATCAAGAGTTGCCTCGATTTCTTCGACGAGGGCCAGTCGGTCTGGCAGATGCCCGGCCGCGAGCAGGGTCTGTTCAGGGCCTGGAGCGCGGTCGCGCGGCGCAATCTGCGCCTCTTCATCCGCGGCCTGCACATCAAGCGCATCCTCGCCGTCGACGACACGCCCGAAGGCATCATCAGCCACGTCATGGGCGAACTCGGCGTGCCCGAGGACGACTGGATGAACCACTTCACCTGCGAGCTGACGCGGCTGCATGGCTGGGCCGGGTTCATCCGCTGGCGTTCGGGCGCCAAGCACTACCACTGGACGCGCCGCTACCCGGCCGACCTCGTCGACTACCTCGCGATCCGGCTCGTGCTCGGTCTCGCGTTGCTGCGCGAGCACGCGGCGCGCGCGGGCACGCCGGCCAACCTCGCCGAACTCGCGCGCCGCGTCGAATCGAATCCGGCCGAAGCCTATCTGTGCCGCGAATTCCATGGCGGGCGGGTGCTGCCAGAGATGGCGCACGCGGTCGAGGACGCGATCGCTGCGCGCAGGCCGGCGCGCACCGCGCGGCTACTGCCGCGCTATCTCGAGCGCAAGCGCGAAATCGAGGCGCGCCGTCACGCCCAGTCCCTGACTCGGCTCGCCGAGCGCGCCGGGATGGGCGCCGCCTTGCAGCGGCTCGCGCCGGACGACCTCGCGCGCCTGACCGCGCTGCTCGCCCGCTTCGAGGACGAAGAGGGGCGCATGTGGCTCGCTGCCCGCGAAGCGCACTACATGGGCCGCTTGCTGCCCTGCCTCGACCTCGCCCCGCCGGCGCCGCCCGAGAAGCGGCCGTTCGCGCAGGTGATGTTCTGCATCGACGTGCGCTCGGAGCGCATTCGCCGCCATCTCGAAAAGCTCGGCAGTTATCAGACCTTCGGCATCGCCGGCTTCTTCGGCGTGCCGGTGAGTTTCATCGGCCTCGAGAAGGGCAGTGAGACGCATCTCTGCCCGGTCGTCGCGACGCCGAAGAACGTCGTGCTCGAACTCGCGATCACGCGCAACGCCGACGACGAGGCCTTCGTCTCGACGCTCGAGCAGGTGTTCCACGAGCTGAAGGCCTCGGTGCTGTCGCCCTTCATCACGGTCGAAGCGATCGGCCTGCTGTTCGGCCTCGACATGTTCGGCAAGAGCCTCGCGCCGCTCGCCTACAGCCGCTGGCGCGAGCGGCTGCACCCGGACAAGCCTGACACCCGCCTGCTCCTCGACAAGCTGTCGCGCGAGCAGGCCGAGTCGATCATCCGATCGCTGCAGCGCGCGCTGATCGTGAAGGCGGTGCGCCGCGAACTCGGCATCCCGCGCGAGTTGCTGACCGACGAGATGATCCGCGAACTGCGCGAAACTGCGCTCGGCAACCAGGCCCAGGCCGCCGGCTTCGCGCAGCGCTTCGAGCTCGACTGCGACGCCGAAACCGGCTTCGTCGAACGGCTGCGGCAGGTCTACCGCATCGACCGGGGCTACGCCCGGCTCCAGCTCGAGCGCCTCGGACGCATCGGCTTCACGCTCGACGAGCAGGTGCATTTCGTCGGCCAGGCACTGCGCTCGATCGGCCTCGTCTCGGGCTTCTCGCGCTTCGTCCTGCTCACCGGGCACGGCAGCACCTCGGAGAACAATCCCTACGAATCCGCGCTCGACTGCGGCGCCTGCGGCGGCAATCACGGCATCACCAACGCCCGCGTGCTGGCGCAGATCGCCAACAAGACGGCCGTGCGTGCGCGCCTGCGCGAGCAGGGCATCGTCATTGCCGACGACACCTGGTTCGTCCCGGCCTTCCACAACACGACGACCGATGAGCTGCGCCTTTACGACCTCGATCTGCTGCCGCCGAGCCATCTCGTCTATACCGAGCGCCTGATCAACGGCCTGCAGGCGGCCTCGCATCTGTGCGCGGCCGAGCGCATGCGCACGCTGCAGGACACCCCGGGCGACGCCGATGAAAACGGCGACTCGGCGGGCGCCTATCGCCTGGCGCGCCGCAACGCCCTGGACTGGTCGCAGGTGCGCCCGGAATGGGGTCTGGCTCGCAACGCCGCCTTCGTCATCGGCCGCCGCGACGCGACCGGGGGGCTCGACCTTGAGGGCCGTGTGTTCCTGCATTCCTACGACTACCGCTGCGATCCCAGGGGACGCCTGCTCGAGAACATCCTCGCGGGCCCGCTCGTGGTCGGCCAGTGGATCAACATGGAGCACTATTTCTCGGCCGTCGACAACGCGCACTACGGCAGCGGCAGCAAGGTCTATCACAACATCGCCGGCCGCTTCGGCGTGATGACCGGAAACCTCTCCGACCTGCGCACCGGACTGCCGGCGCAGACCGTGCTCAAGGACAGCGCGCCGTATCACGAGCCGCTACGCCTGTTGACCGTGATCGAGGCGCCTTTCGCGCACGCCCGGGCCGCGGTCGAGGGCGTCGTGAAGGTCAAGAATCTCATGCACAACGGCTGGCTGCGCATGGCCGTGGTGGACCCCGAAACCCGTTTTGCCTACGTATTCGAGGACGGCGGCTGGCGGCAGTATCCGCACGATGCCGTCAGCGAAGCCGTCGAAGAAAAGGAGACCGTGCTGTGACCAGCCTCAACCTCAGCCCGCTCAAGAAGATCGAGATCATCCTCGAGGGCGCACACCAGGAATTCGCCACCGACCTGCTCGATCGCGCCGGGGTGACCGGCTACACCATCGTCGGCAATCTCTCCGGCAAGGGCCGCCATGGCTTCCACGAAGGCCACCTCATGTTCAACGAGGACGCGGTGCTGATCATGATCATCGTCGCCGTGCCGGCCGAACTCGTCGAGCCGATCCTCGAGGGCTTCTCGCCGTTCTTTGGCACCCACACCGGCGTGATGTTCATCTCGGACATCCAGGTCAGCCGCCTGGTGAAGTTCAAGAGCTGAGGAACCCTTGCAAAACGACTGCGCCCGCCTGACTGCCTGTGATGCTCCGTGTACTCGGCGTACAGTTGCGCTCCCGTCAGCCTCCGGGCGTGCTCGCGACGTTTTTCAGAGGTTCCTGCGCCGCCGTTGGAAACCCGTTACGAGCGCGTCACGCGCCGGCGCGAGCGTGTCACCGGCTTCGGCTGCGGCAGCTTCATGATGCGGTCGGCCTCGTTGAGCACGAACTGGTGGAAGGCCTGCGCGATCGGCGACATGCGCTTGCCGTTGCGATGGACGAGGTACCACTCCTTCATGATCGGGAAGCTCTCGACGCTGAGCAGCGCGATGCGGCTCAGCGCGAGCTCGAATTCGAGCGTGTGCAGCGACACGATGCCGAGGCCCAGACCGGCCATCACCGCGTGCTTGATCGCCTCGTTGCGGCTCATTTCCATCGATGTGTTGAGCTTGATGCCGCGCTGCTCGAAGAAGCGCTCGACCGCGTTGCGCGTGCCGGAGCCGCGCTCGCGCAGGATGAAGTTTTCCTCGACCAGCCGGCTGAGCGGCACGCGCGACACGCCGACCAGCGGATGGTCCGGCGGCGCGATGATGACGAGCGGGTTCTGCATGAAGGCCTGCGAATGCAGTTCGATGTGCTCCGGCGGCGTGCCCATGATCGCCATGTCGGGGGTGTTGTCGTGCAGCTGCTGGACGACCTCCTCGCGGTTGGTGACCTCGAGATGAACCTGGGTGCCGGGATAGCGCTTGAGGAAGGCCGCGAGCAGGTAGGGCGCGAAATACTTGCCGGTGCTCGTGACGGTGAGCGACAGCGTGCCGCGCTTGACGCCTTTCATGTCGTCGAGCACGGATTCGATGTCGCGGAACTGCTGCGCCAAATTGCGGCTGAAGGCGTAGACCTCCTTGCCGGCCTCGGTGAGGAAGATCTTCTTGCCCATCTGCTCGAACAGCGGCATGCCGATCTCCTCCTCGAGCTGCTTGATCTGGGTGGAGACCGCCGGCTGCGTCAGGTGCAGCTCCTCGGAGGCGCGGGTGAAGCTGGAGTGCCGCGCCACCGCTTCGAGCAGGCGCAGCTGGCGAAATGTCACGTTCATGGAAGCCCTTTCCTTGATGTCGATCCATTCACGATAGTGAATGGCAATAATAAATATTATTCATTTTTTATTATGTAACGAGCTCTTTATAGTGACAACAAGGGCGATAGGCCATTCAAGCCCGACGCCAGCACCTAATGATCAACCGCTGATGCATAAGGAAACGAGATTATGAGTGAAGCGACTGCAACTGCGACCGGTGAACGGCTCAGCGGCCGCGAAGCGGCCCTCGCCCGCCGGCGCGCGCTCTCCATCCATGGGAAGAGCGCGCTCCAGAGCGGCCAGGCTGCCAAGCCCCGGAGCGCCACCGAAGCCCGCCTCGCTGCGCGAGCCACCCCGCCGGCGTCGACCCCCGCTGCCTCGGCAGCGCCCGCCGCGAGCTGCGGCTGCCAGCACGGCGAAACCTTTGCCGCCCGCGTCGAGGAAGCGCGCCCCGCCGCCGCTCCCGTGGCGCCGGCCCCGATCTCGGCCGTGCGCAAGCGTCGCATCGAGCAGTCGCAGAAAGGCCGCGGCGATGCACCGCCGTGCCGTCCCTGCGGCCGCGTCAAGCCCGAGCCGCCGAAGGTCCAGACCGGCACGACGCTCGCCGGCAGCACGGTGACCGGAAACCAGGTCGAGCGCACCACGCGCGTGACCGGCAACGAGTCGGGCACCTGCCGCACCGTCACCGGCACCGAATACGTCGGCGCCGAGCAGTTCGGCGAATTCTGCGGCACGCTGCCCGAGCCGGCGCCGGCCAAAGTCGGCCAGACCAGCACGAGCCGCGGCCGTCGCGTGACCGGAACCGAAGTCGGCCGCAGCACCCGCGTGACCGGCGACGAGACCGGCACCTGCAAGCGCGTGACCGGCACCGAATACCTCGCCGCCGAGCAGGCCGGCGAGTTCTGCGGCACCACGCCCGAGCCGCGCCCCGAAAAAGCGGTGATGGGCATGACCGCAGCGCGCAATGCCGTGTCCGGCAGCGACCTCGCGCGCAACGTGAATGTGACCGGCGGCGAAGCCGGCGCGGCGCGCTCGATCACGGGCAGCGCCTACGCCGACGGCTCGGCACGCAGCACCACTGAGGGCCGCGGCCCAAAAAAGGTGGAAACCCGTCGCACGGGGGCTGGCGCAACGGTGAGCGGAACCCTACCGGGACGCTCGTCGAAACTTTCCGGCGATGAGCCGGGCGCCTGCGCGCGTGTGACGGGTTCCGACTACGTCAATACCGAAGAATTCGTTTCCTTCTGCCGCACCGAACCCTACCAGTCACCGGCCAAGGTCGGCGTCTCGCGCACCTTCGCGGGCCAGGACGTGTCCGGCACGCAGGTCGGCCGGGCGGCGCGCGTGACCGGCGACGAGCACGGCACGTGCAAGCCGGTAACCGGGACCTCCTACATCGGCGCCGAGCAGTACGCCGAGTTCTGCGCGGCGCGCACCGCGGCGGAAGCGATCAACCGCGCCCGCCTCAGCCGCAACGCCGATCTGACCGGCATCCAGCCGGGGCCGGACGCGAAGATGACCGGCAACGAGCGCGGCACCTGTCAGCCCGTCAGCGGCACGCCCTACCTCGGCGAAGGTCAGGCGGCGGCTGTCTGCGGCGGTGCGCCGATGGCGCGGGCCTACCGCAGCCGCGGCCCCGAAGGCACGCAGGCGCCGGCGTCGATCACCGGCAACGCGATGGACGCGGGCCAGGGCGGCAACCGCACCGGCGACTTCTCCGTCATGTCGCCGGCGCGCGCCGCGGCCTCGAGCGAAGCGCGGCGTGTCACCGGTAGCGCCTACGGTGTCGGCGGCCGCGTCACCGGTCCGCTGACCCGTGCGACCGGCCTCGTCTCCGGCACGCCCGAATTCCGCTACCGCGACGAAGCCGGCCCCGCGCCGGTCCCGGCAGCGCCTGTGCCCGCCGCACCGGAGCCCGTCGCCGAAGCGGCGCCCGATCGCATCACCGGCGAAGGGCGCGAGCGCCGCATCACCGGCGACGCTTGGGATCGCGGTGGCCGCGTGACCGGTACCGAAGGCCCGGCGACGCGCCGCAATCCGACGCAGCGCGGCGATGCGCGCGGCAACGGCGTGGGTGCGCGCGCGTTCCGCGATGTCGAGACGCCGGCGCCTCCGGCCAGCCGCATCACCGGTAGCGCCGGCAACGCGAGCGCCGGGGCGACGATCACCGTCTCCGGTGGCGCGCGCGGCTGAGCAGGGCGGACCAGGGTAATCAGGCATGAATACGCGTCAACGTCTCGAAGCGATGGGTGCGCGCCGGCCGGCTCCAGTCGGCATGGCGATGCGCACCGCGCCGGCTGCGCAATCGCTGCCGAGCTGGCCGCAGCGCGCGAGCTTCTGCCCGCCCGGGATGGAGGCGCGCGGTGGCGAATGCGTGAGCAGCGCGTGCGCACCGCAGGCCCACCCGCTCATCGACGCCGTGCGCAATGCCGAGCTCGCCGAATACGAGCGCACGGTGCGCGAACGTTTCGATGCGATCGTGCCGACGCTCAAGGAGATCGCCGGGCTGCAGCATGAAGCCGGTTTCGAGCAGCGCGCCCAGCAGATCGCGGGCGAGCGCCTCGGTTTCACGCTGCCTGAAGCGGTGCTCGCCGACGCCTGGATCACCACGCTCGACATGCGCGCGCTCTACGGTCACAGCGTGCTGCAGACCTACCACTGGCTGGCGCGCGACTTCACGGCGCGCTGGGACGGGCACGCCGAAGCGCAGGCCGTCGAACGCTTCTTCATCGAATGCGGGTTTCACGAGGTCGACATCAGTTCCTGCGCCGACGGCCGTCTCAAGGGTCTGCTTCAGTTCGTGCTGCGCCTGCCGCACCAGGCCGTGCACCGCCGCAAGTCGTATGCCGGCGCGCTGTTCGACGTCGAGCTCAACGTCAAGCACTGGACCGAGACCGAACTGCGCCGCTTCCGCGAGGGCGTGCCGACGACGTCTGACGCCGGTACCCGCTACCTCAAGATCGCGGTCTACCACTTCAGCAGCTCGGATCCCGAACACGAGGGCTGCGCCGCGCACGGCAGTGACGACACGCGCGCGGCCCAGGCTGCGCTCGATCGCCTGGCCGCATTCCGCACCGCGATCGAGAACGGCTTCTGCTGCGGGGCTTCGGTCGCGACGCTGCTGATCGGCGTCGACACCGACACCGACGCGATCCGGGTTCACGTGCCCGACGCCGACGGCGCGATGCGCACCGACTGCGCGGTCGACAATCTCGCCGTTTATCGCCAGACCGCGGGCATGGCCGCCTCGGAGGCGCGCTGGCGGCTCGACACCGCGATCGACGAAGCCGCGCGCGAACACGGCCGCAGCGCACCCGAGTCGGGCATGCGCCGGCTGATCGAACGGCTGCTGACGAACAACCTGTCGCAGATCGACTACGTCTGCGCGCAGCACAACGGCCGCTATGCCGACATCGGCCACGCCGAACGTTTCATCAACATCGGCGACGGCTTCGACGAGGTCTTCCTGCGCAACCTCGCCTACTTCGGTCACCTGCACACGATCGAGGAGGGCGCGGCGGACATGGACGTCGGCGTCAAGATTTTCAGCGGTCTCAACGTGGCGCGCGGGCTGCCGATTCCGATCGCGATCCATTATCGCTACGACGCACAGGTGCCCGGTTCGCGCGAGCGCGCGGTCGCGCGCTGCCGCCGGGTCAAGGCCGCGATCGAGACGCGCTACCCGCATCTGGCCAAGGAAGGCCTGCTCTATTGCGGCATGACCGTGCAGGGCAAGGGCCCGGGCAGCGCGCACGAAGCGGTGACGGATTGCGATGGCAACTCGCAGGGTCATTGAGGTGAAGCAATGAAGATCATGCAAGTGGAAAAAACCCTGGTCTCGACCAACCGCGTGCGCGAAATGGGCCACCGTCCGCTGCTGGTCGTGCGCGAGAAGGCTGGCGGCACGCGCAGCGTCGCGGTCGACGCGGTCGGCTGCATTCCGGGCGACTGGGTCATCTGCGTCGGCAGTTCGGCGGCGCGCGAGGCGGCCGGCGCGAAGGACTTTCCGAGCGATCTGACGATCATCGGCATCATCGATCACTGGCAGGAGCAGCACTGATGGAAATCATGCGCGTGATGTCGGATCTGGTCTGCACCCGGCGCATCCCCGGCCTGTACAGCGCGTCGCTGCGCGTACTGGCCGACCAGAAAGGCGTGCTCGCCGTGGCTGTCGACCCGGTCGGCGTGCCGGAAGGCAAATGGGTATTCACCGCCGGCGGCTCGGCCGCTCGCTACGGCGCCGGCGATTACAGGATTCTTACCGATTTGACGATCCTCGGGATCATCGATCAGTGGGATGTGGTGGATGGGCACCACGAGGCAACGAAGGCAGTTTCATTAACGTGTAAAGGAGAAACATCATGGCAAACGCAATGACGGGCATCGCCCTTGGAATGATTGAAACGCGTGGTCTGGTGCCGGCGATCGAAGCCGCCGACGCCATGACCAAAGCGGCTGAAGTGCGCCTGATCGGTCGCCAGTTCGTCGGCGGCGGTTACGTCACCGTGCTCGTGCGCGGCGAGACCGGTGCGGTCAACGCTGCGGTGCGTGCCGGTGCGGACGCTTGCGAGCGCGTGGGTGACGGCCTGGTCGCCGCCCACATCATCGCCCGCGTGCACAACGAAGTCGAAAACATCCTGCCGACCGCAGCCGCGGCCTGACCGGGTGAACGCAACTTGTAATAGGAGATAGCAAAATGGCTACTGGAATGACGGGCATTGCCCTCGGCATGATCGAAACCCGCGGGCTGGTTCCCGCGATCGAAGCGGCGGACGCGATGACCAAGGCGGCTGAAGTGCGCCTGATCGGCCGCCAGTTCGTCGGCGGCGGCTACGTCACCGTGCTCGTGCGCGGCGAGACTGGCGCGGTCAACGCGGCGGTGCGCGCCGGTGCGGATGCGTGCGAGCGTGTGGGTGACGGCCTGGTCGCCGCCCACATCATCGCTCGCGTGCACAGCGAGGTCGAAAACATCCTGCCGACGGCCGAAGCCGCCGCGGCCTGACGAGGGCACGGCCATGGACATGGTAGTTGAAGCGCAGCGGTCGAGCGTGACAGGTACCGCCACCGGCATCGCTCTCGGCATGATCGAAACCCGCGGTCTGGTGCCCGCCATCGAGGCGGCGGACGCCATGACCAAGGCGGCCGAAGTGCGCCTGATCGGCCGCCAGTTCGTCGGCGGCGGCTACGTCACCGTGCTCGTGCGCGGCGAGACCGGCGCGGTCAACGCAGCGGTGCGTGCCGGTGCGGATGCCTGCGAGCGCGTGGGCGACGGCCTCGTCGCCGCCCACATCATCGCCCGCGTGCACAACGAAGTCGAAGGCATCCTGCCGACCGAGGCTGATGCAGGCGGCGGCGGGCGCGACGGCGAGGTGGCCTGCGTCAACTCCTGACGGGCGAGAGCGAGGACAGGCGATGGATCCACGACTACTGGGGTATCTCAATCGGGCATTGGCGCACGAGCTCGCTGCGGTGCAGCAGTACATGGCCCAGTCGCGGCTGTGCGACCTGTGGAAACTGGCCGATTACTGCAGCCATTTCCACCAGGACGTCATCGAGGAGCTCGGTCACGTCGCGAGCCTGACCGACGCCCTGCTGAAGCTCGGCACGGCGCCGAACGCGATGCAGTTGCCGCCGGTGCGGCTCGGGCGCAGCCTCGAGGAGATGCTCGCGATCGATCGTGTGCTCGAGGTCGAGGCGGTGCGCTTGTATGAGGAAGCGGCGGCGTATAGCGCGCGGGTGCGCGACGACGTCCATCACGCGCTGTTCCGGAAGATCCTCAACGACGAACTGGAACATCTGCAGGAACTCGACCGCATGGAAGCCGATCTGGTGCGCAAGGAGAAACGTTATGCCTGACGACAACAACCCGATCCCGCACTGGCAGCGACAGGACCTGCCGCCGATGCTGAGCCGGCGTTTCGAGTTCGAGACCTACAGCGAAACGCGGCGCTTCCTCGACGGCGTCGCCGAGCTCGCCGAAGCCGCGCAGCACTACCCGAACCTGAGCTTCGGCAAGACCTACGTCAGCGTCACGCTCGACGCCGACGGCAAGAAGGTCGGCCCCGACCTGGTCGCCCTGGCCCAGCAGATCGACAGCCTGGTCGCAGGCACGCCCTGACGATGCCCGCCTTGCGCATCGCGCTGGCGAACCAGAAGGGCGGCACCGGCAAGACGACGCTCGCGGTGAATCTCGCCGCAGGGTTCCATCGGCGCGCGGCGACCGCGCTCGTCGACGCCGACCCGCAGGGTTCGGCCGGACAGTGGGCGCGGCTCGCCGGCCAGCCCGACGACCTGCCGCAGGTACGCACGGTCGGTGCGGCAGCGGTCGAAGCCGTGATCGGCGAGGCGGCGCGCACGCACCGCTACGTGCTGGTCGACTGCCCGCCGCATCTGCAGTCGGGCGCGCTCGACGCCGTCATGCACGCGGTCGACGTGGTGCTGATCCCGGTCCAGCCGTCGCCGCTGGATCTGTGGGCGAGCGTCGACATGGCCGACGCGGTGCGCGACACGCAGCGACGCAACACGCGGCTGCGCGCGTATCTGGTCGTCAATCAGCTCGACCGGCGCAATGCGCTGTCGGGGGCGATGCAGCAGGCGCTCGCGGAATTCGGCCTGCCTGCGCTCGCGAACGGACTGACGCGTCGCGCCGCCTTCCGCAGCGCGGCGCTCGAAGGCGGCAGCGTGTATGCACTGGGCCACCGCGGTGCAGCCGCGGCGGCCGATGTGGAAGCAATCATCAAGGAGGTACTGCGCTCATGAACAAGGCATCGGGAAAGCTCGCCGCAGGCGTGCGCAAGATGAAGACCCAGCAGAAGCCGGACGTCGACGACACGACGGCCGCGCGCGGCGAGATACCGGCGCACGCGCCCGTGACGTCGTCGCAAGCCGTGACGACGTCGCAACCCGTGGCCGCGCCGCAGCCCGTGGCTGCACCGCGCCCCACGCCGGCGCAGGCCCTGCATCCGGAGCGTGTCTGGCCGGATTGACGAGTACGTCGCAGGCGGGTGTCGGGCGCCGGGTCATCCCCAGCGGCCGCGCGGACACGACACCCGCCCGCAGGCGTGCATCCCGCAGTTGACTCACGACCCCGCGGCTGGACGTCCGCCGCGGATCGGAACGTGCCGGGCCAGGCGGCCCGGCCATGGATGAGCGCCCAGCTCTCGCTTGAAGCCTGACGGAGAGATCATGACGACGCGTCCGAATCCGCTACTACGTTTTCTGCCTTTCCTCGCGTGGTTCCCGATGACGCGGGAGAGCCTGCGCGCGGACCTGCTCGCCGGCATCACGGTGTCGCTGATCCTGGTGCCGCAGAGCATGGCCTATGCCCAGCTCGCGGGTTTACCGGTAGTGTACGGCCTTTACGCCGGCTTCCTGCCGGTGATCGTCGCCTCGCTGTGGGGATCGCTGCGCCAGCTGCACACGGGCCCGACCGCGATGCTGTCCCTGATGTCGGCCGCCGCGCTGATCCCCTACGCCGCGACCGGCAGCGAGACCTTCATCGCGCTGTCGCTGATGCTCGCGCTGATGGTCGGCATCCTGCGTCTGGCGCTGGGCCTCTTCCGGCTCGGCGTGGTCGTGAACTTTCTGTCGCATCCGGTCATCATCGGCTTCACCAACGCCGCCGCGCTGATCATCGGCCTGTCCCAGCTCAACAAGCTCGTCAACGTGCCGATGCCTCGCAGCGACTGGTTCCTCGGCGATCTCTGGGTCGTGCTGCAGCAGCTCGGCAGTACCCACTGGCCGACGCTGGGGTTCGGCCTCGGGGCGTTCGCGCTCATCCTCGTGCTGCAGAAGCGCCTGCCGCGCCTGCCCGGCGTGCTGATCGCGATCGTCGTCACAACGCTCGCGAGCTATGCGATCGACTTCGAGCGCACGGCGAAGGCCGGCGTCGACGCGATCGAGGACCCCGGCGTGCGCGCGCAGGTGATGCAACTCGACCAGGCGACCGCCGAGCTGCAGCGCCACAACGAGACGGCGGCGCGCCTGCAGTCCGAACTTGCGCGTGCCGAGGATGACGGTGCGCCGCTCGACACGCTGCTCGACCTCAAGGGCGACATCGCACGCAGCCAGGCCGCTGCCTACGCGCTCGGCGATCGCATGATGACGCTGCGCATCCAGCTGCACCGTGTCGACTTCACCCAGCAGAGCGGTGCCGACGGCGCGCCGCGTTTCGCGGTGGCCGGCGAGATGCCGAAAAGCGAGCCGCTCGGCACGGGGCACTGGCGCTTCGGCGGCATCGCCGGCGGCGAGGTCACGTTCACGGGTGGCGGCGAGGTGGTCGGCGCGATCCCCGCGGGCGTGCCCGGCTTCCAGGTGCCGCACGTCGACTGGGCGCTGGTGCTGCCTCTGTTGCCGGCCGCGCTGGTCATGGCCCTGCTCGGCTTCATGGAGGCGACGTCGATCTCCAAGGCGATCAGCGCCAAGACCGGCCAGCGCATCGACACCAACCGCGAACTGGTGGGACAAGGTCTCGCCAACATCGTCGGCAGTTTCTTCCACGCCTACGTCGTCAGCGGCTCGTTCTCGCGTTCCGCGGTCGCCGCGCGCGAGGGCGCGCGAACGGGGCTGTTCGCGATCGTCAGCGCGCTCGGCGTCCTCGCCGTCATGCTGTTCCTGACGCCGCTGCTCTATCACCTGCCGCAGGCCGTGCTCGCGGCGGTCATCATGCTCGCGGTGTTCGGTCTCGTACGCGTCGCGCCGCTCTTCCACGCTTGGAAGGTCAACCGCCCCGACGCGGTGATCGGCATCGCCACCTTCGTCGCCACGGTCGCGATGGCGCCGGCGCTCGCCAACGGCATCCTGCTCGGCGTAGGCCTGACCGTCGCGCTCTACCTGTTCCGCAACATGCGGCCGCGCGCCGAAATCCTCGGCCGCCATCCCGACGGCGTGCTCGGCGGGATCGACACCCACAACCTGCCCGCCGTCAGTGAGCATTACGTCGCGCTGCGCTTCGACGGCTCGCTCAACTTCGTCAACGTCGCCTACTTCGAAGATGTGGTGCTGCAGGCGCTCGAGCGCTTCCCGCACGCGAAGGCCGTGCTCGTCATCGGCAGCGGCATCAATGACCTCGACGTCTCGGGCGAGGAGAAGCTGCGTGCGCTCGTCGAGCAGCTGCGCGCGCGCAACGTGAATCTCTATTTCAGCAGCCTCAAGCGGCAGGTGCTGGCGGCGTTCGAGAGAAGCGGGCTGTCGTCCGTGATTCCGGGCGACCACATCTTCAAGACCAAGGAAGTCGCCCTCAAGACGCTCGACGCCTGCTACGGCAGCGGGCGAATCGGGCCAGCGGTACCCGCCTGAGCGCGCGTACGGCAACTTTACGTTTCGCTGTCTTCGACGCGTCCCGCATCGCCGATTGTCTGGTCGTTCGTTCTCGTGCTGACGGCGCGATGACTGCGGTTCGGGTCGCGCCCTAGGCGTGCCGATGCGCACGCAGGCGCGTACGGACATTGTTGGAGTGCCGTACTAGGCTGGCCGGCGACGTCCGCCTTGTCCCCCCAGCACGAATTTCTTGAACGCCTGCGCCACCGGCGACAGCCGCTTGTCGGCGCGGTGCACTACGTACCAGTGGCGCATGATCGGGAAGCCTTCGGCCTTCAACACCGCGAGGCGCTTGAGCGCAAGTTCGAGTTCCAGCGTCTGCAGCGAAAGGATGCCAAGCCCGAGTCCGGCCTGAACCGCCTGACGGATCGCCTCGTTGCTGCTCATTTCCATGCTGCTCTTCAGTTCGAGGCCGCGCGCGGCGAAGAAGCGTTCCATCGCGCCGCGCGTGCCCGAGCCGGCTTCGCGCACGAGGAAGGGTTCGTCGGCGAGCGTTTCGATCGGCACCTTGCGCCGCGATGCCAGCGGATGGTCGGGTGGGGCGATCACGACCAGCGGATTGTCCATGAAGCGCGTCGCGTCGAGGCCGAGGTGGTCGGGCACCTGCCCCATGATCGCGAGGTCGACCTGATTGCCGACCAGCATGTCGAGCACCTCGGCGCGATTCGACACGCCGAGGTGAATCGCGATGTCCGGATAGCGCGCGCGGAAGCGGGCGAGGATGCCGGTCGCGACCGCGTTCACGGTCGACGTGACGGCCAGAGTGAGCCGCCCCTGTTCGAGGCCGCGCAGCTGGACGAGGTTGTGCTGCAGGTCGTCGAGACGCGCCGTGATCGCCTGGCTCGCGTGCAGTACCTCGCGGCCCGCGTCGGTCAGGAAAATCTTTCTCCCGATCTGCTCGGTGAGCGGCATGCCGAGAATCACCTCGATGCCGCGCACCTGCATCGACACCGCGGGCTGCGAGAGATGCAGCTCTTCCGCGGCGCGCGAGAACGACAGATGGCGCGCGACCGCTTCGAAAATCCGGAACTGGCGTAAGGTCAGCCGCCTCATTCGATATATAAGCCCATTGATATGGGTTTTATCAGAACAATTGAATATTCATTATATAAGCGTCTGCGTATAGTCGCCCCGTCTTGGGGAGCCCCAGCCCTGAACACGATAACCGTTCACGCAGGAGTCAGTCATGGATCAATCCGCACGTTACGCAGACCTCTCGCTCAAGGAAGAGGACCTGATCAAGGGTGGCCGCCACATCCTGGTCGCCTACAAGATGAAACCGAAGTCCGGCTACGGCTACCTCGAGGCCGCCGCGCACTTCGCCGCCGAGTCGTCGACCGGTACCAACGTCGAAGTCTCGACGACCGACGACTTCACCAAGGGCGTCGACGCGCTCGTCTACTACATCGACGAAGCCAGCGAAGACATGCGGATCGCCTATCCGCTCGAGCTGTTCGACCGTAACGTCACCGACGGCCGCTTCATGCTGGTCTCGTTCCTGACGCTCGCGATCGGCAACAACCAGGGCATGGGTGACATCGAACACGCCAAGATGATCGACTTCTACGTGCCCGAGCGCTGCATCCAGATGTTCGACGGCCCCGCGACCGACATCTCCAACCTGTGGCGCATCCTCGGCCGCCCGGTGGTCAACGGCGGCTACATCGCCGGCACCATCATCAAGCCCAAGCTCGGTCTGCGTCCCGAGCCGTTCGCCAAGGCCGCCTACCAGTTCTGGCTCGGTGGCGACTTCATCAAGAACGACGAACCCCAGGGCAACCAGGTCTTCTGCCCGCTGAAGAAGGTGCTGCCGCTCGTGTACGACGCGATGAAGCGCGCGCAGGACGATACCGGTCAGGCCAAGCTGTTCTCGATGAACATCACCGCTGACGACCACTACGAGATGTGCGCCCGCGCCGACTACGCGCTCGAAGTCTTCGGCCCCGACGCCGACAAGCTGGCGTTCCTGGTCGACGGCTACGTCGGCGGCCCCGGCATGGTGACCACGGCCCGTCGGCAGTACCCCGGCCAGTACCTGCACTACCACCGTGCCGGCCACGGTGCCGTGACCTCGCCTTCGGCCAAGCGTGGCTACACCGCTTTCGTGCTCGCCAAGATGAGCCGCCTGCAGGGGGCTTCGGGCATCCACGTCGGCACCATGGGCTACGGCAAGATGGAAGGCGAAGGCGACGACAAGATCATCGCCTACATGATCGAGCGCGACGAGTGCCAGGGCCCGGTGTACTTCCAGAAGTGGTACGGCATGAAGCCGACGACGCCGATCATCTCCGGCGGCATGAACGCGCTGCGTCTGCCCGGCTTCTTCGAGAACCTCGGTCACGGCAACGTCATCAACACCGCCGGCGGTGGCTCCTACGGCCACATCGATTCCCCGGCGGCCGGCGCGATCTCGCTGCGCCAGTCGTACGAGTGCTGGAAGCAAGGCGCCGATCCGATCGAGTTCGCCAAGGAGCACAAGGAATTCGCGCGTGCGTTCGAGTCGTTCCCCAAGGACGCCGACAAGCTCTTCCCGGGCTGGCGCGAAAAGCTGGGCGTGCACAAGTAAGCCCGGCGGAGGGCGGAGCAGTGCCTGCCGCCGCAAGGCGGGAGGGCTGCCCCGGAACGCTGTGCCAAGGAAACGGCACAGTGCAGGAGCAGCATTGGCGCGCATTCACTATCGCGTTGCCTTGCGATGGCCGTTCATGCGCGCCACCCCGGAGCGGGCTTGCTCGCATCCCACCGCCCCCAGCACACGCCCCCGGCTCGCCGGGGGCGTTTTTCATCCGGCCGAAACCCGGATCGCATCACGGATCGTCCACATTCCCATGCCCCGCGGCATCGGCATGCGGATCTAACAGGAGCGCGTCATGACGACGAACAAGGAACAGTACAAGGTTCACCAGGAACCCTATTACCAGGCGCAAGGCCGCGAAGTGCAGCTTTACGAGGCCGCGTACCGCAATCGCCTGCCGGTCATGGTCAAGGGCCCGACCGGCTGCGGCAAGTCGCGCTTCGTCGAATACATGGCGTGGAAACTGAACAAGCCGCTGATCACGGTCGCGTGCAACGAGGACATGACGGCGAGCGATCTCGTCGGCCGTTATCTGCTGGAAGCGAACGGCACGCGGTGGCTCGACGGGCCGCTCACGACCGCTGCCCGCATCGGCGCGATCTGCTATCTGGATGAGGTCGTCGAGGCGCGCCAGGACACGACCGTCGTCATCCACCCACTGACCGACCACCGCCGCACGCTGCCGCTCGACAAGAAGGGCGAGCTGATCGAGGCGCACCCCGACTTCCAGCTCGTGATCTCGTACAACCCGGGCTACCAGTCGCTGATGAAGGACCTCAAGCAGTCGACCAAGCAGCGCTTCGCCGCGTTCGACTTCGACTACCCGGACGCAGCGCTCGAGACGACGATTCTCGCCAGGGAGACCGGGCTCGACGAGACGACCGCCGGCAGGCTCGTGAAGATCGGCGGCGTGGCGCGCAACCTCAAGGGCCACGGTCTCGACGAGGGCATCTCGACGCGTCTGCTCGTCTACGCCGCGACCCTGATGAAGGACGGCGTCGACGCGGGTGACGCCTGCCGCATGGCGCTCGTGCGCCCGATCACCGACGACGCCGACATCCGCGAGACGCTCGATCATGCGATCGACGCGACGTTTGCTTGAGTAGACGCCCGTGAGCACCGACACCGCCTACCAGCACCCGCTGATGGCCGCGTACTGGAAAGCGCTCGATACGCGCTTCGCGCAGGTCGAGGAGGTGTTCGACGACTGCATGGCCGAAGCGCTCACGGTGCTCTCGGCCGAAGGCGTGGCCGCCTACCTCGAGGCGGGCCGCGTGATCGGCAAGCTCGGCCGCGGCGTCGAACCGATGCTGGCCTTCCTCGAGGAATGGCCGTCGACCGCGCAAGCGGTCGGCGAAGCCGCGCTGCCGATGGTCATGGCACTGATTCAGCGCATGCAGAAGTCACCAAACGGCAAGGCTATTGCACCGTTCCTGCAGACGCTCGCGCCGGTCGCGCGACGTTTGCAGTCGGCCGAGCAGTTGCAGCATTACGTCGACGTCACGCTCGACTTCATGACGCGCACGACGGGCTCGATCCACGGTCACCACACGACGTTCCCGAGCCCGGGGTTGCCCGAGTTCTTCGCGCAGGCGCCGAATCTGCTGAACCAGCTCACGCTCGCGGGCCTCAGGAACTGGGTCGAGTACGGCATCCGCAACTACGGCACGCATCCCGAGCGCCAGCAGGACTACTTCAGCCTGCAGTCGGCCGATGCGCGGGCCGTGCTGCAGCGCGAGCGGCATGGCACGCTCCTGGTTGACGTCGAACGCAAGCTCGATTTGTACCTGCGCGGGCTGTGGCAGGACCACGACCACCTCGTCCCCTATTCGACCGCATTCGACGAGATCAGAAAACCGGTTCCGTATTACGACAAGCTCGGCATGCGCCTGCCCGACGTCTACGACGACCTCGTCCTCCCGTGTCCGGCAGGGCGGGGAGGGGCTGGCGGAGAAGACGTTCTCGTCTCGGGCCTCGACCGCTACCGCGCAACGCTCGCGCACATGGTCGGTCACCGCCGCTGGTCTGAGGCGCAGATCGCCGACAACTGGAGCCCGTTCCAGCGCATGGCGGTCGAGTTCTTCGAGGACTGCCGCGTCGAGACGCTGTTGATGCGCGAGTATCCGGGCCTGGCGCGGATCTTCCGCGCGCTGCATCCGAAGCCGGTCGAAGCCGCGTGCGACGGCGAGACGACGTCGTGCCTGCGCCACCGGCTGGCGATGCTGTCGCGCGCGTTCATCGACCCCGACCATGGCTATGCGGCCCCGGTGCTCAACGACTTCGTCGCGCGTTTTCACGCGCGCCTGGCCGACGGCACGTCGAGCACGAGCGAGATGGCCGATCTCGCGCTCTCGTATGTCGCCAAAACGCGCCGGCCGAGTGACCAGTTCGCCAAGGTGCACTTCGACGACACCGTCGTCGACTACCGTGACGACAACCGCCAACTGTGGAAATTCATCGAAGAAGGCGACGAGGAAGAGGCGTTCGACGCGAAGCGCAAAATCGAGCCCGGCGAGGAAATCCAGGGCCTGCCCCCACGCCACTACCCCGAGTGGGACTACACGAGCCAGACCTACCGCCCCGATTGGGTGAGCGTCTACGAGGGCCTGCACCGCTCCGGCAACGCGGGCGACATCGACCGCTTGCTCGCCAAACACGCGGCGCTCGCTAAGCGGCTGAAGAAGATGCTCGATCTCCTGAAGCCGCAGGACAAGGTGCGCGTGCGCTACCAGGAGGAGGGCAGCGAACTCGATCTCGACGTCGCGATCCGCTCGCTGATCGACTTCAAGGGCGGCGCGACGCCCGATCCGCGCATCAACATGAGCCATCGCAGCGACGGCCGCGATATCGCCGTGATGCTGTTGCTCGACCTGTCGGAATCGCTCAACGAAAAAGCTGCGGGCGCCGGGCAGACCATCCTCGAACTGTCGCAAGAGGCCGTCTCGCTGCTTGCCTGGTCGATCGAAAAGCTCGGCGACCCGTTCGCGATCGCCGGCTTTCACTCGAACACGCGGCACGACGTGCGCTATTTCCACATCAAGGGCTACAGCGAACGCTGGAACGACGACGTCAAGGCGCGCCTCGCCGCGATGGAAGCGGGCTACTCGACGCGCATGGGCGCGGCGATGCGCCACGCCGCGCATTACCTTTCGGCACGGCCGGCGGACAAAAAGCTGATGCTGATCCTGACCGACGGCCGTCCGTCCGACGTCGACGCGGCGGACGAGCGCCTGCTCGTCGAGGACGCGCGCCAGGCGGTCAAGGAACTCGACCGGCAGGGCATATTCGCCTACTGCATCAGCCTCGACGCGCAACTGAAAGCCGGCGCCGACGACTATGTCGCCGAGATCTTCGGGCGCCAGTACACCGTCATCGACCGCGTCGAGCGGCTGCCCGAGCGGCTGCCCGAGCTTTTCATGGCGTTGACCAAATAGCGATCGACAGCGTCGACCGGGGGCCCGGACCGAAACAGGCCCGGCTCTCGGGAGCAGCCGGTCCGCTCTCAGCGCGCGATGCCGTCCTCGGCTGCGAGCCGCTCGCGTGCCCATGTCAGGATCGGCGCCAGCCGCGGCGGCAGTAGATCCTGCGCCGTGTCGAAATCGACCCAGCGCCACTCGTCGTGCTCGGGCCGACCGAGCTCGGGGGAAACCGGAAGCGTGATCTGCGTCTGCTGCGTTTCGGCGAGGTAGTAGCGGGCGATCTTGCCCTGGCCGTACGGTGCGGTCTCGCGAAAGTCGTCGCCCCAGGCGAAGACGAGATCGTCGATCCCCGTTTCCTCGGCGGTCTCCCGTATCGCCGCGTCGTGCGGCGGCTCGCCCGCTTCGACGACACCCTTCGGGAAGTCCCAGTTGCGGTAGGCACGCAGCACGAGCAGACGCCAGCCGCCGGCCTCGCGGCGCACGGCGACGACACCGGCCGAAAGCGTCCGCGGCTTTGGCGCGGCGGGCAGAGGCGGGTTCGTGTCGCTGATTTTTGAACTCCGGAATTGATCGGACTGAAAAACCGGCCGGGAACGACCGGCACCGTGCCGCGACGTGCGTCTCGCGCACCGGCCACGCTGGCCCGACAGCTGGAGCGGCCCTGACGGAATGATAAGACAGCGCGCGATGCGTCTGCCGCCAGCTCGCAGGCCGGATACGCTGTTCGAAGGGTGGAACGGCAAGCCGGCCGGCGGGTCACTATCAGGGTGGGGACGGACCCTCCCCAAGGGGGCCGGCCGCTTCGTCGAGAAAAGGAAGCCGCGATGAAACTGAGCGAGTACGTCGAAACCGCCGCGCGAGAATACCTGCAGGAGACGGCGAGCGACCAGCTCGACGCCCGCTGGGTCGCCGAGTTCTTTCAGGACGCCGGCGTGCAGGACGCGTACCCCCGGCAAGACCTCGTCGCCTTTGCGGCATTGGTGCAGAAGGCCTTGACCGAGAAATCGGAAAAAGCCGGCAAGCACACGCGCTTCCAGCTCGCGCGCATCGTGGCCTTGCCTCGGTCGCCCCGCAAATCGTGAGGTCGATCGCCCTGAGGCCGCTTCACGCCGTGCGAGCAGGCATGGCAGCCGGAGCGCCCGAATTCCCGCGCGCGGGGTGGGGCGATGTCTTGTTCAAGCGCCGAGTCGCCGCGTGGTCTACGCTTTAAAAATTCTTTAATTTTCCAACGGATGCGATGACTGCCCCGCCCGTGGACGCCGTCCGCGCCCTGGAATGCGCGCTGAGCCTGTGTCGGCAAGAACTGGCCGAGAGTCGCGGGCGTGCGCAGGGGCTCGCGCTTGCCGAAGCGGTGTTCACCCACGCCGCCAATCCGCTCGCCGTGCTCGACCGTCACTACGACTTCCTGCGCGTCAACGACGCCTACGCGCGCTGTTGCGGCAAGCCCGTCGAGGCCTTCGCCGGCCGCAACCACTTCGAGATGTTCCCCTCGGATGCGCGCCTCGTTTTCGACGACGTCGTCCAGAACAAGCCCGCATCCACGACCTTCACGCGTGCGCTCATCTTTCCAGATCAGCCCGAGCGCGGTGTGAGCTACTGGGACTGGACGCTGGTGCCCGTCCTCGACGCGGACGGCGAGGTCGACGCCCTCGTTTTGTCGCAGGTCGACGTGACCGAGCGCGAGGCCGGGGCCGACGCATTGCGCCAGAGTGAGGCGCGCTATCGGCGGCAGGCGGCCGAGCTCGAATTGATCTACCGCACCGCGCCGGTCGGCCTGTGCGTGCTCGACACGCAATTGCGCTACGTCCACATCAATGAACACCTGGCCGAGTTCGATCGTCTGCCGGTCGAGGAGCATCTCGGCAAGACGATACGCGAGACGCTGCCGGACACCGCGGCTCGGGTCGAACCGCTGCTGCGCCGCGTACTCGAAACCGGCGAACCGGTGCTCGACCTCGAGGGCAGGGGCGAGACGGAACCGGGCGTCTGGCGCCACTGGAACAGCCAGTACTGGCCGCTCAAGTCGGCCGACGGCCGGGTGTACGGCATCAACGTCGTCGTGGAAGAAATCACCGAACGGCGGCGCCTGGAGGAAACGCGCCAGCGCGAACAAGCGTTTCGCAGCCTCGCCGAGAATTCGAGCGACATCATCTCCCGCTTCGACCGCGAGCTGCGGCGGATCTACGTCAACCCGGCGATCGAGGCGATTCTGGACCGCCCGCGCGAGACGCTGATCGGCAAGACCCACCACGACCTCGGCCTTCCCGAAGCGCTCGCGGCCGCGCTCGACCGCCCGCTCGCCATGGTGTTCGAGACCGCGCAGCCGCTGGCCGCGGAAGCCGTCGTGCCGACGCCGAAGGGCGAGCGCTACCTCGAGGCGCGCATCGTGCCGGAATTCGATGCGAGCGGCGCCGTCGAGACCGTGCTCGCGATCACGCGCGACCTCACCGAACGCAAGCGCGCCGAGGAGGCCCTGCAGGCGAGCGAGCGCAAGTATCGAGCGCTGGTCGAGAACCTCTACGAAGGCGTGTGGCTGCTCGACACCGAAGCCGACACGACCTTCGTCAACGCGCGACTTGCCGAACTGCTCGGCTACCCGGCGACGGAAATGCTCGGGCGTTCGGTGTTCAGCTTCATGGACCCGGAGCAGGTCGAGGCGATGCGCGGGAATCTCCTGCGCAGCGCGGCCGGGACGCGTGCCGAGTACGACTTCGAATTCCGCTGCAAGAGCGGCGAACCGATCTGGACCCGCGTCGCCGCGACGCCGATCGTCGACGAGGGCGGCCGCTACCAGGGGACGCTGATCGCGCTCATCGACATCACCGAACGCATCCGCTCGGCCGAGGCGCTCCACCGCCGCGAGCAGGAATTCGCCGCCCTGGTCGAGCGCTCGCCCGACATCATCGCGCGGGTCGACGCGTCGCTGCGCCTGCGTTACGTCAATCCGGCGATCGAGCGGCTCACCGGCCGGCCGCGCGACTGGTTCATCGGCAAGACCCCGGGCGAGCGCGAACTGTCGCCGGAAGAGGCGCGCTTGCGCGAGGCCACGCTCCGCGCCGTGTTCGAAAGCGGTGAGGAAAGGATCGTCGAGCAACGCAACCCCTCGCTGAACGGCGAGCGCATCTTCCAGACACGGCTGGTGCCCGAGTTCGGCCCCGCCGGCAAGGTCGAGTCCGTGCTGGTCGTCGAGCGCGACATCGACGACCTCAAGCGCGCGCAGGAGGCGCTCGAGGAACTGACGCTGCTCGACCCTTTGACCGGCGTCGCCAACCGCCGCTTTCTCGAGCGCTTCGTCGGGCGCGAGTGGATGCGCGAGGCGCGCCAGCGCCTGCCGATCGCCGCGGTCATGGTCGACATCGACCATTTCAAGGATTACAACGACCACTACGGCCATGCGCAGGGCGACGCCTGCCTGCGCACCGTGTCGCAGACGTTGCGCGGCGCGCTGCACAGGCCTGCCGACATCCTCGTCCGCTACGGCGGCGAGGAATTCATCGTTCTGCTGCCCGAGAGCGATCTGGCTGCTGCGCGCGAAATCGCCGAGCGCCTGCGGCAGGCCGTCGAGGCGCTCGCGCTGCCGCATCCGACCTCCCCGATCGGCGACCGCGTGACGATCAGCCTCGGCGTGGCGGCGGTGCAGGCCCACGAAGGCGAATTCGATCAACTGCTGATCGCCGCAGACGCGGCGCTCTACCGCGCCAAGAAAAAGGGGCGCAATCGGGTCGAGGCGAGCGGGGCGCCCGCGGCCGATGCGGCGCGCCCACCGTGAGTCCGCGCGAGGTGTCCCGCTCGCCGCGCGCCGAAAAAGGCCGATGGTTCGGAGGCGCAGGAAAATACCCAGCCTTTGCAAGGAAAACCGCATGAACGTCGAGACCATTGCCGTCCACATCGCAGCGCCGCCCGAGCGCGTCCATGCCTTCGCCTCCAATCCGGAAAACCTGCCGCGCTGGGTGCCTTCGTTCTTCGAGTCGATCGAGCGCGTCGACGCGACCTGGGTCGCGCGCACGCCGCTCGGCCGCGTCGTCGTCGCGTTCGTTCCCGACAACGGCCCGGGCGTGCTCGACCACACCTTGACGCTGCCCTCGGGCGAACGCATCACCAATTCGATGCGCGTCATCGCGAGCGGCGAGGGCAGCGAGGTCCTTTTCACGCTGATCCAGCGCGCGGGGACGAGCGACGCGGCCTTCAGGCAGGATGCCGCGTTGGGTGCAGGCCGATCTTCAAACGCTGAGGCGGCTGCTCGAGGCGACGCCCGCGTAGCGTGGCCACGGCGCGCCGGGCGCCATGCGTGGCGGTGCGAAGAAACCAAGACGCGCGAGCCGATGTCGAAACAGGATGCCGTCGCGGCGATGCGAAGCGCGGCGGCCGTGATGCAGTGTGCGGCACGTCGCAGCGCGTAGCGGCTGCCGCGCGATACAGGAGAGGTGCGATGAAACGTCCGATTGCCGCAGTTCTTGTCCGGCGTGTCGCCGCCGCGGCGGCGTTCGCGCTGGTGGCAGCGCCGGGCGCGGCGGGGGCCACGTCCTTGCCCGATCCCGCGGTCGATATTCCGCTCGCGAAAACCGGCGGTACGGCGACGGCTGTCCTCGCCGGCGGTTGTTTCTGGGGCGTCGAAGGCGTGTTCGAGCACGTCAAGGGCGTCAAACGCGTGGTATCGGGCTATTCCGGCGGCGAAGCCGGCACGGCGCGTTACGAGCGCGTGTCTTCCGGTGACACCGGCCACGCCGAGGCGGTGCGGGTCGAATACGATCCGGCGCGCATCAGCTACGGCCAGCTCCTGAAGGTGTTTTTCTCGGTCGCGCACGACCCGAGCCAGCGCGACCGGCAAGGCCCGGATATCGGGCGGCAGTACCGTTCGGCGATCTTCTACGCCACGCCCGAGCAGCGCCGGGTGGCCGAACACTACGTGTCGCAGTTGCAGAAGGCGGACGCGTTTTCGCGGCCGCTCGCGACCGAGCTCGTGCCGCTTCGCGCGTTCTACGACGCCGAGGCCTATCATCAGGACTACCTCGTCCGGCATCCGACGCAGCCGTACATCGTCATTCACGACCTGCCCAAGATCGCCGAGCTCAAGCGGCGCTTCCCGACGCTTTACGAGGACGACTGAGCGGAGATGAACATGGAAAGGCGGAATTTCCTGATCCTGGCCGGCGGCGCCGTGCTGGCATGGAGCAGTCGTGCCGCGGCGGCGCCGCGGGTCGAGAAACTGGTGCTCAGCGACGCCGAGTGGAAAAAGCGGCTCACCCCGGCGGCGTACCACATCCTGCGCGAGGAAGGCACGGAAGCGCCGTTCAGCAGCCCGCTCGACCGCGAAAAGCGCAGCGGGCTCTTCGTCTGCGCGGCGTGCGCGCTTCCGCTCTTCCCGTCGCGTTTCAAGTTCGACAGCGGCACCGGCTGGCCGAGCTTCTACGACGTGTTGCCGGGCCATGTCGAAACCGAGATCGACCGCAAGCTGTTCGTGCCCCGCACCGAATACCATTGCGCGCGCTGCGGCGGCCACCACGGCCACGTGTTAAAGGACGGGCCGAAACCGACCGGTCTGCGCTATTGCAACAACGGCCTGGCGCTGCGCTTCATTCCCGACCCGGCGTAAAACCCGGGCGCGAGTTTGCGGAGGCTTCGCGCCATCGGCAGGCAGGCGCTGCGCGACCCGCGCTGCCCTCACCTCTGTCGCAACGGTGGGCGCAGCCGTCTGCCGTGTTTCCCCTGTGTGCCGCTTATCCGCCCGGGCGAAGGCCGGTGGTCTCGTCTCTCGACGCTTGCCGCAGGCGGCGCGCGCTCCTGACTTCCCAAGTCAGGACGCCGAGAAGCAGCAGCAGGAGGCCGGCCAACAGGCCCGCGTTGTCGAAAAAGAACGACTCGCCGATGAACACGATCAGAAACGCGAACGGGATTTCGACGAGCGCCAAGGCCAGCAGGAAGGCGCGGAACGGGTAGCGTAGCGCGCCGAGGGCGTAGCCGACGATTTCGGCGGGCAGCGAGCTGATGACGATCAGCGTCAGCGAAAACGGCAGCTTTCCGGAGAGCAGGAGCGAGCGCCCGATCCCTTCGGTGTCGAGTTTGCGTTCGATGAACGCGCGATCGCGAAAAAATCGACCGATGGCGTAGGTCGCGAGCCATCCGCAGATCCAGCCGCCCGCGAGTATCAGAAACGTCGGCCATTTTCCCCAGGCGAGGATCGCCGAGGGAACGAGCAGCACGCTCGAGATGAAGAGCAGCAATACCGACAGCGCCGACGCGACAAAGAACAGGGCAGCGCCCCAGGCCGGCGCTTCGCGTATCGTGGCCCCCATCCACACCACGACGTCGACGATCTCGCGCCGCAGCCCGTAGCTGACGAGCGCGATCGACGCGACGAGCAGCAACAGCCAAGCGAATGCGCGAAAGGGCGTCGAGCCGTGTGCAGGAATGCGTTTCATGGCGAGTCTCTGGGCGTTTCGCCCATCTTCACCGTTGCCGCAAATGCAGACAAGCAGCAGGCTGCTGCCGCTCAGCGTAGCGGCTGGGGTGGCTGCCAGATTCCGTCCCACATGGTCTGGGCCGCGCGCCCGACGCGCTCGGTCAGCCGCGCTTTGCGCTGGAAGCTCAGGTGCAGCACCTTGCCGCGGCGGCAGGCCGCGCGAATGAGCTCGTCGCTGGTCGCGATTTCGTCGACGAGCCCGAGTTCGAGCGCCCGGCTGCCGAGCCAGGTCTCGCCGGTGGCGACCTTGTCGACGTCGAGCTGCGGGCGGCGCGCTTGCACGAACGCACGGAACAGCGCGTGGATGTCGTCGAGTTCCTCGCGCAGCTTGGCGCGGCCCGTTTCGGTGTTCTCGCCGAACAGCGTCACGGTCCGTTTGTATTGCCCCGCGGTGAACTGCTCCCAGTCGATGTCGCGCGCCCGCAGCCAGCGATGGAAATTGGGCGTCTGCGCGACGACGCCAATCGAGCCGACGAGCGCAAAAGGCGAGGCGACGATCGTGTCGGCGACGGCGGCCATCAGATAACCGCCGCTTGCGGCGACGCTGTCGACCATTACGGTAAGCGGCAGCTGTGCGTCGCGGATCCTCAGCAACTGGGCGGCGCCGAGACCGTAACGGTTGACGAGGCCGCCGCCGCTTTCGAGCCGGACGAGTACCGCGTCGCCGGGCTGGGCGACTTCAAGAACGGCGCTGACCTCCTCGCGCAGTGCGGCAACCGCGCTCGCACGGATGTCGCCCTTGAAGTCGAGGAGGTAGCTGCACGGCGTCGCCTTCGTCGTTTCCGGCCGCGTCCTGCGGTGCCGGCCTGTCCGGCGCGGGCGCCGGTAGGTGCGCTTGTCGAGTCGTGCGCTGCGGATTTCGTCGCCGGCCGCCGCGAACCGGCGTCCGACGTCGCTGACGCGGAGGCGGCCGCAGTCTTCGCTTCTGCGCCGCGCTACTGCGATCAGCGCGGCGATCGCGCCGGTCACCGCGAGCACGAGCGTCGCGGCCTCGGCGAGAAAAAGGAAATATCGCGCGACGAAGTCGTTCAAGCGTGCGCAAACGGCGTGGCGCGCCGCGGGAGGACTGCAAGTCGGCCTCGCATCTCCGCTCGCCTAGCGTAGCGCGTCGTGGTCCGACTTGCTGGTCGAAATGCCGAAGGGCAGGTAGCTCGGGCACCAGCCGATCAGGCTCGTCACGAGGAAAGCCACCGCGATGACGCCGAGAATGATCGCTGCCGTCCCGCTGATCTCACCCGTGAAATACAGGATTGCGATGATCGCGACCACGATCAGGCGAATGATCCGGTCGGTCGTTCCCATGTTCCGTTTCATCGTGTTTTCCCCTTTGCCGTGCCGATTTCAGCCTAGCGCATAAACGCACGCGGACAAGACGCCGGAGGCTGGTGTGCGTGCTTGGAAGGGCCGCCGGAGAAGGCCGGACGACGCTGCGCGGTTTGGCGTCTGCGTCGATCTGTTTTAGACTTGGGCGCGCAGGACGCGGTTTTCGATGCGCCTGCACCGATTTTTTTTCGCTTCGCGGGCAGGCGCACCTGGCAGTACACAACAACGCGCCGCTGGTTTTTTCCCACCCGTGTTTTTCCGTCCGCCGCGTCAGGCCCGATGCCCGCATGAGGCATCCGCGTGCCTGCCACGGCTTTCGACGATGTCGCCGGCTTTTTGCAGCCGGCCGCGCGCGCCCGGCGTGCGCAGTCATCGGCAACTCTGACAACGAGCGTGCAGTGCATCGCCGCCCCGACAAGGAGACGCATGACCGATACGACCGAAGGTTTCATTTCCGACCCTGGCGTTTCCGCCACCCCCTGTCCGGCCGCACCGCGCCGGACCATCCTCGCGACCGACCTCGACGGTACCTTCCTCGGCGGCAGCCGTGCCGAGCGCGCGTCCCTCTACGAATGGATCGCGCGTCATCGCAGCGAAATCACACTCATCTTCGTCAGCGGGCGCGGCCTCGACTTCATGCGCGGCCTCGCGCAGGAACTCCCTGTTCAACCGGACCATCTGGTCGGCGACGTTGGCACCAGCGTCGCCTGTGGGCCCGGCTACGCGCCGCTGCCGCATCTCGAGCGCTGGCTCGACGCGGGCTGGCCGGCCGACGCAGCGGCGCGTATCCAACAAGTGATGCAGCGGCATCCGGGGCTCAGCGCGCAGCCGGTCGTGGGCGGCCGCCGTTGTTCGTATTACTTCAAGGATCCGGCGCACGCGCTCGCCGCACGGGCGGAGATCCAGGCGCTCGGTTTCGACGCGCTGATCTCCGACAACCTCTACTTCGACGTGCTGCCGCGCGGCGTGCAGAAAGGCCCGACGCTGCTGCGCACGCTGGCGGCGCTCGGCCTGCCCGCTGAGCGCACGCTCGTCGCCGGTGACACCCTGAACGACTTGTCGATGTTCCACACCGGGCTTGCCGGTGTCGCCGTCGGCAACCGCGAGGCCGCGCTCGACGCGGCCATCGCTCAGCACACCAACGTCTACCGCAGCCCTCATCCGGGCGCGGCCGGCGTGCTCGATGCCCTGCAACGCTTTCACCGAACGGAGGACTCCCATGGCTGCATCCCTGGTCATCGTCTATCACAGGCAACCCTATGAGGAACACGTCGAAGGCGGCAAGACGGTTTTCCGGGAGAACGCCAGTCCGAACGGCATCGTCCCGGCGCTGAAAGGCTTCATCGGGCAGACCGAGCGCGCGAGCTGGATCGCGTGGAAGAAATCGCCGGCCGGCAAGCCCGTACGCTTCGAGCGCCGAATCACCGTCGAGGACAGCTACGGCAGCTATGAGGTGGTGAGGCTGCCGCTCAGCGCCGAGCAGATCAGCCAGTTCTACCACGTCACGTCGAAAGAGGCGCTCTGGCCCATCCTCAACAGTTTTCCCTCGCTGTATTCGACCGAAAACTGCGACTGGGCCGCGTTCCGCGAGGTCAACCGCCTGTTCGCCGAGGCAGCCTGCGAGGAGGCGGCGCCCGGCGCGGTGGTCTGGGTGCACGATTACAACCTGTGGCTGGTGCCGAAATTCGTGCGGGCGCTGCGTCCGGATGTGCGCATCGCGTTTTTCCATCACACGCCGTTTCCGGCGGCCGACGTCTTCAACATCCTGCCCTGGCGCGACGAGATCGTCGACAGCCTGCTCGACTGCGATCTCGTCGGGTTCCACGTTCCGCGCTACGCGCGCAATTTCGTCTCGGTGGTGCAGTCGCTGCGCCCGGTCGACGCGCTCGTCGAACGCGACGTCCCGCCCGACCTGCGAGCGACGGGCACCGCGCTTTCCGAACCGGTGACACCGGTGGTGCTACACAGCGGCAAGCGCCGCGTCCAGATCGACGCGTTCCCGATCGGCACCCACGCCTCGCTGATCCGCGAAACGGTGCAGCAGCCCGAGCGGCTCGCGCAGGTCGCGCAGATCCGGCACGACATCCCGCAGGAGAAGATCATCGTTTCGATCGGGCGCGTCGATTACGCCAAGGGCACGCGCGAAATGCTGCTCGCCTACGAACGCCTGCTGCAGCGGCGCCCCGAGCTGCATGGGCGAATCAAGCTGCTCGTGACGGCGGTCGCGGCAGCCGACGGCATGCGCGTCTACAAGCGCGCCCAGCAGTCGATCGAGCAGCTCGCAGGCCGCATCAACGGGCGCATCGGCACGCTGGCCTGGCAGCCGATCCTGCTCTCGACGACGCCCATGCCGTTCGCCGAGACGCTGTGCTACTACCGTGCGGCCGACATCTGCTGGATCACGCCGCTGCGCGACGGCCTGAACCTCGTCGCCAAGGAATTCATCGCCGCCCACGTCAACGAGAGCGGCGTTCTCGTGCTCTCGGAATTCGCCGGGGCCGCGGTCGAGTTGCAGGACGCGGTCCTCGTCAATCCCTACAGCCTCGTGCAGATGGACGCCGCAATCGACCGCGCGCTCGACATGCCCGCCGCCGAGCAGCGCGCGCGGATGCAGCGCATGGATGCCTTGATGGATCGCTACGACATCGGTCACTGGACGCGCCACGTGCTCGAACTGTTCGCGCAGTTGCCGGCCCGCGCGCAGGCCGACGCGGATCCGGCCCCGCAGCGTGCGCGCCGTGCCGGGCGTGCGCCGGCGGCCGTGCCCGTGCACTAGCAGCGGGCGGCGACCACGCCCGGGTCGAGCGGGCTACGCGCGCCCGCGCTGCGCTGAGCGCCTCTTGTCGCCGAGGCTTTTCTCGTCTTTCCCGTCGCCGAGCAGATAGTCGAGAAATGCGCGCGCGGCGACCGAAAGCTGCCGCCCGGCCGGGTACACCGCGTACCAGTGGCGCAGGATCGGAAAGCCGTCGACGTCGAGCACCGCGAACTGGTCGGGCTGATTGAGCGCGAGCGCATGGCGCGACAGCGCCGAGATGCCGAGCCCGGCGAGAATCGCCTGCTTGATCGCCTCGTTGCTGCCGAGTTCGAGGCGTGGATGGACGGCGATGCCGCTTTCGGCAAAGCGCCGCTCGATCGCGTTGCGCGTGCCCGAGCCTTTCTCGCGCATGAGCCAGGATTCCTTGGCCAACTGCTCGAGCGGGATCTTGCGCGTGTGCGCGAGCGGATGGTCGGGGGCGGCGAGCACGACGATCGGGTTGTCCATGATCGGCGTCGCGATGACGTCGATGTCTTCGGGCGGCTGGCCCAGAAAATACAGGTCGTCGAGGTTGTCGGCGATGCTCGCGAGCACCTGCTCCTTGTTGGTCACGCGCAGCGAGACGTCGATGCCGGGGTAGAGCTTGGCGAATTCACCGAGCAGGCGCGGCGCGAAGTACGAAGCGGTCGTGATCGCCATGAGGCTCAGCTTGCCCTGCTTGAGGCCGCGACGCTCGGCGACCGACATCGTGAAGCGGTCGAGGATGGCGAAGATCTCGCGCGTCGCCTGCGCGAGCTGCTGGCCGTCGGCGGTGAGGTGGATGCGCTTGCCTATGTGCTCGATCAGCGGCGCGCCGACGTTCTCGCTGAGCTTCTTCATCTGCATCGAGACCGTGGGCTGCGTGAGGTAGAGCTCCTCGGAGGCACGGGTGAAACTGCCGAGGCGCGCGATGGCCTCGAAAATTTCCAACTGGCGGAATGTGGTATGGCTATGCATGGGATTAGAATGTTTGTTTGATGTCAACTATAAATAATAGTCTATCGATTAAATAGAAAAAATCGACTGTTATTGATGATTCCTCTCCTGCATCATTCGGACATCGTGTCAGGCCGCTGGGGCGTTGCACGGAAAACCCGAATCCGCTATCGCAGGAGAAAATTATGGCTGTCAAAACCTATAGCGCCGGTGTGAAGGAATACCGGCAGACTTACTGGATGCCCGAATACACGCCGCTGGATACCGACATCCTGGCGTGCTTCAAGATCACCCCGCAGGCGGGCGTTGACCGTGAAGAAGCAGCCGCCGCCGTGGCCGCCGAGTCGTCGACCGGCACCTGGACCACCGTGTGGACCGACCTGCTGACCGACCTCGACTACTACAAGGGCCGCGCCTACGCCATCGAAGACGTTCCGGGCGACGACACCTGCTTCTACGCCTTCATCGCCTACCCGATCGACCTGTTCGAAGAAGGTTCGGTCGTCAACGTGTTCACCTCGCTGGTCGGCAACGTGTTCGGCTTCAAGGCCGTGCGTGCCCTGCGTCTGGAAGACGTCCGCTTCCCGATCGCCTACGTCAAGACCTGTGGCGGCCCGCCCCACGGCATCCAGGTCGAGCGCGACGTGATGAACAAGTACGGTCGTCCGCTGCTCGGTTGCACCATCAAGCCCAAGCTCGGTCTGTCGGCCAAGAACTACGGCCGCGCCGTGTACGAGTGCCTGCGCGGCGGTCTCGACTTCACCAAGGACGACGAGAACGTCAACAGCCAGCCCTTCATGCGGTGGCGTCAGCGTTTCGACTTCGTCATGGAAGCGATCCAGAAGTCCGAGCGTGAGACCGGCGAGCGCAAGGGCCACTACCTGAACGTGACCGCCCCGACACCCGAAGAGATGTACAAGCGTGCCGAGTACGCCAAGGAAATCGGCGCACCGATCATCATGCACGACTACATCACCGGCGGCTTCTGTGCCAACACGGGCCTGGCCAACTGGTGTCGCGACAACGGCATGCTGCTGCACATCCACCGCGCCATGCACGCCGTGCTCGACCGCAACCCGCACCACGGTATCCACTTCCGCGTGCTGACCAAGATCCTGCGTCTGTCGGGCGGTGACCACCTGCACTCCGGCACCGTCGTTGGCAAGCTCGAAGGCGACCGCGAAGCGACGCTGGGCTGGATCGACATGATGCGCGACAGCTTCGTCAAGGAAGACCGCTCGCGCGGCATTTTCTTCGACCAGGACTGGGGCTCGATGCCTGGCGTGTTCCCGGTCGCCTCCGGCGGTATCCACGTGTGGCACATGCCCGCGCTGGTCACGATCTTCGGTGACGACTCCGTGCTGCAGTTCGGCGGCGGCACGCTGGGTCACCCCTGGGGCAACGCGGCTGGCGCCGCGGCCAACCGCGTCGCGCTGGAAGCTTGCGTCGAAGCGCGGAACAAGGGCGTCGCCATCGAGAAGGAAGGCAAGACCGTCCTCACCGAAGCCGCGAAGAACAGCCCCGAACTGAAGATCGCCATGGAAACGTGGAAAGAGATCAAGTTCGAGTTCGACACCGTCGACAAGCTGGACGTCGCTCACAAGTAAGCAGGATTCAGGATTGAGGGATCAGGATTCAGGGAAAGAGCGCGGCGCAGCCGCACCAGCCCTGAATCCTGAATCCCGACCCCTGACCCCTAACTATCGAAAGGAAATGAAATGTCTGAAGTGATGGATTACAAAAGCCGTCTGAGCGACCCCGCCAGCCGCAAATTCGAGACCTTCTCCTACCTGCCCGCGATGAACGCGGCGGACATCCGCAAGCAGGTCGAGTACCTGGTCTCCAAGGGCTGGAACCCGGCCATCGAGCACACCGAGCCCGAGCACCTGATGGACTCGTACTGGTACATGTGGAAGCTGCCGATGTTCGGCGAGACCGACATCGACCGCATCCTCGGCGAAGCCGAAGCCTGTCACAAGGCCAACCCGAACAACCACGTTCGCCTGGTCGGCTACGACAACTTCGCCCAGTCGCAGGGCGCGGCCATGGTGATCTACCGCGGCAAGACTGTTTAAGCCGCGACGGGAGACCGTGTAGCCCCCGTCGCCGCAAGGCGCGGGGGCTTTTCGTTTCAGGTTTTTGTTTGTCCGCGAAGGACGCGCAGATCGGGGCAGGTTCGCGCCGTAGCGCCTCGGTATACCGGCCGCCGGCCCTCGCGACGCTTCGCGTTCTTCGCGGATGAATAAATTAAGGAATCCACAGCATGAGCAACATCGTTGACCAGTACCGCATCACCAAGGAACCCTACTACCGTGCCGTCGGCGACGAGGTCGAGCTGTACGAAGCCGCCTATTCGGTGCGCATGCCGATGATGCTGAAGGGGCCCACCGGCTGCGGCAAGACGCGCTTCGTCGAATACATGGCGTACAAGCTCAACAAGCCGCTGATCACGGTCGCGTGCAACGAGGACATGACCGCGTCCGACCTCGTCGGCCGCTTCCTGCTGTCGGCGCAAGGCACCGAATGGCAGGATGGCCCGCTCGCGATCGCCGCGCGCCACGGTGCGATCTGTTACCTCGACGAAGTCGTCGAGGCGCGCCAGGACACGACCGTCGTGATCCACCCGCTGACCGACAACCGCCGCGTGCTGCCGCTGGAAAAGAAGGGCGAGCTCGTCAACGCCCACCCGGATTTCCAGATTGTGATTTCCTACAACCCGGGCTACCAGTCGCTGATGAAGGACCTCAAGCAGTCGACCAAGCAGCGTTTCGGCGGACTCGACTTCACCTATCCCGAGCACGCGATCGAAACCGAGATCGTCGCGCACGAATCGGGCGTCGATGCGGACACCGCGGGCAAGCTCGTGTCGATCGCCGAGCGCAGCCGCAACCTCAAGGGCCATGGCCTCGACGAAGGTCTGTCGACGCGCATGCTGGTCTACGCCGGCAGCCTCATCGCCAAGGGTGTTGCGCCGCTCGCCGCGTGCCGTGTCGCACTGGTCCGCCCGATCACGGACGACCCCGACATGCGTGACGCGCTCGACGCGGCGGTGACGACGTTCTTCTGATGTTTCAAGGAGCCAGGGTTCGGGATTCAGGGATCAGGGAAGGTGCGGGCAAGGCCCGCGATCCCGAATTCTGGCGCGGCCCCAGGCCGCACCACACTGCCCTGGCCCCTGAATCCTGACCCCTGAGCCCTGATATGAGCATCAAACTCGAAGACTACGCCGACCTGCTGGAAGACCTGTCCGAGCACAGCCGGGCTGCGCTCGACGCCAATTGGCACGAAGCGACCAAGGTGTTCTCGCCGCGCGGCCTCGACAACTACCTGAAAGGGATCTCAGCGATCCGCGGTCTCGGTCGCGGCGACTCGCTCGTGGAAACCTGGATCGAGGAGACGCCGCGCGTGGCCAAGGAGGTCGGCGAGGACGTCGTCAGCGAACTCGCGACCGCGTCGCTGATGCTCGCGTCGAAGACCTCGGGTACGGTGATCGAGCTTTTGCTCGGCACGGCGGCGACCGCGGCGAACCGCCTCGGCGACGGCCAGCTCTTCCTCAACTACCTGCAGTTCATCAATACCCTGATCGCGCAGGCGCCGCGTGGCGTGCGCCCCATGCTCGACAAGCTCGAGGTGCTGTTCCAGCACCTGACACTCGGCGGCCTCCGGCGCTGGGCGCTGTGGGGCGCGCATGCGCACCGCACGAATTACGAAGAGCAGATCAAGTATTTCAGCCTCGAGACCAAGGAATCGATGGCGATGCTGCAGAAGGAGCGCAAAGGCACCCTGCTCGTCGACGTGCAGCGCCGCATCAACATGTATCTCCGGGCGTTGTGGGCGCGCGACTTCTTCATGCGTCCGACCTCGGGCGACTTCGAGTCGCGCGAGGGCTACAAGCCCTACATCGAGGATTACCTGCTGCACCTGCCCGACGCCTACGACGACTTCGCGCCCGAAGGCATGGAGCCCGTGCCCGGCCTCGAACTCTACCGCGCGACCGCGGCGCATTGCGCCGCCCACGTCGTCGAGACCCGCGTGCCGATTTCGGCCGAAGCGCTCAATCCCCTGCAGATGGCCGTGATCTCGGTGATCGAGGACGCGCGGGTCGAGACCCTGTCGATCCGCCGCTTCCCCGGCCTCAAGCAGCTGTGGGCGAAGCTCCACGTCGCGACGCCGGAGATGAACGCGACCGTCGGCGACTATCTCGACCGCCTGGCGCGCGCGCTGCTCGACGAAACCTACGTCGATGACGATCCCTGGATCGCCGAAGGCCGCACGCTGTTCGCCGCGGCTACAGACCGGCTCGGCAACAACCAGACCTCGTGGGAGATCGGCGTGCAACTCGCGCACAGCATCGCCGACAAAAAGATCCCGTTCAATCCGCGCACGGACGTGCTCTCCGCACCGTATCGCGACGACAACCGCTATTTCTGGGAATTCGAGGAATTCGATTTCGCCAAGGCCGCGACCGCCGGTTACGAGTCGGTCAAGCAGGTTCGCAAGAACGTCAGCGTGATGGAGATGATCAACGAGATCGACGTCGAAACCGCCGGCGACGACGCCGAGGAAATCTGGGTCCTGTCGACCGAGCTCTTCCCCTACGAAAACATCGGCGACGAGAGCAACGGCAAGTCGTACAACGAAATGGAAGGCAAGGCGCCGGTGTCCGAACCCTTCCATTATTCGGAGTGGGATTATCAGATCCAGCTCGAACGGCCTGCCTGGGCGACCGTGCTCGAAAAACGCGCGAAGCTCGGCGAGCTCGAGGTCATCGACGCGATCACCGCGCAGTACAAGCGCGAAATCCATCGCATGAAGTTCCTGCTCGATGCGATGCAGCCGCAGGGCGTGCAGCGCATCCGCAAGCTCGAGGACGGCGACGAGATCGACATCAACGCCGCGATCCAGAGCTTCACCGACATCCGGCTCGGCAACCAACCCGACCCGCGCATCATGATGCGTTCGGTCAGGAAGACGCGCGACTTCTCGATCCTGGTGCTGCTCGATCTTTCCGAATCGACCAACGAGACCGTGCAGGACCAGGAATACTCGGTCCTCGATCTGACGCGCCAGGCCTGCGTGCTGTTGGCGGACGCAATCAACAAGGTCGGCGACCCGTTCGCGATCCACGGCTTCTGTTCGGACGGCCGCCACGACGTCGAGTACTACCGCTTCAAGGACTTCGACCAGCACTGGAACGAGGTGCCGAAGGCGAAGCTCGCCGGCATGACTGGCCAGCTCTCGACCCGCATGGGGGCGGCGATTCGCCACGCCGGCCACCATTTGAAATTGCAGCGCTCGGCGAAGAAGCTGCTGATCGTCATCACCGACGGCGAGCCCGCCGACATCGACGTGCGCGACCCGCAATACCTGCGCTACGACACGAAGAAGGCCGTCGAGGAGGTCGCACGCAACGGCGTGACGACCTATTGCATGAGCCTCGACCCGCGCGCCGACAACTACGTGAGCCGCATCTTCGGGCAGAAGAACTACATGGTCGTCGACCACGTGCAACGCCTGCCGGAGAAGCTGCCGATGCTGTACGCCGGGCTCACGCGCTGACGGCGTGTCGCCGGACCTGCGTCCGACCGCTCCAGCGGGTCGGCAGCGGGTCAGAACAGGTCGGGCTGCGGCTCCGACGGGGCCTTGAAGACCGCGGGCAGCCGCGTCGGCGCCTTGATGCGAAGCTGCTTGTTGACGTTCATCCGTCCGAAGACGACTTCGATCGCGCTCGTCGCGACGCCGAACTCGTCAGCAAGGAAGCGCACCATGTGATCGGTCGCCCGGCCCGCGCGGGGCGCCGCCGTCACGCTGACCTTGAGCTGATGCCCCTTGGGTTTGCCGATGGCGTCGACCTTGGCGCTCGGCTTGCCGAGGATGTTGACGACGAGCGTGTCGCCCTCCCAGCGAAAAAACGGTTGCTTCGCGCTCATCGCACAGGTCCCGCCGACCTCACGGCTGCGCAGATCCCGGCTTGGCCCCCTGCGAGGCGAGCCATTCCGGCAGTTCGCGGCTTCCGGCATGGTCGAGGATGTAATGATGGATCAGGCGACGCACGACTTGCGATGAGGTCAGATCCTGCTGCGTACAGATTTCCTCGAAGAGTTGCTTCTTGCGCGGATCGATCAGGAGCGTCAGTCGGGCGGTGCGGTTTTCCATGGGCGCTATGTGCATGTGATTAGCACCGGATGATAACTGGATTTGCACCCCGATACCATGTATGATGGCGGGCTTGCCCGGCAAGCCGCACCTTCTGCGCCCGCAGCATCTTCGAGGCATCGGGGCCACGTGATCGCGAAATCGTCTCGTTCCCTACGAAATCCGGAGCGCGGCCCACGGCGCCGTAACGCCGTGGCCCTGGCTTGCGCGAGCGCCGCGCGGTACGGTCGAAGGTCAGCGATCCGAGCCATGCGCCTTGCTCGGATGTTTTGAAGAACCTGGGGCGGCGCGCCAAGGTCGCGTTTCGCGCAGCCGGGCTTTCATTGCGGTAAACCAAGGAGTCGCAGCCATGCAGCAAATTCACGCTTACCTGAAAACACGCGGCGAGCAACTCGACACCGAGATCGCTGCGGCGACCCGGATCCCGCTCGAGGACGTGCGTCTCCATCTATCGGAAATGGCAAAACGCGGCGACGTCATCGTTTGTCACTCGACCCGCTTCGTCAAGGGCGAGAAACTCGAGGGCATGCTGTGTCGCGTGTCGGGTTTCATCCCGCAGGCGAGCCCGGGCCGGAAGCCCAAGGCGAGCCAGTAAAACCGCCGACCCGGCAGATGGCGGGCTGCGCTGCTGCCTAGCTGGCCTCCGCCTGTACCTGCGTGCCGGGCTGCGGTGCCAACTCGGCGAGTGCGTCGAGCACGCTGATCGACGCGTCCTGCTGACCGATCCTCGCCAGCAACCCGAACTCGCGCAGCTTGTGAGCGACCCGCGGATTGGCTTCGCACACGCGTACCTCGATATGGCGCTGCCGGAAATGGCGCACCACGTCGTCGAGCGCGTGCATCGCGGTCGCGTCGGCGAACGGCACACGGCCGAGCCGGAAGATCACGGCCTCGGCCTGGTCGTGCAGCCCCGCGAGCGTGCGCTCGAAGGTCGCCGCGGCGCCGAAGAAAAGCGGCCCGTCGATCGTGTAGATCTGCACCCCGGAAGGCACCGCGACCGGGCACAGTGCGGCCAGGCTGTCCGGCGTCTCGCCCTCGATGCGCACGGTTTCGCTCATGCGCTTCATGAACAGCAGCGCGGCGAGCAATACGCCGACGTTGACCGCGATCACGAGGTCGGCGAACACCGTCAGCAGGAAGGTGATGAGCAGTAGCGCCTTGTCGTTGATCGGTGCGTGACGCAGGAGGTCGCTGAAGTGGCGCGCCTCGCTCATGTTCCAGGCGACGACGAAGAGGATGGCGGCGAGTGCGGCGAGCGGAATGTGCGCCGCGAGCGGCGCGAGCGAGACGATCACGGCGAGCAGGAATAGCGCATGGACGATGCCCGCGAGCGGGCTGTCGCCGCCGTTGCGGATGTTCGTCGCCGTGCGCGCGATCGCCCCGGTGGCGGCGAAACCGCCGAAGATCGGCGCCGCGATGTTGGCGATGCCCTGGCCGACGAGTTCCTGGTTCGGATTGTGGCGCGAGCCGGTCATGCCGTCGGCGACGACCGCGCAGAGCAGCGACTCGATCGCCCCGAGCATCGCGATCGTGAACGCCGGCCCGATCAGTTCGAGCACGCGCGCGAAACTTGCCTGGGGCAGATGAATCGCGGGCAGCCCGGACGGGATCCCGCCGAACGCGCTGCCGATGGTCGCGACGCCGTCGAACTGCCAGTAGGCCTGCGCGGCGGTGACCGCGAGCATCGCGACGAGCGGGCTCGGGATGCGCCGCAGGAAGCGCGGCAGCAGAACGACGATGGCGAGCGCGCCGACCGCTAGCAGCGTCGTCGGCAGATGCAGCTCCGGCAGCGCCGCGAGCAGCGCGCCGAGCTTTTCATGGAAATGTGCGCCGCTCGCCGCGGGCTGCAGGCCGAAGAAATCCTTCCATTGCCCGACCCAGATGATGACCGCGATGCCGGCCGTGAAACCGGTAATAACCGGCGTCGGGATGAAGCGGATGATGCCGCCGAGTTTCACGAGTCCCATGGCCAGCAGGATCAGGCCCGCCATGAGCGTGGCGAGTTGCAGTCCCTCGAAGCCGTACTCCGCGGTGATGCCGGCGAGGATTACGATGAAGGCGCCGGTCGGCCCGCTGATCGAGACGTGCGAGCTGCCGAAGAGCGCCGCCAGCAGGCCCGCCACGATGCCGGTGTAGATGCCCTGTTCGGGGCGCGCGCCGCTCGCGATTGCGAACGCCATCGCGAGCGGCAGCGCGACGACGCCGACCACGAGGCCGGCGCCGAGATTGCGGGTGAAATGGCGCCGGTGGAACAGCCCGGCCCGCCAGGATTCCAGTACGGCGATCATTCAGCGCCTCAGAATTCGTTTCTGATGCGCTTGTAGCCCTTGACGAGCTCGTGATTGGCCTGCGCGACGCTTTCCGAAAAATCCGCGGCCTGCGGCGACACGCGCTCGATACTCGCGAGGTCCTTGTCGGAGTGGATGTTCGCCGTCGACGGGATGTAGAAGCCCGGCGGCACGGTGCAGCCCTCGACGACCGAATTGTGGCGGATGACCGAGCCCTCGCCGACGCTGCAGTTGAACAGCACCGAGTTGAAGCCGACGAAGACGTTGTCGGCGACGGTGCACGGGCCATGCACGATCGAGCGATGCGCGATCGACGAATTGCGCCCGATTGTCACCCCGCCGCCGGCCTTGCAGTGGATGACGACGCCGTCCTGGATGTTGGAGTGGGCGCCAATCACGATCGCTTCCATGTCGCCGTCGGCGTCGACCTCGTCGGCGCGGATGACGGCATAAGGGCCGATGAAGACGTTTTCCTCGACGACGATCTTGCCGCAGAGGATCGCGGTCGGGTCGACGAAGGCGGTCTCGTGAACGACCGGCAGGTGTCCGGAAGGATTCTTGCGGATCATGGGATCTCCAGAAATGCGAAAGGGCCGTCCGGGATTATCCCGCACGGCCCTTCTTTTCGCGAATCCGACTCAGGGTTTGACGACGAGAACCGGACAGGCCGCGTGCCCGATCACGCGCTCGGCGACGCTTCCCATCAGCACTTTGGTCAGGCCCGTGCGGCCGCGACTGCCGAGCACGATGAGGTCGGCGCCTGCGGATTCGGCGGCGCGCACGATCGCCTCGTCGGGGCGGCCCTCGGCAACCTCGCCTTCGGCCGTGAGGCCGAGGCCGCGCAGATGCTCGAGCGCAGCGGCGACGGCGCGCTCGGCCTCCGTGCGGCGGGCGTCGTTATGGCTGGTCGTGACGACTGAGACGACGCTGACCGGAAGGCCGGTCTGGGCGGCGAGGTGTCCCGCTGCCTCGGCGGCAGCCTGGCTGTACGACGAGCCGTCGGTCGCGAGCAGCACGCGTTTCTCCCACAGCCGCGCGGCGCGCGGCACGACGAGCACCGGCGTCGCGCCTGCGCCGATCACGCCGGCCGTCGTGTGCCCGACCAGCAGGCGGCCGAGCGCGCTCTTGTGTTGACGCCCCATGACGATCAGATCGGCGTTCAGTTCGTCGGCGGCGGCGGCGATGCCTTGCGCCGGGTCGGTCGCATCGCGCGTGACCGCTTCGGCGCCGGGACCGGCCTCGTCGACGAAGGACTTGAGCGCTTCGCGCGCGTTGCGTTCGGCCGCTTCCTGCAGATTTGGCACGAGCGTGCTGTATTCCGGGTTGTCGAGCGCGATCGACAGACCGACCAGGCGGGCGCCCCGGGCGCGCGCCAGGGCGACGCCGGTGCGCACGGCGCCCGCCGACGCTTCGGTTCCGTCGGTGGCGACGACGATGCGGCGCAGGGTGCCGGTTTGGGTCAGCGTATTGGTATTGGTCACGATGGTTCTCCCCTTGCTCAGTCAGCAGCTTCGGCGCGGGCCAGCACGGCCTGCTGCGCCTTGTGCGCCTTCATGCCCTTAAACAGCGCGGACAGAACCGTATAGGCGCCGACGAGCAGCGCCACGGCGAGGATGCCGTCGCCCGCGATCTTGAGTGCCTTGGTTATCGCTGCGGGCAGCGGTTCGATCATGCCGAGGTCGCTGAGGTAACCGGGGATGTAGAAGAAGCGCGAGAACAGCACGGTCAGCATGATGACCGCCATCGTGAACTTGACCTGGTAGTCCTTCACATAGGTGGTGCCGATCGCGCCTAGCTGGACACCGAACAGCGAGCCGAGCAGGATCAGCATTGCAAGGCGGATGTCGACGACGCCTTCGAGGCCGTAGAAGATCGTGCCACCGAGGCCCATGATGAAGGCGATCACGAGTTCGGTCGCCGAGGCCATGATCGCCGGAACGCCGAGGATGTAGATCATCGCGGGCACGCCGATGAAGCCGCCGACCGCGATCGCCGAGGCGAGGAAGCCAGTCGCGAAACCGATCGGAATCAGGAACAGGATCGAAATCTCGGCTTGCGCGCCGCGGGAATAGATCATCGTGCCGGGAATCCGCACCGACTGCACCCAGCGCGCCAGACGGGTGAGCGGCGCCGCTTCCTCGCCTTGCCCCGCGTCGTCGAGGGCCTTGAGTTTGCGGTAGTCCTTGAACACGAAGCCGCCGACGATCGCCAGCGTGACGACGAACATCCCCGACACATAGAGGTCGGTGCCGACGGCGCCGAAGGTGTTCTTGATGTCGGTCATCACGCCTTTGCCGAACAGCACGCCGGCTTCGGCGAAGAGACCCAGGATTAGGCCGAGTTTGATGTCGACCTGGCCGTACTTGTTGCGCTTGACCGCGCCGACGAGCGCTTTCGGAAACTTGTGACAGATGTTCGATGCGACGGCGACGATGCCGGGTGCGCCGAGCGTCATCATCGCCGGGGTGAGCACGAAGGCGCCGCCCGAGCCGATGAAGCCCGACACCATGCCGCCGACGAAGCCGACCAGGATCAGCAGGATTGCGGTCAGCGGGGTGATTTCTATGAAGTTGATCAGTTCCATGACGTGTTTCCAGGGTAGGTGCTTATTTTTTTGCCTTCAGGCCGACAACGTCCCAGAACAGGCCGGTGAAAAGACCGTGGGTGTAGGACAGGGCGAACGCGAGCGCAATCGGCGCGAACACGTACCACCAGGTGCCCTCGATGAAGGTACCGTTGCGCGCCGCACAGGCGTCCGCCGTTGCCTTGTTGTAGTAGGTCGTGCCGCCCCCCTCGGGGACTGTGCATGCGTCGAGCGTGGTGTGAGCCAGGCGTTCGAACACTTCCGAATACTGAAACAGGAATAAGTACAAGGCGGCGGTGATGGCGCCCCACACCAGCGCCTTACCCAAAGTGGCCTGACTGACTGCCATGCTGCAACTCCCGGTGAAGAATCGATGAAGAAAAAACGGCTGAAAAGGCCGATAACCCGGGCGGCCGGGCTCGAAATTTGACGGAATATTAACATTAGGCGATCTAAACTGACTCTTTCCTGACGTGGCGCGGACGCGAGAATGGACACCGGCACCCCCCTGCATATCCTGGTCATCGAAGACAACCCCGACCTTGCGGCCAACGTCTGCGACTTTCTCGAAGCGAAGGGCCATGTCGCCGACGCGGCCGGCGACGGCTTGACCGGACTGCACCTCGCGGTCACGAAGAACTACGACGCGATCGTTCTCGACATCGTGCTGCCCGGGATCGACGGCCTGACGGTGTGCAAGAAATTCCGCGACGAGGCCAAGCGCAACACGCCCATCCTCATGCTGACCGCGCGCGACGCACTCGACGACCGCGTCGTCGGGCTCGAGTGCGGGGCCGACGACTACGTGCTGAAGCCGTTCGCGTTGCGCGAACTCGAAGCGCGCCTGAAGGCGCTGGTGCGGCGGGCCAAGCGGGACGTTAGCGCCGGGGTGCTGCAGGTCGAGGATCTGGAATTCGACCCGGCCCTGTTCAAGGCGCGGCGCGGCACGCGGACGCTCAACCTCTCGCCGATCCCGCTCAAGCTGCTGGAAATCCTCATGCGGGCCTCGCCCAAGGTCATGAGGCGAGAAGAACTCGAGCGCGCCGTCTGGGGCGATGCGCCGCCCGACTCGGACGCCTTGCGTTCGCACATGCACACGCTGCGCGCCGCGGTCGACGGTGCCGGCGAGCGACCCCTGGTCCACAATCTGCGCGGCATCGGTTACCGCATCGCACCCGCCGATGCGCTTTAGCCGCAGCCTGCGTTTCCGCGTCGCGACCGCGTTCGCGACGATCGGCGGCGTCATCAGCCTGGTCGCCGCGGTCGGGCTTTATGTCGCGGTGCGCGACGCCGGCGAGCGCCTCATCGACGAGACGATGAACGCCGAGATCGAGGACTACCTGTCGCGCCGCAACCGCAATCCGAACTCGCCGCCGCCGCTCACCGCCACGCTGCGCGGCTACGTCCTGCCGGCGCGGCCCGGCCAGCCGGCGCCGCCGCGCGCCATCGCCGGGTGGCCGCCGGGACGCTACGAGATCCGCCTCGGCGAGGTGTTCTACCGCGTCGCGATCACCGACCGCGGGGCCGGGCGCTACTTCCTGCTCTACAACGAGACGCTGTTTCGTCAGAAGCAGGCCGACCTCATCCTCTATCTCGCGCTCTTCGTCGTGTTGATGACGCTGCTCTCGGGCGGCCTGGCGCTATGGCTCGCCGAGCGCGTGATCGAACCGGTCAAGGAGCTTGCCCGGCGCATCCGCGAAGTGCGCCCCGATGCCCATCCGGTACCCCTGAGCGCCGATTTCCCGCACGACGAAGTCGGTGAACTCGCCCACGCCTTCGACCAGGCACTCGACCGCCTCGCCGACTTCATCGATCGCGAGCGCGCCTTCACCGCCGACGTCTCGCACGAACTGCGGACGCCGATCGCGGTCATCCGCGGCGCGGCAGAAGTCCTGCTCGCCGACGCGTCGCGCCCGGAAAAGGAGCGTCAGCGCCTCGAACGCATCGAGCGTGGCGCCGCCGACATGGCTGACCTGTCGACCGCGCTGCTGGCGATGGCGCGCGAGCGCGACGACGAGCGGCGCGCGCCGCTCGATCTCGCCGCGCTGGTCGAGGCCGCGGTCGACAAGCACCAGCATCTGCTCGGCGCGCGCCCGGTCGAACTCACGCTCGAACTGGCCGACCGCCCACAGGTCGTCGCCGATTCCAACCTGGTATCGATCGTCGTCGCCAACCTGCTGCGCAACGCCTTCACCTACACCGAGCGCGGCAGCGTCCATATCCGCCTCGACGCGACGACGCTGACCGTCACCGACAGCGGACTCGGCATCCCGCGCGCCGCGCTCGACAAGGTGTTCCAGCGCCTGTACAAGGGTACGCACAGCGAGGGCGCGGGCATCGGCCTTTCGCTCGTGAAGAAGATCTGCGACCGCTACGGCTGGTCGATCGCGCTCGACAGCGAGGAAGGGCAGGGGACCCGCGCCGTGCTGCGATTTCGCGCGCCTTGACGCTTTCATGACGTTCGCTTGACGCGGGAATTACGCGGCGCGCGCTATAAGTCGCGGGTTCTCAGAATTTTCGTGGCCCGCGATGTCTCTTCCCGCTGCTCGTAGCTTCCCGTCCTGGCTCAAGCCGTTCACGTCCTTCCGTCTCTGGTGGCCGCGCGTCAACCGCGAGACGACGCGGGCCGACCTGATGGCCGGCCTGACCGGCGCGCTCGTCGCGTTGCCGCAGGGGGTCGCCTTCGCGACGATCGCCGGCATGCCGCCGGAGTATGGTCTCTACGCCGGCATGATCCCCGCGATCATCGCCGCGCTCTTCGGCTCGAGCTGGCATCTGGTCTCGGGTCCGACGACGGCCGCCTCGATCGTGCTGTTCTCGGTGCTCTCGCCACACGCCGAGCCCGGCACCGCCCAGTACGTGAGTCTCGCGCTGACGCTGACCTTCATGGTCGGGGTGATCCAGATCGTGATGGGGCTGGCCAAGCTCGGCACGCTCGTGAACTTCATCTCGCATTCGGTGGTGACCGGTTTCACCGCCGGGGCGGCGATCCTGATCGCGACCAACCAGGTTAAACATTTCACCGGTCAGGCGATTCCCCGCGGCGCCTCGTTTTCCGATACCTGGTCCCACGCGTTCACCCACGTGGACGAAATTCAGGTGGCGATCGCGGCGACCGGCCTCGTCACGCTACTGCTCGGCATCGCCGTCAAGCGCTGGTTGCCCAGGCTTCCCTACATGATCGTCGCGATGCTCGGCGGCGCCGTGTTCGGCAACGCCATCGCGCGCGTGCTCGGGGTCGAACTGCCGACCGTCGGCGCGCTGCCGGCGAGCCTGCCGCCGCTGTCGGCGCCGGCTTTCGACGCCGAAAGCGTGCGTGCGGTCGCCTCGGGCGTGATCGCCGTCACCCTGCTGGCGCTGACGGAGGCCGTGTCGATCGCGCGGGCGCTGGCCGCCCGTTCGGGTCAGCACGTCGACGGCAACCAGGAATTCGTCGGCCAGGGGATGTCGAATCTGGCCGGGGCCTTTTTCTCCGGCTACGTCGCGACTGGCTCCTTCAACCGCAGCGGCGTCAATTTCGCCGCCGGGGCGAAGACGCCGCTCGCGGCAATTCTCGCCGGCGTCTTCCTGCTTATTCTCGTGCTCTTCGTCGCGCCCTGGGCGCAGTACCTGCCCAATGCGGCCATGGCCGGCATCCTCTTCCTGGTCGCCTGGGGACTGATCGATTTCGACGAAATCGCCCACACCTTCAAGACCAGCCGCCAGGAAACCGCGATCATGGCGGCGACCTTCGCCGCGACGCTGTTCCTGACGCTCGAGGAGGCGATCATCATCGGCGTGCTGCTGTCGCTCGCGATCTATCTCTCGCGCACGTCCAAGCCGCAGTTGCGCGTACGTGCGCCGAACCCTCACCACAAGAAGCGTCACTTCACCGACGCCGAGAACGCGCCGCAGTGTCCGCAGCTGCGCTTCGTGCGGATCGACGGTTCGCTGTTCTTCGGCGCCACCTCGCACATTCGCGAAACGCTCGCAGCCCAGGACCAGACCGCGCCCGACCAGAAGCACGTCGCGATCGTCGCGCAGGGCATCAACTTCATCGATCTGGCCGGCGCACACTACCTCGCCGAGGAAGCGGAACGGCGTCGCAGCCAGGGCGGCGGGCTCTATTTCATCCGCGTCAAGGACACGGTGCAGGAACAGCTGGCCGAGAACGGCGCGCTCAAGACGATCGGCGGGGCCAATCTGTTCGACTCGAAGACCGAGGCGATCGCCGCGCTCTACAAACGGCTCGATCCCGCTGTCTGCAGCATCTGCCGCGCGCGCATCTTCCGTGAATGCCAGGGACGACCTGCCGAGCAGGCCGTCACGCCCGACCTCGTCATGCCGGTGTCGCATGCCTGAAGCCCGCCCGTATCGGCGTGTACTCGCCCTGATCGGTTTCGACGCGGATGACGCCCTCGTCGCGCGCAAGGCGGCGGCGTTCGCCAATCTCAACGGCGCCGAACTCGATTTCCTCCATCTCATCGCACCCGACGCCGTTCTCGACGGCGGCTACGCGGGGGGCAGCCCGGCGGCGACGGCAAGCGCACTCGAGCAGGCGGCGCTGCGGCGCCTGCAGTTTCTCGCGGCGCAGTGCGGCGCGGGCGAAGCAAGGTGTCACGCCGTGCATGGCCCGCGTCGACAGCGCTTCACCGATCACCTCGCAGCCCGCGAGGCCGGGCTCGTGGTCACGACCGAGCCGGCGTTCTGCCCCGACGGTGCGTACGACCTCCTCGTGCTCGGGCGGAAAAAGTCGCGGCGGGGGCGGCGTATCCTCGACCTGCTCGGGACGCTGATCGCGCCGGCGCGAGCGACCGCACGGATCTAGCGCGAAGCGCTCAGCGCTTCGAGGCCTCGCGGCGGTCGCGAATATCGAGCAGGCTCGCCGGCGCGCCGGGTTTCTGGCGCTCGGCCAGCAGGTGCAGCGCCTGCTGGAATTCGGCGGGCAGGCGCTTCATGGTTTCGCGCGCCTGCGGCTGGTAGTGCACGACCTCGAACGGCACGCGTTCGTCGAGCGCGGTCCGCGCCTGCGGGCGAAACCCCTGCCACGCAAGCTCGACCCAGGCGCGGTTCTGGCTGTCCACGAAAATGAACTCCTCGGCGTCGAGTACGGCCATGTACTGCAGGTTGCGGATCGGCACGAACAGGCAGGTGCCCGCGCGGGCGAGCAGGGTATGCGCGAGGTTGTAGGTCGCGGCAGGGAGATAGCCCGGCAGCCGGGCGATTTCGGTTTCGCGATAGAAACGTTCTTCCATGGCATAACCCTAGCAGCCCTTTTTCGCCGGGTTAAGCATTTTTCGCATCGGCATCCTCACGGGTGGGGATCTCGCCGGTTGAGGCAAAATAGCGCATTCTTCCGACTCCGCACCGCCATGACCGACCTCGACGCGGGCTCCGCCCGGCCACCGATTTTCGACACCGATCTCGCGCGCTTCGACCGCGACGTGATCGACGCTTCGCAGCACCAGCCTATCCTGGTCGATTTCTGGGCCGACTGGTGCCCGCCGTGCCGCGCGCTGACGCCCGTGCTCGAACGCGTGATCGCGCAGCAGGCCGGCAAGCTGCAGCTGGCCAAGATCGAGGTCGATGACGGCGACAACATGAAGCTTGCCGGCCGCTACGGCCTGCGCGGTTTTCCGACCGTCCTCTTGTTCGTGCGTGGCGAGATCGTCGGACGCTTTTCGAGCGCCAAGACCGAGCCCTGGGTGCGCGAGTTCCTGAGTGAGCATATCGAACTCGCCTAGCCTGGTGCTCGACACCAACGTCGTCCTCGACCTGCTGCTTTTCGACGACCCTGCCGTACGCGGCCTGCGCGAGGCCCTCAAGGCCGGGCACTTGCGTTGCGTGGTCTCGGACGCGACCTTCGACGAGTGGCTGCGCGTGTTGTGCTATCCCGAATTCGCGCTGGACCCTGCACGCCAGGCGGCACTCGCCGCCGATTACCGGGCGCTCGCGGAAATGACCGATGCCGTCTGCACCACGGCCTTGCCGCGCTGTCGCGACCCCGACGACCAGAAGTTTCTCGCGCTCGCCGCGGCCGCGCGCGCGGCGGCCCTCGTCAGCAAGGACCGCGCCGTGCTGCGGCTACGGCGGGGCTGCGCGCCGTGGTTCGCGATCGTCACGCCGGCCGAGCTCGGCGCACTGGCGGCGCCGTCCTAATCGTCGTTGGCATGCTGAAAGCGCTGGTGTGCCGCTTCGCTGACGGCGACGACGGCCGGGTGGCTCAGTCGGCGCTCGACCGAAATCGCGAAGAAGCGCTCGCGAATCTCCAGCGTCCGCCCCAGGTCGACCACGGCGTACTGGCGCATCACCTCCCCGGCGGTGCTGAGCGGCACCGGGAACACGCCGGCGCCGGCCTGACCGAATGCGCTCATGAGGGCGCTGTCGTCGAACTCGCCGACAACGACGGGTTGCAGGCCGCGCCGTTCGAGCCAGCGCAGCAAGGGCCCGTGCAAGGCGCTGTCTTCGCCCGGGACGAGAAGCGGTGCGCCGTGCAGGTTGGCGGGGAAGTCGCTGCCCGCGCTTGCGGCGACCGCGGGGGCGGCGAGAAACGCGATGCCGCACTCGCCGAGCGGGTGGCTGTAGCCCTTGACGTCCATCGTCGACGGCAGCGGGCGGTCCGCGAGCACCATGTCGAGGCGGTGGATCGACAGCGCCGCGGCGAGCGCCTCGAGCCGGTCCTCCTTGCATACGAGGCGTACCGGCTCGGCGAGCGTCAGCGCGGGCGCGAGCAGTTGATAGGCGATCGCTTTCGGGACGACGTCGGCGATTCCGACACGGAAGGGGCGCACCGGCGCCGCCGCGCGGTTCTGCAGGGCATCTTCGAGTTCGGCGCCGACCTGGAAGATCTCGTCGGCGTAGGTCAGGGCAGTGTGGCCCGCGTCGGTCAACTCGAGTCGCCGCCCGCTGCGGCGGAACAGCGCGACGCCGAGGCGTTGCTCGAAGGCGCTGAGCTGGCCGGACAGCGTCTGCGGCGTCAGGTGCAGCTTTTCGGCCGCGCGGTTGATCGCCCCGGCCTTGGCCACGGTCCTGAAGTAATGGAGATGCTTGTAGTTGAGCATGGGTTGGCTTTTTCAGTTCGAGACAACCGAATAATAAGCGTATAAAAATCGAATTTTATTGTGTCGTCGCCCTCTATATCCTGTCACGCAAGCGGAGATGGCCCCGGCGGCCGGCCCGCACCCAGGCTTCAAAGGAGAAAAACATGAAACGCATCGTGCTGTTCCTCGCAACCAACCTTGCGATCGTGCTGGTGCTCTCGCTCACCATGCGTCTGCTCGGCGTCGAGCCCTACCTCACGGCCAACGGCCTCAACCTCACGTCGCTGCTGATTTTCGCCGCGGTCATGGGCTTCGGCGGTTCGCTGATTTCGCTCGCGATCTCGAAGTGGATGGCGAAGAAATCGATGGGCGTCCAGGTCATCGAGACACCGGCGAACTCGACCGAGTTCTGGCTCGTCGAGACGGTGAGGAAATACGCCGACGACGCCGGCATCGGCATGCCCGAAGTCGGCATCTTCCCGTCGCCAGAAGTCAACGCCTTCGCCACCGGCATGAACAAGAACAACGCGCTCGTCGCGGTGTCGGCGGGTCTGCTCAGCACGATGACGCGCGCCGAGGCCGAGGCCGTGATCGGCCACGAAGTCGCGCACGTCGCCAATGGCGACATGGTCACGCTCGCGCTCATTCAGGGCGTCGTCAATACCTTCGTGATGTTTCTGTCGCGCATCATCGGCCATACCGTCGATCGCGTCGTGTTCAAGAACGAGGAGGGGCACGGGCCGGCGTTTTTCGTCACGATGATCGTGGCCGAACTCGTGCTCGGCATCCTCGCGTCGATCATCGTCATGTGGTTCTCGCGTCAGCGTGAATTCCGCGCCGACCGCGGCGGTGCCTCGCTCGCCGGCAAGGGCGCGATGATCGCCGCGCTCGAGCGCCTGAGGAGTCTGCATCCGCATCCCTTGCCCGACAAGATGGCGGCCTTCGGTATCGCCGGCGGCGGTGCTGCCGGTCTGAAGCGCCTGTTCATGACGCACCCGCCGCTGGAGGAGCGCATTGCGGCACTGCGCGCCGTACAGTAAGCGTCGGCGCGCCCGGACCTGGACATGGATACAGCCCTGCATATCGGCGAGCCCTGGATGTGGGCCGCGTTCATCGGCTTCGTGCTGGTGATGCTTGCCGTCGACCTCTTCCTGGTCGGCGGCAACAAGGCGCACAAGGTGGGGTTCAAGGAGGCTGCGGCGTGGTCCTTCGTTTGGTTCTCGCTTGCGATGCTGTTCAATCTCGGGCTCTGGTGGTTCCTGCGCGACGCCTACGGCGAAGCGGTCGCCGACACCAAGGCGCTCGAGTTCCTGACCGGCTACCTGATCGAGAAATTGCTCGCGGTCGACAACATCTTCGTCTTTCTGCTGATATTCGGCTTCTTCGCCGTTCCCGCGGAATTGCAGCGCCGCGTGCTGATCTACGGCGTACTCGGCGCGATCGCGATGCGCGCGGTCATGATCCTCGCCGGCGCCTGGCTGGTCCAGGAGTTCCACTGGGTGCTCTATCTGTTCGGCGCCTTCCTCGTCGTCACCGGCGTCAAGATGCTGATGTTCGCCGAGGTCGAACAGGATCTCGCCAAGAATCCGCTGTTGAACTGGGTCAAGCGCCACGTGCGGGTCACCGCGGATTTTCGCGGCGAGAAGTTCTGGGTCATGGAAAACGGCGTGCGCACGTTCACGCCGCTGTTCCTCGTGCTCGTCATGATCGAGTTGTCCGACCTCGTTTTCGCGGTCGATTCGATTCCGGCGATTTTCGCGATCACCACCGACCCCTTCATCGTCTTCACCTCCAACATCTTCGCCATCCTCGGCCTGCGCGCGATGTACTTCATGCTCGCCGGCGTCGCCGAGCGCTTCCATCTGCTCAAGTACGGTCTCGCGCTGGTGCTCGTGTTCGTCGGGACGAAAATGCTGATCGCCGATTTCTACAAGATCCCGATCGGCCTCTCGCTCGGCATCGTCGGCCTTATCATTGCGACTTTCATGTTCGCCAGCCTGTGGGTGACGCGCAAGGCCGACGGCTCCGGCACGCGCCGCTAGCGAGGCGGCCGCCTCGTCGCAGGGCGGCCGAGAGGGATCATGCCGACCGATATCGATTCACCGCTGGCGCGCCGGGCCGTCGCGTTCGCCTTCCTCGTCTTCATCTTCGGACTCACCTTCTGGGTGTTGTCGCCGTTTCTCGCGGCGCTCGCCTGGGCCGGCATCCTGGCCTACGCGACCTGGCCGCTGTATCAGCGCCTGTCGCGCCGGCTGGCGGGACGCGACACGCTGTGCGCGCTGCTGATGACGATTGCGGTGGTGACCATGCTCCTGTTGCCCATGATCTGGGTGACGTCGATGCTGGCCGGCGACGTCTCGGCGGCTTCGGCCCAGCTGCGGCTGGTGGCAACCGAGGGACTGCCGCCGCTGCCCCCCGGCGTGCGAAGCTGGCCCGGCGGCGACTGGCTCGCCGCGCAATACGCGCGCATCCAGGCCGATCCGGCCTGGGTCCGTGCCCAGATCGACGCGCTCGGACTCACCGATGCGCAGCGCCTGAAGGCGGTCGCCGGCGGCGTCGGGCGCAACGTCGCCAAGTTCGCACTGGCCGTATTCGCGCTGTTCTTCCTGTTTCGCCACGGCGCCAGCCTGCTCTCGCAGGTCCGCCGCGTCGCGACCCGCTGGCTCGGCGGCGCGGCGCGCGGCTACATCCACGCCGTCGGGGTGACGGTGCGCGCTGTCGTCTTCGGCATCGTCCTGACCGCGCTCGCGCAGGGGGCGCTCGCCGCGCTCGGCTACTGGGTCGCCGGCGTAGCGGCGCCCGTGCTGTGGGGCGTGATCACCGCACTCGTCGCGCTGATTCCGTTTGTCGGGCCGGTCGTGTGGATCGGGCTCTCGCTGTCGCTGCTCGCCCAGGGCGAGAGCCAGGCCGCGCTCGGACTGTTTCTGTGGGGCGCACTGGTCGTGAGTTGGGTCGACAACCTGATCCGCCCGCTCGTCATCAGTGGGCCGACGCGGATTCCGTTTCTGCTGGTTTTTCTCGGCGTGCTCGGCGGTCTGCAGGCCTTCGGCCTGATCGGTCTGTTCCTCGGTCCGGCGCTGCTCGCGATCTCGGTTGCGATCTGGCGCGAGTGGCTGGTCCGTGTCGAATCGAGCGTCTGAGGTGCGGCGGGCAAGGGCGGGCGATGGTATCCTTGCGCCTCTGTCGTCGAGGTGGCTATGAACCCTGCCAAAGACCGGTTCGCGCGGGTTGCGCTCGGCGCGCTCGGTGTGTTCGAGACGATCGGCCTCGCCGTCATCACGCTGGCGACCCTGGTCGCCGGCGTGTTCGAAGTCGGGGTCATGATCGACGCCGGGACGGTGACGCTGGCCGATCTGCTGCTGCTGTTCCTGTATCTGGAAATTCTTGCGATGGTCGGCCAGTATTTCCGTTCCGGCCAGCTGCCGGTGCGTTTCCCGATTTACATCGCCATCGTCGCGCTCGCGCGCTACCTGGTTCTCGACATGAAAAGTCTCGACGTCTGGCGCATGCTCGGCGTGACCGCGTCGATGCTGCTTCTGGCGTGTGCCGTGCTCGTGATCCGCTACGGACACACGCGTTTCCCCTACGACGAAACGTCCAAAGGTAAAGATTTCCAGCCATGAACAAGACCATGACCTATCCCGGCTACCACCAGGACAAGCACGGCGTCACGACCCTGGGACGCATCGTCCTCGACGCCTGGCTGTTCGGTTTTCTTCCCGAAACCGAGGACTGCGCCGGGTGGCAGCTCGGACAGATGCAGGTGCTCGCCGACAAGATCGAAGCCGAATGGGACAAGTACGGCAATCTGCCGAGTCGGCTGCCGCCCGAATTGCGCGAACGCCACACTGCGCTTTACGCGGCGGCGACCGAGCGCGCGCGCAAGAAAGGCTGGGACCCCGAACTCGGCGACGACGACTAGACCCGCGGGCGACCCGCCCCGACCTTCAACCCCGCCTGTCCCGCCTTCGATGGAATTGACCCCGCCGCTCCTGCAACTCGCCACCCAGGCACTCGACCTGGTGTTGGACTTCAAACGCCCCGCCGATGCCGTGCTGTCGGCCTTCTTCCGCGAGAACAGGAAGCTCGGCGCGCGTGACCGCGGGTTCGTCGCCGAAGCCGTGTTCGGCGTGCTGCGGCGCTACCGCTACCTGTCCCACGTCGTGCCCGCGGCGAATCCGCGCACGCTGATCATCGCCTGGCTGATCAAGATCCAGGGAATGAGCGGGGCGGCGCTGGAGAAGTTCGCCAAACCCGAGCTGGTCGACCACATCCGCAGTGCGCGCCCCGAGGGCTTGCCGCTTGCCGTCACCGCGGAGCTGCCCGACTGGGTGGTCGACAAGCTGCGGCCGTCGATGAGCGACGCCGACATCCTCGCACTCGGCCGGGCGCTGCAGCAGCCCGCGCCGCTCGACGTGCGCGTGAATACCCAGAAGACTGACCGCGACGTCGTGCTCGCGCGGCTGCAGGCCGAGGGCATGGCGGTCGAGATCACGCCCTTTTCGCCGTGGGGCCTGCGCTTCAAGGACCACCCGGCGATCAATCGTCATCCCTTGTTTCTCGACGGCAGCCTCGAGGTGCAGGACGAGGGCAGCCAGTTGCTGGCGCTGCTGCTCGAGGCGCGGCGCGGCGAGATGGTGTGCGATTTCTGCGCAGGCGCCGGCGGCAAGACGCTCGCGGTCGGCGCGACCATGGCCTCGACCGGGCGGCTTTATGCCTTCGACGTCGCGGAAAAGCGGCTCGCCAAGCTGAAGCCGCGGCTCGCGCGTTCGGGGCTGTCGAACGTCATGCCGGAGCTTATCGCTTCGGAGAACGACGTGCGGGTCAAGCGTCTCGCCGGCAAGCTCGACCGCGTGCTCGTCGATGCGCCGTGTTCGGGGCTCGGCACGCTGCGCCGCAACCCCGACCTCAAATTCCGCCAGTCGGCCGAGAGCGTGGCCGAACTCGCGGCGAAGCAGGCGTCGATCGTGCGCGCCGCGGCGAGACTGCTCAAAGTCGGCGGACGTCTGGTCTATGCGACGTGCAGCATCCTGCCCGAGGAGAACGAGGCGATCGTCGAAGGTCTCGTCGCCGAAGGCGGGTTCGCGCTGCAGCCGGTCAATGAAATCCTCGCCCAGCACAAGATTCCGCTCGACACGGGCCCGATGCTCAAACTCTCCCCGGCGATTCACCGGACCGACGGGTTCTTCGCGGCCGTTCTCACCAAGACCGGCGCTTGACCGGCCGAGGCTTTGCCGCTATCAATGCGCCGATTCCCCGGTCTGCCCGCAGAACCCACATGACGGCCTTTCATCCCGACCAGCTCGGCACGCTGTGCGGCCTGTTCCGCGCCCGGGTCGCGGCGACGCCGGCCCGGGTCGCCTACCGCCAGTTCGACGAGGCGCGCGACAGCTGGGTGAGCTTCACCTGGAGCGAGGTCGCGGCAGAGGCCGCGCGCTGGCAGGCGGCGCTCGCACGCGAGGGTCTCGCGCCAGGCGACCGCGTCGCCGTGATGCTGAAGAACTGCGTCGAATGGGTGATCTTCGACCAGGCCGCGCTCGCGCTCGGTCTCGTCACGGTCCCGCTCTATCTCGACGACCGCGCCGAGAGCGCGGCCTACATCCTCGATAACGCCGACGCCAAGCTGCTGCTCGTCGAGGGCCGCTTCCAGCTCAAGAAGCTCGCCGAGATCGCGGCCTCGTCGCCGGGCCTGCAACGCATCGTCTGCCTGGTCGCCCCGGAGAGCCGGCTTGCCGACTGGAGTCCGCGCTTCGTCGTGGCGGCCGAGTGGCTGGAAAACGCCGTCGCCACCGCGGTCCCCGAGCGCAGCCTCGCGCCCGACCTCCTCGCGAGCATCGTCTACACCTCGGGCACCACGGGGCGGCCGAAGGGGGTCATGCTGACGCACGACAACCTGCTGTGGAATGCCTACTACGCTTCGCACTGCGCCGACTTCGGGCCGCACGAGGTGTTTCTCTCCTTCCTTCCGCTGTCGCACACGCTCGAGCGCACGGGCGGCTATTACCTGGCCATGCTGCTCGGCGCCGAAGTCGCCTACGCGCGCTCGATCGCCCAGCTTGCGCAGGATCTGCAGGCCATCCGGCCGACCGTGCTGATCTCGGTGCCGCGCATCTACGAGCGGGTCTACGGCCGCATCCAGGATGGGCTAGAGAAAAAGGGCGCGCCCGCCCGAGCGCTGTTCAGGCTGGCGGTCCATGTCGGCTGGCGGCGCTTCGAGCGCAGCCAGGGGCGTGCGTACTGGCATCCCGAACTGCTGCTCTGGCCGCTGCTCGAGCGGCTCGTCGCGCGCAACGTCACGCAAAAGCTCGGCGGACGCCTGCGGCTGGCGATTTCCGGCGGCGCCGCGCTCTCGCCCGAGGTCGCGCGCGTGTTCATCGGTCTCGGCGTGCCGGTCTACCAGGGCTACGGCCTCACCGAAACGAGCCCGGTCGTGTGCGTGAACCGTCCCGACTCGAATTCGCCCGCGACGATCGGACAGCCACTACCCGGGGTCGAGGTGCGCATCGGCGACAACGACGAACTGCTCACGCGCAGCCGCTGCGTCATGCGCGGCTACTGGAAGGACGAAGCCGCGACACGCGCGATGATCGATGCGGACGGCTGGCTGCACAGCGGCGACCAGGCCCGTGTCGACGCCGACGGTCACTACACGATCATCGGCCGGATCAAGGACATCATCGTGCTGAACAACGGCGAGAAGGTCCCGCCGACCGATATGGAATCGGCGATCCTCCTCGATCCGCTTTTCGAACAGGTGATGGTCGTGGGCGAGGGGCGCCCCTACCTCGCGGCGCTCACCGTGCTGAACGAGGCGCACTGGGAGGCCTTCGCGGCGAGCCTGCATCTCGATCCGGCCCAGCCCGCGACCCTGCGCGACCCCAAGGTCACGCGCGCCCTGACGCACCGCGTCGCGCACCACCTGCGGCATTTCCCCGGCTACGCGCAGATCCGTCGGCTGCACCCGGACCTGCGACCGTGGACCGTCGAAGACGGCCTGCTGACGCCGACCCTCAAGGTCCGGCGTGCGCAGGTGCTCGACCGCTATCGAGCAGCCGTCGAGGCCATGTACGCGAATTTCGCACGTTGATGACTACAAAAACCCAGGAGAACTTCATGTCACTTTGCTTCAAGCGGCTCGCCGCAAGCCTTGCGCTTGCGGCGGCCGGCGGCGCGGCCCACGCGGCCGGCTACGCGCTGATCGAACAGAACGCGAGCGGGCTCGGCAACGCCTACGCGGGCCAGGCGGCCGCGGCGAGCGATGCCAGCACGATCTATTTCAACCCGGCCGGCATGACCCGGCTGCCCGACCGGCAGATCGTCGTCGCCGGGCATCTGATCAAGCCCCGCGCCGAGTTCTCGGGGACGAGCAGCGCCGGCGTCACGGGCGGGCAGGGCGGCGACGCCGGGGACTGGGCCTTCGTCCCGAATGCCTATGTCGCGATGCGCCTGACGCCGGACCTGCATCTGGGCCTCGGCCTCAACAGCCCCTTCGGCCTCAAGACCGAATACGAACCCGAGTGGATCGGCCGTTATCAGGCGATTGAGTCGGAGCTCAAGACGATCAACCTGAATCCGTCCGTCGCCTACAAGCTCAGCGAGACGTTTTCGGTGGGCGCTGGGCTTAATATCCAGTGGATCGAAGCGACGCTGACCCACCGACAGCCGCTTGGGCCACCCCCTTTCCCGGCTCCGTTGCTCAAGATCAAGGGCGACGATTACGGCTGGGGCTACAACCTCGGCGCGCTCTGGCAGGCGACGCCTGCGACGCGCATCGGCGTGTCCTACCGTTCCGAAGTCGACTACACGCTCGAGGGCACGTCGAGCACTTCCGACCCCGTTGTGAACCCCCTCAATGGCCCGGTGACCGCGGAGGTCACGCTGCCGGACAGCGCGTCGCTGAGTCTTTTCCACACGCTCTCCCCGCAGTGGGACCTGTTGGCCGACGTGAGCTGGACGGGCTGGAGCGATTTCGACGACCTGCCGATCCGCGGCACAGTCGACAGCACGACGATCGAAAACTGGAGCGACAGCCTGCGCTATTCGCTCGGCGCAACCTGGCACGCGAACGAAAAATGGAGTCTGCGCGGCGGCATCGCCTACGATGAAGCGCCGGTGTCGGACCGCTATCGCACCCCGCGCATCCCGGACGGCGCGCGCACCTGGGTCGCGCTCGGCGGCCAGTACCGCGTGTCGAAGCGCAGCGCACTCGACTTCGGCTACGCGCACCTGTTCGTCAACGACCCGGGTCTGCAGCCGTCGACGACGACGCTCGACGGCGAATACGACAGCGCGGTCGACATCGTGTCCGCCCAGTTCACGCTGAATTTCTGACCTTGGCCAAGCCCGTCCCCGTCGACAGCCTGCTGACGCGCATCGCCAGCGACGGCTGGGGGCCGGTCGTGCTGTGGCAGATCGGGGTGCTGGCGCTGTGCGCGCTCGCGGTATGGGGCGCGAAACGGCTGTCCAGGCGCTACTTCGCCCGCGTCAGCGCGTGGCCCGCGCCCGAGGCCGGCCGCCAGGTCGGTGCCGCGCTGCTCATGCTGCTCGCACTGCTGCTGGGGCGGGAAACCGCGGCGCTGTGGCTGCCCGACACGCATCTGCTCGACCTCGCGGTGCCGCTCGTGCTCGCGCTCGTCGCCGTGCGCCTGGTCGTCTACGCGCTTCGCTACATCGTGCCGCCGCCGGGGCTGCGCGAATTCTGGGAGCGCTCGGCGAGCTGGCTGATATGGGGCGCGTTCGCACTCCACATCACCGGCATCCTGCCGCGCATCCACGCGGCGATGGAGGCCTTGTCGTTCCAGTCGGGCACGCACCGCTTCTCGCTCTGGCTGCTGCTCGAAGCGGCGGGCGTGATCGGCGTGGCGCTCGTCGTCGCGCTCTCGCTGGCGCGCCTGATCGAAAGCCGCCTGATGGGCGTCGCGCAGATGAATCTCTCCTTGCGCATCGCGCTCGCCAAGGCCGTGCGTACGCTGCTGCTGGTGCTGGCCGTGCTCGTCGCACTGCCCGCGGTGGGCATCGACCTGACCGTGCTCTCGGTGTTCGGCGGCGCGCTCGGCGTCGGCATCGGCTTCGGGCTGCAGAAGGTCGCGAGCAACTACGTGTCGGGCTTCATCATCCTGCTCGACCGTTCGGTCCGCATCGGCGACCTCGTCACCGTCGACAACAAGCACGGCGAAGTGCGCGAGATCAATACGCGCTATACGCTGCTGCGCTCGCTCGACGGCACCGAGAGCAATGTGCCGAACGAGATGCTGATCACGCACACGGTGGTGACCCATCCGCTTTCCAAGCCGGCCGCGCTGCAGGTCACCCTGCCGATCCCGGTGCCCTGCGGCACCGACCTGGAAAAGGCCGAAACCCTGCTGCTCGAAGCCGCGCGCGAGCAAAACCGCGTGCTCGTCGACGACGCGCGCTACGTCCCGCGCGTATTTCTCAAGGAATTTGCCGATAATGGCATCGTGCTGGAACTGGCGGTGTGGGTCCACGATCCTAGTGAAGGTCCGGACAACCTGCGCTCCGCCCTGAATTGGGCGATCTGGCGCAGGTTCCGCGCCGGCGGCGTCGCCCTCGAGAGGGCAAGGCCCGAGGCGGGCAGCAAATAACCCCGGCGTTCGTGAGTTTATTGTCCAATATCAGATATAATTATCTGTTTTTTTAGGAACCCCGAAGCATGCAGTCAGGTTTGTTGGATCTTCCCTGGTGGGGGCTCGTGCTGGTGACCCTGGGTCTGACCCACGTCACCATCGCCGCCGTCACCATCTATCTGCACCGTTCGCAGGCGCACCGTTCGGTCGACCTGCATCCCGTGGTCAGCCATTTCTTCCGCTTCTGGCTGTGGCTGACGTCGGGCATGGTCACCCGCGAGTGGGTCTCGATCCATCGCAAGCACCACGCCAAGTGCGAGACCCCCGAGGACCCGCACAGCCCGCAGACGCGCGGCCTGAAGAAAGTGTTCTGGGAAGGCTCGGAGCTTTACCGGGCCGAGGCCAAAGTCGCCGAGACGCTCGAGAAATACAGCCACGGCACGCCCGACGACTGGGTCGAGCGCAACGTCTACAGCCGCCACTCGGCCAAGGGCATTTTCCTCATGATGGCGATCGACCTCGCCTTGTTCGGGCCGATCGGCCTGACGATCTGGGCCGTACAGATGGCGTGGATCCCGATCACCGCCGCCGGCATCATCAACGGCGTCGGCCATTACTGGGGCTACCGCAACTTCGCCTGCGAGGACGCGAGCACGAACATCCTGCCGTGGGGCATCCTGATCGGCGGCGAGGAATTGCACAACAATCACCACGCCTACGGCACCTCGGCGCGGCTGTCGAACAAATGGTACGAGTTCGACATCGGCTGGCTCTATATCAAGCTGATGTCGTACGCGGGGCTCGCCACGGTGCGCAAGGTCGCGCCGACGGTCAAATGGCAGGCGCCCAAGCCGCTCTGCGATCTCGACACCCTGCAGGCGATCATCACCCATCGCTACGACGTCATGAGCCGCTTCGTGAAGAGCGTACGCGCCGAGAGCGCGGCCGAAATCGCCAAGCTCAGGGCCGGCGCGAACCTGCCGCAAAACTGGAACTTCGACAGCTTCCGCCGCTGGCTGCACAAGGAGCCCGCCGAGCTCGCGGCGGACGACAGGGCCGCGCTCGACACGCTTCTCGGCCGGAGCGAGCGCCTGCAGACCGTCTACCGCATGCGCCAGGAGCTGGCCGCGATCTGGGGCCGCTCGACCGCGAGCCGCGAGCAACTGCTCGAGCAGCTGCAGGCCTGGTGCAAGCGCGCCGAGGAGAGCGGCATCCAGTCCTTGCGGGATTTTTCGGTCCGCCTGCGCTGTTACGCTTGAACCGTATGGGGTGCGCATCCTCGCCGCCGCGCCGCTGCGCGCAGCCCTCACGCCGCCCGTGATCCTGAGCTCCGAGGTCAGCGCATCGACCGGCGGGGCCGTCTAAAAACAACATTTCTGCGCCGGCCGGCGCGCCGAACACGGACGATGCTTGGCCGCTATCCCGTGTTCGCTGGCGAATGGGCGTCCGTGCCAGCCGCGCGCGGCCAACCCTCGCTACGCTTCACCGCTTGCCTGCGAGATTGCAGCACCCGGTCATCGAAGGATTGCCTCCGATGTGGGAGGGTGGCCGCATGGCTTGTCGGGGCAGCGCCACCTTTTCACACAACATGTCGGCGTCGAGCAGGACCAGCGTGCGCCCCTTGCCGCTCAGGAGTCCGTCCTGGCGAAATTTCTGCAGTAGACGCGACAGAGTTTCGGGCGTCATGCCGAGTTGGGCCGCCAGGACGGCGAAATTCACCGGAATGCTGATCCAGTTGCCATGCTGTTGCCGCCGCAAATCAAGCAAATAGGCGACGAGCCGCTGGCCGGCGTTGTTGAGGGTGAGATGGTCGATGCGGTTCATCGCCTGGTATAGGCGTCTCGCCAGGGCGGACAGGAGCGTCAGCATCAAGGGCGGCGAGGCCGCGCACAACGACAACAATGCCTGCCGCGGCACGGCGAACAGCGTGCTGTCGCGTACGGCGCGCGCCGTCATCGGATAGACCGCGGGGCTGAGAAACATTGCGGCTTCGGCCAGCAGGTCGCCGTCCCCGAGCATCTGGAACACCTTTTCCTCCCCCTGCGGCGAGAACCGGTAGAGGTGGACCTCGCCTTGCGCGACGAGGTAGAACGCGCGGGCCTCGTCGCCTTCGGCGAAGAGCAGCTGGCCGGCCCGCGCGTCCCGCGAACGCGCAGCCTGGGCCAGCGTGGCGAGATGGCCGGCGTCGACGCCTGCGAAGAGCGGCGCATCGTGCAGGAGCGAAAGAGGGGACGCGGGCGACGCCATGGCGAATTGACAATTGTCATTGGGGCTTGGGTGGCCGCGATCTTATCATGAATGCGAATTGTTCTTAATCGCACCCAAGGAACTTCCATGCTGCACGGCACTCTCGTCACGATCCATCTCTTCTCCGCGGCCATCTTCATCGGCATCGTCGCCTTTGAAGTGCTCATCCTCGAGAGTATTCGCAGCCATCTCCCGGCGCAGTACATGGCGCTCGTCGAGGAAGGCATCCACAAACGCGGGCGTCGCGTCATGCCCTGGTTCGTCGGCCTGCTTTTCCTTACCGGCATCGCGATGGCGAGCCACATCTACGGCGCCGCCCTTGCGGCTCCCTTCGCCTCGTCGTTCGGGACGCTGCTGACGCTGAAGATCCTGCTCGCCACGAGCGTGCTGCTGCATTTCGTGCTGGCGATGAAGCACGCGGTCTGCGGGAACATGACCTCGGCCCGCTTCAAGTACACACACCTTTCCGTGTTCGTTCACATGATCGCGATCGTGATCCTGGCCAAGTGGATGTTCGTCATCCGCTAGAGCGCCCACTTTTTATCGAACCCGGGCAAGCCAGCGCGCAGCCAGCTAGCCATCCGCTATCTGGAGATCCTCATGAAACTGCATCCGGTCGCACTGGCCTGCCTCGGCATGGCCGCCTCACCCACTCCCGTGCTTGCCGCCGATACGCTGCCGGCGCTTAGCGTGACGGCCAAGGGGTACGCCGCCGACGACATGGAAACCCCGGCCGCAACTTTCGCGTTGTCGCGCGACGATCTGCAGCAGCGCGCCGCCGGCAACGTGGGCGACGCGCTGCGCGGCGAACCTGGACTCGCGGTATCCGGCGACAGTGCGCAGGGCCAGAATCCGGTCATCCGCGGGTTGAAAAAGGAGAGCGTCGTGCTGCTCGTCGACGGCATCCGCGTCAACGCGGCCCAGCCGGCCGGTGCGATTGCCTCGTTCATGAGCCTGCCGCTGGCCGAGTCGGTCGAGGCGGTGAGAGGACCGGCTTCCGTGCTTTACGGCAGCGGCGCGCTCGGCGGCGCGATCAACGTGCGCCTGCCCGACGCGCATTTCGCGCCCGGCGTCGGCTTCGACACCGCCCTCGCCTGGAACAGCGCGAGCCGTGGCCTGCGCGCGACGGGGGTCATGAATGAGGCGGGCGCGGACCAGGCGCTGATGCTCGGCGCTTCGCTCTCGCGCATCGGCGACTACGACGCGCCGGACGGTCGCGTGGCGCGCACCGGCTACGATTCGGACAGCTTCATCGGCCAGTACCGCTTCCGGGTCGACGCCGCGAACGAATTGCGCGTCTCGCTGCAGCAGCACACCGACGAAGACGTCTGGTACCCCGGTTCCACCAAGCCGCATCCGCACCCGCTGGTACAGAGCACGACCGTGCATTCGCCGAGGCAGGAACGCGTGCTCGCCGAAGTCGGCTATCGCCGCAAGGGATCTGGCGAGACGCCGGTGAACGTCGACCTGCGGGCCTACCGGCAGGAGGTCAAGCGCGAGATCTTTTCGTACGCCGACGGCCCTCTCGCCCGCGACATCGCCGAGACGCGGGTCGCCTTCGTCACCGACGGTATCGACGCGCGCGCCGACTGGCTCGCGCATCCGCTGCATCTGGTGTCCTTCGGCGCCAACGCCTGGCGCACGAGCGCTTCACCCGAGCGGCTGCTGCCGGCCCCGGCGACCAATCCGGCCAATCCGCTCGGACGCAGCGACCCGTTCACGAACGGCCGCATCGAGGCGCTCGGCCTCTATGTGCAGGACGACATGCGTTTCGGCAAGCTCGGCGTGCTCGGGGGTCTGCGCCACGATACGGTCGAAGGCGAGGCCGATTCGGTCGGCAGTCCGCCGGTCACGCAGAACCTCGCGCGCCGGGACGGCATGTGGTCGGGGTCGCTCGCGGCGATCTACGAGGTCGCGCCGCTCCTGAGGCCCTACGCGAACCTGTCACGCGGGGCACGCGCCGGCGAGATGCGTGAGCGCTTCGAGTCCTCGCCGCGCGGGGACGGCTTCTTCTACGTCGGCAATCCGCAGATCGAACCTGAAACCGCCACCCAGATCGAACTCGGCCTGAAGGGTGCCACGACGCGCTTCGACTACCGCATGGCGGTCTACCGTACCCGCATCGATGATTACATCACCGGCCTCGACATCTCGGGCACGGCGGAGGCCGTCGCGATCTGCGGTCCCGCGAACGCCACGGCGTGCAAGCGCACGGTGAACCTAGGCCAGGTCACGCTCGAGGGCCTCGAAGCCGAGGGCCGCTGGCAGCTCGTCGACGGCCACTGGCTCAGCGCCGGTCTCTCGATGGTGCGGGGAACCAACGAGGATCTGGACGAGCCCTTGTTCCAGATGCCGGCCGACGAGCTCGACCTGGGCTGGGAAGGGCGAGTCGCGCCCGAGTGGACGCTCGATACCACGCTGCGGCTGGTGCGCCGGCAGGACCGCGTGGCCACCGTATTCGCCCGCGGCAGCGAGGACCCGACCGCCGGCTTCGCCACCGTCGACGTCGGCGCGACCTGGCGGCGCGGCAAGCACAGCGTGCGCGTGGCGATGCGCAACCTCGCCGACAAGGCTTACCACGAACACCTGACCGAAGGCGTATCCGGGCAGGAGATTCCGGCACCCGGGCGGAGCCTCGACGTGGTCTACAGCGGGAAGTTCTGAAACCGGGGCGCGGCGTGCATCGCGGACCGCCTCCGACGCGAGGCGGGCAGTGTGCTCCCGGGTCCGGGCCGCTTGGAAGGGGAGCCGTCCGCCGCGTGAGGGCGGCTTCGCCGCGGCGCTACGCGGGACAATGCAAAAATAAAACCCGCCAGCGGCGGGTTTTATTCTGACGAAGCCGGACTGCGCGGCTTCTGGCGCAGTCTTATTTCAGCTTCGTTTCCTTGTACATCACATGCTTGCGAGCCTTGGGATCGAATTTGCTGATCTCCATCTTCTCGGGCATGGTCTTCTTGTTCTTGGTCGTGGTGTAGAAGTGGCCGGTGCCCGCAGTGGACTCCAGCTTGATCTTTTCGCGTCCGCCTTTAGCCATTGCCGGTTCTCCTTAGACAGCTTCGCCGCGGGCGCGCAGATCGGCCAGGACGGACTCGATGCCGTTCTTGTCGATGGTGCGCAAGGCGGCATTGGACAGACGCAGACGAACCCAGCGGTTCTCGCTCTCGACCCAGAACCGGCGGTATTGCAGGTTGGGCAGGAAACGACGCTTGGTTTTGTTGTTGGCGTGGGAAACGTTGTTCCCGACCATGGGCTTCTTGCCCGTGACGACACATACGCGAGCCATGTTGCTGCTCCAGAAATTGAGGGTTAACCGGTGGGGTTAACGCAGAGGGTCAACCCGAGAACCGCGATTTATACCACAGTTCCCAACGCGCGGGCAAGCCGCCCGGCTCAGAGATGACCGGCCTCGGCGAACGAGAGCGCCGAGGCGCCGGCGATGATGAAATGGTCGAGCACGCGGATGTCGACGAGCGCCAGGGCCTCGGCGAGCCGACGGGTCAGCGAGCGGTCGGCCTGACTCGGCTCGTTGACCCCGCTCGGGTGGTTGTGCGCGAGAATCATCGCCGCGGCGTTGTGCGCGAGCGCGCGTTTGACGATTTCCCGCGGATAGACGCTGGTCTGCGTGAGCGTGCCGCGAAACAGTTCCTCGACCGCGATCACGCGATTTTGCGCGTTGAGAAACACGCAGCAGAAGACCTCGTATTCCTTGTCGCGCAGGATCAGCCGCAGGTAGTCGCGCACGGCCGCGGGGGATGACAGGGCGTCGCCGGCCTGCATGTCCTCGGCCAGCGTGCGGCGGGCCATTTCCATCACGGCCTGGAGCAGGGCGTATTTCGCCTCACCGACGCCGGGCGCCCGGCAGGCCGCGACCCGGTCGGCGCGGCACAGCGCGCCGAGACCTCCGAAACGCTCGATCAGATCCCGTCCGAGATCGACCGCGCTCTTGCCGGCGACCCCGGTGCGCAGGAATACCGCGACCAGTTCCGCATCGGTCAGCGCCGCCGCGCCCTGTTTCAGGAGCTTCTCGCGCGGACGCGCGTCCTCCGGCCAGTCGCGAATCGCCATCCCCTTGCCCCCTCCCGTAGAATGCGAGCATTTTCATGGAAAGCGCGCTGGGAATCGAGCCGTGTCGCTAGCAGACAAAAAAATCGTTCTCGGGGTGACGGGCGGGATCGCCGCCTACAAGGCTGCGGAATTGTGCCGGCTGCTCGTCAAGGCGGGTGCCGACGTAAAGGTGGTGATGACCGACGCCGCCCAGCGCTTCGTCACCCCGCTGACCTTCCAGGCCCTCTCCGGCAAGCCGGTGCTGACCGCCATGTGGGACGCGGCGGGCGATGGCATGGCCCACATTCACCTCTCGCGCGACGCCGATCTCGTGCTGGTCGCGCCGGCTTCTGCCGATTTCCTCGCCAAGCTCGCGCACGGTCGGGCCGACGACCTGCTGTCGACGCTGTGTCTCGCGCGCGCCTGCCGCCTTGCCGTCGCGCCCGCGATGAACCGCGAAATGTGGGCTGCCGCGCCGACCCGGCGCAACCTCGACCAACTGCGCGCGGACGGCGTCTGCCTGCTCGGCCCCGAGGCCGGCGAGCAGGCCTGCGGCGAAACCGGACCGGGGCGCATGCTCGAACCGGTGGACATCGTCGCCGGCCTGTCGCCGCTCTTCACTACCGGAGTTCTCGCCGGTCGCCGCGTGCTCATCACGGGCGGGCCGACCTACGAGGCGATCGACCCGGTACGCGGACTGACCAACCGCAGTTCGGGCAAGATGGGTTACGCGCTCGCGCGCGCGGCACACGAGGCCGGCGCCGAGGTCTGTCTGGTCTCGGGACCGACCTGCCTGACGACGCCGGCCGGCGTACGCCGCGTCGACGTGCAAAGTGCCACCGAGATGCGCGAGGCCGTGCTGCGCGAACTTCCCGCCAACGTCTTCATCGCCGTCGCGGCCGTCGCCGACTACCGGGTCGAGGCCGCGGCGCCGCAGAAGATCAAGAAATCCGGGGGCGGCCTCACGCTCACGCTCGTCGCCAACCCCGACATCCTGGCCGAAGTCGCTGCCCGTCCGGATGCGCCGTTTTGTGTCGGTTTCGCCGCCGAGACCGAACGCCTCGCCGAGCACGCCGAGGCCAAGCGCCGGCAGAAAAAGCTGCCGCTGCTGGTCGGCAACCTCGCGCCCGACACGCTCGGGGCGGACGCGGCAGAACTCGTGCTTTTCGACGACGACGGCGCGCACCGGCTTCCCCGCGCCGACAAACTCGAGCAGGCGCGCGCGCTCATCCGCCATATCGCAAGTCACCTCAACTGACGAAATCCCGACAAAAATGAAGATGGATGTGAAGATTCTCGACGCCCGCCTGCGCGACCAGCTTCCGCATTACGCGACCCCGGGCGCCGCCGGCCTCGACCTGCGCGCGTGCATCGACGCGCCGATCACGCTCGCCCCGGGGGAAACCCGGCTCGTTCCGACGGGCATGGCGATCCATCTCGCCGACCCCGGCTACGCGGCGCTGATCCTGCCGCGCTCGGGACTCGGCCACAAGCACGGGATCGTGCTCGGCAACCTGGTCGGGCTCATCGATTCGGACTATCAGGGCCAACTCATGGTTTCGGCGTGGAACCGCAGCGAGCAGTCCTTTGAACTGGTGCCGCTCGAGCGCCTGGCGCAGCTCGTCATCGTCCCCGTGGTGCAGGCTCGCTTCAATATCGTCGAGGCCTTCGAAACGACCGCGCGGGGCGAAGGGGGATTCGGCAGTACCGGCCGCCAGTAGCAGCATCCAAGGCTGCCCGATCGAGGGGATCGAATCGGGGCACGAACCTTGCTGCAGGGAGGGGCGAGTCGGCAGGGCTTCCGCGGGACGAAAGCGGAGGGCCTGCCATTGCGGAGACGATAACCATAAGAGCGAGCGCGCGCGCCCAGATGCTTCAGACGTCCATATTGCGGTTCGGCCTCATGCTTGCCGCAGCCTTGGTGCTGCTGACGGGCGCGGCGACGTTCGCGCTTTATCAGCTGCGCGAACCCGAGCATTCGACGTCCGAGGAGCTCGGCAAGCCGGTCATGGCGGCGCAGATCGAGTTTCTCGCCGACGCCATGCAGCGCAGCGCGGCCAGCATCGCCGCGCATCCGCAGACGCTCGCCTGCTTCACCGCGCTTGCGGCCGAGGTCTGCCAGACGCAAGCCGCCAACCTCCATGCCCTGAACCCGAACGCCACCGTGCTGTTCGTCACCGACGGTCAGCGTCAGCTGCTGCCGGGCTTCCTGCCCGGCGAAACCCGGCGTTTGCTCGCCACCGCGGGCAAGGGCGCGATGGCCACAGCGACGTTCAATCTCTCGCTTTCGCACGAGGTCAGGGACGCGAACGACAAGCGCCTGGGCTTTGTGATCGTCGAGCAGAGCGTTCCCCAACTGCAGGCCTTGTTCGATACGCTGCCGCTGCCAGACGCCGCGGCCTACGCGGAACTGCAGCAGAACCAGGGCGGCGGCGCGACGGCGGTATTGATGCGCCGGGGCAACCAGGCGATCAAGCTCAACGCCCGGCCGACGCTGATCGCGCTCGCCGGTACGCCCTGGCTGATCGCGGTGTGGCGTCCGCAGACGCCGATCGTCGAGAACGTCATGCCCTACGTGCTCGGCTGGCTCGTCGCGAGCCTCGCCGTTGCCGTGCTGGTCGTCGCGACGACGCTCGCGATCCGCAATCGCGTCGTCGACAACCTGCGGATCCTCGTCAAGTTCACCAACGACCTTCGACAGCAACGCCTGCGCGGCGATTACCAGGCGAGCCTCGGCGAATTCCAGATGCCGCTCGAGACCATGCTGAAGCTCGGCAGGGTGATGCTGGGACGGCAGAAGGAGGTGTCGTCGCAGGCCCGGCTCGACCATTTGTCGCAGGTCAACAACCGGCGCAGCTTCGACGAGAAGCAGAAGGAGCTGTTCGCGACGCTGAAGGACGGCTGGACGCACAGCCTTCTGATCCTCGACATCGACAATTTCAAGCAGGTCAACGACACCTTCGGTCACGAGGCCGGCGACCAGCTCATCATCAAGTTCGGCAACGCGCTGAAGTCCTGCCTGCGCAACAGCGACTTCATCGCGCGCCTCGGCGGCGACGAGTTCTGCGTGATCTTTCCCTACACGCCGCTCGACCGCGCCCGCGAGCTGGCCGAGCGCCTGCGCGCGAACATGCCCGAAAGCGTCGAACTGATACCGGGCGTGACGCAGAAACTCTCATGGAGCGGGGGACTTTCCGAATACAGCCGTGATGACGGGGGCGAGAATGAGGCGCTCGCGCGCGCCGACGCGGCCTTGCTCGAAGCCAAGCGCGGCGGCCGCAACGCGACCCGCGTCAGGGCGAGCGCCTGAATCGAAGGGCGAGGAGCCCGACCCCGATCACGCCCCATAGCGCGAGCACCGGCGCGTTGCCCCAGCGCACATACGGTGTGCTCCCCGCATAGCCCTGGATTTCGCCGGTCAGGCTGCCGGCCGTGAACAGGGGCAGGCTGGCGAGCAGGTTTCCGCGTGCATCGATGATCGCCGTGACCCCGGTATTGGTCGCGCGCAGCATCATGCGTCCGCTCTCGAGCGCCCGCATCTGCGACATCTGCACGTGCTGCCACGGCGCGAACGAGTCGCCGAACCAGGCGAGGTTGCTCACGTTCACGAGCACGCTCGCTTCCGGCAGCTGGCGGATGATTTCCTCGCCGAAAGCGTCCTCATAGCAGATGTCTGCCGCGACGCGCTGGCCGCCGATCGCGAGCGGGCGCTGCTCGACCCCGCCGCGCGAGAAATCCGACAGCGGAATGTGCAGCACCTCGACGACCCAGCCCCACAGTGCCCTGAGCGGAATGTATTCGCCGAACGGCACCAGGTGAATCTTGTGGTAGCGCTGCCCGGGCGCGCTGCCGAGGCTGATCACGCTGTTGTAGTAGCCGTGCTCGTAGGAGCCGGTCGGCAGGCCGGCGAGCACGTCGCCGCCATTGGCCCTGCCGAGCTCGGCGAGCCGCTCGCGGTAGCGCTCGGGCAGATCGGATTCGAACAGCGGCAGCGCGGTCTCGGGCAGCACGATCAGACGTGCCGGGGAGGCCGCCGCCATCCGCAGATAGGTTTCGAGCGTGGGAAGCGTGCGCTCGGGCTGCCATTTCATCGCCTGGGGGACGTTGCCTTGCAGCAGCGCGACCGAAGTCGGCCCGCCGTCCGGCGTCGTCCACGCGACGCCGCGTAAAAGCTGCCCGCCAAACAGCGCCACCGCGATCGCCCCCAGCGCCCATGCGCGCGCCGCCAGCCTTCGCCCCGGCGTGAGCAGCCAGGTCAGCAGTGCGGCAAGCGACGCCAGCACGAATGACACGCCGTACACGCCGGTGAGCGGCGCGTAGCCGGCGAGCGGACTCGCGGGAACTTGGGAATAGCCGACGACCAGCCAAGGGAAGCCGGTGAAAATCCAGCCGCGCACCCATTCGCTCGCGCCCCACAGCATCGGGAGCAGGACCAGGAGGCGCACGACGGGTGCAAGCGGCGTGCGTTGATGCCCCCGAAGGCGCGCGTGCAAACCACCGACCGCCGCCGGAAAGAGCGCGAGAAACCCGCAGAACAGGAACGTTGCCAGACCCGCGAGCCATGCCGGCATACCGCCGTAGACGGAGAGGCTGACGTAGACCCAGCTCACGCCGGTGAGGAAAAAACCGAGTCCCCATGCGAAGCCCAGCGCCAAGCCCGCGCGCAGCGAGGGCGCGCGTTCGAGCATGACGAAGAGCACGGCGAGGCTGAGGATCGGCAGCGGCCACAGGCCGAAGGGCGCAAAACCCGCGACTGCCGCCACGCCGGCGATAAGCGGGATCAGCAGTTGCGCGAACGGCAGGCGGCGCGGGAGGGCGGGCGCGGTGCCGGCGAAGACCTCAGCGCGCCGACTCAAAATCGATATGTCCGTCGATCAGGGTATAGCGCACGCGCCCTTGCATCGGGTGGTTGAGGAAGGGCGTGTTGTCGCCCTGGCTCGCAAGACTTTTCGAGGTCACGACCCATTCCGCCTGCGCGTCGAAAATGCAGACGTCGGCGTTGGCACCCGCGGCGAGTTCACCCGCCGGGATGTCGAGAATCCGCGCGGGCTCACACGTGATCAGCGCGAGTGCGCGCGGCAGCGGCACGTTCATCTCGCGCGCCCATTTCAAGGTCAGCGGCAAGAGCAGCTCGACGCCCGAGGCGCCGGGCGATGATTCGCCGAACGGCACCTGCTTTTCGTCCTCGTCGACCGGGGTGTGGTCGGAGCACAGCGCGTCGACCGCGCCGTCGCGCAGTGCCTCGCGAATCGCGTCGCGGTCGCGCAAGCTCCTGAGCGGCGGCACGAGATGCAGGTGCGAGTCGAAGCCGACCAGGTCGTTCTCGGACAGGTGCACGTGGGTCGTGGCGACGTCGCAGGTCACCGCGAGACCTTGCGCCTTCGCGGCCTGCACCATCGCGATTCCCTCGCGGGTCGACAGGCGCGCGAGGTGGACGCGGGCGCCGGTCTCGCGCATCAGCTGCAGGATGGTCGCGAGGGCGACGGTCTCTGCGAGCGCCGGAATCCCCGGCAGGCCGAGGCGCGAGGCGATGGCGCCATCGTGGGCGATACCGCCGCGTGCGAGCGTGACGTCCTGCGCCCGCAACCACAACCGGAAGCCGAAGGTCGCCGCGTATTCCATTGCGCGCAGTAGCACCAGCGTGTCGGTCAGGGGCGCGTCGGCCTGGGTGAAGGCGCGGCATCCGGCCTCGGTCAGCTCGGCCATTTCGGTGAGCATCTTGCCTTCGAGCTTCTGCGTCAGCGCGCCGACCGGATAGACCCGCGGACCGGGCAGGTTCTTCGCGCGGAATTTGAGCATTTCGACGAGGCCCGGTTCGTCGAGCGGTGGGTCGGTGTCGGGCGGACAGGCGAGCGAGGTGACGCCGCCGGCCGCGGCCGCAAGCATTTCCGATTCGAGCGTCGCCTTGTACTCGAAGCCCGGTTCGCGCAGGCGCACCGAGAGGTCGACGAGACCTGGGCAGACGACGAGTCCGCTCGCATCGATCGTCCGGTTGGCATGGAAGGTCGGGGCGTCGCTCGTGACGATCCTGCCCGCGGCGATGAACAGATCGGCGATTTCGTCGCGACCGCTCGCCGGGTCGATGACGCGGCCGTTCTTGATATGTATCTTCATGGGCGTTTGGGTCAAAGGCGGCTGCGTGATGTCGGCAGCGCGCGGTTCGGCGCGGGCAGTGCCCGCTTCAAGTCGAGGCTCCCCCGGCGAGCAGCGCCATGACCGCCATGCGTACCGCGATGCCGTAGGTTACCTGCGGCAGGATCACCGACTGCGGGCCGTCTGCGACCTCGGACGCGATTTCGACGCCGCGGTTCATCGGGCCGGGGTGCATGACGATCGCGTCCGGCTTGGCGAGCGCGAGTTTTTCCGGGGTCAGCCCGAAGAATTTGAAGTATTCCTGCGCCGACGGCAGCCGCGCGCCCTTCATGCGTTCGTTCTGCAGGCGCAGCATGATCACGACGTCGCAGCCGGCGAGCCCGGCTGCCATGTCGTGGAACACCTTGACGCCGAGCTGCTCGACGCCGGTAGGGAGCAGGGTCTTGGGCCCGATCACGCGCACCTCCGGCACGCCGAGTGTGGTCAGTGCGTGGATCTGCGAGCGTGCGACGCGCGAATGCAGCACGTCGCCGACGATGGCGACGGTCAGGTTATGGAATTCGCCCTTGAAACGCCGGATCGTGAACATGTCCAGGAGGCCCTGCGTCGGGTGGGCGTGGCGGCCGTCGCCCGCGTTGACGACCGAGATGTGCGGGGCGACGTGGCGCGCGATGAAATGCGCGGCGCCGGATTGCGAATGGCGCACGATGAACATGTCGGCGTGCATCGCCGAGAGGTTGTCGACGGTGTCGAGGATCGCCTCGCCCTTGGTCTGGCTCGAGGTCGCGATATTCAGGTTCACGACGTCGGCCGACAGACGCTTCGCTGCGATCTCGAAAGTCGTGCGCGTGCGCGTCGACGGCTCGAAGAACAGGTTGAAAATCGACTTGCCGCGCAACAGCGGCACTTTCTTCACCTCGCGCTCGCCGACGTCCATGAAGGATTCGGCGGTGTCGAGGATGTGCGTCAGGGTCGCGCGCGGCAGGCCGTCGAGCGTCAGCAGGTGGCGCAGCCTGCCGTCCGGCGTCAGTTGTGGATTCATGCGAGGCTGAGCGTGAGGTGGCCGTCGTCGAGGCGTGAGAGATTGATGTTCTGGTGAGGCGGGACCTCGAGTGTGAGCGCGGCGAAATCCGGGCGGATCGGCAGCTCGCGTCCGCCGCGATCGACGAGCACGGCGAGCCGAATCGACGCGGGGCGGCCGTAATCGAACAGCTCGTTCATCGCCGCACGTACGGTGCGCCCGGTGTGCAGGACGTCGTCGACGAGCAGGATGACGCGGTTCTCGAGGTCGAACGGCAGGTTCGACGGTTTCACCTGCGGATGCAGGCCGATGCGCGAAAAGTCGTCGCGGTAAAACGAAATGTCGAGCGCGCCGACGGGCGACGCGCACTTCAGCAGCGCGTGGAGCCGCTCGGCGACCCAGACGCCGCCGCTGTGGATGCCGACGATCACGGTCTCGGGCGCGAACGTCGGGGCGATGCTTTCGGCGAGCCGCGCGATCAGCGTGTTGGCGTCAGGCAGTGAGGCGTGCATCAAAAAAACCCTGCAGGATGAGTTGTGCGGCGACCGCGTCGGTCAGCGCCTTGTTTTTCTTGCCGTGGATGCCCCGGGCGTGGAGTTCCGATTCGGCGGTCGCACTCGTGAGACGCTCGTCGATCAGAAAAACCGGTCGCTCGAAGCGAGATTCTAATCTGCGCGCGAAGTTGCGGGCGACCCGCGTCATTTCGTTTTCGCTGCCGTCGGCGCGCGTCGGCAGGCCCAGCACGAAGAGGGCCGGCTGCCATTCGGCGGCGAGCTTCTCGATCGCCGCCATGCGCGCGTCGGTCGACTCCGCCTGAATGACGGTCAGCGGGTGCGCGATCCCGATCGCGAGTTCGCCCGAGGCGACGCCGGTGCGCTTCAAACCGAGGTCGAAGGCCAGCACCGTGCCGTGGGTCTGTGCATCGCTCAAGCGTGTCCGGCTTCGTCCGAGAGGCTCGCGAAGTCGATGCCGAGGAGCTTCATCGCCGCGGGCAGGCGTTCTTCGGGGGCCAGGTCGAAAATCACCTGCGGGTCGGCCGCGACCGACAACCAGGCGTTCTGTTTGAGTTCATCTTCCAGTTGCCCCGCCGACCAGCCCGCATAGCCGAGCGAGACGATGAATTTCTCCGGCCCCGCGCCTTGGCTCACCGCTTCGAGCACATCCTTCGACGTCGTCAGGCTGACGGCGTCGTTGACCGTGAGCGTGGAGCTGAAGGTGAGCGGGGGGGTGTGCAGGACGAAGCCGCGTTCGGTCTGGACCGGGCCGCCGAAGTACACGATCTCGCCGTGCAGGCCTTCGGGCAGCGAGAGCCCGATCTGCTCGAACAGCGTCGACAGGTCGAGGTCAATCGGGCGGTTGACCACCACGCCGAGCGCTCCCTGGTCGCTGTGATCGCAGATGTAGGTCAGCGTCCCGTTGAAATTGGGATCGACCATGCCCGGCATGGCGATCAGGAAGTGATTGGTAAGGTTGACGTTTTCCATGATGCGCCCCCATTGTAATCCGCCTCAATCGAGCAAACACTCCTTTCGTCCCGCTTCGTTCACTATAGCGACCCCCTGCAGGCGCCGGCCGGGGCGGGCGGATTCAAGTGCTCCGCAGGTCTTGCCGTAAGGTCACTCTGGTGCAGTCCGGTCGCGCGGGTTTGTCTCGTCCAGCGACGATCGGCTGCCAACGCGCGGATCCGCGCAACGCCCTATGGTTTGTTTGCAACCCTCCCGCCGACAAGAGAGGACGCTCCGCTTGATGCAATTGCCAGGTAAAGACTTACACCGCCGCGCCGGCGTCGGATTATTGGCGCTGAGCCTGCTGCTATTGCTGTGGCAGGCAAGCCGGGTGAATCAATTGGCGGTCTCGCCGGCCGACTTTCTCGCCGTTCATTCCCTGATGGAGGTCTTCGCGGTCGTGGTTGCCGCGCTCATCTTCTTCACCGGGCACGGGGTGCAGCAGGCCGAGCGGTCGACCCGCGCCATGGCACTCGGCTGCGCGTTCCTCGCGGTCGCGATGTTCGACGTCCTGCATTTCCTATCCTCCCCCGGGATGTCGGACATGCTGAGCCCCAACACTCAGCATAAATCCCTCGTTTTCGCGCTGGCGGCGCGCATCGTGGGCGGCATCGGACTGCTCGCCTATGTGCTGCTGCCGGAGACGCAAGCCGCACGCTCGGGCGTCCGCCGCTACGCATGGGTCGCGGTCATATTGCCCCTGGCTGCGCTGGCGCTGCTCGTTCTCTACACTCCCGACATCGTGCCGGCGATGTACGTGGAGGGCGTCGGGCTCACGCGCCTGAAGGTCGGCACGCAGTGGCTGGCGATCGGCCTTTACCTGTCCGCCGCGGCGCTCGCCCACCTGCGTCGCGGACGGCTCAGGGGTTGCGACGCCGATAGCCTGATTCTGGCCCTGCTGCTGCTGGCGGCGAGCGAACTGTTCTTCACGCTCTACGTCGAGGTCAGCAGCACCGCGAATTTCATCGGCCATTGCTACAAGGTGTTCGCCTACTATTTTCTGTACCGCGCGATCTACGCCGAGGCGGTGAGCCGGCCGTTCCGCCGCATGCGCAACATGCTCACCCACGACGACCTGACCGGGCTGCCCAACCGCACGGCGTTCAACGAACAGCTCAATCTCTCGCTCGAGCGCGCGCGCCGCGACGGGACTTCCTGCGCGGTGTTACTGCTCGACCTCGACCATCTGCAGAACGTCAACGACACGCTCGGCCATGAGCAGGGCGATATGCTGCTGGTCGCTGCCGCCGCGCGCATCCGTGAGCGCCTCGGCGACGCCGGCTTCCTTGCCCGGTTCAGCGGCGACGAATTCGTGATCCTGCTCGACAACGCCGAAGTCGAGCATGCCAGGGGAGCAGGCGAGGGCCTGCTGCGTGCCATGGAGCAGGAGTTCGACATCGGCACCGATCGCCTCGCGATCAGCGCGAGCGTCGGCATCGTCACCTATCCGGCCGACGGCGAATCGGGGAGCGTGCTCATGCGCTATGCCGACCTCGCGCTCCATCGCGCCAAGGTCGGTGGCCGCAACGGCCTCGTCGTCTTCAGCCGCGATCTCGCCGAGGTGGTCGAACGCCGCGTCGCGATCGAGGCCCACCTCAAGAACGCGCTCGACCGCAACGAGCTGTCGCTCGCCTATCAGCCCAAGCGGGAAATCGGCAGCGGGCGGCTCACCGGCTGGGAGGCGCTGCTGCGCTGGCAGTCGCCGAAGCTCGGCATGGTCGGCCCGCAGGAGTTCATTCCGATTGCCGAGCAGACCGGCCTCATCGTGCCGATCGGCCAATGGGTGCTACGCAACGCCTGCCTGCAGTTGCGCGCGTGGAAAGACCTCGGGCTCGAGGCCGGCAATATCGCCGTGAACCTGTCGACGCGACAGTTCCGGCAGAAGGACCTCGCCGAGCAGATCGCGGCCGCGCTCGAGGACGCCGGCCTCGCCCCGGGCGATCTCGAACTCGAACTCACCGAATCCTTGCTCATGGACAATCTGGCGTCGGCGGCCGAGGTTCTCGCCAGACTCGAGCAGCTCGGCATACGCATCGCGATCGACGATTTCGGAACCGGCTACTCGTCGCTCAGCTACCTCAAGACCTTCCCGATCCACTGTCTGAAGATCGACCGCTCGTTCATCCAGGACATTCCGGCGGACGAGAACGACACCGCGATCGTGCGCACGATCATTGCCCTGGCGCGCAGCCTGGGCCTCACCGTCGTCGCCGAGGGTGTCGAAACCGAGGCCCAGCTCGACTATCTGCGGGCCAACCAGTGCGACGAGGGTCAGGGCTATCTGCTCAGCCGCCCGCTCGATCCCGATGCCTGCACGCGCCTGATGCGCGCCGGCGTGGTAGCGGCCTGACGCAAAAAAAAGCCGGGCGCACAGCCCGGCTTTTGCTCGGCTTCGGCGGCCGCCTTACGCCGCCTTTTCGTGGTGGTAGCCCGTCACCGTGTCGACTTCGGTCTTCGAGCCGAGGATCACCGGCACGCGCTGGTGCAGGCCTTCCGGGGCGATGTCGAGGATGCGCTGGTAGCCGGTCGTCGCCGCGCCGCCGGCCTGCTCGACGATGAACGCCATCGGATTCGCTTCGTACATCAGGCGCAGCTTGCCGGCCTTGGACGGGTCCTTGGTGTCCTTGGGGTACATGAAGATGCCGCCGCGGGTCAGGATGCGGTGCACTTCGGCGACCATCGACGCGACCCAGCGCATGTTGAAGTCCTTGCCGCGCGGACCGGTCTTGCCGGCGAGGCATTCGTCGACGTAGCGCTGCACGGGCTTTTCCCAGAAACGCATGTTCGACGCGTTGATCGCGAATTCCTTGGTTTCGGTCGGGATTTTCATGGCGGGATGGGTCAGCACGAACTCGCCGACGTCGCGGTCGAGCGTGAAGCCGTTGGTGCCGTGGCCGAAGGTCAGGACCAGCATGGTCGACGAACCGTAGATCGCGTAGCCGGCGCAGACCTGCTTGGTGCCGGCCTGCAGGAAGTCCTCAGCCTTCGCGGCGCGGCCGGCGACCGGAGCCTTGAGGATCGAGAAGATCGTGCCGACCGAGATGTTGACGTCGACGTTGCTTGATCCGTCGAGCGGGTCGAACACCAGCAGATACTTGCCGAGCGGGTACTGGCCGGGGATGGCGTAGACGTCGTCCATTTCCTCGGACGCCATGCCGGCCAGGTGGCCGGCCCACTCGTTCGAGCGGATCATGATGTCGTTGGTGATCACGTCGAGTTTCTTCTGCGTCTCGCCCTGCACGTTCTCGGATTCGAGTGCGCCCATCACGCCCAGCAGCGCGCCCTTGTTGACGGCGTTCGAAATCGCCTTGCACGCGGTGACGACGTCGTTAAGCAGCGAGGTGAAGTCGCCGGTCGCACCCGCGGTGCGACGTTGCTCTTCAATGATGAACTGGGTAAGGGTGGTGCCGGTGTGCATGACGGAACTCCAGAAGTAGAGAAAAATATTCGAACAATCAAAGATTTTATCACGTGATAAAGCGCGTGAATCCGCGGCCGGCAGGCGGGGAAAGCTTGAGGGCGCTTACTCGGTGCCGACGAGCTGGTCCGAGCGGGTGAAGGTCCAGGTGCGGGTGATCGACAGGATGTCGGCTTTCTTCTGCATGTCCGCCGGGAACGGCGCATAGGGCGCGGCGAGTTCGACGATCCTGACTGCCGCTGCATCGAGGACCTTCGAGCCCGACGAGCGGTCGACCTCGATTTTTTCGATCTTGCCGTTGGCATAGATCGATACCGTCAGCTTGAGGCTGCCGTAGATCCCTTGGCGGCGAGCCGCTTCGGGATAGTTCAGGTTGCCGACGCGCTCGACCTTCGCGACCCAGTCCTCGACGTAGCGCGCGAACGCGTATTCCTTGACGTTCGCGCCGACGAAGGCGCGCTTCGGGCGCTTCTGGTATTCATCCCATTGCTGCGAAATGCGCGCCTGCAGCTGCGCCATCTCGCGCGCCTGCAGGTTGAGCTGGCTCGCATCGACCGTCGGCGCCGGTGGCGCAGGCTGGGTCTGCGCATCTTGCGGCGCGGCGTCGGGCTGCAGTTGCGTCAGTAGATTTCTTGCCTGCTGCTCGAGTTCTCTGACCCGGGCCTGCAGCGCCGCCTCTTCGCCGCCGCGCTGTGTTTTTGGGCTGGCGGGCAGGGGACTCTTCAGGCGGCGATCTTCGTCCGTATTGCCGCCCCCCGCGAGATTCACCTGTGCCAGCGCGTCAGGCTTGAGCGGGGCATCGGTGCTGCGCGCGTTGACCAGCACGACTTCCATCGGAAGGTTCGGGTCCTCGAACAGCTTCGGATTGATCTGCACGAATTGCGTCGAAAGCGCCATGCCGTGCACTGCGGCCGACGCGAGCAGGGCCAGCGCCATGCGCGTTCCCTGTTTGGACGGTTCGGCAAGAGAGACGGGTTGAATGGACGCCATGGTGCGCGAAAGTGGGTTCGTCGATTCTACGGAACGGCGGCCGTGCTGTCAGGCACGGTCTCGAGATATTCGGCGTGGAAGCTGATGTCGAGCAGGTCGATGTTGGAGATCGCCAGGCGGACGCGGGTTCCGGGCGCGAGCCCCGCGACCGAGGGCGCGCGGGTCACCATCGGCAGGGCGTCGAAGCGCACGAGATCCTCGCGGATCACGCTGGCGACGATTTCGTCGACGTTTTCCTGGATCAGCCAGCGCAACATCCAGTAGCGCTCGAGGCGGCGCTGGAAATCGTTGTAGGCGTCGTAGGCGAGCTCGAATTCGCGCACCACTGAAAACAGCGCCTCGCTGCGCGGCGGGTAAACCGGGTCCTCGTCGCGGACAAGGCTGATGAGTTGGCGCTGATTGACGAGATCGACATAGCGCCGCAACGGCGACGTCGACCACGCGTACTGGTCGACGCCGAGGCCGACGTGCGGGTCGGGCGCGGTCGTCATCCGCGTCTTGCCGTTGGCCTGTGCGCGATAGATGCCGGGAACGCGTTTTTCCGCGAGCCAGCCACCCCAGTGCGCGTTGGCAAAGATCATGAGTTCGGAAACGACCTTGTCGATCGGGCTGCCGCGTTTGCGCGGCGCGATGCTGATGCGGTCGCCGTCGAGCTTGAAACTGTAGTCGACGCGCTCGACCGTGTCGGTCTTGCCGCGGCCGGCTTCGAGAACGGCGGCGAAGTCGTGCAGCCATTCGAGTTCGCGGCGATAGGGGTAGTCCGCGACCGCCGGGTTGCGCAGGGTCTCCGCGTTGAATTCGATTTCCAGCGTTTCGTGGCGCAGGTTGTCGGCGATGTGCACCATCTCGAGTCGCGTTTCGGTGCCGAGCACGCGCAGGTCGGCGGCGACGTCGACGTATAGCGACAGCGCCGGGCAGTCGTGCGCTTCGCCGAGCGTGTAGTGATGGATCAGGGTCTCGGGCAGCATCGTGATCTTGTCGCCCGGAAAATACACGGTCGACAAACGCTCGCGCGCGACGCGGTCGAGTTCGGAACCGGGGGCGATGCCGAGCGCTGGCGCCGCGATGTGGATGCCCACGCGCACGCTGCCGTCGTCGTGCCACGCGACGCTCAAGGCGTCGTCGATCTCGGTCGTCGCCTCGTCGTCCATCGAGAATGCTCGCACGGGGCTCGACGGCAACTCGGGCGGGTCGAGCGGCTCCGTCACGGGCGCAAAGCCCGTGCCACGCGGAAAATATTCGAGCAGGAAGCTCATCAAATGGAAATCGAGCGTCGAAGGGATCGCGCCGCACCGCTCGACGAGCCTTAGCGGCGACAGTCCGGTCGCGGCGGCGGCGTCCTCGAGCGCCTTGTATTCGAGCGTGTTCTTGTCCGGCGCGATCAGGATGCGCGGAATCAGCGACGCGTATTCGGGTGGCAGGCGGAAGGCCGCGAGTTCATGGGCGAGATAGGCTTGGCGTTCGGCCGCGATACGCTTCTTCTCGAGGCCGGCCTTGGCCGCGGCGAGCGTCTCCGGTGGCGCCGGACGGTAGCGACCCTTGCCCTTCTTGTGGAAATAGATCGGCGAGGCGTGCAGCTTCTGCAATAGCGCGACCGATTCCGCCGGGCTGGGCGCGTGTCCGTAGTACTCCCCGGCCAGTTGCTCGAAGCCGAACTCCTCGCTCCCGGCCGCTTCCCACAGGAAGTCGGCGTCGAGTTCCTCGCCGAGCTTTTCCGCGGCGCTCATCACGTCCTCCGGCGCCGGCGCGGTAAAACGCAGCAGGATCGCCGCGGCCTTGACCTTGCTGCGCTTGCCCGAAGCCGACTCGACCTGCGCGGTCGCCTCGGTTTCGGACAGGATGGAGCCGGCCTTGAAATGGCCGTCTTCTTCGAAAATGACGTGCATCAGAAATCCAGAATCGTTTGGAAGTGGCGCTCGAATCCGACGAAGCCGTGATCGCCGCCCGTCTCGACGATCTGGCGGGCGCCGGCGTAGTAGGCGACGGCCTCCCGGTAGTCGAGTACCTCGTCACCGGTTTGCGCCAGCAGCAGATAGCGCTCCGGGCGCGAAATCGCCGGGACGTCGAGTGCCGCGAGTTCGGCCAGGTGCGCCTCGGTGAGTTCCCAGGTCTCGCCGGTATGCCAGTTCTCCTGCGGCCCGAGCGCGTCGCGCAACAGCAGGTGGGCATGCACGGCAGGGTTGACCAGCACCGCCTTCCAGCCGTGGCGCTCGGCGAGATACGTCGCGTAGAAGCCGCCGAGCGAGCTGCCGACAAGCGTGATGGACTGCGGATGCCGTTGCGCGAGGTCCGCCTCGACGAAGGCGACGGCTTCGCGCGGGCTGTTGGGCAGGGCGGGGCAGTAATAGTCCGCCTCGCGCCCGAGGCTCGCCATGTGCTCGCCGAGCAGGCGGGCTTTGCCGGATGCCGGGGAGGAATTGAAGCCGTGGAGATAGGCGATCATTCGCGGATTTTACCGGGGGGGAGGGGATTACAGAAATCGGGGGTGCGCCGTCATGGGGGGGGCGTATCGCGACGAAACAGCCAGATTGGCGGGGCGCACTGACTTTCGCAGCGTTCGCGCTGAGGGGTGTCGAAGGGACTGTGGGTTGTAGAGGGCGTGTTGGCAGGACTGCTGACCGTTGGCCGGGGTTGCCCGGCGGCAAGTTACTTTTCTTGTATCGCCAAGAAAAGTAACCAAAAGAAGGCGACCCCGACATCCCCGAAACCCCGAAGCTCAAGCGCGCCGGGCGGGCGGCAAAGAACTCGCCCCGCTTTGCTGTTATTAATTTGATTTTTGTGAGCGGGGCTCAGACACCTTCGCCGCTGATCCGCCCGACGCACTTGCTCTTCGGCGGGGCTGTAAGGGGAGAAAAGTCAAAACCAGTTTTGCGGCTGGCTCGCCGTCGTGCGCTTGGCTCCTCGCCCACGCACAAACGACCCGTTCGTCGCCGGCCAGGTTTCGACCTTTGCCCCCTCCAGACCCGCCGAAAATCGAGGCTGCCGGGTGGATCAGCGGCAAAGGTGTTTGAGCCCCGCCCACTTTCGAAATACAAATCAAAGCGGGGCGAGTTCTTTGCCGCCCACCCTGCAGCCTCGGTTTTCGGGAATTCGGGACTGGCGGGGTCGCATTTTCTTTGGTTACTTTCTTTTGGCGAGACAAAAGAAAGTGACTAGCTGCCGGGCTACCCCCGGCCAACGGTCAACAGTCCTGCGAAAGCGCTAACTACTCGGCCCTGCTTCGCCCCTAATCCCTGGCGGTTGCTCCGCCCCGACGCGCCTAGCGGTGACAGCCTTCCCTCACGCATACCCCCCATACCGATGCATCGGCGTCAGCACGATCTCCTCGTGATAGTGATGATGCAGCGCATCCAGGAGCTTCGCGTGAATGCCGCCGAAGCCCCCGTTACTCATCATCAGCACATGGTCGCCGGGCCGTCCGTCAGCGACGAGTTGCGCGACGAGCTTGTCGAGGTTGTCGAAGACGCGGGCCTTCTCGCCGAGCGGCGCGAGCGCCTCGGCGGCATCCCAGCCGAGGTTGGCGCCGTAGCAGTACACCTCGTCCGCACCGGCGAGGCTGGCGGGGAGCGCGTCCTTCATGACGCCAAGCTTCATGGTGTTGGAGCGCGGTTCGAGCACGGCGAGGATGCGCGCGTTGCCGACCTTGGCGCGCAGGCCCTGGACCGTAGTGGTGATCGCGGTGGGATGGTGGGCGAAGTCGTCGTAGACCGTGATCCCGTGTACGGCACCGCGGATTTCCATGCGCCGCTTGACGTTCTCGAAGCGGCTGAGTGCATCGATGGCGGCGGCCGCCGGCACGCCGGCGTGACGCGCGGCGGCGATGGCCGCGAGCGCGTTCATGCGGTTGTGCTCGCCGATCAGCTCCCAGCGGACGCGGCCTTGCAGCGCGCTGTTGAAGTGGACGTCGAAGCTGCCGCTCGCATCGGCCTCGCCTGCGGTCCAGCCGCCGATGCTGCCGAAGCGTTCGACCGGCGTCCACAGGCCGCGCTCGAGCACGCGATCGAGCGCGGCTTCGCGGCCGTTGGCGACGATGAGGCCGTTGCCGGGAATCGTGCGCACGAGGTGGTGAAACTGGGTTTCGATCGCCTGGATGTCGGGGAAGATGTCGGCGTGATCGAACTCGAGGTTGTTGAGGATCGCCGTGCGCGGGCGGTAGTGGACGAACTTGGAGCGTTTGTCGAAGAAGGCGGTGTCGTATTCGTCGGCCTCGATGACGAAGAAGGGGCTGTCGGTGAGCCGCGCCGACAGGCCGAAATTCTGCGGGATGCCGCCGACGAGGAAGCCCGGATGGAGGCGCGCGTCCTCGAGGATCCAGGCCAGCATCGCCGAGGTGGTCGTCTTGCCGTGGGTGCCGGCGACGGCGAGCACCCACTTGTCGCGCAGCACGTTGTCGGCGAGCCACTGCGGGCCAGAGGTGTAGGGCAGGCCGCGCTCGAGTATGGCTTCCATCAAGGGATTGCCGCGCGTGACGACGTTGCCGACGACGAAGGCGTCGGGCTCGAGTCGGACCTGTCCGGCGTCCCAGCCTTCGGTCAGTTCGATGCCGAGCGCGCGCAGCTGGTCGGACATCGGCGGATAGACGTTGGCGTCGCAGCCGGTGACGGTGTGGCCGGCGTTGCGCGCGATCGCGGCGATTCCACCCATGAAGGTGCCGCAGATGCCGAGGATGTGGATGTGCATGATCTTGGGGGCTAGGGGCTAGGGGCTAGGGGCTAGGGGCTAGGGCGCGCGGATTATCCCACGGCGGCGGCGCGTGACTGCCGGATCAGATGCGTGAGCAGTGCGCGCAGTTTGGCCGGGCGCAGCGGCTTGTGAAGGAGCGGAAAGCCGGCGCTGTTGATGCGCAGGATCGTGTCCGGCGCGGTGTCTCCGGTGACCACGATGGCCGGGATCTCGCGCGCGAATTTCTGCCGCAGGCGGGCGATGACAGCGATCCCGTCGTCGTCCGGCAGGCGGTAGTCGGAGACGATAACGTCGGGCACGCGTTCGACCGTCGCCAGCCACTGTTCCGCCTCGTCGGCGCTGTGGGCGGTGACCAGGTCGATGCCCCAGTTGTCGAACAACTCCGCCATGCCGCGCAGGATCGCACTCTCGTCGTCGACGAGCACGACCAGCGCATCCGCCGGCGTTTGCGCCGGGGCGGTCGCCGGCGGATGCGCGCGGACGAGCGCGGCGTCGCCGAGCGGGACGTCGATGCTGAATACCGAGCCGTGCGCGGGCACGGAGCGAAGATCGACGCGATGCCCCAGCAGGCGGCCGAGGCGGGAGACGATGGCGAGCCCGAGCCCAAGGCCTTTGCTGCGGTCGCGCGCCGGATTGTGCAACTGGACGAATTCCTGGAAGACGCTCTCCTGCTGGTCGGGCGGAATGCCGCGGCCGGTGTCGACCACGCTGATGCGCAGGGTCCGGCCGCGGCGCCGACAGCCGACCAGCACACCGCCGTCGTCGGTGTAGCGGATCGCGTTCGCGATCAGGTTGGCGAGGATGCGCTCGACCAGCAGCGGATCGCTGTACACCGTGGCGTCGCAGGGGCGGAAGCGCAGCCGCAGCTGTTTTTCCGCGGCGACGGCGCCGAACTGTTGTTCCAGATCGACGAGCATCTTGCAGAGCGGGAAGTGCACCGGGTGCGCCTCGATGGCGCCGGCGTCGAGCCGGGAAATGTCGAGCAGCGCGTTGAACAGCAACTCCATCGCCGCCGTCGATGCCTCGATGTTGTCGATGAGCGTCTGCGTCTCGGCCTGTTCATTGCGCGCCTTCAGCGCGGCGACGAACAGCGACAGCGCGTGCAGCGGCTGGCGCAGATCGTGGCTCGCCGCGGCGAAGAAGCGCGACTTCGCGTGATTCGCGCGCTCCGCCATGATCTTTTTCGCCGTCAGGCTCGCGGTCGCCTCGCGCACCCGCTTCTCGAGTTCGCTGCGGTTCCGCTGCAAGGCCTCGGCCATGTTGTTGATCCCCGCTGCGAGCGCGCCGACCTCACCGTCGGGCGGCAGGCGCGTGCGGACGGTCAGGTCGTCGCACGCCAGCCGCTCGACGACTTGTCCGACGTGGCGCAGCTGGCTCGCCAGCCGGCTCGACAGCCGCCAGGCCAGGGCACCGGTGAGGGCGAGCGCGATGGCCATCAGCAGCGCCGCGTGCAGCAGCACGTCGCGCCGGAGCGCGCTGCTTTGCCCGAGCGTCGCCCCGACCTCGACGTAGGCGAGCGAACCGGCGCCGGCCGCGCTGGCCGGCTGAAGATTCGGCCGCCCGTCGGCGGCCGGGGGGCGCAGCGCGACGCGTTGCCGGTAATGTTCGGTGTCGCCCGGGTCGGCGGCGTCGCCGCCGCGGGCGACGACATTTCCGGTAGCGTCGACCAGGTGGGCAAATGCGAGGCCATTATTCCGCGCTTCGCTCTCGAGCAAGTCGCGGGCCAGCGCGAGATCGCCGTTGGCCAGCGCGTGCGGCAGCGCTGCTGCCAGATGGCGGGCCGCCGCCGCGGCGCGCGCTTCGACATCGCGGCCGGCGGTGCGCAGCGCCTGAGTCGTGAAATACGTGGCCATGCCGAATTCGGCGAGCAGTGCGGGCAGCAGCGCGACCACGAGCATCCGGCTGCGGATGCTCGAGACCGAGAGTCGACGCAGCAGGGCGCCCAGTCGGGTCACGAGCCTTGCGTGAGGCGCTGGATCGCCAGCACGGCTTCGGTGCGGTTGGTGACGCTCAAGGCACGAAAAATCGCCGCGATGTGCACCTTGACCGTGCTTTCGGACATGGCGAGGCTTCCCGCGATGGCCTTGTTCGCGCAGCCCTGCGCGAGCAGGCGGGCGACCTCGAGCTGGCGCGCGGTGAGCCCGCTGTGCTGCAGCGCGTCGAAATCGGCCGTGCGTGCGCCGCGCGGGCCGTCTTCACGCACGGCGGGCGGACATGTCGGGATGTAGATATCGCCGGCGAGTACTTGCTGCAGCGCCGCGAGCATGGTCGCGCTCGACGCCGCCTTGGGGATGTAGCCGAGCGCGCCGGCTTCGAGCACGCTGCGGATGTCGTGCGAGGACTCGGATGCGGAAAGCACGACCAGCGGCACGTCCGGGAAGCGCGCGCGGAACTGGCTGATGCCTTGCACGCCGACGAAGCCGGGCATGTTGAGGTCGACGACGGCGAGGTCGAGATCGGCATGCAAGGCGGTCTGCGCGAACAGACTCGGGTAGTCGTGCGCGTCGATGATTTCGACCGGCGGCTCGAGCTGCGACAGAACCTGGCGCACGCCCTCGCGCATGAGCGGGTGGTCGTCGGCCAACAGGGTTTTCAACTGCGCGCTCCTGCATGATGACAGGGGCATTAGTGTACGCCAGCCCCTGGGCTTTGCGGGTGCGTGCGGCTACTTGCCCCGCACCTTGCGCACGCCCTCGTCGATCGCGTTTTCGAGATAGCCGAAATAGTAGTCGGCCGAGAGCAGGCCGACGATCGCATCCCCGGCTGGGTCGCCCTGCGTGTCGAAGACCTTCACGGTCGGCACCATGAAGACCTTGTGGTCGGCGGAAAACTCGCCCTGCGTGGTGGCACCGCCCTTGAAGCCCTTGAGCGGCGTTCCGGCATCGACGGTGACTTCGCGTATGACGACGCGGTCGCGGTAGGCCGGATCCTTGTGCATCGGTACCAGGTATTCGCGTTTGACGCGGTCGCAGTAGGGGCAATCGGGGCTGCTGAACAACACCAGGATGGGTACGCGCCGTTTCGCCGCGGTCCGCGCGTCTGCCTGAAAATCCTTCGCATTCACCAGGCCTTCGGCCGCGCCGGCGCCGCCAGCGACGCCGAGGCCGCATGCTAAAATCAGCGCCCAGGCTGCGATCGATCGCATCATTGTTGGAGTCCCTTCAGATGAATACGCAGGCATCCCAGCCATTAGTCTCGCGACCCGCCGATTCCAATCAAACAGTCTTTTCTTACCGCGTCTACCGACATGCACACCTTGACCATCGCCTCTCGTGAAAGTGCCCTCGCCATGTGGCAGGCGGAGCACATTCGTGACCGCCTGCGCGAATTGCACCCGGAGTGTAAGGTCAACATCCTTGGTATGACCACGCGCGGCGATCAGATTCTCGACGTGACGCTGTCGAAAATCGGCGGGAAGGGCCTGTTTGTCAAGGAACTCGAGGTCGCGCTCGCGGCGGGCGAGGCCGACCTCGCGGTGCATTCGATGAAGGACGTGCCGATGGAATTGCCGCCCGGTTTCGAGCTCGCCGTGATCGGCGAGCGCGAGGACCCGCGCGACGCCTTCGTGTCGAATCGCTACGCGCGGCTCTCGGACCTGCCGCCGGGCAGCGTCGTCGGCACGTCGAGCCTGCGCCGCGAAGCGCAGTTGCGCGCGCGCTATCCGCACCTCACGGTCAAGCCGCTGCGCGGCAACGTCGGCACGCGGCTGAAAAAACTCGACGAAGGCCAGTTCGACGCGATCCTGCTCGCTGCGGCCGGTCTCAAGCGGCTCGGGCTCGGCGCCCGCATCAAGAGCCTGCTGTCGGTCGAGGAGAGCATTCCGGCCGCTGGCCAGGGCGCGCTCGGCATCGAAATCCGCAGCGGCAACACGGCCGTGGCGGCGATGCTGGCGCCGTTGAACGATCCCGTAACCGCAGCCTGCGTGCGCGCCGAGCGCCAAGTCAGCCGCGTGCTTGGCGGAAGTTGCCAGGTGCCGCTCGGGGCGCACGCGTCATACAAGGACGGGCGCCTGCTGCTCGAGGGCTTCGTCGCCAAGCCCGACGGCAGCCGCTTCCTTGTCGACCGTGCCGAGGGCGACGCGAGCGATCCCGAGGCGGTCGGTCAGGCGCTGGCCGACAAGCTGCTGGCGCAGGGTGCGCGCGCGGTCCTCGACGCCTTGCCGGCATGACCCAGCCCCTGGCCGGGCGCACGATCCTCGTCACCCGCGCGCCGCGCCAGGCGGCCGCCTTGAGCGCGGCGATCCGCGCGGCCGGCGGCAGCGCGTTCGAGTTCCCCGCGCTCGCCTTCGAAGCCGTGCCGGTCGACCGCTTGCAAGCGTCGCTCGCGCAGGTCGTCGCCGCCGATTTCGTGATTTTCGTCAGCCCGAATGCGGCGGAATTCGGCATGGCCGCGATCGGCAGCTTGGCCGCCGGGCGCAGCGTCCTCGCCGTCGGTCCGGGAACCGCGCGCGCCCTCGCGGCCCAAGGGCTCGATGCCGTGATCACGCCCGACGGCCAGGACAGCGAGGCCTTGCTCGCGCTCCCGCAGTTGCTCGACGTCGACGGCAAACGCGTCGTCATCGTGCGCGGCATCGGCGGGCGCGCGCTCCTGGGCGACACGCTCGCCGCGCGCGGCGCCGAGGTCCATTACATGGAGTGCTACCGGCGCCTAGCGCCGACGGCCGATGCGGCGCCGCTGATCGCGCGCTGGCAAGCCGGCGGGATCGACGCCGTCACCGTGGCGAGCGCCGAGACGCTGCACAATCTGGCCGCGCTGCTTGGCGAGGCCGGGGCGCCGCTGCTTGCACATACGCCGCTTTTCGCGCCGTATGAGAAAATCGCCGCCGCTGCGCGCAGCTTCGGTGTCGCCCAGGCCACGGCAACGCCCGGCGGCGACGCCGGACTCGTCGCGGGTCTCGTCAACTGGTTCAGGAATACCGCATGAGCACTCCCCACGACACGCCCCCCGTCGCCGCGCCGGCAGCGATCCCCCACGCACCGGCACCGGCCCCCAGGCACGCGCTTTCCCTGGTTTCGCTGCTGATCGCCGTGCTGTCGATCGCCGTCGCGATCTGGTCCTGGTCGGACAGCCGCGAGCGCGTGCGCGAACTCAAGACAGAACTCGGGCGGCGTCTCGCCGACAGCGGCAAGGAGATCAGCGAAAGCCGCCTGCTCGCGCGCAACGCCGACGACGCAATGCGGCAGGTGAGCGAGCGCGTGGCGCACATCGAAAGCCAGATGGCGGGGGCGCAACAGCAGCAGCTGGCGCTCGAATCGCTTTACAAGGATCTCGTGCAAGGCCGCGACCAGTGGACCCTGGCCGAGATCGAGCAGGTGCTCCTGACCGCGGCCCAGCAGTTGCAGCTGGCGGGCAACGTGAAGGCCGCGATCATCGCGCTCGAGGGCGCCGACACCCGCCTGCAGCGTGTCAACAAGCCGCAGTTCACGGCGCTGCGGCGCGCGATCGCCTCCGATCTTGCGCAGCTGAAGGCCGTGCCGTCCGTCGACGAGGTCGGCGCGAGCGCGCGCATCGAGGCGCTCGTGGCGCGCCACGCCAGCTGGCCGCTGGCGAGCGCGCAGAGTTCCGAAGCCAAGCCCGCGCTGCGCGCGGAGGGAAGCCGCGATCTGGGCCAGGAGCTCTGGACCGAACTCAAGCACATCGTTCAGATTCGCCGCGTCGATCGCAACGAGGCGATTCTGCTGCCGCCGGATCAGGCCTATTTCCTGCGCGAGAACCTGCGCCTGCGCCTGCTCTCGGCGCGTCTTGCGTTGCTCGCGCAGGACCAAGCCGGGTTCCGCGCCGACCTCAACGCGGTTGCACAGATGCTCGCGCGCTACTTCAACACGCGCGACGCCGGCGTCGCCGCCGCGCAGAAAGAAGTCAAGCGACTCGCGAGCCTGCAGATCGTCACCAAGCTGCCCGGCATCGACGCGAGCCTCGCCGCGCTCGACGCGTACAAGGGGAACCTGTAATGCGCTGGCTGATCTCGATCGTCATCGTCGCGGTGCTGGCGATCGCGCTGGCGATGGCCGGCCGCTACGACCCCGGCTATGTCGTCCTCGTCTATCCGCCGTGGCGGCTCGAGATCTCGTTCATCAGCTTCGTCCTCGCCGTCGTCGGGCTCGTGGTGGGCGGGGTCGTTCTGCTGCGGCTCGCGTCGCTCACGCTCAATCTGCCGAGCATCGTGCGCGAACAGCGCGAGCGCCGGGCCGCGAGAAGGCGTGACGAGAATTTTCTCGGCGGGCTCAAGGCCTTCGTCGAATACCGCTATCAGGATGCCGAACAATCTCTCGGCGGCTGGCAGGGAGAACCCGCGCGCGTCGGCGTTGCCCGCGTGTTCGCCGCGCGCGCCGCACAGGAAATGCGCGCAGTGCTGCAGCGCGAGCGCCATATCCAGGAGGCGGTCGAGCACGGCAGCGAACTCGCCGCCGAGCTGTTCGAAGCCGAAGCGCGCCTCGAGACCAAGGACGCGGCCGCCGCACTCGTCGCGATCAATCACGCCAAGGAGATCGCGCCGCAACACACCGCCTTGTTGCGCCTCGAGCTCAGGGCGAGGCAGATGACCGGGCAGTGGGACGAAGTCGACCGGCTGCTTGACCTGCTCATGCGGACCAACGCACTCGAGCCAGGGGTCGCCGCGCAGAACCGGCGCATGGCCTATGCGGAAAACCTTAAGCGGCGCGCCGAAGACGACCGCGCGCTGCTCGAATACTGGAAGAAGGTTCCGAGCGAATTCAAGGTCGATCCGTGGGTTGCCCGTGCCGCCGCGCGCGCCTTCCTGCAACGCGGCGGGGACGACACCGCGCTCGACGTGCTCGAAGCTGCGCTCGATCGCGAGTGGAACGAGGAACTCGTCGCGCTCTACGGTGAATTGCGCGCGAGCGATCCGCGCCGCCAGATCGAGCGGGCGGAAAAGTGGCTGCACGCCCACCCGCGGGATGCCCGGCTGCTGCTGGCGCTGGCGCAGTTGTGCAGCGTGCAGCAGCTGTGGGGGAAGGCGCAAAGCTATCTCGAGGCGAGCCTCGCCATCGCCCCGACCGCCGAGGGGCATATCCGCATGGCCGAGTTGAAGACGCAAAGCGGCCAGACCGGCGACGCCTGCCAGCATTATCAGAAGGCGCTGACCCTGTGTCGCAGCGAGTGACGACAGGGCGCCGCGTGCGCGGCTGATATATATGTCGTAGCGCAGGGCGTGCCGGGTCGGGTGCCCTGCCCCCATCCTTCGTCCAATGGAGGCGTCGTATGTTTATCAGAACCTTTGTCGCGGGCCTCGTCATGCTGTCCTCACTGCTGGCCCTACCCGCGCATGCGATGGCGCCGCGTGTCGAGCCGGCGCCGAAGAGTACGCAGAGCGGTGTCTACAAGATCCCGATCGACCGCAATGTGAGCCTCGACGAGGCCGCCGAATCGATGCGGCTGCGCGCCAATGCCCTCAATCTCAAGCTCGTCTCGGAGCTGCCGCTGTCGGAGCAGGTGGAGGCGGTGACCGGGCAGCCGCAACGCGTCATCACGATCTTCCAGTTCTGCGACGCCGTCACGGCGAAGGAACTGATCGACATGAACATGGATTTCGCGATCTACATGCCCTGCCGCATCGCGCTGATCGAGGCGGCCGACGGCCAGGGCTGGCTGGTCATGACCGACATCGACGTCGACATGGTCGCTGCCGAGAAGAAACTCCAGGAGCGCCTGACGACGCGCATCAAGGCCGTGCGCGAAGGCCTGATCGAGATCATGCAGGCCGGCGCCAAGGGCGCGTTGTAAGGCCCCGCGGCAGCAGTAAGGCGCGGTAGTCCTTACGCGGACGTCGCCGCGAGGGTGTCCGCGGCGTAGACGAAGGCGTCGGCGAAGAACGCGTCCTCGGGCAGCCCGCGCGTATTCACGAAACTCTCGCGCGCACTGTCGACCATCGCCGGGGCGCCGCTGGTGTACACCTCATAGCCGGAAAGGTCGGCGAAATCGGCGAGAACGGCCTCGTGCACGAAGCCCGTGCGGCCTTGCCAGGCGTCGTCCGGCTCGGCCTGCGACAGGACCGGAATGAAGCTGAAATTGGGCCGTTCGGCGAGCCACTGCTGCGGCAACTCGGCGAGGTAGAGGTCCTTGCGCGCACGCGCGCCCCAGTAAAGCACGAGCTCGCGGTCGGTATGCGTGGCGAACGCGTGCTCGAGCATGCTCTTGATCGGCGCGAAGCCGGTGCCACCGGCGACGAAAATCATCGGCTTGTCGGAATCCTCGCGAATGAAGAAGCTGCCTAGCGGGCCCTTGAGCCGCAGGATGTCGCGTTCCTTGAGCGTGGTGAAAACCTGATCGGTGAACAGACCGCCGGGGACGTGACGGATGTGCAGTTCGAGCAGGGCATCGTCATGCGGGGCGTTGGCGAGCGAATAGCTGCGCGTCCGTCCATCCTTGAGCTGGAAATCGATGTACTGCCCGGCGAGGAATTGCAGGCGCTCGTTGGCCGGCAATTTGATGCGCACGCGCATGACGTCGTCGGCGAGCTTCTCGAGTTTTTCGACGCGGCACGGCATCGTCTTGACGATGATGTCCTTGCTCGCACCGATCTCGCGGACTTCGATCGCCATGTCGGACAGCGGCTTCGCCCGGCAGAAGAGCGCGCGTCCGCGCGCCTTCTCCTCGTCCTTGAGCGCATTGGGCTGATAGACGCCATAATCGAGCTCGCCCTGCAGGACCGTGCCCTTGCACGAGCCGCACGCCCCGTTGCGGCAGCCGTAGGGCAGCGAGAAGCCTTCCCGCAGCGCGGCTTCGAGTATCGTTTCGTCGTCCTCGACGGTGAACCGGTGTCCGCTGGGCTGAATCGTGACTTGATGCGACATGGCGTGAGCTTAGAATGCGGGAACAGCCAGCAATTATCGCCCGGCGCAGCACGGTTTTCACCCTTGCCGAGCCAGGGTCTCACGCGGCGACGACAGGTAAGGCATGAAAAGGATTTTGATCGTAGGGTTCGGCGACGTCGCCGAACGTCTGGTGCGGGCCTATCTGGGGCAGGCCGAATTCATCGGCGTGGTGCGCCGCGCCGAGCGAGTCTCGGCTTTGCGCGCGCTCGGCGTGCGCCCCTATCTCGGTGACCTCGACGACCCGGCGACTCTCAAACGGCTGCCGCGCGCCGACGCCGTGTTTCATTTCGCGCCGCCGCCGGCCGACGGGCGCAGCGACTCGCGAACCGCGCATCTGTTGCATGCGCTCGGACGGCACAAGCCGGGGGCGCTTGTCTATATCAGCACCAGCGGCGTCTACGGCGACTGCGGCGGAAACTGGGTCGCCGAAACCCGACCGGTCGCGCCGGTCAATGCGCGGGCGGTGCGTCGGGTCGATGCGGAACGTCGCCTGCGCGCCTGGGGGCGGCAGCGTCACGTTCAGGTGACGATATTGCGCGCCCCCGGCATCTACGCGGCGGACCGCCTGCCGCTCGCGCGCATCCAGCGCGGCACGCCGGCACTGCTGAGCCAGGACGACAGCTACACCAATCACATCCACGCCGACGATCTCGCGCGCCTCGCTTGGGCGGCGCTATTCCGCGGCCGCGACCAGCGCATCTACCACGCGGTCGATGCGCATCCGCTCAAAATGGGAGACTGGTTCGACAGCTGTGCCGACGCCTTCGGGCTGCCGCGCCCGCCGCGGGTGGAACGCGCCGAGGCGGAGAAGGTCTTGTCGGAGGCGCTGCTGTCATTTTTGCGCGAATCGCGGCAGCTTTCGAACGCCCGCACGACGCGCGAACTGCGCATGAAGTATCGCTATCCAACGTCCGACGCACTGTTGCGCGAGATCGGGCGCGCGCGCGTCGCGCAGTGAGGCGCCTCGCGCGCACGCCCTGATCAGCGCAACAGATCGTCGGGTTCGCGCTTGAACTCGCCTTCGAGCACGCCGTCGCGCGGCCCCGCGGGGGGAGGCGGCTTGCGTCCCTTCCAGGTCGTCGGCATCAACAACAGAACGAGCGCGACTGCGTCACTGATGAAACCCGGGAAGACAAGCAGCGCGCCGGCGAGCAGAATACGGCCGCTCGCGAGCAGCGCGGCGAGCGGATGGCTTCCCGACTGCACCGAGAACAACAGGCGCGCGCTCCAGGCGACACGTTCGACGCGGACGAGCATCACGCCGGCGATCGCGGCGAGCAGCAACCAGAGCAGCACCCAGGCGCCGATCGCGTTGGCCACCCAGAAGATGCCGATGGCCTCGAGCACGGGAAACGACAGAACGAGTAGAACGATCCAACTAAAGCGCATGACATGGAACCTTTGTTAGTCTTGACCAATGTACCCGATCTCGCGTCGGCCGAAAAACTGGCCCGCGCGCTGGTCGAGCGTCGCGCCGCGGCCTGCGTGAACCTTTTGCCCGGCTGCCGCTCGATCTACCGCTGGCAGGGGGCGGTGGAGACGGCCGACGAGATCCCGCTGCTGATCAAGACCACGGCCGCGGCCTATGCCGAGGTCGAAGCCGTGGTCCGTGCCCAGCATCCCTACGCGGTACCGGAACTCGTCGCCGTACCGATCACGCACGGCTTGCCCGCTTATCTCGACTGGGTAGCAAAGGAGACCGAAAAGCATGATTAAGTGGACCCGACTGCTCGGCGCCATTCCGCTTCTGTGGGCCGCGCTCGTGCATCTGCCGGGCGCGCAGGCCGAAGAATTTCTTGACCCCGAAGTCGCGTTCAAGTTCTCGGCGCGCGCGCTCGACGCCGACACGCTCGAGGCGCGCTGGCAGATCGCCGACGGCTACTACATGTATCGCGACAAGTTCAGGTTCGAACTCGAAGGCGCGACGCTCGGCGAGGCGCGCCTGCCGCCCGCCAAAGTCAAGGAAGACGAGTACTTCGGCCGCGTCGAAACCTATACCAAGGACGTACGCATCGCCTTGCCGATCAAAGCTGCGCCGGGGACGAAAACGGTCACCCTGAAGACCGTCTCGCAAGGCTGCGCCGACGCGGGACTCTGTTACACGCCGCAGACCGTCAGCGCGAAGGTTGAACTGCCGGCGCCGCCCGTCGCCGCACCGGCGAGCCTCGCGCCAGTCGCGACCGCGCAGGCCGCGAGCGGCGGCCTGGGCAGCCTGATGGGCGACGGCGGCGCGCCGCAATTGCTTCCGCCCGACGAGGCCTTCCTCGTCAAGGCGACGATGCCGACGGCGACGACGGTCAGATTCGACTACACGCTGACCGCCGACACCTATCTGTATCGCGACAAGTTCGTATACACGGTGAAGGCACCGGCCGGCGTGTCGGTGAGCAAGAACGAACTGCCGCCGGGCGAGGTCAAGGACGACCCCACCTTCGGTCGCACCGAGGTCTATCACCGCGACCTCTCCGCGAACCTGACGCTTTCGCGTGCGCTCGCCGCAGGCGAAACCCTCGTCGTCGAGGCGGGCTGGCAGGGCTGCAACGAAAAGGTCGGCGTCTGCTATCCGCCGATCAAGCGCGAGTTCTCGCTGTCCGCGTCCGGCGGCAAGGCCGACGCTGCACCGAGCGGAACTGGCGCCGGGGAATCGGACACCTCGCGCATCGAGCGCGTGCTCAAGAGCGGCAGTTCCTGGGCCGTCGTCGCGACGTTTTTCGGTTTCGGCCTGTTGCTCGCCTTCACCCCCTGCGTGTTTCCGATGATTCCGATCCTGTCCGGCATCATCGCCGGGCAGAAGAAGACGCTCACCAAGGCGAACGGCTTCCTGCTCTCGCTCGCCTACGTGCTCGGCATGGCGATCACCTACGCACTCGCCGGCGTCGCCGCGGCGCTGTCGGGCACGCTGCTGTCGAACGCGCTGCAGAACCCCTGGGCGCTCGGCATCGGCGCCGGCATTTTCGTGCTGCTCGCGCTGTCGATGTTCGGCTTCTTCGAGATCCAGTTGCCGAGCGCGTTGCAGAGCAAGTTTTCCGACGCGTCCAATCGCATGAAGGGCGGCAACTTCCTCGGCGTCTTCGTCATGGGCGCGCTGTCCGCGGTCATCGTCGGGCCGTGCGTCGCGCCGCCGCTCGCGGCCGCGCTCGCCTTCATCGCGCAGACCGGCAACACGACGCTCGGCGGCGTCGCGCTCTTCGTGCTGGCGCTCGGCATGGGCGTGCCCTTGCTGCTGGTCGGCGTGTCGGCCGGCGCACTGTTGCCGCGCGCCGGTGGCTGGATGAACGCGGTGAAGTATTTCTTCGGCGTGCTCATGCTCGCGATCGCTATCTACCTCATCTCGCCGATCATCCCGTCCTGGATCCACATGCTCCTGTGGGCGCTGCTGCTGATCGCCGCGGCGATCTATCTGCATGCGCTCGATCCGCTGCCGCAGCACGCGAGCGGCTGGTCCCGGCTGTGGAAGGGACTCGGCGTCGTGCTGCTGATCGGCGGCCTAGCCATGCTGCTCGGCATGCTCGCGGGCAGCCGCGACGTGCTGCAGCCGCTCGACGTCTTCAAGCGCGGCGCGCCCGGCGCGGGCGGAAGCGCGGCCGCCGCCGTTCCGGCCGGACTGCGCTTCGAGAAGGTGAAGGACGTCGCCGAACTCGATGCGCGGCTCGCCGCGGCAAAGGCCGAGGGGCGCCCGGTGATGCTCGATTTCTATGCGGACTGGTGCGTGTCGTGCAAGGAGATGGAGCGCTTCACGTTCAGCGATCCCAAGGTCCAGGCGCGTCTGGCGGACGTGGTGCTGCTCAAGGCCGACGTCACCGCCAACAACGCGGCCGACAAGGCGCTGCTCAAGCGCTTCGGCCTGTTCGGCCCGCCGGGCCTGATTTTCTGGAACAGCGCCGGCGTCCAGTCGGACTACAAGGTGATCGGCTTCGAGAAGGCCGAGAAATTCCTCGCCAGCGTCGACGCCGCGCTCGGGACCTGAGGCCGCGAGTTACGGCTGACGCCGCAGGGTCGCGCTCGCGTCGAGCAGCGGTGTGACGACGGGCTGAATCTTGCGCCGCATCAGCGAGCCGATCGCGGTCGTCTTGAGGAAGATCGGCCGCACGCTTTCGCTGTCGGCCGCGGCGAGCGTATCCAGCGCTGTGCAATCGGCATAGAACTGCGGCGCGGCTTCGATCAGGGCGGCGCGTGCGGCCGCGCGCGCCGCGGCGTCCGCGTCGCGCAAGGGCGCGCACCAGCGCGCGAGCGCGTTGAGCGTGTGGTTGACGACTTCCTGGATCTCCGGGCGGTCGAGGATGGTCGAGACCGTCGCGAGAAAGGTCTGGCCCTGGCCCGACAAGGCCTTTTGCAGCATCGCGCTGTAGGGGTTGTCGGGCACGGCCGGAACGTCAGCATGGTCGCTCCGCGCATCGCGTGGATTCGGCAGATCGTCGGGCTGCAGTTCGAGGAAGGCGACGTAGTAGGAATTGCGGCTGCTGCCGCGCTTCCAGATCGCGAGCCGCTCGGCCTCGTTGAGCACCCCCGAATGCAGCATGACGGCGACCGTGTCGAGGATGCCGACGTCGTCCTCGTGCAGGAAGGCGAGGTGCTCAACCAGGAAGCCGGCCAGCACGCGGCCCATGCGGCCTTTGCAGACGACGTCGCGCATCAGCATGAGGCGGGCGTTTTCGATCGTCGGCATGCACCACCAGGCATAGTGCGCGAGCTCGTCGGTCAGCGCGGGCGAGTGCACCACAGCGACGACCGCTTCCTCCTCCGCGATCAGCAGCAATTGCGCCAGATGCTGGGCCGACAGCCCGGCCTGCGACTGGCGCGTCCAGCGCGTCAGATGCACCGGGTAGCCGCCCGGCGAACCGAGCGCGTAACCGGACAGCATCTCGCGCACCTTTTTCAGATAACGGTCGGCGCGCTCGGTCGGCTTGAGCGGCACGCTCGCCTCACCTTCGGGCGTGAGCGCCCATAGGGTCATGCTCGACTCGTCGATGCGAACCGCCCGCAGCTCGGTGTTGAAGAGTACGTGCAGGCGGAGCTCGTCTTCCGGGGACAGCGCGTCGTTCATAGCGTGCGGAACACTTCCCGCGCCGCGGCGACGGTCGCGTCGATGTCGGCGTCGCTGTGGGCGGCCGAAACGAATCCGGCCTCGAAGGCCGAGGGCGCGAGATAAACGCCGTGGTCGAGCATGGCATGGAAGAAGCGGTTGAATTTCTCCTTGTCGCAGCGCATGACTTCGGCAAAGCTCGCGGGCGGCTCGGCCGCGAAATAGAGGCCGAACATGCCGCCGACCGAGTCGGCGCAGAAGGTCACGCCGGCCTCGCGCGCGGCAGCGGTCAGGCCCTTGACGAGCTTTTCGGTGCGCGCCGCGAGCGCGGGGTAGAAGCCCGGTTCGGACACCGAGGCGAGCGTCGCGAGGCCCGCCGCCACCGCGACCGGGTTGCCCGACAGCGTTCCGGCCTGATACACCGGGCCCACCGGCGCGAGCGCGTCCATGACGTCGGCGCGCCCGCCGAAGGCGCCGACGGGCATGCCGCCGCCGATGACCTTGCCGAGCGTCGTGAGGTCGGGGCGGATGCCGAGCAGTTTCTGCGCGCAGCCGAGGTCGACGCGAAAACCGGTCATGACTTCGTCGAAGATCAGCAGCGCGCCGTGCTCGTCGCAAAGACGGCGCATCGCGGCCATGAACTCCGCGCTAGGTTTGACGAGGTTCATGTTGCCGGCGAAGGGCTCGACGATGATGCAGGCGATCTCGTCGCCGATCTCGGCGAAAGTGCGCTCGAGGCCGGCGACGTCGTTGTAGTCGAGAACAATCGTCTGCGCCGCGACCTCGGGCGGCACGCCGGCGGAAGTCGGATTGCCGAAGGTCAGTGCGCCCGAACCGGCCTTGACCAGCAGAAAGTCGGCGTGGCCGTGGTAGCAGCCTTCGAACTTGATGAACTTGCTGCGACCGGTGAAGCCGCGGGCGAGCCGGATCGCGCTCATCGTCGCTTCGGTGCCCGAGGATACGAGGCGCACCTTCTCGACGCTCGGCAGAAGCTCGGTGATGCGCGTCGCGATCGTGAGTTCGGCCTCCGACGGTGCGCCAAAGGACAGGCCGTTCGCAGCGGCGTCCTGGACCGCCTTGACCGTTCCCGGATGGGCGTGGCCGAGTATCGCGGGACCCCAGGAGCCGACGTAATCGATGTACTCGCGGCCGTCCGCGTCCCACACGCGCGAGCCCCGGGCGCGGCTGAAGAACACCGGCGTGCCGCCGACGCTGCGGAACGCGCGCACGGGCGAATTCACCCCGCCCGGGATGACTTTTTGCGATGCTTCGAATAGGGCTTCGTTACGGCTCATGGGTCGGTCACTCTTCAGGTTCGGCTGCAAATAATCGATTCAGTTCGGCTGCGGCGCGGCGTACGTCGGGCGCGTCGAACAGTGCACTGAGGACCGCAAGGCTGTCGGCGCCCGCGTCGATGAGCGGCGCGGCGTTGGCCGCCGTGATGCCGCCGATCGCGACGACCGGCAGCGCGATGTGCCGGCTCGCCCGCGCGAGCAGCGCGACGTCGGCGCGCGCCGCGGCGGGCTTGGTCGGCGAGGGGTAGAAACTGCCGAACGCGACATAGTCCGCGCCCGCGGTCTGCGCCGCGCGTGCGAGGTCGAGGCTCTGGTAACACGATGCGCCGACGAACTTCGCCGGTCCGAGAATGATGCGCGCCTCGCGGATGCTGGCGTCGTCGCGCCCGAGATGCACGCCGTCGGCGCCGGCGAGGTCGGCCAGCCGCAGGTCGTCATTGACGATCAGCGGCACCCCGAAGCGCCGGCACAGGGCGGCGAGTTCGCTCGCCTGCGCGTGCCGCTGCGCGACGTCGCCGGACTTGTCGCGGTACTGGACTGCCGCGACGCCGCCCGCGAGCGCGGCTTCGACTTCGGCGAGCAGCCGCTCGGTGTCAGGGGTCTCGCGGGTGAGGGCGTATACGCCGCCGGGGAAGGTGCGCAATCAGCCGTTCCCTTCCGCCTGTGCGTCCTGCGCCCAGAAGAAGCGTTCGGGGATGTACTGCCCCATGCCGGGGCGGAATGCCGCCTTGAGCGCTTCGTAGGTGAAGTTCTGCGCTTCGCGAACGGCGGCCGGCACGTCCTGGCCGTAGGCGAGCGTCGCCGCGATGGCCGCGGCGAGCGTGCAGCCCGAACCGTGGTAGCTGCCTGGTAGGCGATCCCAGGCGTCGGTCTGCACGTGTCCGTTGGCGTCGTAAAGGCTGTTGAGCACACGCGGCGTTGCCTCGTGCGTGCCGGTGATCAGGACATACTCACAGCCGAGGTCGGTCAGATGGCGCGCGCAGGCCGCGAGGTCCATATCGTCCTCGTCGGACTCGAACAGCGCCAGCCGGCGCGCCTCGTGGCTGTTCGGCGTCAGGATGCTGGTCTGCGGGATCAGCATGTCGCGCATCGCGGCGATCATGTCGTCGTTCGCGAACTCGTCGCCACGGCCCGAGGCGAGGACCGGGTCGAGGATGACCGGGATGTCCGGGTAATCCGAGAGGATCTCGGCGATCATCGCGATCGATTCTGCGCTTCCGAGCATGCCGAGTTTGAAGGCCGATACCGGGACGTCCTCGAGCAGCATGCGCGCCTGGTCGGCGACCCACTCCGCGTCGATGGCCAGCACCTCGTCGACCCCGGCGGTGTCCTGCACGGTGATCGCGGTGACCACCGACAGCGGGTGGCAGCCCATGCTCGCGAGCGTCAGCACGTCGGCCTGCAGGCCCGCGCCGCCGCTCGGGTCGGAGGCGGCGAAGCTCAACACCAGCGGCGGCGTTGGTTTGGGGGCGAAGATAGGCGGCATGGCGGCGCTGCTTTAAAATCAATCCCCGATTTTAGCCGATTCCCCCTGCCGCAATGCCCGAAAACGCCGAATACAAGACCTGGATGTGCCTGATCTGCGGCTACGTTTATCGCGAGGAAGCGGGCGCGCCGGCCGACGGCATCCCGCCCGGCACGCGCTGGGAAGACGTGCCGATCAACTGGACCTGCCCGGACTGCGGCGCGCGCAAGGACGATTTTCTGATGGTCACGCTGTAGGCGGTCTGCCGCCTTCCGACCGCTCAAGAAAGCCCGAAAGCCGGCGTTATTGCGAGGTAGAGCCGATGGTTCGGCCTTGGCGTCGCGGCCATTCCCGCGACCCGGCGGCGTCCCCGGGGTATCCGGGCGGGCCGCGACCCTCTGACAAGGAGACAATAATGATTACGCGGTGGCTTTCTTCATTCGGTTTGTTCGTATTTTCGGTGAGTGCCTGGGCGGTCGCGCCCTACATCCAGGGCGATACCGTGCGCGGCGGCGACGTCCAGGCGGCCGCGGCGGCGGTCGAAACCAAGCTCAAGGGCGGCGGGTTCAAGGTCGTCGGCAAGTATTTTCCGAAAAACCTCCCCGGCTACGGCGTCGTCGTCGCGACCGACGAGGCCATGCTCGACGATATCGCGTCGGTCGGCGGCAACGCCGTCCTCGGCGCGGCGATCCGTGTCGGCGTCAAGGCCGACGGCAGCGTGAGCTACACCAACCCCGACTACTGGTACCGCGCCTATTTCCGCAAGTCCTTCGCCAAGAAGGAGGGATCGGTCAAGGCGCTGCAGGAGCGCCTGGCCGTATCGCTGGGCGCTGGAAAGGGTCTGGGCGGCGACGAACCCCCCGGCAACCTGGCCAACTACCGTTACATGATCGGCATGGAGCGGCTCGATTCGCCGAAGAATCGGCTCGCCGAGTATGGCAGCTTCGCCGAGGCGCTGAAGACCGTGCGCGAGAATCTCGCCAAGGGTGCCGGCAAGACTGCGAAGGTCTACGAGGTCGTTCTGCCCAAGCAGAAGATCGCGGTTTTCGGCATCGCGATGAACGGCGAGGACGCCGACGGCGAATGGCTCAAGAAGATCGACATGCAGGAGAACGTCGCCGGTCTGCCTTACGAGGTCTACGTCGTCGACAATCAGGTCGCCTCCCCGCACGGCCGCTTCCGCATCGCGCTCGCCTTCCCCGACGTCGGCATGGGGCAGTTCATGCGCATTTCCTCACTGCCCAACTCGATACTCGAAACGATGAGCGCGGTGGCGGGCGTCGAAAAGAAGTCGAGCAGCGAAGCCTGGCAGTAAAAAACCCGCCGAGCGGGCGGCCAGAGGGGCGTTGCGACGCCCCTTTTTCTTCGTCGGAAGCGGCGCTGCAGCGCGCTAAAGAAGCGGGAGCCGCTGCCGTAATGCTTACCACACAGGAGGCGTGGCGACAGCCGCCCGCCCGACGATTCTGCTGGAGAAACGTGTGGACAACGAAGCTTTGAAAGGCGTCAAGGTGATGGTCATCGACGACAGCAACACCATACGCCGGAGCGCGGAAATTTTCCTGAACCAGGCGGGCTGCGAGGTCATTCTCGCCCAGGACGGCTTCGACGCGCTGGCGAAGATCACCGACCACGAGCCCGACGTCGTGTTCGTCGACATCATGATGCCGCGGCTCGACGGCTACCAGACCTGCTCATTGATCAAGCGCAACGCGCGATACCGCGGCACGCCCGTGATCATGCTCTCGTCCAAGGATGGGCTCTTCGACCGCGCCCGCGGCCGCATGGTCGGCTCCGACGAATACCTCACCAAGCCCTTCACCAAGGACACCTTGCTGACCGCCGTGCGCGAGCACGCCAGCGCCGGCGCCTGAATTTTCAAAGAAACAAGGAGCGAATCATGGCGATCAGCCGAATTCTGGTAGTGGACGATTCTCCGACCGAGCGTTTTTTCCTGTCCGAGCTTCTGGTCAAGAACGGCTATCTGGTCAGCATGGCCGAAAGCGGCGAGGAGGCCGTGGCGCAGGCGAAGCAGACGCTCCCCGACCTCATCGTCATGGACGTCGTGATGCCGGGCATGAACGGCTACCAGGCGACGCGCATGATCTCCAAGGAAGAAGCGACCAAGCACATCCCGGTCATCATGTGCACGACCAAGGGCCAGGAAACCGACAAGGTGTGGGGCATGCGCCAGGGCGCCAAGGCCTATCTGGTGAAGCCCGTGAAACCCGAAGACTTGCTCTCGCAGATCAAGGCCCTGGGCTGAGCCGACCGGCATGGCGAAGAAATTCAATCTGCGTGAATTTCAGACCGCGCTTTCGCAGCAGCTGCAGGCGGCCGCGAGCCGCGACAACACCGGTTCGCGCCTGGGCTTTCGCGCTGGCGACGTCAACTGGCTGGTGGCCCTGTCGGATACCGAGGAAGTGATCCCGGTGCCGCCGGTCGTCAGGGTTCCGGGCGCGCGGCGCTGGTTTCGCGGCGTCACCAACATTCGCGGCAACCTGTTCGCGGTGAGCGACCTTTCCGACTTCATGGGGCAGGGAGTCACGCCTGAGCACGGCGACTGCCGGCTGCTGATTCCGCATCACAGTTTCGGCGTCAATGCCGCGCTGCTGGTGCAGGGCACGCTCGGTCTCAAGAACGTCGGCCGTTATCAGGCTCGCGGCGAGCGGACCGCGACGCACCCATGGGTCGCGCGCGAGTATGTCGACGAAGGCGGCGGCGCCTGGTGCGACATCGATGTTGCGCAGCTTCTCGGCAACCCCGAATTCCTCATGGTCGAGGCGCAGGTCGGGAACTGATCCGCATTGAAAAAACAAGGCGCCCTCGCGCCCACGAGTGGAGGTTTGGAGCAATGAACATGGCAATCACGATGAACGGCCTCAAGGGGCTGGCGGGCCGCATGACCGGCAGGGCCAGCACGGGCGGCGGCCGGGGCGAGCATACGACGCTCATCATGCAGACGGTGCGCAAGCTCGCCGACAAGGAGCCGGGCCGTGCTCCGCTGATCGGGCATCTGCCGGTCGACAAGCAATATCTCTACACCGGCGGCACGCTGATCGCATCGCTGCTGCTCGCCGCCGGCTTCACCATCTACGGCGCGATCCAGCTCGACAACCGCGCGGGCTACGAAGCGCGCGCCGGCGAACTGAAGGTGTTGTCGCAGCGCCTGCCCTTGACCGCGCAGCAGTCGGTGCTCGGCAACGCGATCGCGTTCAAGAAACTGTCCGAAGGCAATGCGGCCTTCGAAGCGACCTTGAAACAACTCACCGACGGCGACGACGAGGTGCCTGCGTCGGGTGGGGCGGCGCGCGACACGCTCGGAAAGATCGGCGCACAGTGGAAGACCTTCGACCCGCAGGTGAAGCAGATCCTGTCGCAGCAGAAGAACCTCGTCGCGATGAGCGAGAGCGTCAAGCGCATCAACGCCCTCAGTATCGATCTGCAGGAGGTTTCCGAGCAGCTCGCGAGCCAACTCGCCGATTCCGGGTCGGGCGTGCGCGAAGTATCGCGCGCCAACCACCTCGTCATGCTGAGCCAGCGCCTGCCGAAAAACGCGAACCTGCTGCTCTCCGCCGACCTGATCGACCCCGAGGTCGTGCTGCAGCTCGAGAAGGATACGACCTCGTTCCGCGACACGGTGCAGGCCCTGATGGAAGGCGCGGCGAGCCAGAGCGAGGGCAGCATGCTGACGCTCGAGGATCTCGGCGCCAACATGGGTGACATGGTCGAGGCGGTCGGCGCCGTGCTCGCCAACACCCAGCCGCTGCTGCAGGCCAAGCTCGCCGCCAACAACCTCTTCGTCGGCAGCGACGCGCTGCTGCAGGATACCGACCAGCTGTCTCAGGATTACCAGTCGGTCGGCGGCGCGGGCTATCTGCTCGCGGCGGTGTTCGGCGTGCTTGCGATCGGCGCGCTGGTCATGCTCGGCCTGGTCAACATCAACGAAACCAAGTCGCGGGCGCGCAAGAGTGAAGAGGAGAACAGCCGTAACCAGGAGGCGATCCTGCGTCTCATGGATGAACTCGGCGAACTCGCCGAAGGCAACCTCACGATCAACGCGAGCGTGACCGAAGACATCACCGGCGCGGTCGCCGACTCGATCAACTACACGGTCGAGGAGCTGCGCACCCTGGTGCGCGGGATCAACAACGCGACCCAGCAGATGGACCAGGCGGCGAGCCAAGCCGGCAAGGTGTCCGAGTCGCTGCAGCAGGCGGCACGCCGCCAGACCGATGAAATCGAAGCGACGTCGGTCGCGGTCGTGCGTCTCGCGCAGTCCGTGCAGCAGGTGTCGGGCAACGCCGCCGAATCCGCCAAGGTCGCGGAGCAGTCGCTCGCGGCCGCCGAAAAAGGCCAGCAGGCCGTGGCCAACGCGATCACCGGCATGAACACGCTGCGCGAACAGATTCAGGAAACGTCGAAGCGAATCAAGCGTCTCGGTGAGTCGTCGCAGGAGATCGGCGAAATCGTCGAGCTGATTTCCGACATTACCGAACAGACCAACGTGCTGGCGCTCAACGCCGCGATCCAGGCGGCGTCGGCGGGCGAGGCCGGCCGCGGATTCTCGGTCGTCGCGGAAGAGGTGCAACGCCTGGCGGAACGTTCGGCCGACGCGACCAAGCAGATCGCAGCGATCGTTAAGACGATTCAGTCCGACACCCACGACACGGTCGCGGCGATGGAGGTCTCGACCCAGGGCGTGGTCGAGGGGGCGAAGCTGTCGGACGCGGCGGGTCAGACGCTGGCCGAGATCGGCGACGTGTCGAAGAAGCTCGCCGGCCTGATCGCCGACATTTCCTCGGCGACCCAGAACCAGGCCGAGTCGACGGCGCTCGTCGCCGAGACCATGCAGGACATCAAGACGATTTCCGCACAGACCAGCGAAGGCACCCAGCAGACGGCGGACTCGATCGGCGGCATGAAACAGCTGGCCCAGGACCTCAAGAACTCGATCGCAGGCTTCAAGCTCGCCTGACCGCGTCGCCGGACACTGCCGACAAGGCCGCAACCAACGTCAGGAATAACATCATGAGTGCCTTACTCGATTACGACACCGGTCCCCTGAATTGGGTGCGCGCGGACATCGACGCAGCCCTCCAGGCCGCGCTCGGGCGTATCCAGGCCTACAGCGCCGACGGCGATCTCACCAATGCCATGCGCCTGGCGCGCGACGACGCCCATCAGGTCGCCGGCGCGCTACGCATGGTCGGCCTCGAAGGCGCTGCGACGCTCGCCGATGCGCTGAAGTCGCTGCTCGGCGACCTCGACGAAAGTCGGGCACAGCCGAACGACGCGCTCGTGCGGGCGTTGCGCAACGCCATCGAGGGCCTGCAGCGCTGGGTGCGGGATCTCGCGGACGGCCGCGGCACCGGCGAACTCGCGCTGTTTCCGCTGTACAAGCGTTTGCGCGAACTGCAGGGCGCCGAGCGCGTGTTCGAAGGCGAGTTGTTCTTCCCCGACATGCGCAGCCGGGTGTCGCCCGGCCCCGCCGTGGCACTGGCGCCCGAAGCGCTCGCGGCCGAGGTCAAGTCCGCGCGTGCGACGTTCCAGCGCGGGCTGCTGGCCTTTCTGCGCAACGTCGACGCCGAGCAGGGTCTGCGCCGCATGCGCGACGCGCTTGCGGCGATCGAGCAGGTCGCGCCCTCGCAGGCCTCGCGCACCTTCTGGTGGGCCTGTGTGGGCTTCGTCGACAGTCTGATCGCGCACGGCGTCGAAGCCGACTTCCACGTCAAGCAATTGCTCGCCCGCGTCGACCTGCAGATGCGGCGGCTCATGGAAGGCTCGCCGCAGGTTGCCGAACGTCTGCTGCGCGACGCGCTCTTCTTCGTCGCGAAGAGCCAGAGCCTCGACGGCCGTGCGGCCGAAGTCCGCGCCACCTTCGGCCTCGATCGCTACCTGCCAGGGCGCGGCATGCTCGATCCCGAGGCGCTGGCGCGCATGCGCCCGGTGCTCGACGCGCTCAACGCCGGCCTGAAGGCCGCGCACGACAACTGGCGCGCCTATGTCGAAGGCGACGCAGCGCAGTTGGTGCAATTCCAGACCCAGCTCGAACGCATGCAGCCCCAGACGCAGATGCTCGCCGAAAGTGGCCTCAAGGCCTTGCTCGACGGCCTCTCGGCACTTGCCGCGGCGACCGGCACGCGTACGGGCGAAGCCCGCGAACAGGCCGAACTCGAAGTGGCGGCGACGCTGCTCTTCCTGCAGAACGGGGTGGCGCAGGAAGACGTGCTGCATGCCGATTTCGCCGCCCGCGCCGCTGCCCAGCATGCACGCCTGATGGCCCTGATCGAAGGCCGCGAGATGCCGGCCGGCGCACCCGACGCCGCCGCCCAGCGCGAAGCCGAGCGTGACATGCTGACGCACATGGCGCAGGAGGTCGGACAAAATCTGAAGCAGATGGAGGAGGCCCTCGACGCCTTCTTCCGTGACGAGAACGAGCGCGAGGCGCTCGCGGGCTTGCCCGCGCTGGCGCAGCAGGCCCAGGGCGCGCTGACCATGCTCGAACTGCCCGACGCGGCCGCATTGCTGATCGCCGCGAGCGCCAGCGTGCAGCCCTTCATCGACAGCGGCTATCCTGACCAAGCGGCGCAGCAGCGTCTGGCCGACGCGTTCTCGAGCCTCGGGCTGTACATCGAAGCCTACTGCGCCGGCCGCGCCGATGCGGCGCGCATCCTGCGCCCGGTGCTGGCCGAGTTCGGTCTCACTGCGTCGAACGGCGCGGACGAAGGCGGGTTTGACGACACCGTCGAATCCGGGCTCCCCGGGCGCAAGACCGAGGTCCGGGACACTTATGCTGTGTGGCGGGACGACCCGGACGGCGCGGCAAAAAAAAAATTCCTTGACGCGCTGAGCGAGCTCGGCCGCGATGCCGAGCTGATCGACGACGTCCGACTGAAGCAGCAGACCGGATCGGCGCTCGCTGCCTGCCGGGAGGCAGCGGCGGCACCCGTCGCACTCGACGCCGACATCGCCGCGCTCACCGGACTCGCGTTACCCGCACGTGCGACCGCCACGATCGCCGTCGATGACGACGCCGTCACGGAGCCGGATGAATCCGAGCCCGTCGCAGAGGCGCCTGCCGATCCCCTGGAAGCGTTTGCCGTCACCGGACTCGAGGTCTCAGCGGACGTCGAAGCCCCGCCGGTTTCTCTCCTCGCGGGGCTGCCCGAGGTCGAGCTCGGGCCCGAGCTGGCATCAGCATCGGCGGACACCGGTACAAGCGCGACGGACACTATGCTTCGCGTCGTGATTCCCGAAGGGGCTGAGCCCGAACTGCTCGATATCTTTCTCGAGGAGGCCGAGGAGGTGCTTGCGACGATGGGCGAGGCCTGCGAGGGCTGCCAGAGCCAGCCGGACGACCGCGAGTCGCTGACCGTCGTGCGCCGCGCCTTCCATACGCTCAAGGGCAGTGGCCGCATGGTCGGGCTCGAAGACCTCGGTGAGACCGCGTGGCGCCATGAACAGCTGCTGAACGGCTGGCTCGCCGAGAAAAAACCCGTCAGCGCCGACCTGATCCATCTCGTCGGCCGAGCGCGTTCGGTATTCCACGACTGGGTCGACGCCCTCAAGACCAAGCGGACGCCGCTGCTTCCGGTCCCTGCCTTGCTCGACGCGGTCGACCGCGTCGCCCAAGGCCTTCCGTTCGACGCGCCGGTCGTCGAATTTGTGGCCGTGGCGCCGAGCGGGCCGACCTCTGAACTGCCATCGCTCGACATCAGCCTCAAGGCGGCGGACGACGTGACGCCATCGGCGCAATCGGATGCCACGATCGATGCATGGCCCGGCCTCGACGAGACCGAGCCGGGCCGCGTGGCCGCGGATTCTCCTGCCGCCGAGGCGGACTCCTGCGGCGTCGATGCGCCGCCTGTCCAGCCCGCGGTGCTCGAAGTCGAACCCGCGTTCTCGCTGCCCGAGACCACGGGCGACGCCTTCGTCGCGCCGCCGGCGCAGCCCGAAGTGCAGCCCGTGTCCGACAACGACGCGGCGCATGGCGCCGTCGTCGAATACGCCCGCGTGCCGGCCGGGCAGGACGCTACGGACGAAGTGTGCATCGGCAGCGTCTGCGTTTCGAGCGGTCTCTACGAGATTTTCGTCACTGAGGCGCATCAGCGCCTCGCGGTGCTGCAGGAAGAAAGTGCGCGGCACGCCGAAACGGTGCATCGTGCGGTCGGTGAGGATGCGCGGCGCGCCGTTCATACGCTCGGCGGCATCGCGGGCACCGCGGGGCTCGGCGTTCTCGCCGAGTTGTCGCTCGCACTCGAGCAGTACTGGAACCGCTTTGCCCACTTGCCGCTTCCTCCGGCGCATCTGCCGCTGGTCCAGGATACGGTCGCGCGCCTGCACGCCATGATGGCGTCGGTCGAGGGCGGCGAGTTGCCCGAACCCGCGCACGACCTGATCGCCGCGCTCGGCGAACTCGAGGATGAACAGTCCGAGCTCGACGCCCAGGCATTCGCGCCGACCGCTGAGGCGAGCGGCGGCGAGGACGCAACCGGGATCGTTGCGCCGGATTTGGACACGGCGGCCCGCGGCGATACGCGCGCCCCGCTGCCCGACGTCAGCACATTCGTGCCCGAGAGCCCCGCTGCGGGACCGGCGCCCGTCTTCGAACGACGCGAGGTCGCCGACGAAATCGACCAGCAGCTGCTGCCGATTTTCCTCGAGGAGGCCGACGTGCTGGTCCCCGATACCAGTGTTCAGCTCCGCGTGTGGAAGGCCGACCCGGCGGCGTCGGGCCCGCGCGACGCGTTGCGCCGCAACCTGCATACGATCAAGGGCAGCGCGCGCATGGTCGGCGCGATGCGTCTCGGCGAGCTGACCCACGTGATGGAATCGCGGGTGATCGCGGTGATCGAGGGCCAGCTCAGTGCGACCGAGGCCGTGTTCGACACGCTCGAAGCGCAGCTCGACCGTCTTGCCGATGCCGTCGAGCGCCTCAAGCAGGGCGAGCTTGCGCCGCCGATCGACGACGCACCGCTCGCCGCGCCGACCGAGCCCGTGCTGCGGCCGGAAGAAGCCGCGGCGACGGCCGCTGCGGCCGAGCCGCTCGCGCCGGCGCAAGCAGCCAGCCGCGACAGTAATGCGCTTACCTTGCGCGTCCGCGCCGACTGGGTCGACCGCATGGTCAATCAGGCGGGCGAGGTCGCGATCGCACGGTCGCGGATCGAGAGCGAAGTGTTTGCCTTCAAGCGTCACGTCAACGAATTGTCGGACGCGCTGGCGCGGCTGCGCGGCCATATCCGCGAAGTCGAAATCCAGGCCGAGTCGCAGATGCAGGCGACGTTCCAGACCCAAGGCGTCGCGGAACAATTCGACCCGCTCGAATTCGACCGTTTCACGCGTTTCCAGGAGGTCACGCGCTTCCTCGCTGAAAGCGTGAACGACATCTCGACCGTGCAGCACATCCTGCTCGCGCGGCTCGGCGAGGCCGACGCCGCCTTGATCCAGCAGACGCGACTGAACCGCGAACTGCAGCAGGACCTGCTGCGCGTGCGCATGGTGCCGCTCTATTCGGTCGCTGAGCGACTGTATCGCACGGTGAGGCAGACTGCGCGCGACGTCGACAAGCGTGCGCAGCTCGACATCCAGGGCGGCGACCTGGAAATCGACCGCTCGGTGCTGGAAAAAGTCACGGCGCCGATCGAGCATCTGCTGCGCAACGCACTGGCCCACGGCGTCGAGGCGCCCGAAGTGCGCCGCGCCGCGGGCAAGCCCGAGTTCGGCGAAATCGTGCTGTCGGCGCGCCAGTCGGGCAACGAAATGCTGATCACGGTGACGGACGACGGTGCCGGCCTCGATTACGCACGCATTCGACAGAAGGCCGAGGAAAACGGTCTCCTGCTGCCAGGCGCCGAACCGACCGAAAGTCTGCTCGCGCAGATGATCTTCGCCGCCGGCTTCTCCACGGCCGAAACCGTGAGTCAGGTCGCCGGACGCGGCGTCGGCATGGACGTCGTGAAAAGCGAGATCTCGGCGCTCGGCGGCCGCATCGACATCGCCTCGACCGCGGGCCGGGGCACGCGCTTCGAGATCTATCTGCCATTGACGCTGGCGATGACGCAGGCGGTCATGGTCCAGGCGGCGAAGCACGACTACGCGCTGCCGGCGCCGCTCGTCCAGCAGGTGCTCGAACTGAAGCCGCACGAGCTCGAGCAGGCCAGGGCCAGCGGAGAAGTCAACTGGCGCGGCGCGCGTTACCCCTTCGCCTATTTACCTCACCTGCTCGGCGACCCCGACGCGGTGCACGAAGTGCAGCGCTACAACCCGGTCGTGCTCGTCGCCAGCGGCGCGAGCCAGGCGGCGGTGCTGGTCGACCTCATCGAGGGAACGCGCGAAATCGTGGTCAAGAACATCGGCCCGCAGATCGCGCGGATCACGGGCGTCGCCGGCGCGACCGTGCGTGGCGACGGGCGCGTGATCCTGATCCTCAATCCCGTACCGCTGGCGCTGCGTCAGGCGAGCCAGTCGCGGAGCGCGGCGGGACGCAGCGCGCCGGTCGCGCCGGTCGAGGTCAGCGCGGCGCCGCAGCCGCCGCTGGTGCTCGTAGTCGACGATTCGCTGACCGTGCGCAAGATCACGACGCGCCTGCTGAGTCGCGAGGGTTTCCGCGTCGACGCCGCGAAGGACGGCGTCGATGCGCTCGAGAAAATGCACGACCTGATCCCGGACGTCGTATTGCTCGACGTTGAGATGCCGCGCATGGACGGCTTCGAGCTCGCGCGGGTCATGCGCGCGGACGCGCGCCTCGCGTCGGTGCCGATCATCATGATCACCTCGCGCACTGCGGACAAGCACCGCAACCACGCGCTCGAAATCGGCGTCAACGTGTACCTGGGCAAGCCCTATCAGGAGCAGCAGCTGCTCGACGCGATCGCAGAACAACTCGGTCAGACCGTTTCGCTACCGGCCTGATAAAAGGGCTGAAGCGGAGGGCGCTCGGGTCAGAGCCTGAGCTTGCCCAGGTCGGCGTCGGCGAGGCGGGCGATCCTGGCATCGGCAGTGTCCGGATCGCGCAGATAAGTCGTCGTCAGTTGGCGCGCCGCGTCGAGCCAGTGGCCTTGCGCGCCCGCCACGACGTCGACGAAAGGCCCGCCGTCGCGGCTCGCGAGCCAAGTCTCGTAGGCCTGTTGCAGGGCCGGAAACAGGGCGCGTCGTAACCCGGACAGATTCGCGACGTAGAAGTGCAGCGAGCCGACGGCCCCACGCTCGATCAGCGTGGGCAAGGTCACGAGGCAGTCGGCGAGGTGATCTCGCACCGCGCGCGCCAGCAGTTCGGCGTGTCGCGAACCGAGTTGGCCCAGCATCGTGTTCCAGTCCTCGCCGAGCAAGACTTCGGCGCGCGCCTCGCCGATCTCGTGCAGGATCATGGCCTCGCTTTCGGCTTCAGCCATGCGGTCGAGCGCGCGCTCGCTGTCGCCGTCGAAGCCGTAGTGGGCGAAGGCGCGGCCGAGCGCCGTGTCCTTTTCCTTCCACTGCCATTCCTCGTATTTGTTCCACAGCAGGCGACGCACCGCGTCCGTGCGCAAGAAGATGGCGCCGTCGCGCATCGCGGCCGGCGGCGCGATCAGGTCGCGCGCGTATTCGCAGCCTGCGACGAGCACCTTGACGCCTTCGCGGACTTCGGCGCGCTTCAGTTCGGCGAGCACGAAATGCGGCTTGCGGAAGCGGCCGAGACCGCTGCTGTAGACGAGGCCCTGGGGGATCAGTGCGCGGTTGACGTCGTCGGTCTCGAAGGGGTCGATTTCGCCTTCGTTGAGCGGGAGTCGGGCGAATTCCTCTTCTTCCACCGTATCCCAGAGGCTTTCCCGAGCGTTCAGCCAGTCGCCGAGCTCGTCGCGGGGCAGCCGCGCCCCATAGGGGATTTCCATCTCCCAGCGGTAGTACTCGCGCATTTCGAGCAGGAAGGTGCACATCGTCATGTCACGGGCGTGACGGGCATCCGCGATGGTGCAGTTCTTCTGTACGGTGTCGATCAGGGCGGACAGGTTTTCGACCATGGAGGGGCTCCTGCAACAGCTTCACTCCGCAGTGTACAAACAAATACGGCCCGAATAACCGGGCCGTATTCAGGGGCATCACGCGTCCTCAATGGCGGCGCGTGGCGCCGAAATAACCCAGATCGGCGTGCGTGCGGCGGCTGAATTCGAAGCGCGCGGCGTCCGCTCCGCTGAACTGGCCCGCCAGTTCGCCGTAAACCTCGGTCGCCCAGCGCTTGTCGTTGAGGGCGTCGGCGATGCCCTCGGCCCAGCGCAGCTTGTCGGCCGGCGCGGAAAGGTGGGCGCCGCATTGCACGTACCATTTTTTCAATGCCTCGGTGGGCAGCGCGAAGCCCTTGAGCCGGTCGATGAACTGGATGCAGGCGTCGCCGCTCGGGCACGCCGCCGCCGCGGCCGCATAGAGTTCGTCGGCCTTGGCCTCGTCGCCCATCGAACCGTACAGGCGGCCGATGTGGGTCAGCGCGAAATGGTCCTTCGCCTGCGCGCGCGCGAGTTCGAGTAGGCGGCCGGCCTCGGCGCTGTCCCGGGTCGCCGCGTAGCTCGCCTCGGCGAGTTTGGCGATGTCGTAAACCGAGGTCTCGGAATCGGCGGCGAGTTCGGCCTCACGCGCGGCGAGGTAGGCGCGCGCCTTCGACACGCCGAGTTCGCGATGCTGAAGATGCGCGGCGGTCACGACCAGATCCCGGAAGGCGACGAAGTCGGCCGCATTTTCGGCGGCGCGGTCGAGCAGGCGTTCGAGCCAGGCCGTGTCGTCGAGGTTCTTGTCGACCGCCAGAAGAATCGGCTTGTAACGTGAGAACTGATAGCCGGTGCCGTCGAGAAGGGTTTCCGCCGACTCGATCAGCTTGGCCGAATAGAAGGGGTCTTCCAGTTCCAGCCGGACGCGTTCGGCGAGGGCGAGGAACTGCTTGACGTTGACCGCATCTTTTTCGAGTTGCTGGAATTCCATGTAGCGCGCGTGATTGGCTTGGCGCTTCTCGAGCTTGGCCTTGACCCGCGCGAGGCGCTCGGCGTCGTCGGCGAGATGGGCCTCGACCGCGCTGACGAGCTTCTGCATCTCGTCGAGCCCCGCCACCGCGTCTTCGGCCTTGTCGAGCAGGGCGGCGGCGCCGGACTTGTCGCCGACGCCGGCAAGCCCGGCGGCGAGTTCGATGTAGTCGCCGGTCGCGCTGGCGAGATCGCCCGCCTTCTTGAGCGCGGCCTGGGTGAATGCGGCGTCCCCCGCCTGTTTCGCCGACTCGATCAGCGTCTTCGCGGCGTTGAAGTCGGTCGCACCCTCGAGCGCGCGCTGGTAGAGCGCACGCGCTTTTTCGGGGTCACCGAGAGTCTTGGTCACCTCGGCGGCGAGCGCCAGCAGATCTGGCACTGCGGAAAGCTTCTCGGCGGCCTTGCTGAAGATCGCCGCGGCGTACTCCTTGTCCAGCAGGTGTTCCGCCGAGGCGGCAGCGAGCTTGCTGTACTCGACCGCGCGCGAAATCTTCGCCTCGGCCTTCTCGAGGACCTTCTTGGCGAAGGCCGGGTCGGCGATCACGCCCATGACGTTCCTCGCAAGATCGATCAGCGGGTCGAGATTGCCGGTTTCCTTGAGCGCTTTTTCATAGGCGCCGATCGCGGCGGCCTTGTCGCCCGAGATCTTGAACTTGGCTTCCGCCAGCGCGACCTGCTCGTCCCCGCTCATGCAGTAGTCTTCCGCGGTCTGCAGCAGTTCCTCGGCCCGGGCCTGCTCGCCCAGCGCCTGGTAGACGATCGCGCAGGCAGCCAGGTCTTTGGTGAATTGGCAGTCGTCCGCGACGCGGTCCATCAGCTCCTTCGCATAGGCCGCGTCGGTCGGCTCCTGCAGCGCTTCGAGCGCAAGGGCCGCGTATTCGGCGCCGCTGCTGCATTGCCCTTCCTTGGAAGCGAGAGTGTCGCGGGTCGCCATGGGGTGTCTCCGAAAAAAAGATATGAAAAGAGGTTCCGCGATTTTCCGTCGGCGTACCGATCGCAGCCAATAAGTAATGTCGATGGCGCTATTAGCCGGGCCCTGCCGAAAGTCCCGAGCGGCGCGCGGGATGTCGGCTATATTTGGCGGCAGGAGTGACGGAAATTCGCGCTATCGCGCTTATTAAATATATATTAATATAATAATATATTAAATCGTGTCCGATCGGATGGATGGGAAGATCATGCTGATGCGTCTGTTACTGCTTGCAAGCTTCGTGGCGGGTCTCGCCCCGTCCATGCTCCAGGCGGCCGCCGTCGACGGCGCCCGGCTCTACGGCCGCAATTGTGCGGCCTGCCATGGGGTCAACGGCACCGGTGGGATCGGGGTTCCGCTCGCGCTGCCGGCCTTCCAGGCGGCCGTCAGCGACGACTACCTGCGCAAGACCATTCGCTACGGCAGGCCCGGCCGGGTGATGCCCGCGTTTGCGCACCTCGACAAGGCCGAAGTCGAGGCGATCGTGCGCCACGTGCGCGGCTGGAATAAGGGCGGCACGGCCGTGTTTTCGGAGCAGCCGGTGAAAGGTGACCCTGCGCGCGGCAAGCAGCTTTTCGCCAAGCACTGCGCGGCCTGCCACGGCGCCGACGGTGAAGGCGGAAAAGGCACGGGCGTCACCTTCTCGCGCCCGCGCGATCTGCTGATCATGGCGCCCGCCCTGCACAACCCGGGCTTCCTCAAGGCCGCCAGCGACGCGATGATCAAGGCCACGCTGATGCACGGCCGCGAGGGTACGCCGATGGTGTCCTTCCTCAAGCAAGGGCTCACCGAAAAGGACATTGACGACATCGTCAGCCATGTCCGCAATTTTGAAAAAGAGCCGCTGCCGGGAAGCGCGAAGATCCTCAAAGTCGGGAGCCCGGTGATCGTCCGCGATTCGGACTACGACTTCGATACGACGGTCGAGAACGTCAAGCGCGCGGTGAGCAACAACAACTTCTTCTACGGGCGCGTGCAGACCCTGGAATACGGGTTGACGAAGCCTGAAAACGAAAATCCCAAGCAGGTGATCGTTTATTTCTGCAACATCAGCATGCTCAACCAGGCGCTGGCCATCGACCCGCGGGTCGGCATGTTCCTGCCGTGCCGCGTCACGATCCTGGAAAACGCGGGCAAGGTGCAGGTGATGTCGGTCAATCCCAATGTGCTGAGCCGCCTGTTCAACAACTCGGAACTGAACCGGCTGTGCGACGAGATGACGAAGAGTTACACCGCGATCCTCGAGGAGGCCACCTTATGAAGACATCGCTGAGTTGGCTCGGCGCCGCTTGCCTGAGCGTGCTGCTGAGCGCGCCTGCTGCGGCGGCCGACCTCATGATGACGCGCGTCGACACCCAGTTCCCCGAAGCGATGACGCTGCTGCAGTCGGCCATCTCCTCGCGCGGCTACGCCGTCACGCGCCTTCAGCAGGTCAACGAAAACCTCGAGCGCCGCGCCTACAAGAGCGACATGTATCGCGTGGTGTACTTCGGCAAGCACGACGAGGTCCGGCGCGCGACTGCGAAGGAGCCGGGCCTGATTCCGTTTCTGCCGCTCAACATCACGATCTTCGCCGAAGGCGACCAGGCCATACTCGTGACCGGCCATCCGAAGATGCTGCGCGAGTTTTTCCCGGACCCCGAACTCAGGCCGCTTTTCGAGCGCTGGGAAAAGGACGTCGTCGAGATCATGGACGAGGTACGGGAAGCGCACTGAGCGGGCGGTTCCCCCGGGCGGAGTTAGTGCTTGCCGGTCTGCGGCATCAGCTTGTCGATGTAGGCGATCGCGACCGCCGAGACGATGAACGCCATGTGGATGACGGTCTGCCAGAGCAGCACCTTGTCGGCAAGGTTGGGCGCGTTGATGAAGGTCTTCAACAGGTGGATCGACGAGATGCCGATGATCGCAGTCGCGAGCTTGACCTTCAGCACGTTGGCGTTGACGTGCGACAGCCACTCGGGCTCGTCGGGATGGCCCTCGAGGTTGAGGCGCGAGACGAAGGTCTCGTAGCCGCCGACGATGACCATGATCAGCAGGTTCGAAATCATGACGACGTCGATCAGGCCGAGCACGATCAGCATGATCGCCTCTTCGGACAGCGTGAAGGTGCCGACGACGAGATGCTCGAGTTCGACCATGAAATGGACGACGTACACGAGTTGCGCACCGATCAGGCCCAGATACAGCGGGACCTGAAGCCAGCGGCTTCCGAACAGGATCGTGGAGAGGAATTTGCCGCGGGCTTCGATCGGCTGGCGGGGAACGGCGTCGGATTTCATCGGGTGGATTACGCTGAACAAGAAAAGTGAATCGGTAGGGGCCGCGGCGTCAGGCGTAGCCGCACGCGCGGCGTCACGGCGGCCGCCTATGCTAACAGCAGTTGCCTACAGCACGTAGCGGGCGAGGTCCTCGCGTGCGGCGAGCGCCGCGAGCCGGCTGCTGACCGCCTCGGCATCGATGACGTGCTCGCCGGTAACGCTCCCGGCGTCGAAGGAAATATCCTCGAGCAGCTTTTCCATGACCGTGTGCAGGCGGCGGGCGCCAATGTTCTCGGTGCGCTCGTTGACCTCGAACGCGATCTCGGCGATCCGCCGGATGCCGCCTTCGGTGAAGCGCAGGGCCACGCCTTCGGTCGCCAGCAACGCTTCGTACTGCCGCGTCAGGCAGGCGTCGGTCGCGGTTAGGATGCGCTCGAAGTCGTCCACCGAAAGCGCCTGCAATTCGACGCGGATCGGCAGCCGCCCCTGCAGTTCCGGAATCAGGTCCGACGGCTTCGAGAGGTGAAACGCGCCGCTCGCGATGAAGAGGATGTGATCGGTCTTGACCATGCCGTACTTGGTCGAGACCGTCGTGCCCTCGATCAGCGGCAGCAGGTCGCGCTGCACGCCCTGGCGCGAGACGTCGCTGCCGTGCGCGTCGCTGCGCGTGGCGATCTTGTCGATCTCGTCGAGGAAAACGATGCCGTTCTGCTCGACCGCCTCGAGCGCCTGTTGCTTCGTCTCCTCGTCGTTGATGAGGCGGGTGGCTTCCTCTTCGGTCACGAGCTTCACGGCTTCGCGCACCTTGAGCTTGCGCATCTGCTTGCGGCTCTGCCCGAGGTTCTGGAACATGCCCTGCAGTTGCTGCGACAGGTCTTCCATGCCCGGCGGTGCGAAAATTTCCATGCTCGGGGTGACCGCTGCGACCTCGATCTCGATTTCCTTGTCGTCGAGCTGACCCTCGCGCAGCATCTTGCGGAAGCGCTGCCGCGCCGCGCCGTCGCTGCGGGGCGGTTCGGTTTCGCCGAAGCCGCGCGACGGCGGCAGCAGCGCGTCGAGAATGCGCTCCTCGGCGCCTTCCTCGGCGCGGAACCGCACCTTCGCGGTCGCCTGTTCGCGCATCTGCTTGACAGCCGTCTCCATGAGGTCGCGGACGATCGTGTCGACGTCGCGCCCGACGTAGCCGACCTCGGTGAACTTCGTCGCCTCGATCTTGATGAACGGGGCGTTGGCAAGCCGCGCCAGGCGCCGCGCGATCTCGGTCTTGCCGACCCCGGTCGGGCCGATCATCAGGATGTTCTTGGGCGTGATTTCCTGGCGCAACGGCTCCGCGACCTGCTGGCGCCGCCAGCGGTTGCGCAGCGCGACGGCGACCGCGCGCTTGGCGGCGGCCTGGCCGACGATGTGCTTGTCGAGTTCGTGGACGATTTCCTTGGGAGTCATTTTAGGGGCCGGGATTCAGGATTCAGGGATCAGGGGGGCGTTGTCGCTTCGCGGCTTCTTTTAGGGGCGCGGCCGGAGGCCGCTCATTCCCTGACCCCTGAATCCTGACCCCTGTCCCCTAGCACTTCAATCACGTGATTCTGGTTCGAATAAATGCAGATGTCGCCTGCGATGGTGAGGCTCTTCTTGACGATTTCAAGGGGCGCGAGATCCGTATTCTCGAGCAGCGCCCGCGCGGCCGACTGGGCGAACGCACCGCCCGAGCCGATCGCGGCGATGCCGAGCTCGGGTTCGAGTACGTCGCCGTTGCCGGTGATGATCAGCGAATGCTCGCGGTCGGCGACCGCGAGCATCGCCTCGAGGCGGCGCAGCATGCGATCGGTGCGCCAGTCCTTGGCGAGCTCGACCGCGCTGCGCAATAGATGCCCCGAATGCTTGTCGAGCTTCGCTTCGAAGCGCTCGAACAGCGTGAAGGCGTCGGCCGTGCCGCCGGCGAAACCGGCGAGGACCTTTTCCTGATAGAGCCGGCGAATCTTGCGCGCGGTGGACTTGATGACGATGTTGCCCAAGGTCACCTGGCCGTCGCCGCCGAGCGCGACTTCGGCGCCGCGACGGACTGAAAGGATGGTGGTGCCTCGATACTGTTCCATGATGATCCTGAAAAGCGTTTGCGCGACCGGCGTAGTGAGCCGGTCGCGACCTGCCGATGCGTCCTGCGGGGCCCGGCCTGCTCAGTCGGGGTGACGTGGCAGCAGCTGCGCCAGCTGATCGATCCCCATGACGCGGAAAAGTTCGTGAATCAGCGCGTTGTGGCCGCGCAGGGTGATGCTCTTGCCGCTGCCCAGGCACTGCATCAGCACGCTGATGAACTGGCTGACGCTGCCGTAATCGACGCGTGCGACCTCGCTGAGGTCGACCAGCACCTCGTTGTGGTTGGCGGCATGGGCGCTCAGTTGTTGCAGCGCGCTGTCGTCGGCGGGCGTGATTTCGCCGCTCAGCCGCACTGCGTCGTCGACCGGCGCGGCTGGCTCGGCGTGGACCACCTCGGCGGCCTGCACCTCGCTCCAGGAAGGCGGCGACACCTCGAAACGCACGGCGTAGTCGACGGCCAGATCTTCAAAGCGCTCCTGCTGTCCGAGGGTCTGGTAGAGCTCGAGCAGCAGCAGCCAGTGGACGGCGCGGCTGTGCGTTGCGCGCAGCAGATCCTGCAGCAGGGCGATGAGGCGGTCGACCCCGCTGACCTGGAGCTTGCGCCGGGCCTTGCGCGCGGCGCCGAGGATCCTGGCGCATTCTTCGGCGCCCGACTCGTCGACCATCTCGATCCGCGAGAAGTCGATGCGCACGACCGCATTCTTGGCGGCGCCGCCGATCCCTTCGTGCAGCATGGCAGCCGCCGCTTTATCGAGCAGGCTTGGCAATTCGAGCTGGGCCGACTGCTGCTGCGGCAGGCTGCCGCTGGCCTCCGTGGCAGCGGGCTTGTGCCAGACCGGCGGCGAGGACTCGAAGCGGCGCGCGTAATCGAGCGCAAGCTGATCGAAGTCCTTTTCGCGGTTCTGCAGCGCATAGAGGTCGAACAACATGTACCAGGCGCGGCGATCGCCCCCGGCGAGGACGTCCCGCAGCATGCGCTCGGCCATGTCGGGCTGCGCACTCGCGTAGAGGATCGCGGCCTCGTCGATCGGCGACTGCGGCGCTCCGCTCGTCTCTTCGACCACGATGCCGCTGCCGCCCGCGCGGCCCATCGTGAGCATGGGCTGGGTAAACGGGTCGGCGATCGGCGCGGGCTGCTTGGGCGTGGGCGCGCTGGGCTTGTCCTTGCCTTTTTTGAAAAACGGGAGAGCCACGGAAGGGTATGCGAGCGTCGGGGGCGGAGTCAGCAGATACTAGCGCTCTCCACCCGCTGCGGCAACCCGAAGCAGGGCGCCGCCCAGGAGGGCGATGACGGCCAGCGCGACGACGATCGCGGGCCCTGCCGGCAGGTCGTAGCCGGCCGAGAATGCGAGGCCGCCACCGTAGCCCGCGGCACCGAGCAGCCAGCCGCTCGCGACGGCGCGGGCTGGGGCCAGCCCGCGCACCGCCAGCGCCGGCAGAATCAGGCTCGCGAACACCAGATACACGCCGACCAGTTGCACGGACGCCGTGATCGCCAGCGCGAAGACGAGATAGAAGGGGAGACCTGTGAGGCGCTCGCGCCGCCATGCCATTACCGCGAGCAGCAGCGCGTACAGCGCGGCGATCCACAGCGCCTGCGAACGCGTCGCCCACAAAAGCTGGCCGGTCAGCAGTTCGGCCAGATGCTCGCCGCCGTGGGGGTCGCCCGCCAGCAGCAGGACGGCGAGGCTGGCGCCGACGACAAAGCTCGAACCGATCAGCGCTTCCTGGATCGCGGGCCAGCGCTTTTCGAAGCCTGCGAGCAGCGCGGCGCCCGCGAGCGCGGCCGTCGCCGCGGCGGCCTGCGTGGCCCAGTCGCTGGCGGCGAGATCGAGGGCGTGTGCCGCGACTACGCCGAGGACGGCGAGCTGCGCGATCGCGAGGTCGAGAAAAATGATGCCGCGCGCGAGCACCCGCCGCCCGAGCGGGACGTGGGTCGCGAGCACCAGCAGCCCGACCGCGAAGGGCCAGGCCAGCAGGTCGGGGGCGAACGCCGCGTTCATCGTGCCGCCTTCAGCAGCTGGTCCAGCGTGTCGTCGAAGAGCGCGAACAAATCCTTCGCCTGCGCGTTGCCGCCCACGGTATACGGCAAGGCGAGCGCCGGAATGCCTGCGCGGTCGGCGAGCCAGGCCGCCGGACGCGGACTCTGATAGGCGGTTCGCAGCACCATCCGCGCCGGGGTCGTTTCGAGCTGCGCCGCCACGCGCGCGAGATGGGCGACCGACGGGTCGACCCCCGGCTTGGGCTCCAGGATGGCGACCTCGCGCAGTCCGAGCCAGGCGAGCAGGTAGCTGAACGACTTGTGCTGAACCGCGACCGGGACACTCTTTAGCGTGGCGGCGCGCGCTTCCCAGCGCGCGATCGCGGCCTGCCAGCGCGTGCCGAAGGCCTGCCCTCGCGCGCGGTAAGCCGCGGCCTTGGTGGGATCGAGCTCGGCCATGCGCGCCGTCAGCGACTCGGCGACGCGCAGGATGTTGCGCGGGTCGGTGTGGATGTGCGGATTGCCGAGCGCATGCACGTCGCCCTCGGCGCGATCGAGCCGGCGCGGCTTGTCGAGCAGGGGAACCAAACGTGCGGCCTCGAAGTAGCCGGGCCGCCCGGGCTGGACGCGGGCGTTTCCGGACTCGCGCAGCAATACCGGCAGCCAGCCGATTTCGAGTTCGGCTCCCGTACACACCGCGAGGTCGGCGCGCCGCATTTGCGCGATCAGGCTCGGCCGCGCCTCGATTCGGTGCGGGTCCTGGGTCGCGGTCGTCGCGGCGTAGACCTTGACGTCGTCGCCGCCGATTTCCCTCGCCAGCGCGGCCCACTCGGGCTCGCAGGCGAAGACGTTGAGGCTCGCGTAGGCGGCGACGGGCAGCCACAGGGCGAGCGCAAGAAGCAGTCGTTTCATGGCGGTCTCCTCAGAATTTGTGAGCGCCGTGCGCGCCCAGACTGTGGATGTATTGCACGAACCACTGGTTCTCGCTTACCTCGGCCATCGACTGGTCCTTCGAGTATTGCAGCCGCAGACGGGAAAACTCCGACGGTGCGTAATCGAGCATCAGCGAGTGGCGGGTCGGCTTGTAGTCGCTTTTTGCGAGGCTGAGCGGATTCGCGCCGAAATCGACCGAACCCGGGTCGAGCCGGTCGTAGCGGTAGCCGGTGCGCCACCGCGGCATGAACTGGTAGACGCCCTGCGCGTAGAAGCCGGACTGGCGCGCGCGGTACGCGTCGTCGGTGCCGGCCGTGCATGAGCTGACGCCGTCGAAGCCGCACAACTCGCCGCTCTCCTCGCGGCGGAAGTACTCGGCCGCGAACTTGAAGTTGCGTTCGCGCGCGTTGCCCTCGGGCGCCCACTTCCAGACGAAGTCCGCGAGCCAGGTCTTGCTCGTGCCGGAGAACAGGGTCTCGATTTCGACGTCGTCCACGTCGTCGAGTTCGCCTTCGCGCGCGCTCGCCCTGGCGTGCAGATAGGATAGACCGGCGCGCCAGCTGTGCGAGACGCCGAGATCGCCGCCGAGGTGGCCGAACAGCGTGTAGCTGCCGGCGCCGTTCCGGTTGCGGTCGGTGCCCGGGAAGTTGGCGCCGCGTCCGGCCTCGGCGCCGAACTCCATGTACAGCTCGGTCGGCGCGACCCATTTCAGCTGCAGGCCGTCGTTGCCGTAAGCCTCGCCGAACAGCGCGCGATACATCAGGCTGTTGTCGGCGAAGTCCCAGGCGTGCGGGTGCTGCTCGTTCTGGTAGCCGAGGCCGGAAAGGAAGCGGCCGCCCTTGATCGACAAGCCCTCGCCGAGGCTCGTCGTCTGGAACCAGGCCTCCTCGATGTCGACTTCGTCGTCCTGCAGGGCGAGGTTGAAATAGCCGCGGAAATACGGGTCGATGCTGGCCGACATCACGAGTTCGGTGTGGTCGAGCGAAAAGCCGCGCGCGGTCTCGTGCGCGTGTCCGGCCGGCAGGAAGCCGCTGATGGCGCGATGCTCGATATCGTCGAGCTGGGCATAGCGGCCCTGCAGGATCAGCGAGATATCCGGGTTGAGCTTCGGCGCGGCAGGTGCGTCGGCTTGCGCGGTGTCGACGGCAGGCGCGGGAGCAGGCGCGGCGTCGGCGGCCTCGAGGCGGGCTTCGAGGGCGCGCAGGCGCGCCTCGTAGCTTGCTTTCAATTCCTTCAGTTCGGCACGCAAGGCGTCGACCTCGCTGTCGGCGTGGGCCGGAAAGGCGGCCGCGAGCGCGGCCGCCACAAGGGCGGGACGTAACATGTTTGAACTCCGTCAAAAAAGGGAAACGGTCGACGCGCCTCGCGGGAGGGTCGACAGATTGCGATTTCAGACGGTGGGGGGCGGGGCGCGGGCCTGGGGGCGCGCGTGGAAGTCCGGGGTCGGGGCCGCGGAAATCGGCGTTGTCGCGAGGTGGACGGCGGCGGCGCCCGGCAGGCAGAGCGGCGCGGGCGGGGGCGCGCTGCCGAGGTTGGCCTGCGCGACGCAGACTTCGCATACGCGGTCGGGAACGCCGCCTTCGGATTTGTGCAGGTGACCGATCGCGTGCGCGAACGCGCTCGCCTGGCCCAGCAGCAGGCTCAGCGTGAACAGCCAGGAAATCAGGTGGCGGCGCGACATGGCCGCCATTTTACTTGCGCGGGTCGACCGGCGGTACCGGATCGTAGCCGTGACTGCAGCCCGGACGGCAGCGGCCGATGCGCTTCGCGGCGAGCCAGCTGCCCTTGAGCGCGCCGTGCTTTTCGATCGCCTCCTTGCCGTACTCCGAGCAGGTCGGCAGGTAGCGGCACTGCCGACCCAGCCAGGGCGAGAGCGCGAGCTGGTAGACGCGGATCGCGCCGACGAGGCATTTCTGCGCCAAGTTCACGGCGTCGCAGGGTCCGGAATCCGGGCGGCACCGGAGAAATCGGCCAACAGCTTGGCGACGAACTGCGGTTCGAGATCGCGCACGATGAAGACGAAGCGGCTGCGGCGGTCGTCGTCGGGCCAGGCGTCGAGCTGGACTTCCGGATAGAGCACGTGCTGGACGCCGTGGAGCACGACCGGCAGCGCTTCGCCCTTGAGGTTCACGATCGCCTTGAAGCGGAGCAGATTCTCGGCGCGAAATGCGGTCAGCATCGACAGCGCCGACTGCAGGCCGTAGCGATCGAGCGGCGTGTCGATCAGCACCGAAAACGCCTCGATCCGACTGTCGTGCAGTGCCGTCCGCGGCTTGCCGCCGAGTCGCCCGGCGACGGCCTGCCGGTAGCGCTCGGGCTTCAGCCAGCGTGCGACTTCGAGCGTTCGCGTCGCGGCGTTCCACAAGCCGAGGTTCTGGATCGCCGCCGGATCGAGCGCGCCGTGCGTCACCGTCAGGATGTCGGCCGCCGGGTTGAGCGCCGCCAGCCTTTCGCGGAGCGCGGCGGTCGTCGCGGCCGGCGCGAGGTCGGTTTTGGTCAGCAGCAGCCGGTCGGCGACCGCGACCTGCTTGACCGCCTCGGCGTGTTCGTCGAGCTGGCCCATGCCGACCAGCGCGTCGACCGTGGCGACGACGCCGTCGAGGCGAAAGCGCGCGCGCACCCAGTTGTCGTGCAGCAGGTTGTCGAGCACCGGCACCGGGTCGGCGATGCCGGTCGTCTCGATGACGACCCGCTCGAAGGCCGGGATGTCGCCGCGGTCGCGCGCCATCCAGAGATTCTTCAGCGTCGGCGACAGGCTGCCCGAGATCGTGCAGCAGACGCAGCCGCCGGATAGCAGGGCCAGCGGCCCCTCCATCTCCTGCAGCAGTTGGTGGTCGAGTGCGACTTCGCCGAACTCGTTCATCAGGATCGCCGTGCGCGGCAGCTGGCGCACGATCTGGTTGAGCACCGTGGTCTTGCCGCTGCCGAGGAAACCGGTGAGCAGGGTGACGGGAATGGGTTCTGGCGGGATCACGGCGGAAGCGGATGTCGGCGGGGCGGCCGAGCGCCGGCCTGAACGGCGCCCGGACGAGAGGGGCGCGCGTCAGGCGTGCAGCTTTTCCTTGCGTTCGTGCCGCTCCTGCGCTTCGATCGAGTACTCGGCGGTCGGCCGGGCGAGCAGGCGCGGCAGCCCGATCGGATCGCCGGTCTCAAGGCACCAGCCGTATTCGCCGGTTTCGATGCGGGTGAGCGCGCTGTTGATCTTTTTCAGCAGCTTGCGTTCGCGGTCGCGCACGCGCTGCTCGAGCATGTGCTCTTCCTCGACCGTCGCGCGGTCGTTGGGGTCGGCGAAATTCTCGTTTTCCTTGAGGTGCTCGCCGGTGTCGGCGGCGTTGCTCAGCATCTCGTCACGCAGGGCTTCGAGCCGCTCGCGGAAGAATGCCAGTTGCGCGGCGTTCATGTAGGCGGACGCAGGCATCTTCAGCAGGGCGGCTTCAGTGAGGGGCTTCGACGAACTGGGCATGGGACAACTCCGTACGGATATAAAGGTTAAAGCAGGGCCAAATAGGGATCCGGCCGACAACCGGAAGCCGGTTGCCACGCGATGCGTCCCGCATCATAACCCCGCCTCGGCGGCCCGGAACATCCCCGCGAAATCCGGGTGGATCGGCGATAATCGCCCGATGAAAGCTTTTCTCCCCCTGTTTGCCGCCCTGCTCGCACTCGGGGGCTGTGGCGGCGACGAGTCGGCGGCGTCACGGGTCGCCGACGTCCGCACGGTGCGCGCCGAACGCGCCGGACTCGCCGCCGAGGCACCGGTCGTGCGCTACGCCGGCACCGTCCACGCACGCTACGAGACCGACCTCGCATTCCGCGTCGGCGGCCGGGTGCAAAGCCGCACGGCCGAGATCGGCTCGCGGGTCCGGGCGGGCGAGGTGCTCGCGACGCTCGACCCGCGGGACTACGCGCTCGACACGGCCGCGGCGCGTGCCCAGCTCGCCGCCGCCGAAGCCGAAGCGAAGCTCGCGCGGGCCGACATCGAGCGCTTCCGCGCCTTGCGGGCGCAGAATTTCATTTCCCAGGCCGAGCTCGATCGCCGCGAAGCGCTCGCCGACGCTGCGCGGGCGCGGGTGCAGGCGCTGCGCGCCGAGGCGTCGCGGCTCGGCAACCAGCAGGCCTATACCCGGCTCACCGCGCCGCACGCCGGCGTGATCACGGCGATCTCGTTCGAGACCGGCCAGGTCGTCGAGGCGGGGCAGCCGCTCGCGCAGCTCGCCCGCAGCGGCGAACTCGAAGTCCGCGTCGACGTCCCCGAGAACGGGCTCGACGCCTTGCGTACGGCGCGCACGCTCGACGTGCGCCTGTGGTCGGTGCCGGGCAAGGTCTACCGGGGTCGCCTGCGCGAACTTGCACCGATGGCCGATGCGGCGACGCGGACCTACCGCGCGCGCATCAGCCTCGCCGAACCGGACGCCGCGGTGCGCCTCGGCATGACCGCGACGGTCGACGTCCTCGGCAGCGCCTCGCCTGCGCTCACGGTCCCGCAAAGCGCGCTGTTCCGGGTCAATGGCCGCCCCCAGCTCTGGGTCGTCGACCCCGCGACGCGCAAGGTCGCCACGCGCAGCGTGGAACTCGGTGAACTGAAGGCGGACCGTGCCGAGATCCGCGCGGGCCTCGCTGCGGGCGAGTGGGTCGTGACCGCGGGCGTGCACAAGCTCGCGCCCGGGCAGGAGGTGCGCCTGGTCGAGTCGGCGCGTTCATGAGCCCGGCGCCGCGCTTCGTGCCGGGCGCCGGCAACCTGTCGCGTTGGGCGATCGAACACCCCGCGCTGGTCCGGTTCTTCGTCGTGCTGATCCTGCTGCTCGGGGTGCGGTCGTATTTCCAGCTCGGCCAGGCCGAGGACCCGCCGTTCACCTTCAAGACCATGCTGATCCAGGCCGAATGGCCCGGCGCGAGCGCGCAGGAGGTCTCGGAGCAGCTGACCGAGCGCATCGAGAAGAAGCTGCAGGAGATGCCCGAACTCGATTACGTGCAGAGCTACGCCAAGCCGGGCGAAACGGCGCTCTTCGTCAATCTCAAGGAAACCGTGCGCGGGCGCGACGTCGCCGACGCCTGGTACCAGGTCCGCAAGAAGATCGGCGACCTCGCGCCGCAACTGCCCGCTGGCGTGCGCGGCACCTTCTTCAACGACGAATTCGGCGACACCTTCGGCTCGATCTACGCCTTCACCGGCGACGGCTTCAGCCGCGCCGAGCTGCGGCGGGCCGCCGAAGACGCGCAGCGCGAAGTGCGCCGCCTGCCCAATGTCGGCAAAGTCGAGCTGTTCGGCGTCGTTCCGGAGAAGATCTACGTCGACATTCCGACGCAGAAGCTCGCGACGCTGGGGCTGACGCTCGAACAGATCAGCACGGCCATCGAGGCGCAGAACGGCATCGTCGCGAACGGCCGCGTCGAGAACGACAGGTTGTCGATTCCGCTACGTCTGTCGGGGTCGTATTCCGACGTCGAGCGGGTGCGCGAAACCGTGCTGCGCGCGGGCGCGCAAAGCCTGCGCCTGGGCGACATCGCCGAGGTGAAGCGGCGCTACGAGGATCCGCCCGCGAACGAAATCCGCTCGCAGGGCGAGCCGGCGGTGCTGCTCGGGGTGTCGCTGGCCGACGGCGGCGACGTGCTCGCGCTCGGCCGCGACGTCGGCGCGGCGATCGCCGCACTGCAGAAAAACCTGCCGCTCGGCCTCGAGATCCGCAAGATCCACGACCAGCCGCAGATCGTCGAGAGCGCGGTCGGCCTCTTCATGAAGGCCTTCGCCGAGGCGGTCGCGATCGTGCTGGCGGTGACCTTCCTCGCGCTGAAATGGCGCGCGGGGCTCGTCGTCGCGCTTTCGATCCCGGTCGTGCTCGCGATCACCTTTACCGCGATGTGGTTCTTCAACATCGACCTGCATCGTATTTCGACCGGCGCGTTGATCATCGCGCTCGGCCTTCTGGTCGACGACGCGATCATCGCGGTCGAGATGATGGCGCACAAGCTCGAGGCGGGCTGGAGCCGCTTCGAGGCGGCGACCTATGCCTTCCAGTCGACCGCGTTCCCGATGCTGACCGGGACCCTGCTCACGGCGACGGCTTTCCTGCCGATCGCGCTCGCCAAGTCGGTCGTCGGAGAATATACCTTCGCGATTTTCGCCGTCACGACGATCGCGCTACTGTCGTCCTGGCTCGTCGCCGTGGTCGTCACCCCTTACTTCGGCCATGCCCTGCTGAAGCCGACGCACCATGTCGAAGATGAGGCCGATGCCTACCGCACACCCTTCTACCGGCGCTTCCGCGCCGCGGTCGGCTGGTGCGTCACGCGGCGCTGGACCGTGATCGGGCTCACGCTGGTCGCCTTGGTCGTCGGCGTCGCGGCGATGCAGCGTGTCGAGAAGCAATTCTTCCCGGCCTCCGACCGGCTCGAGATCCTGGTCGAGATGTGGCTGCCGGAAGGGGCGTCCTACGACGCGACGCACGCGGCCGCGGTGCGGCTCGAAACGCTGTTGCGTTCCGACAAGGACGTCGCCCACGTGCTCAACTACATCGGCCAGGGCGCCCCGCGCTTCGTGCTCGGTCTCGACCAGCGCCTCGCCAACCGCAACTTCGCCCAGCTTGTCGTGATCGCGCAGGACGTCGAAGCGCGCGAGCGCGTCATCACGCGCATCCGGGGCCTTTTCGAAAGCGATTTCCCGAACGTGCGCGGCCGCGCGGTGCGCTTCGAATACGGACCGCCGTCGGGCTATCCGGTGCAGTACCGGCTCTCGGGCAGCGACATCCCGCGGCTGAAGGCGGAGGCCGAAAAGCTGCGCCGCATCCTCGTCGCGCAGCCGCAGACGACGGCCGTGAACCTCGACTGGAATGAACAGGCGCTCGCGGTGAAGGTCGAGCTCGACCAGGACAAGCTCAAGGCCCTCGGCCTCAGCTCCAACGCGGTCGGCCGGCTCGTCGCGCTGCAGCTGTCGGGGTTCGTCGCGACCCAGTTCCGCGAGGACGATTTATTGATCGACGTCGTGCTGCGCGCGCCGCGCGCCGAGCATCGCGACGTCGACGCGCTGCGCGCGATCCCGGTCGGCCGCTTCGACGGCCGCAGCGTGACGCTCGGCCAGGTCGCGACCTTCGAGCCCGGCTTCGAGGACGGCGTGATCTGGCGACGCGACCGGCTGCCGACGATCTCGGTGCGCGGCGATCCGATCGGAACGGTCCAGCCGGCGACAATCATCGATTCGATCGCGCCACAGGTCGCCGCCTTCAAGGCGCAGCTGCCGCCCGGTTTCCGGCTCGAGGTCGGCGGCCCGGTCGAGAGCAGCGCCAAGGCGAACGCCGCGATCGGCGCGTCGTGGCCCTTGATCGTGATCACGACGCTGACGCTGCTGATGCTGCAGCTCGGCAGCTTTTCGCGCTCGCTGCTGGTCGTGCTGACCGCGCCGCTCGGGCTGATCGGCGTGGCCATCGCGCTGCTCGTGAGCGGCCGGCCGATGGGCTTCGTCGCGCTGCTCGGCATCATCTCGCTCGCCGGCATGATCATGCGCAACTCGGTCATCCTCGTCGACCAGATCCGCCAGGACCTCGCGCGCGGTCTGTCGCAGTGGGACGCGATCGTCGAATCGACGGTGCGGCGCATGCGCCCGATCAGCCTGACCGCGGCGGCCGCCGTACTGGCTATGATTCCCTTGTCGCGATCGATTTTCTGGGGGCCGATGGCCGTGGCCGTGATGGGCGGGCTGATCGCGGCGACGCTTTTGACCCTGTTTTTCCTGCCCGCCCTCTATGCCGCATGGTTCCGCGTGAAGCGGGCGTAGCCGCGAACCCGGGAACGAACGGAGGAAGCCTATGAGACTCGTGGCCCTGCTGGGACTGGTCGTGCTCGGCGCTTGCGTGCCGCTGCAGTCCGGCGACCCGGCGTCGCCGTATTACGCCTGGTCGACGGGCTGGAGCGTGCGGCTCGAGCGGCCATTGACGATCCCCGCCGGGGAAGCGACCGTGCGCCTGCAGTACGGACGCATCGTCCCGCGCAACAGCGTTCAGGAACACGACCCGTTCTGCATCGTCGAGCTCGAGACCGTGAGCGAGGCCGCGCAGACGCTGCAGCCCGGGCGCTTCGAGGTACGGCGCGTCACGCGCAGCGTCGACCCGGTCAGCGCGGCGGTGGCGACGCCCTGGGTACGCACGCGGCTGATCGAGGACGATGGCGATCCGAGCTTTCTCTACTTCGTCACCGCGTTTCGCCTGCGCGACCCGGCCCAGCCCGCGCTGCGGGGGATGCGCTGCGCGTGGAACCAGATGGCGCCCGGCAACCGCCATCTGATGCGCCACCTCACGCTCGCGGAGATCCGCGGCGCGCTCGGGGGGTGGATGACGCTCCTACCGCCCGGAGAACGCGCATGAAGCCGCGCGACACGCGAGTCAAGCCGGGCAGCCGTGTCAGCCTCGCCGACTGGCATACCGACGGCGACGCGTTCGTCGGCAAGGACAAGGCGGCATCGATGGCGCGCCTCGACGACGACCGGGTGCGGCTCGAGGAATTGCAGGAGCTTCTGTATGCCGAAGGCAAGCATCGCTTGCTCGTCGTGCTGCAGGCGATGGACACGGCCGGCAAGGATTCGACGATACGTCACGTGTTCCGCGGCGTCGATCCGCTTGGCGTCCGGGTGGCGAATTTCGGCGTGCCGAGCACGCACGAGCTCAGGCACGACTATCTCTGGCGCGTGCATCCCCACGTTCCCGCTTCCGGCGAGATCGCCATCTTCAACCGCTCCCACTACGAGGACGTGCTCGTGCCGCGCGTCAACGGCGCGATCGGCCACGCCGAGTGCGAGCGCCGCTACCGTCAGATCAACGACTTCGAACGCATGCTGAGCGAAACGGGCACGACGATCCGCAAGTTCTACCTGCACATTTCAAAGGACGAGCAGAAGAAGCGCCTCGAAGCGCGGCGCGACACGCCGAAAAAGCGCTGGAAGTTCCAGCCCGGCGACCTCGCCGTGCGCGCGCAGTGGGACGATTACCGGGCGGCCTACGACGCTCTGCTGTCCGCGACGAGCACGCGCCACGCCCCCTGGCACGTGGTCCCCGCCGACGACAAGCTCGCGCGCAACCTGATCGTCTCGGCGCTGCTGATCGAGGCCCTGGAGGGCCTCGACATGCGGTATCCCGAACCGGTCGCCGGCGTTGCCGGGACACCGATCATCTGATTCGACCGGGCTCCGCTCGGCCGCCCGTCTCGCTGCCGTCGCGGGGCGCGGGCGCTCGAGTCGGCTTCCTCAGTCCTTCTTGCGCGCGCGCGGATGCGCCTGGTCGTAGGCCTTGGCGAGGTGCTGCCAGTCGAGATGGGTATAGACCTGGGTCGTGCTGATGCTCGCGTGGCCGAGCATTTCCTGCACCGCGCGCAGATCGCCCGAGGACTGCAGGACGTGCGTGGCGAACGCGTGGCGGAGCATGTGCGGATGGACGTGCTGGCCGAGGCCCGACGCGCGCGCCCAACGCGCGAGCCGCAATTGCACGTTGCGCGGGGTGAGGCGCGCCCCGCGCTGGCCGACGAAAAGCGCCTCGGTCGGCGTGCGCACGAGCGTGAGCCGCAACGGTAGCCAGGCGGTGATCGCCGCGACCGCCTGCCGGCCGACCGGGACCAGCCGTGTCTTCTTGCCCTTGCCGGTCACGCGGGCCTCGCCGCTCGCGAGGTCGAGGTCGGGCAGATCGATGCCGACGAGTTCGGACAGGCGCAGGCCGGACGAATAAAACAGTTCGAACATCGCCCGGTCGCGCGTCGCGAGCAGATCCTCGTCGCCGTCGGGTGCGTCGAGAAGCCGCGCGCAGGCGTCCGGCGAAAGAATGTCCGGCAGCGCGCGCGACGCCTTCGGCGGACGCAGGCCGGCGCAAGGGTTGTCGGGGTAGCCGAGCCGCCGGCACGCGAAGGCGTAAAAGCCGCGCCAGCTCGACAGTTGACGCGCGACGCTCGCCGCGGCCAGGCCGCCGGCACGCAGCTTCACGATGGCGCCGCGAATGTCGTGGCTCGTCAGCGTGTCGAGTGGCTTGCCGTCGGTCAGCCGGGCGAGGTTTTCGAGGTCGCGCGCGTAGGCGGAAAGCGTGTGGGCAGACAGCCGCCTTTCGGCGGCGAGGTGTTGCAGATAGGGTGCGAAAGGATTCAATCCTGCATCCGCACCAGCGCGGCGCCGAGCATCTGTCCGAGTCGTTCGAGATAGAGCGTGCCCATGCCCGGGTAGAAGCGGCGCGCTTCCTCGGAGGCGAGCACCAGCAGGCCGATCGGCGCGACCGTCGCGGCCGGGCGCAGCGGAATGAAGGCGAAGGTGCGCAGGTGCGGTGCGATCTCGCCGAACCACGCGCCGGCTTCGTCGATCGTCAAGGGGCCGCAGGCCGGCTGCGCGAGCGTCGTGACCGCGTCGCGCAGGTCCGGCGACACGGGCTCGCTGAGCGTCGGCGCCTCGGCCTCGAGGTTCCAGACGCGCAGGGCGTGGTGCGGCACGGCAAAGCCTTCGCGCAGGTGGAGCGCGAGTGCCGCGACGACCTCCTGCGGCGTGCGCGCGGCGAGCAGGGCGAGCGTCAGCGCGTGCAGCTTCTCGGAGATGCCGTCGTTCTCCTCGCCGAACTGGATCAGTTCGGCGAGCTTGTTTTCCAGCATGCGCACCTTGTCGCGCATCGCGATCAGCTGCCGTTCGCTCATCGACACCGCGTGCGTGCCATGCGGATGCGGGATGTGGATGTCGGCGAGTAACGTCGGGAAGTCGTTGAAGAAATTCGGATGCCGCGTCAGGTAATCGGCAATCTGCTCGGGCTGCATGTCGCTGATGGCATTCATGTGAGTTCCAGTTCTCCTTCGAATACGGTTTCGGCCGGCCCGGTCATCAGCACCGGCGCGCCTGCGCCGGCCCATTCGATGACGAGGTCGCCGCCGCGGGTGTGGACGCTGACCGGGCTCGCGAGCGCGCCCTGGCGGATGCCGCTGACCGCGGCGGCGCAGGCGCCCGTGCCGCACGCCAGCGTTTCGCCGGCGCCGCGCTCGAAGACGCGCAGGCGAATGTCGTGCGGCGTGAGCACCTGCATGAACCCGGCGTTGACACGTTGCGGAAAGCGGCTGTGCGATTCGATCACCGCGCCGAGAATGTCGACGGGCGCGCTGTCGAGGTCGTTGACGCGGAGCACGGCATGGGGATTGCCCATCGACACCACGGCGATGTCGAGGCGATGCTGGCCGATCTTGAGCGGGTAGGTCAGGGCTTCGGCTTCGGCGACGAAGGGGACCTCCGCTGGGGCGAAGCGCGGCGCACCCATGTCGACCGTGACGCGGCCGTCGGCGAGCAGGCGCGGCTCGATCACGCCCGACGCGGTTTCGACGCGGATCGCGGTCTTGTCGGTAAGGCCGTGGTCGTGCACGAAGCGGACGAAGCAGCGCGCGCCGTTGCCGCATTGCTCGACCTCGCCGCCATCGGCGTTGAAGATGCGGTAGCGGAAATCGACGTCGGGCCGCGTCGGTTTTTCGACCACGAGGATCTGGTCGCAGCCGACGCCGAAATGGCGGTCGGCGATGCGCCGGCAGCGTTCGGGCGTGAGCGTGACGGTCTGGTTGACGCCGTCGAACACGACGAAATCGTTGCCAAGGCCGTGCATCTTGGTGAAGCGCAGCCGCGTGCGCGCGTCGGGGGTTCGGTCCTGGCTGTTCATGCGGTTCTGAGCCTGATGTATTCCTTGAGAAGGCAGCGGTCCATCACCACGGTCATGCCGGCCGCGCGCCCGGTTTCGGCGGCCTCGACGTGGACGATGCCTTCCTGTATCCAAATTGCGGGCAAGTGTAGCGCCAGGCATTGCTCGACGATAGCCGGCACATGTTCGGCCGCGCGAAAGACGTTGACGAGGTCGACCTTGAACGGAATGTCGTCGAGGCGCGCGTAGGCCTTCTCGCCCAACACCTGCTCGACGGCCGGGCGCACCGGCACGATGCGAAAGCCGTAGCCCTGCATGGCCTGCGCGACGCGGAAGCTCGGGCGCGCAGGCTGCGGCGAAAGGCCGACCACGGCGATCGTCTTGATGTCATCGAGCAGGCGCCGCAGCGTGTCGTCATCTGGGTTTTCGAAGCTCACAACGCCTTCTCCAGTATGTAGTCGTCCATCACGAAACCCTGTCCGATGTCGAACACGCGTGCCTCGACGATGCGGAAGCCGTATTTTTCGTAGGCCCGGATCGCCTGCGCGTTGCCGCGGTTGACCTGCAGCCACAGCCGAGTTGCCTGCTGCGTGCGCGCCCAGGCGACCACCGTATCCATAAGCGCGGCGCCGATGCCGCTGCGCTGCCGCGTCGGGTCGACGTAGAGCTTGTCGAGTTTGCAGTCGGGCGGCGTCGCCTGCGCGTGGGCGAAGGCGACCACGCGGCCGTCCTGGCGCGCGACCCACCAGGCGTCGCGCGGGCTTTCGAGCTGCTCGCGAACGCTTGGCGCCGCGTAGCGTGCGGCGAGCATGGTGTCGATCTGCGCCTGCGAGATCAGGGCCGGATAGGTCGCCTGCCACACCGTGCGCGCCAGCGATTGCACGGCGTCGACGTCCGCCTCGGCCAGGCGCGAAACCTCGAACGGCGTCTTACTCATAGACGCTTCGCTCGCCTGCGGGCCGGGTCTTGAAGCGGCGATGCAGCCACAGGTACTGCGCCGGCATCTCGCGGACGCGGGCTTCGATGAAGGCATTCATGCGCGCGACGTCGACGTCGAGGTCGCCGCTCGGATAGTCGTCCCAGGGCGGGTAGAAATGCACGGCGTAGCCGCGTCCCCACGGCAGTTGCCGGGTCACGACCGGGACGACTTGTGCGTTCGTCAGCCTGGCGAGCCGCGGCAAGGCCGAGACGGTCGCCGCGGGCACGCCGAAGAAGGGGACGAACACTGCGTTGTGACGGCCGTGGTCCTGGTCGGGCAGGTAATAGAACGGGCGCCCGGACTTGATCGCATTGAGCGTCGACTTCAAGCCCTCGTGGCGCGCGATCAGCACGATGTCGGAAAAGCGCGTGCGCCCGCGGCGGATGAATCTGTCACTGACCGGGTCCTTGGCGGGCGCGTATATCGACGCCATCGCGTGATCGAGCGTCAGCCGCACGCCGCCCATGTCGAGGCCGACGAAATGCGGCGCGAGCCAGATCACCGGACGCTTGCCGTCGCCGCGCGCGGCTTCGGGATTGTCGATGCGCACTACGCGGCGCAGCCGCGCCTCCGATCCCCACCACAGCACGCCGTATTCGAGCGCCGCCCGCATCGACGCCTGGAAGGTCTGGCGCAGCCAGCGCCGGCGCGTCGCCTCGGCGACGTCGGGAAAACACAGCGCAAGATTGGTCGCGACGACGCGCTTGCGTTTGCCCGGCCGCATCGCGAGCAGCCAGCCGAGACCGTTGCCCAGCGCGGCCAGCAGCGGCAGAGGCAGCCAGTGCAGCAGCCACAGCAGGCCGACGCCGAGCCAGACGCCGAAAAGCGAGGGATGAAGGAGCTGCGCGCGCGATTGCTTCACGTCGTTGCGTCCGGAGGCGGGGCCCCGCCGGGGCGCTTGTAGCGGTTGTAGCTCCACATGTACTGCGCCGGAAAGCGCCGCACGAAGGCTTCGACGCCCTGGTTGATCCGCAAGGCCGCTGCGGTCTTGTCATCGGGCAGCGTGTCGCCGACCGGGGTCACGTGCAGGCGGTAGCCGCGGCCCCAGCTCAGGCGCTCCGCCGCGACGAAGAACGCTGCCGCGCCGGTCTTGCGCTGCAGGCTGGCGACGAGTGTCGGCGTGTAGGCCGGGCGGCCGAAGAAGGGCGCCCATACCCCGTCGCCGCCGGTCGCGACCTGGTCGGGCAGGATGCCGATCGCCTCGTGGCGCTTGAGTGCCGCGAGCAGCGCGCGCACGCCGGAAAGGTCAGTCGGCACGAGCGTCGCCTGGCCGCGCTGGCGGCCCATGAGCATGAGCCTGGCGAGCATTGGCTGGCGCGGCGGCTTGTACATCGCGGTGAACGGATGACGTGCCGCGTAATAGAGGTTGATGATCTCGAAGCAGCCGAGGTGCGGCGCGATCAGGATCACGCCACGGCCGGCCGCGAGCGCGGCGTCGATGTGTTCCCAGTCGCGCGTGTCCCGCACCAATCTGAGCACCCCCTCGTGGGGACGCAGCCACACCGGCAGCAACTCGACCACGGCCTTGCCCGATTCGCCGATCGTTTGCCGCAGCAGGCGGCGGCACTCCGTACCGGGTCGACACAGCCCGCTGGCGGACAGGTTGTCGCGCATGCGCTGCGCGTGGCGCCCGGGCGCCAGATAGACGAGCCAGCCGAACAGAATGCCGAAGCTATGCAGCAGCGGCAGCGGCACGCGGGCGATCAGCTTCAGCAACAGCATCACGCCGCGATGCGACGCGACACGGGCTTGCGTCCCGAGGGGGGCAAGCCGCCGTTGTGGATCGAAGTCCTGTCCTGGGAATTGACTCTGGAGGAAGCACCGCGGCACAATGCGGCAGCCGCCGCGTTAACGTTGACAACTTGCGGGCGGGATACAAATACAGCTAAAGCGTCACCGCTCAGTGTGTCCCCGGAGCCGGTTACGCAGTCGCTAACCGGGACAACAGGAGCGGTCATGCAGAAGGATTTCATTTTTACGTCTGAGTCGGTGTCTGAAGGGCATCCCGACAAGATGGCGGATCAAGTGTCGGACGCGGTTCTCGACGCGATTCTAACCCAGGACAAACACGCGCGCGTCGCCTGCGAGACGCTGCTGACGACCGGTCTGTGCGTGATCGCGGGCGAGATCACGACGACCGCGGTCATCGACTACAACCAGATCGCGCGGCAGACGATCAAGCGCATCGGCTACGACTCGTCCGATATCGGCTTCGACTACAACACCTGCTCGGTGCTCGTCACCGTCGGCAAGCAATCGCCCGACATCGCGCAGGGCGTCGACCGCGCCCATGACGACTACCTCGACCAGGGCGCGGGCGACCAGGGCCTGATGTTCGGCTATGCCTGCAACGAGACGCCGGTGCTGATGCCGATGCCGATCCACCTCGCCCACCGCCTGACCGAGCGCCAGTCCGAGCTGCGCAAGGACGGCCGCCTGCCATGGCTGCGCCCCGACGCGAAGTCGCAGGTGTCGATCCGCTACGTGGACGGCAAGCCGCACTCGATCGACACCGTCGTGCTCTCGACCCAGCATGATCCCGAGGTGTCGCACGCCCAGCTCTCCGAAGCCGTGATCGAGGAAATCATCAAGCCCGTGCTGCCGAAGGACATGCTCTCCGCCGACACCCGTTACCTCGTCAACCCGACCGGCCGCTTCGTCGTTGGCGGCCCGATGGGCGACGCCGGCCTCACCGGCCGCAAGATCATCGTCGACACCTACGGCGGTGCATCGCCGCACGGGGGCGGCGCCTTCTCGGGCAAGGACCCGTCCAAGGTCGACCGCTCCGCCGCCTATGCCGGGCGCTACGTCGCGAAGAACATCGTCGCCGCGGGCCTTGCCGACAAGTGCATGGTCCAGGTCAGCTACGCGATCGGGGTCGCCAAGCCCACTTCGCTCATGGTCGACACCTTCGGCACCGGCAAGATCCCGGAAGCCAAGATCGTCGAACTGATCCAGGCCCATTTCGACCTGCGCCCCAAGGGCATCGTCAACATGCTCGACCTCCTGCGCCCGATCTACACGCGCACGGCGAGCTACGGCCACTTCGGCCGCGACGAGCCGGAATTCACCTGGGAGGTCACCGACAAGGCGGCCGAACTCAAGGCGGCTGCGGGGCTGTAAGACATGCTGATGCAGGTGCTGATGTTCCTGCTCGGTCTGGTGGCGCTGATCGCCGGCGCCGAAGCACTCGTGCGCGGCGCCTCGCGGCTCGCAGTGTCGTGGGGCATTTCGCCTCTCGTCGTGGGACTCACCGTGGTCGCGTTCGGCACCAGCGCGCCCGAAATGGCGGTGTCGGTCGGCGCCGCGCTCTCGGGTTCCGCCAGCCTCGCGATCGGCAACGTCGTCGGCAGCAATATCGCCAACGTGCTGCTGATCCTCGGCCTGTCGGCACTGATCGCGCCGCTCGTGGTGCATGAACAGATCATCCGGCAGGAGATTCCGATCATGATCGGCGCCTCGCTCATCGTCGTGGCGATGGCGCTCGACGGCGCGATCGGCCGCGTCGAGTCGGCCCTGCTGTTCGTGCTGGTCGTCGCCTACACGGTGTTTCTCGTCGTTCAGTCGCGCCGCGCCTCGCAGTCGGCTTCGGACGAGTTCGCCGGCGAAATCCCGCGCAGCCGGTGGGACCGCCATTGGAGCGTGCAGGTCGCGATGGTGCTCGTCGGCCTAGGCTTGCTCGTGCTCGGGGCGAACTGGCTCGTTGACGCAGCCGTCGCGTTCGCGCGAGTAATGGGTGTGAGCGACCTCGTGATCGGCCTCACGGTCGTGGCCGTCGGCACCTCGATGCCCGAAATCGCCACCTCCCTGATCGCGGCCTGGCGTGGCCAGCGCGACATCGCGGTCGGCAACGTGGTCGGCAGCAACATCTTCAACCTGCTGGCCGTCCTCGGCGCCGCGGGCGTCCTGTCGGGGAGCGGTCTCGGCGTGCCCGATGCCGCGCGCAACTTCGATCTCTGGGTGATGCTCGCGGTCGCCTTCGCGTGCCTGCCCATCCTGCTCACGGGCCGGGAAATCGCGCGCTGGGAAGGCGCGGTGTTCATCGCTTACTACGCGGCTTACGTCGGGTATCTCGTTCTCGCCGCGCAGCAGCACGACGTCCTGCCGGAGTATTCGAGCATCATGCTGAGCTACGTGATGCCGCTTACGGTGGTGACCTTGGTGGTCAGCTTTGTGCGAAGGCGGCCTGCAGCGGACTAGAGGATTCGCATTCGGCATTTGGCGCCGACGGGAGTAGAATGCCGCCTCGGTTCCGAGGAGCGCTGCGACGGTTCACCCGCCAGGCTCGGGACGCTTCCTTTCAACGGCGCTCACGTTTTCTTTTTCTGCACAGAAAGGAGGGCGTGATGAACGCCGCACTCAATCCCACTTCCGATTTCGTCGTCGCCGACCTGGCGCTGGCCGACTGGGGCCGCAAGGAAATCCGCATCGCCGAAACCGAGATGCCCGGCCTCATGGCGATTCGCGACGAATTCGCGAAGAGCCAGCCCTTGAAGGGCGCGCGCATCACCGGTTCGCTGCACATGACGATCCAGACTGCGGTGCTGATCGAGACGCTGACCGCGCTCGGTGCACAGGTGCGCTGGGCCTCGTGCAACATTTTCTCGACCCAGGACCACGCCGCCGCGGCGATCGCGGCCGAGGGTATTCCGGTGTTCGCGGTCAAGGGCGAGTCGCTGAAGGACTACTGGGACTACACCCACCGCATCTTCGAGTGGGCCGACGGCGGCTACTCCAACATGATCCTCGACGACGGCGGCGACGCGACACTGCTGCTGCACCTGGGCGCGCGCGCCGAGAAGGACATCGCGGTGATCGGCAACCCGACGAGCGAAGAAGAGCAGGTGCTCTACGCCGCGATCAAGGCCAAGCTCGCGACCGATCCGACCTGGTATTCGGTGCGCCTCGCACAGGTGAAGGGCGTGACCGAGGAAACGACGACCGGGGTGCACCGCCTCTACCAGATGCATGCCAGGGGCGAACTGAAGTTCCCGGCGATCAATGTCAACGACTCGGTGACGAAATCCAAGTTCGACAATCTCTACGGCTGCCGCGAGTCGCTCGTCGACGGCATCAAGCGTGCGACCGACGTGATGGTCGCCGGCAAGATCGCCGTGGTCGCGGGCTACGGCGACGTCGGCAAGGGCTCGGCGCAGGCGCTGCGCGCGCTCTCTGCGCAGGTGTGGGTGACCGAGATCGACCCGATCTGCGCGCTGCAGGCTGCGATGGAAGGCTACCGCGTCGTGACGATGGAATACGCTGCGGACAAGGCCGACATCTTCGTCACCGCGACCGGCAACTATCACGTCATCACGCACGACCACATGGCGAAGATGAAGGATCAGACGATCGTCTGCAACATCGGCCATTTCGACAACGAGATCGACGTCGCGTCGGTCGAGAAGTATCAGTGGGAGGAGATCAAGCCGCAGGTCGACCACGTGATTTTTCCCCCGTCCGCGGACAAGCCTGACGGCAAGCGCATCATCCTGCTCGCCAAGGGGCGTCTCGTGAATCTCGGCTGCGCCACGGGCCACCCGTCCTATGTCATGAGTTCGTCGTTCGCCAACCAGACGATCGCGCAGATCGAACTCTGGCAGGAGCGCGATTCGGGCAAGTATCCGGTCGGTGTCTACACCCTGCCCAAGCACCTCGACGAGAAGGTCGCGCGCCTGCAGTTGAAGAAACTCAACGCCCAGTTGACCGAGCTGACCGAGCAGCAGGCGTCGTACATCGGCGTGCCAAAAGAGGGGCCGTACAAGGCCGATCACTACCGCTACTGATCGCTGACCCGGGGAGCCGACGATGCGCCTGCTACTGCTGTGGATACTGAACGCCGTCGCGCTGCTCGCGGTCGCCTGGCTCTTGCCGGGGATCGTGCTCGCAGGTTTCGGCTCGGCCCTGCTCGCGGCGCTCGGCCTCGGCTTCATCAACACGCTGGTGCGGCCGGTGCTGACGCTCCTGACGCTGCCGATCACGCTGCTGACGCTCGGCATTTTTTATCTCGTGCTGAACGGCCTGCTGTTCTGGCTGGCCGGTGCGCTGCTTCCGGGATTCCACGTGCAGGGATTCGGCGCCGCGCTTCTCGGCGCGCTTCTCTACGGCGTGATCGCCTGGCTGTTGTCGGCCCTCATTCCCAATTCCAAAGGTTGAAGCATGACCGAACGTACCTTCAGCTTCGAGTTCTTTCCGCCCAAGACTGCGGAAGGCGTCGAGAAGCTGCGCGCGACGCGTAAACAGCTCGCGCAACTCCATCCGAAATTCTTTTCGGTGACCTTCGGCGCAGGCGGGTCGACGCGCGACCGCACGCTGGAGACCGTGCGCGAGATCCAGGCCGACGGCAGCGAGGCCGCGCCTCATCTGTCGTGCATCGGTTCCACCGCGGACAACCTGCGCGACATCCTCGGCGAATACAAGAACCAAGGTATCCGCCACCTCGTCGCTTTGCGCGGCGACCTGCCCTCGGGCACCTTCGACGCCGGCGAATTCAATTACGCGAACGAACTCGTCGCATTCATCCGCAAGGAGACGGGCGACTGGTTCGAGATCGAGGTCGCGGCCTATCCTGAGGTCCATCCCCAGGCGCGCTCCTACGGCGAAGACCTCGCCAACTTCAAGCGCAAGGTCGACGCCGGCGCCAACGCCGCGATCACGCAGTATTTCTTCAACGCCGACGCGTATTTCCGTTTCGTCGACGACGCGCGCGCGCTCGGTGTCTCGATCCCGATCGTTCCGGGCATCATGCCGATCGGCAACTACGTCCAACTCGCGCGCTTTTCCGACGCCTGCGGCGCGGAGATTCCGCGCTGGCTGCGCAAGAAGCTCGAAAGCTACGGCGACGACCTGACCTCGATCCGCGCATTCGGCCTCGACGTCGTCACCGACCTGTGCGACCGTCTGCTTGCCGGCGGCGCACCGGGACTGCACTTCTACACGATGAATCAGGCCGGGCCGAGCACGACGATCTGGCAGCGGCTCGGGCTTTGAGGCAGGGGCGCTGACTTAGGCCCGCCCTAGGTCCCGCGCGTTTCACCCACGGCACACATCGCCACGCGAGCCCCGCGGCGCCATTTCAGGTACCGGACGCGCGGTCATGTGCCACGCGTGGCCGTGCGGTCCCGTGCCGGGCCGCCGTCGTGTTTTCTCCGAGCCGCAAAATCTCTCCCTACTTCCAGATAATCCGCGGGCCCGTCGCGCCACCGCCGTCGGCGCGCAGCCCAACACTGCCGCCGGCATCGTTCTTGCTGCCTCATGCCTCGCGGCGGGGAAGGTATCAACGAGCGACCGGTCGACAGATTTCACTTGCCGATCCCTCACTTGCCCATCTGCCGTGATAACCGCAGCGACTTACGCTGCCTGCATGTCTTGCGCGGGCATCGAGCGATCCGCAGACGGATCGTGATGCGATGGATTGGACATTCCGGCGCTTGTGTCGGAATTTCGCCGGTCGGGCATGAGAGCCTCACGCGAAGGCCAAAAGAAAGGGAGAAAATGAATAAGCTGGTCCGTTTCGTGGCCACGACGATCGTCGTGCCGCTCACGCTCGTCGGCTGTGCCGGCACCATGCGCAGTTATGACGGAGAACTGCAACAGACCGTCAGTCTCGTCGGCGCAGGTAACACGACGCAGGCCCTGCAACAGTTGGAAAAGAACAATCCGTCGAAAGACAAGGATCTTCTCTACTACTTCGAGAAGGGACAGCTCTTGCGCCTGGACGGCCGCTTCGCGGAGAGCCGCGATGCATGGTTCGCTGCCGACGAGAAAATCCAGGCTTGGGAAGAAGCGGTCAAGACCGATCCGGCCAAGTTTCTCGGCAATGTTGGCAGCGTCGTCGTCAACGACAAGGGCCGGTTGTACGAGGGAGCCGACTACGAAAAAGTCCTCTTGACCACGATGCTTGCCCTGGATCATATCAACCTCGGCGACTGGGCCAACGCACGCACCGAGATCAAAAAGACGCACGAACGCGAGGCCGTAATTTCCGAACTGCGCGCCAAGCAATTCGAAAAAGAGGCCGAGGAAGCGAAGAAGCGCAATGTCACGACGACCATCAAGGATCTCAAGGGCTATCCGGTCGAGACCCTCGATGATCCCGACGTCGTCGCGCTGAAGAATGCCTACCAGAGCGCAATCAGCCACTACCTGGCCGGTTTCATCTACGAGGCGCTCGGTGAGGCAAGCCTGGCTGCGCCGGGCTATCGCACCGCGATCGAACTGCGTCCGAATATACCGCTGCTGGAAGACGGCCTGAAGAATCTCGACCGTCGGCGACGGCCCACGCCCGGCCTGACCGACACCCTGTTCGTTGTTGAAAGCGGTTTTGCGCCGGCAAAAAAATCGATTTCTATCCCTATTCCAGTTCCTTTGGGGGGCCCCATTGGACTGACGCCGATTTCCTTCCCGATCATCCAGTCGGATACGAGCGGCGCGGTACCGGCGACGCTGACCATCGACGACGGCAAGCGCGCGTTGCCGCTCGCGCTTGTCACCAACGTCGACGCGCTGGCGCGGCGGCAACTGCGGGATGAGATGCCCGGCATCATTCTGCGTGGAACGGTTCGCGCGGTCGCGAAGACCGCAGCGCAGAAGGTCGCGTACGACCGGGGCGGGCTCATGGCAGGGTTGCTGGTCACGATCGCCACCGTTGCGACGGAAAGCGCAGACGAGCGCGTTTGGCGCACCCTACCGAGCCATATATCCCTCGGGCGCGCGATGTTGCCTGTGGGCGAGCACACCTTGACCGTCCCGACCAAGCAGGGAGAGCAACAAATACGCTTCGTCGTCGCCGGCAAGCACGCCGTCGTGCCCGTGCGCGTCGTAGGCGGCAATGTCTATGTGGCCCAGACCCGCTACAGCCCAGAACAACTGGCGGCGTGGACTGCCCCGGAAGCGAAACCCTCGACTCGTGCCGGAACCAGGATGGGTTACGGTACGGCCAATGGCAGGTCCAAGAAAGCGAAGAAGAACTCCGCACCTGCGGTCAAGTCCGCAACGCCGATCAAAGTCGCCAAACCATCTTAAGGAGACCGCAATGACCCTACGTAAACCCTTGGGCGGAGCTCTCGCCGCCCTCAGTCTCTGGTCGGCTGCCGTCTCGGTTACGCCGGCCGCTGCCGATACCATCGCCTCCAAGATCGAGGCTCAGGGCGAGATGACCTACCTCAAGGTCGCCGGTTTGCGTCAGGCTGTGCGCAATGAGCTGTTGACGATCCAAGCAGAGGTCGCCAATGACAATGAGGGCCAACAAACCCTGTATTACCGCTTCCGCTGGCTCGACGCCGACGGTTTCAGCGTGTGGGACGACGAAGCCTGGAAGCCGCTGCTCTTTCACGGCAAGGGCCGGCAGGTGATCCAGGCGGTCGCGCCGACACCGCGAGCGACCGATTTCCGTCTCGTCGTGCAGAGCCCTGAAAACAGCACTGCGCCCGCTTCCACTTGGTAAACCGCAAACAAAGAAAGGAATTCTGTAATGCCCTTATCCCTCTCCTCATCGCTTGCCAGGGTGTCGTTCGTCTTGGGCGTCGTCGCGCTTCTCGGTGGTTGTGCCTCGACCGGCAGTCCGGTCGTCGGCGGCAACGTGCAGTATGGCGACTCCAAGGCCGTGGAAACCGTGACCAACGAGTTCGGCTCGACCGACCTGCAGACGATCGCGGAATCCATGACCCGCTCGCTGTTGCAGTCACAGGTGATTGCGCGCGGCGGGCGGCCGCTCGTCACGGTCGCGGACGTGAAGAACAAGACCAGCGAATACATTGACACCCGCTCGGTTACCGATTCGATTCGTGCGCAATTACTCAAAAGCGGCGCCGTGCGTTTTGCCGTGGATCACGACGCGATGCAGGCACAGACGGACGAGCTGATCCGGCAAAATCAAACGGGCCTGTATAAAAAGAGTGCCACCAAGAAAATCGGCCGGATGCAAGGTGCGGATTATCGGCTCGAGGGCAACATCACCTCGATCGTGAAACGTTCCAGCAGCGTGAAGGACGTGTATTACAAATTCAGTCTTGTCCTCGTCGACATCGAATCCGGCGTCCTCGAATGGGCAGACGAGAAGGAAATCCGCAAGACGTCCGTGCGCTAATTTGGCGCGCCTCTATAAATCCATACAGGGAGAAGTCATGAGCGCATCGCGTTTGCTCGGCATGTTACTTGCCACCGGTCTCGTCGCCACCGCAGCCCACGCCGACCGCCCGCGTATTGCAGTCACCGATCTGACCTACGAGGAAAAGGTCGTCCAACCCTATATCAGGATCGACGCACGCGAGAAATCATCCTTGCGCGCTTCGAGTCGCGAGCGCGTCTCGGAGAGCGACGCCGCATCCCGCGCGACGGCCCGCGATTCGGTCGACGCGCGGCACGAATCGAGTTTTTTGCTCGAATCCGGCGTCGAAGAGCGGATCGACCGTGGCGAGGTGCGTAAGCTGGTTGCCGACATCAAGGGCGAGATGATCAAGGCGGGCTATCGCGTCAGCCAGCCGAAACCCTATACGGCGAAGGAGAACGAACGGATCCATGACGTGATCGATCGCATCAGGAAGGGCTATTTCCCGAATGCCGATTACGTCCTGTTTGGTACGCTGAGCAGCGCCCAGTTCCGTGACGAGATCAACCCGGTGGGGAATGGCAGCGCCTATTCCGCGACGCTGAGTCTCGAAGTGCTCGCCGAATTCAGCCTGGTGAATACCCGCACCTTTGAAGTGAAAGCTGGATTCAGCGCGTTGGGCGAGGGACAAGATGTCAAGCTGCTCGGCTCGCGCGCCGCGAAAGTCGTTCTGAATCGCGGCCGTGTCATGTCCGAAGCGTCGAAGAGCCTCGGGGCTGATGTGGTACGTCAGCTCGACGAACAGTACCGTCCGGGCGAGCCGAGATCTAAAGACGCGACGCGTCGCTACTCGGAAACGCGGGCGGAAAAGAAAGAGCAGGTCATCATCTACCAGTAGCGCGACGTTCCGGCAGCACACTGTGCTGTGGGGCCGCCTCCGTGGTATGGACCGGCGTCACAACCACGTGATGCGGCGTTGCAAGTTCGTCAATTCGACAGTGGCGGCCTTCACACCAGCACCGTCCGCCGTTGTTCCCACGACGACCGCCTTGCCTGCGAGCGGCACCAGATTGTCGAGCCTGAAACGCCCCTTGCCGGACTGATCGCGCAGGAAGCAGCTCTCGTCGAAGAACAGGCGGTCGCCGCTGGCGTCGATTTCCTCCGAGTCGATCGACTCGTAGCCGACCAAGCGGCGTATGCCATCGAGTCCGTCGGCAAGATCAACTGGGCTGACGGTCCTCTGGTTGGCGTCGATCAGATAGGCTTTCATGGCGTATCTCCTCGGAGGCGTGCCCTGTGAAGTATCGGTCATATCGTGCGCCGCCGCTTGCGCCAAGCCCCCGCCGGGTTTGCCGGACGGGTTTCAGCCTGTGCCTTCGCGGGGATAGGTCTTGTCCTACCGTTTTTTCCCGCTGTCGCTGCCAGAATCAAAGCGGCGCCGTTCTTTCGGGAGCGGCGGCGGCTCTGAACCTATTTTGTTTGTCAACGAAAGCTCAGGAGAACACCATGCAGCGAATCGCCTTATCGGACACTCCCGTCAACAATTTCGTTCAGGCGCGGCGCGCAGCCGTGGACAAAGCAGGCCAAATGCTTGATCAGCCCGTGATCGTCGCGTGGAAGGACGACACCAGCGGCAAGTTCGCGCCTGACATCCCGGGGGGCAAAGGGGACCGGTGGCACGACTACGGTGAAGCCAACGAAGGCGAGATCGAACTCGACGTCGCCGGCGCCTATCACTTCATCTTCACCGACGCCGAAGGCTTCGAGCAGCCTGATTCGATCGCCACGCTCGACCACGAGGGCAAGCAGTTCATGTGTCTCAACGACGCCTGCACCGAGGAAGACAAGCAGAAGCTCGGCTACTTTGCGGGCGGCGGCCACGGCGGCTAGCCCAGCCAGCGCCCGTTCGGGCTCGGGCGCTCGGCGTCGGGCGCCCGTCGCACAAGTCAGGACCAAGGGCCCGCGCGGGTGGGCCCCTCTCGCAACGTCACGAGGAGTAAGCCATGAGTGTGGGAACCATACTGTTGATCGTGCTGATCCTGATCCTGATCGGCGCAATTCCCGTCTGGCCGTACAGCCGCAGCTGGGGCTATGGCCCAACCGGCGGCATCGGTCTGCTCGTCATCATTCTGATCGTGCTGCTGCTGATGGGGCTGATATGACTACGGCCCCGCGCAGGGGCCGTCCTCATTCGCCGCTTGAATAGCGACGCGCCGCCGGGCCGACCTCAAGCCCCGGCTGCGCTTTTCTCGAGGCAGGCACTCAGCGCCTGCAGGCAAAGGTCGATGTTCGCCTGCTTGGCCGAATAGCCCATCAGGCCGATGCGCCAGATCTTGCCGGCCATGTCGCCGAGTCCGGCACCGATTTCGAGATTGAACTCGCTCAGGAGCCGGCTGCGGATCGCGGCTTCGTCGACGCCTTCAGGCACGTAGATCGAGTTGAGCTGCGGCAGGCGGGCGCTTTCCTCGACGACATAACGCAGGCCGAGCCCTTCGAGGCCAGCCTTCAGCTTCTCGTGCATCGCACGATGGCGCGCCCAGGAATTCTCCAGGCCTTCCTCCTCGAGCATCACCAGCGACTCGTGCAGGCCATACATCGGATTGATCGGCGCGGTGTGGTGATAGGTGCGTTTGCCCGCCGACTGCCAGTAGCCGAGCACGAGATTGAGGTCGAGGAACCAGCTCTGCACGGGCGTCTTGCGTGCTTTGATCTTTTCGATGGCACGTTCCGAGAACGAGACCGGCGAGAGGCCCGGCGTGCACGACAGGCACTTCTGGCTGCCGGAGTAAGCGGCGTCGATGCGCCACTGGTCGAGCAGCACGGGCGTTCCGCCCAGGCTCGTGACGCAGTCCAAGATCGTGAGCGCGCCGGCTTCCTGCGCGATCTTCGCCAGGGCCGCAGCGTCGGACTGCGCGCCGGTCGACGTCTCGGCGTGCACGAAGGCGAGCACCTTGGCGTCCGGGTTCGACTTGAAGGCATCGCGCACCTTTTGCGGGTCGACCGCTGCGCCCCAGGCGTCATCGACGACCACCGGCACGCCGCCCGTGCGCTTGACGTTCTCGAGCATGCGTCCGCCGAACACGCCGTTGCGGCAGACGATGACCTTGTCGCCGGGCTCGACGAGGTTGACGAAGCACATCTCCATCCCTGCCGAACCGGGGGCCGAAACCGGGAAGGTCAGCGCGTTCTCGGTCCGGAACGCCATGCGCAACATGGCCTTGATCTGCTCCATCAGGTCGACGAAGGCCGGGTCGAGGTGGCCGATCGTCGGACGCGCCATCGCGTCGAGCACGCGCTGCGGTACGTCGGACGGGCCGGGACCCATGAGGATGCGCTTGGGAGGGAGGAAGGAAGCCGTCATAACCTTGGTCTCGATGTGGAAAACGTCAAATAAAACAAAGGGTTGATTTTACGGCTAAAGCGGTGCGACCAAAACCCGTCCGAGCTCCGGCGCGTTTCTGGCGCCGGATCGCAACCGGCCGCGCTAGGCGGGCGGCTCTCCCATCAGCGGCCGCATTGCCGTGAGCAGGCTGTTGAAAATGCGCGGATGCTGCTTCTCCTGCTCGGCCAGCATCTGCTTCATTGCGTAGCGCTGCTGCGGCTTGGCGAAGCAGGCCGGGCAGTTCTCGAAAATGACGGGCAGGCCGGCGTCCGCCGCGAATGCGCGGGTCTGGCGTTCGCGCGCGTAGGCGAGGGGGCGGATGATCCTGAGGTCGCCGGCGTCGTTCAGATAATGCGGCGACATGGTCCTCAGCTTGCCGCCAAAGAACATCGACATCATCAGCGTCTCGGCGAGATCGTCGAGATGCTGCGCGAGCGCGATCACGTTGCAGCGCTGCTCGCGGGCGACGCGGTAGAGAATGCCGCGGCGCATCCTGGAACAATAGGCGCAGTAGGAATCGGTGTCCTTGGTCAGCGTCCTCTGCGCATCTTCGAGTATGGGTTGGGACTCGAGAAAATACGGCACGCCGAGCGCGGCCATGTAGGGCGCAAGCGGCGAGGGGTCGAACTGGTCGGACTGCGGGTCGACCGTGCACGCCAGCAGCTCGAACTTGACCGGGGCTTTCTGCTGCAGGTGATGCAGTGCGTGCAAGAGCGACAGCGAGTCCTTGCCGCCCGAGAGGCCGAGCAGGATGCGGTCGCCATCGCGGATCATGCGGTAGTCGCCGATCGCGCGGCCAGCCGCGGTGACGAGCGAGCGCGAAGGCTTGATCCAGGCGGTTTGCGGCGCGTCGTTCATTGCGAAAACTGCAGCGCGTGGAGTTGCGCGTAGCGGCCCTGCTTCGCGAGCAGGTCGGCGTGGGCGCCGGTTTCCACGATGCGTCCGCCTTCGAGTACGACGATGCGGTTCGCGCGCTCGATGGTCGACAGCCGGTGCGCGATGACGAGCGTCGTGCGGTTTTGCATGAGCGTCTCGAGTGCTGCTTGGACGTGGCGTTCGGACTCGCTGTCGAGCGCCGAGGTCGCTTCGTCGAGAATCAGGATCGGCGCGTTCTTGAGGATCGCGCGCGCGATGGCGATTCGTTGGCGCTGGCCACCCGACAGGCGCATGCCGTTCTCACCGATCAACGTGTCGAGGCCGTCGGGCATCGCCTGGATGAAATCCCAGGCATGCGCCGCGACGCAGGCCGCGCGGATCTCGTCGGGGCTCGCCTCGCGCTTGCTGCCGTAGGCGATGTTGTGCGCGAGCGTGTCGTTGAACAGCACGACGTCCTGCGACACCAGCGCGATGTGGCCGCGCAGGCTTTGCAGCTTGACGTCGCGGATGTCGACGCCGTCGAGCTCGATCCTCCCAGCATCCGGGTCGTAGAAACGCGGCACGAGGTTCGCCAACGTCGTCTTGCCCGAACCCGACGCACCGACGAGTGCGACCGTTTCGCCCGGCGCGATGTCGAGTGAAATGCGCGCGAGTGCAGGCGTCTGCTTGCCGGGGTAGGTCAGGCCCACGTCACGGAACGCGAGGCGGCCTTCGATGTGCGCCGGTTCGCGGGTGCCGGTGTCGCGCTCGGCGTCCTGGTCGAGCAGCGCGAAGATCGTCTCCGACGCCGCGAGGCCGCGCTGCAGCTGGTCGTTGACCGCGGTCAGGCGCTTGAGCGGCGCGAACAGCAGCAGCATTGCCATGAAGAAGGCGACGAAGCCGCCGACCGTCGTCGTGTTCGCACTCGCCTGCCCGGCCGCGATGAACACGATGATCGCAAGCGCGATGGCGGCGATGAACTGGATCACCGGCTCGTACACCGCGTTGGCCGCGACGCGCTTCATCTCGAACTGGCGCGCGAGGTTCGCCGCGCGATGGAAACGCGCCTGCTCGTAGGTTTCGCCGCCATAGAGCTTGACCACGCGATGGCCGCCGACGGCCTCGTCGACCACCTGCGTGAGGTCACCGATGTTCTCCTGCGCCTTGCGCGAGAGGCCGCGCAGGCGCTTGCTCGCGACGCGCACGACCCACAAGGTCAGCGGCACGAGCGCGAACACGATCAGCGTGAGCCGCCAGTTGAGCCACACGAGATAGCCGAGCAGCCCCAGAACGGTGACCGTGTCGCGCACGAGCGTCGTCAGCGAACTCGTCGCCGACTGCGTGACCTGGGTGACGTTGAACGCGAGCTGCGCAATCAGCTGGCCGCTGGGGTTCTGGTCGAAGTAACGCGTCGGCAACGCCATCAGCTTGTCGAACATCGCCGCGCGCAGGTCCATCACGAGGCGACTGCCGACCCAGGCCATGCTGTAGGTGCTGATGAAGCTCGCGACCCCCCTCAGGACGAACAGGCCCAGCAGCAAGAGCGGCACCCAGCGGATGAAGTCCTGGTCCTTGGCGACGAAGCCCTCGTCCAGCAGCGGTTTGAACAGCGCCGGCAGCATCGGCTCGGTCGCGGCGGTGAGGATCAGGCCGACAATCGAGAGCGCGAACATGCGCCAGTGCGGCTTCACGTAGCCGAGCAGGCGCCCGTAGAGATGACGGCTAGTCGGCGCGCTCACAGCAGCAGCAGGGTCGCGAGCCCGAGGAAGATGAAGAAGCCCATGCTGTCGGTGACGAAGGTCAGCAGCACCGACGAGCCGATCGCCGGGTCGCGCTTGACGCGCTCGAGTGTCATCGGGATGAAGATGCCGGCGAGTGCGGCGACGAGCAGATTGAGCAGCATCGCGAGTGCCATGACGCCGCCGAGTGCGGGGTTGTCGTAGAGCAGCCAGGCGAAGACGCCGACCGCCGAGCCCCAAACCAAACCGTTGAGCAGCGCGACGCCGATTTCCTTGAGCACCAGCCGGCGTGCGTTCGACGGCGTGATGTGGCCGAGCGCGAGGCCGCGGATGATCAGCGTGATCGTCTGGTTGCCCGAGTTGCCGCCGATGCCGGCGATGATCGGCATCAGCGCGGCGAGCGCGGCGAGTTTCTCGATGCTGCCTTCGAACGCGCCGATGACGCGCGATGCGACGAAGGCCGTCGCGAGGTTGATCGCGAGCCACATCCAGCGGTTCTTCGCGGCGCGCCAGACGGTAGAGAAAAGATCTTCCTCTTCCTTGAGGCCGGCCATCGACAGCATGTCGGCGTCGGCCGACTCGCGGATGTAGTCGACGACGGCGTCGATCGTGAGCCGCCCGATCAGTCGGCCCACGGCGTCCACGACCGGCGCCATCACGAGGTCGTAACGCTCGAAGGCCTGGGCCGCCTCCTGCGCCTCGTCCTCGGGGTGAAACTGCACGACGTCCTCGACCATCACGGCCGCGACCGACGCCTCGGGATCGGTCGTCAACAGGCGTTTGAGCGGCAGCACCCCGATCAGCCGCTCGTCGCGGTCGACGACGAAGAGTTTGTCGAGCTGGTCGGGCAGTTCGCCGAGCCGGCGCAGGTAGCGCAGTGCGACTTCGAGCGTGACGTCGGCGCGGATCGTCACCATCTCGAAATCCATGAGCGCGCCGACCGTGTCCTCGGGGTAGGCGAGCGCCGACTGCAGCAGCGCGCGCTTCTGCGCGTCGAGCGTCGTCAGCAGTTCCTCGATCACGTCGCGCGGCAGGTCGGCCGCGATGTCGGCGATCTCGTCGGTGTCGAGGGATTCCGCGGCGGCCAGAAGCTCCGCCTTGTCCATCGTCTGGATCAGCGATTCGCGAACCGAGTCGGAAACCTCGAGCAGGATCTCGCCGTCGCGCTCGGCCTTGACCAGATCCCAGACCAGCAGACGCTCGTCGAGCGGCAGCGCTTCGAGGATGTAGGCGACGTCAGCCGGGTGAAGTTGATCGAGCTTGCGCTGCAGCTCGGCGAGGTTCTGCTTGTGCACCAGGTTCTCGACCAGATCCTGGCGCGGCCCCCCCTGCCGGTGGACGAGCTCCTCTACCAGCCGCATCCGGGCGAGCAGGCTCTGCACCTGCGCGAGATGCGTCTCGAGGTCGTCCTGCGACTGGTTTTCGAGGTTTTCGGTCATGGGCGGGGTGGGGAAAGCCCCGCGATTGTAACGCGCTAGCATGGGCAGGCGGCTGGCCGGTGCCTACCGAGTCGGAACGTTGGCTCCGGGCATCTGGCGTCTGGCGTGAGAGCTTCGTCTATGCCGGTCGGGAACTGGAAGGCGCTCTCGTCCACACAATAGGGGGTTGGAGCGGAAAGCCTGCACTTATCGCGGCACCGCCACACTCCCCATATACCGCTTGATCAATACCACCCGCCTTTGATACAGCCGCGACCCGCGGTGGTTCTCGTACCAGCGCGGATTCGGGATCATCGCGGCCATGCGTGCAGCCTGGTCGCGGCTGAGGGTCGCGGCGGACTTCTTGTAGTAGCGGCGTGACGCGGCTTCGGCGCCGTAGATGCCGTTGCCCCATTCGATGACGTTGAGGTAGACCTCGAGGATGCGGCGCTTGCTCCAGGTCGACTCGATCATGAGCGTGATGACGACTTCCTGACCTTTGCGCAGGAAGCTGCGTTCGCCGGAGAGGAAGAGGTTCTTCGCGAGCTGCTGGGTGATCGTCGAGCCGCCGGCGACGAGGCGGCCTTTTTTCACATTCTTTTGGAACGCCTTCTGGATGCCCGCGACGTCGAAGCCGGCGTGCTCGACGAAGCGCGCGTCTTCGGCGGCGACGACTGCGCGCTTGAGATTATTGGAGATGCGGTCGTAGGGCACCCACTTGTGGCGCAGCACGGCGTCGCGGTTCTTCGCCTGCTGGCGCGCGAGGCCCGTTTCCATGAAGGCCGTGGAGCGGGGATCGTGGTCGATCCACCACAACACGTGCGCAAAGATCCAGAGCTGGTAGAGCAGCACCAGCGCGACGGCTGCCGCGACGCCCTTGCCGAGCCAGCGCCATAGCGTGCGCATCACGCGCGCAGGGCGGCGATGACCGGTGCCGTGTCAGGGCGCACGCCGCGCCAGAGGTGGAAGGCTTCCGCCGCCTGTTCGACGAGCATGCCGAGGCCGTCGGCGGTGTCCGCGCCGTGCGCTCTGGCAAACGCGAGAAAGGGCGTGTCGCGGCCGTACATCATGTCGTAGGCGAGCGCGCCGGTGCCGAAGACCTGCGGGGGCAGGGGCGGCAGCTCGCCGGCGAGGCTCGCTGCGGTGGCGTTGATGACGACGTCGAACGGCGTGTCGAGCGCGTCGAAGCCACAGGCCCGAAGCCGGCCGTCGAACAGTTCGGCAAGTTGCTCCGCGCGGCTGACCGTACGGTTGGCGATCACGAGCTCGGCGGGCGCCTGCTCGAGCAACGGCGCGATCACGCCGCGCGCGGCCCCGCCGGCGCCGACGAGCAGGATTCGCCTCGTGGCGAGGGGGCGCTTGAGATTACCCGTCAGGTCGGCGACGAGCCCTGTGCCGTCGGTGTTGTCGCCGAGTATGCCGTCGGCGTCGAACATGAGCGTGTTGACGGCGCCGGCGCGCTCGGCGCGCGGCGTCAGGCGATCGGCGAGACGGAAGGCCTCCTCCTTGAACGGGACCGTGACATTGGCACCGCGTCCGCCTTGGGCGGCGAACCGCGCAATGCTTTCGGTGAAACCCTCGAGCGGCGCGAGGATCGCCTCGTAGCACATGTCCTGCCCGGTCTGGCGGGCGAACGCGGCGTGGATCTGAGGCGACTTGGAGTGGGCGATCGGGTGCCCGAATACGGCGTAGCGGTCGGTCATGGCGGGCGTATTCTAGCGTTCCCGGGGCCTATTCGCGTTGTCGTCTCGTATACGGCCATAAGGCTCGAAAAAGGTGTGCACCAAGACGGGGCACGGACGTAATCGCTCCGCCCTATAATGGAGCGTCCCGGGCCGCGCCTTTCAGACTATGCCGCGCCGCGCGCCTTGTGGCACAATGCTCCGCGCCCGTTTTTGTGCATGGCACGGTTGCTGCTAATAGTCTTTGTGTGACGCCGGTGTTGCGGATGCTGCCACCTGAGTCGAATTCAACCCCCATTTCAGTTAGGAGATCCAGCATGGCCGTGGCCGATGTGCTCAAGAGAATTCAGGACGACGAAGTGAAGTTCGTCGACCTGCGCTTCACCGATACGCGTGGCAAGGAACAGCACGTTTCGATTCCTGCCCGCATCGTGACCGAGGACTGGTTCGAGGACGGCCATCCCTTCGACGGCTCCTCGATCGCCGGTTGGAAAGGCATCCAGGCGTCCGACATGCTGCTCAAGGCCGATCCCGACTCGGCCTACATGGATCCCTTCTTCGACGAGCCCACGCTGATCCTGACCTGCGACGTGATCGAGCCGTCCGACGGCAAGGGCTACGAGCGCGATCCGCGTTCGGTCGCGCGTCGCGCCGAGGCCTACCTCAAGTCGACGGGGCTGGCCGATACGGCTTACTTCGGACCCGAGCCCGAGTTCTTCATTTTCGATTCGATCACCTGGCACGACGACATGTCGGGCTCGGGCGTGAAGATCAATTCGGAGGAGGCCGCCTGGTCGTCCGCCGAGAAGTTCGAGAACGGCAACACCGGCCACCGTCCGGGCATCAAGGGCGGCTACTTCCCGGTGCCGCCGGTCGACAGCCTGCAGGACATCCGCGCTGCGATGGTCGTTGCGCTGGAAGAAGCCGGCGTTCCGGTCGAAGTCTTCCACCACGAAGTCGCGACCGCGGGCCAGTGCGAGATCGGGACCCAGTTCAGCACGCTGACCAAGCGCGCCGACTGGACGCAGGTTCTCAAGTACATCGTGCACAACGTCGCCCACGCCTACGGCAAGACGGCGACCTTCATGCCCAAGCCCATCGTCGGCGACAACGGTTCCGGCATGCACGTGCACATGTCGCTGTGGAAGGACGGCAAGAACACCTTCGCCGGCAACGGCTACGCCGGGCTGTCCGAGACCGCGCTCTATTACATCGGCGGCATCATCAAGCACGCCAAGGCACTGAACGCGATCACCAATCCGGGCACCAACTCGTATAAGCGTCTGGTGCCGGGCTTCGAAGCGCCGGTCATGCTGGCCTACTCGGCCCGCAACCGCTCGGCGTCGATTCGCATTCCGATCGCTGCGAGCGAGAAGGCACGCCGCATCGAGGTTCGTTTCCCGGACCCGCTGGCCAACCCCTATCTGGCGTTCTCCGCGCTGATGATGGCGGGCCTCGACGGCATCCAGAACAAGATCCACCCCGGCGACCCCGGCGATAAGGACTTGTACGACCTGCCGCCCGAAGAGGATGCGAAGATTCCGAAGGTCTGCCACAGCCTCGAAATGGCACTCGACGAGCTCGACAAGGACCGCGAGTTCCTGACTCGTGGCGGCGTGTTCACGAACGACATGATCGATGCCTACATCACGCTGAAGATGGAAGAGGTCACGAAGTTCCGCATGACCACGCACCCGGTCGAGTTCGCGATGTACTACTCGCTGTAAACGCGCGGCGCTCGAGAAAGGCGGCTTCGGCCGCCTTTTTTTTGCGCCCGCGAGGCGGCGTCCCGCCTTCAAGATTCAGCGGTCGCCTTCCGTTAACAAGGCGGTACGCTACACTCGAAGCCCCATGCGAACCGCCCTGTCCCTTCTCTCGTGCCTGTTTCTCGCCGCGCCCGCGCACGCCGAGATCTACAAGTTCGTCGACGAAAACGGCCACGTGACGTTCACCGACGTGCACCGAAAAGGTGCGAAACGCATCGACCTGCCTGGCGCGCCAGCGCCGCTGGCCCGCCCGCAAGGCCCGCGCCGCGCGTCGTATTCGCCGAGCCCTGCCAACTTTCCGCGCATCGATGCGGGGACGCAGAAGCGGCGCGACGACGTCCGGCGCCGGGTTCTCGAGGACGAGATCGCCGGCGAGCGCAACAGCGCCGACGAAGCCCGCCGGCAGCTCAAGCTCGGCGAGCGCATGCTGCCGGGCGAGCGCGCGACCGACGCGAGCTATCTCGATCGCGTCAAGCGACTGCGCGCAGCCGTGCAACAACACGAGCAGAACGTTTCGGCGATCCAGCGCGAACTCGCCAACCTGAAGTAAAGCGAAGGCGGCCGGCACCGCCGCACCCGGGCGCGCGAGGCTTCGTTGCTCGGCTCTGGCACAATCAGTGCTTCGATAGAGCGCATGAGCATGCCGTCGCCCTCTTACCCCGAGTATGCCGGACTGGACTGCCTGTCCACGGGTGCCATGATTCTCGATGGCGCGGGCGGGGTCGTCTATCTGAACCCCGCTGCCGAGACGCTGCTCGGCGTGTCCGGGGTGCTCCTCGTCGGCGCCGAGGCGTCCACACTCTTCGAGCGCAGCCCCGAATTGCTGGCAGCGATCGAGACCGCGCGCACCCAGCAGGAAACCGTCGTCGAATACGAACTCGATGTCGTCGCCAGCGGGCATCCGCCGATACGCGTCGGCTGCAGCGTCTCGCCGCTCGAGCGGCCGCGCTACGGCGTGCTGGTTGAAATGCGCGCGGTCGACCCGCAGTTGCGCATCGCGCGGCTGGAGCAGGCGCGGCTTCAGCAGGAAGCCAACCGCGAGCTCCTGCGCAACCTCGCGCACGAAATAAAAAACCCGCTCGGCGGCATCCGCGGCGCGGCGCAGCTGCTCGAACACGAACTCCCTCGGGAAAGCCTGCGCGAGTACACCCAGGTCATCATCAAGGAGTCCGACCGCCTTCAGTCGCTGATGGAGCGCCTACTGACGCCGCACCGCGTGCCGCATTTCGGTGCAGTGAACATTCATGAGGTGCTCGAGCGGGTTCGCAGCCTCGTTCTCGCCGAAACGCCCGGCGTCACGCTGCGCCGCGACTACGACGTCAGCCTGCCCGAAATCCGCGGCGACGCCGAGCAGCTGATCCAGGCGACGCTCAACATCGCGCGCAACGCGGTGCAGGCCATGCACGGTAACGGGGCCGGACATGGTAATGGACACGGGCGCGGCGCGGGCGAGCTGGTGTTCCGCACCCGTGTCGCGCGCCAGATCACGCTCGAGAGTCGGCGCTATCAACTGGGCCTGCGCGTCGAGATCATCGACAACGGCCCCGGCATTCCCGACAGCATTCGCGACCAGATCTTCTTTCCGCTGGTGTCGGGGCGCGAAGGCGGCAGTGGCCTCGGCCTCGCCGTCGCGCAGACCCTGGTCTCGCAGAACCACGGCACGCTCGATTGCGAAAGCCGCCCCGGGCGGACCGTGTTTTCAATCTTTCTCCCACTGCCCGTCTGAACCATGGCCAAACCGAATCCTGTCTGGATCATCGACGACGACCGCTCCATCCGCTGGGTGCTCGAAAAAGCCCTGCTGCGCGAGGCGATCGCGTGCATGACCTTCAGCTCGGCGTCGGACGCGCTGCGCGAACTCGAGCGCAGTCAGCCGAGCGTCGTCCTCTCCGACATCCGCATGCCAGGGGTGTCGGGACTCGAGCTGCTGCAGGCGCTGAAGGAGCGACTGCCGAAGGTGCCGGTCATCATCATGACCGCGTATTCCGATCTCGACAGCGCGGTCGCGGCCTTCCAGGGCGGCGCCTTCGAATATCTGCCCAAGCCTTTCGACGTCGATCAGGCGCTCGATCTGGTGAACCGCGCGCTGACCGAAAATGCGAGCCGCGACGTGCCGGCGAGCAGCGACGTGCCGGTGCCCGAAATGCTCGGGCAGGCGCCGGCGATGCAGGAGGTGTTTCGCGCCATCGGTCGGCTCGCGCACTCCCACGCCACCGTGCTGATCACCGGCGAATCAGGCAGCGGCAAGGAACTCGTCGCGCGCGCGCTGCACCGCCACAGTCCGCGCGCGAGCGGGCCGTTCATCGCGCTCAACACCGCGGCGATCCCGCGCGATCTGCTCGAATCCGAACTCTTTGGCCACGAGCGCGGCGCTTTCACCGGCGCCGCGGCCCAGCGGCGCGGACGCTTCGAACAGGCGGACGGCGGCACGCTGTTCCTCGACGAGATCGGCGACATGCCGGCCGACCTGCAGACCCGCCTGCTGCGCGTGCTCTCCGACGGGCAGTTCTACCGCGTCGGCGGCCACACGCCGATGAAGGTCAACGTCAGGGTGATCGCGGCGACTCATCAGGACCTCGAGGAGCGCGTGCGGCAGGGCCTGTTTCGCGAGGACCTGTTTCATCGCCTGAACGTGATTCGCCTGCGCCTGCCCGCCCTGCGCGAGCGGCGCGAGGACATTCCGCTGCTGGTCCGCCACTTCATGCAGAAAAGCGCGCGCGAACTTGGCGTCGAGGTGAAAGGCATTGCGGACACGGCGATGAAGGCGCTGGTCGGCCTGCCGTGGAGCGGCAACGTCCGCCAGCTCGAAAACATCGCGCATTACCTGACGGTCATGGCGCCGGGCCAGGTCGTCGAAGTCGGCGATCTGCCTGCGGATCTGATGCAGGCGGGCGCCGAGCCGGCGGCCGGAAACTGGCTGCAGAGTCTGGCGGCCGAGGCGAGCGCCCGGCTCGCACAGGGCGAGGCCGCGATACTCGACGAACTCACGCGCGCCTACGAGCGAACGCTGATCGAAGTCGCGCTGCGCCACACCGGCGGGCGCCGCATCGAAGCCGCGCATCTGCTGGGCTGGGGCCGCAACACGCTGACGCGCAAGATTCATGAACTCGGCCTCGACGGCGCGGGGGGCGACGAGCCGAGCCCGGAGCAGCCGGGGTGAGGGCATGAAAAACGCCGACCTAGGGTCGGCGTTTCAAGTCGGCGTCGCGCGGGTCAGGCGGTTTGCGCTTCTTCGAGCAGTTTCTGGATTTCGCCCTTCTGGTACATCTCGATCATGATGTCGGACCCGCCGATCAGTTCGCCCTTGACGTAGAGCTGGGGGAAGGTCGGCCAGTTCGCGTAGTACTTCAGGTTCTCGAAGATTTCAGGGTCGGCCAGCACATTGACGGCCAGGAAATCCTTGACGCCGCAGGCCTGCAGCACCTGCGCCGCGCGCGACGAGAAACCGCACTGCGGAAACTGCGGCGTGCCTTTCATGTACAGAACGATGGCGTTGTTGGTGACTTGCTCGCGGATGCGATCGAGGGGGGTCATGAAGCGCTCCTGAATACCTGAGTGGAATACTCGGGAATTATACGCACGCGGCCATCGCCGTCAAGCGGTCTTCGGCGTGCGGCGAGTGGGACTGACGAAGGCCTTGTGGAGCAGGTGGGGAACGAGCAGGTGCATCGGCATGCGCAGCCAGTGCGCGCGCACGAAGGCGGCGAAGCGCGCCGCCGGCGTGAAGGCGTCGGCGCAGCTCGCGTGGGTCGGCGCCAGCGCGCGCATGAACACGCGATCCATTACGGCGAGCATTGCGGCCGAGGGTGCGGCGGGCGCCAGTGCGGCGATCGCGCTCTCGGGAATCGGCGTGTCGAGGAAATGGCGCAGATAGCGCAAGGCGTAAAAAAGCGAGCGGCCGAGCTCGAGTTGCTCGGCCCGGGCGACGAGGCGCGGCCAGAAATCGTCGGCGACGTCGCGCAGCAGCAGGTCGAGATCGCTCAGATCGCGCAGGCTATGCGGCAGTTCGCCGTCGTGGAATAGATGCGTGGCGGCGTGGAGGATGCGGTCCTCCGCGCTCAGCACATGGATTCCCGGCAGCGACTCGACCGCGACGATGCGGCTGCGCAGCAGGCCAGAATCCGGGTGATAGCGCGCGGTGTCGGGCAGGATGGCGTGATGGACGTCGAGCACCGTATCGCGCTGCACGTGCTTGAGCGGGGGGATCTCGTGCATCCAGCGCCGGTAGTAGCGTTTGTCGTACTCGGAGAGCCCCGTCGCGTGCCAGCCGGCGAGCATGAGCGACGATTCGGCGTCGGCGAGCGCCGTCCGCGGTACGAGAATGTCGATGTCGTTGAAGAGCCGCCCCTGCGCAGCCGGGAGGTCCGCGGCGACGTAGGCTGCGCCCTTGAGAACGATGACCGGGGCGCCGAGCCTGCGCAAGGCGGTTGCGATCTGTCGTAGCTCCCAGCACACCGCGGTTCGCTGCTTCGCGGCCAGCGTTTCGGCCGCGTCGAAATGCCAGCGCACGACGCCTGGCAGACTGTTTGCCATGCCGTGCTCGCGCAGGCGATGCGCGAGCCGCGCGAGCAGACCGGCGGCGCGGGCTTGCCGCACGAGCGTATCCCAGTCCGCCATCGACAGCCGCCCGGCGGCCTCGGGCGTGTGAAGAATGTGGGCAAGCAGCGGGCGCGGGGGGCGTTTCATGACAGCGAGGACGGGCGGCTTTCGGCGAGGCGATCGAACGCGCGCACGGCTTCGTGCAAGTCGCTGTAGCGAAAGTCGTAGCATGCTGCCTGGTCGACGAGCGCGGTGCCCGCGCGGAACCCGTCGGCGCCGAGATGGCTGTAGTTGAAGGCGTTCTGCGCGAGGAACATGAAGGTCTGCGCCCGCGAGCGCGGGGTCAGCGTGGTCGCCGCACCGGCCTGCCACTGCGGGAAGATGACCCAGCCCGGGCGGGCTGCCTCGTGCTGCCGCAGCACGCTGTCGCGCGGCGGCCGCATGTGGGCGACCGTGCCCTTGACCGTATCGTGCGAGGCGCGATTGATATACGCCTCGGCGTCGAAGCGGCGGACGACATCGATCGACGTGTTTTTCAGACTGACCGGTCGGGGGAGCGGCTGGATCAGGCCGGTCTTGCGGTGGATCAAGGTGAGTTCGTCCGACAGCAGGCGCCAGCCGGACAGAACGAGGCCGGCGGTCAGCGTGCTCTTGCCGGAGCCCGGGGGGGCCGGCAGGACCGCCGCAAGGCCGTTCTTCTCGACGACGGCGGCGTGAATGATGAGGTAATGGTGCGCTTGGGTGGAGACGCACCAGTTGAGGCCCCATTCGAGCATCGGAAACGCCTGGTCGCGGGGCAGGGGCTTGAACGGCTGCGTGCCGTCGAAATAAAAGCTCACCTGCGGACGCAGCCAGCGGCGCACGCCGGCGGGCGCGTTGACCGAGACATGGAAATCCGCGAAGGCTTCGTGTGCGCTGCGCACCTCGAACTGGCCGTAGAGCTCGGCGAGTCCTTCCGCGACGAAGGGCACGCGCGACTGCAGCCTGAGCGAGAACGGGCCGGTACGCATCCATACGCCCGGGCCCGCGAGCTGCCGGCGCAGTTCGGTGCGCGGCAGTTGCAGCAGCTTCATGCGGTTTCCAGCAGGCCGATTTCGTGCAGACGGTGCAACGTGTCTTCGGCCGCTTCGCGGAAGGACGCGCTTTCGGCGACGCCGAGTCGCGCGGCCAGGGCGCTCGTGAGTTCGCTCACGGTGTAGCCCGGATGGTCACGACAGGTCTCGTACAGCGCCAGCGTCAGCGGTCTCAGGTAATGGGTGTCGCCCGAGGCGGTATTGAACAGAACGGCCTCGTTGTCCCAGGATTTTAAGAGCCAGCCATCAGCGTGAACGGCGGCTCCTTTTTTGGTCGGTACGGACAAAGCGTTCCGAGTTTATCGCTTTTTGCCGGGCTTGGGCCCGTCGAGGCTGACCGTGCACTGCTGCGCGTCGCCCTCGTTGCCGAGCGGGCAGACGCGTTCATTGAGCGACTGGAACATGTTCTTCAGGCCCTCGGGATCGGTGGCCGCGTATCGGTTCCAGAGGTCGTAGATGTCCCGTGTGTTGTAGCCGTAGCTGTAGTTCGCCGGGTAGGGGGCCGCCGAGTTCAGCAGCGCTGCGATCGCGTGGGCGCCGAGTTGATAGGGATCCTCGTTGCCGTTCATCGCGAGCACCTGCATCATCGTCTTGCCCGCGTCGCGCAGCGCGCCGGGGAAGGGGAAACGCGTGCCGTCGTTGTCCCATTCGCTGCAGACGTTGCCGCTGCCCGTCGCCTCGCACTGCAGGCAGGTTCCCGGTCGGAAGTCGGAGGGCCAGTTCAGCGGGTGGTTCAGCCAGTAACCCGGCGTGCAGCCGGCGCAGATGACGCCGCCCGGCTGCGACAGATTGCCCGAGGCCATGCCTGAAATCGTGCACTGGTTCGCCCACACCGGACGGCTCGCGAGCGTGAAGATCGCCGATGCGCCCAGCGCTGCGCCCGTCAGCCTGCGGCGGGACTCGTTGACGGCGTCGATCTGCGGGGCAGCAGGGGCAGTGCTGGAGGTCTCAGGGTCGCGGTTAGACATGGCTAGCCTCAGTCATTATTAGGATTCGTCCGGTTACCAGCAAGAATCGCACCAGCATCTCGATGCCGGCTGGCGAAGCCCGCGGGCGCGTGCGGGGCGGTGGGCTGGACGCAAGCCATGCCGGGCACCTGTAAATTATTTCGACAATTCCGCGCCGCTCACGCGCGGGTTGCCGGCGAGGTCATGCCAGCAGCGCGGGCGGGCGAAGCCGCCGCTGCGAAGCAGCGCATGCACCGCGTCGGCCTGGTCGTAGCCGTGCTCCAGCAACAGCATTCCAGGGCGCCGCAGGTGGTCGCGCGCCCCGTCGATCAGCCGCCGCAGCTCGTCGAGTCCATCCGCACCAGAGGCCAGCGCGGCGACCGGTTCGTGGCGCAGGTCGCCTCGGGCGAGATGCGGGTCGGCGTCGGCGATGTAGGGCGGGTTCGCGACGATGAGGTCGTAGCTGCGCCCCGTCAGGTCGCTGAACCAGTCGCCGGCCGAAAATTCGACGCTGGCGCCGAGCGTTTGCGCGTTGCGGCGGGCGAGCGCCAGCGCAGCTGGCGAGCGCTCGACCGCGGTCACGCGCGCCCGCGAGCGCTCCAGCGCCAGCGTGATCGCGATGCAGCCGCTGCCGGTGCCGAGGTCGAGCACCGTGGTCGTCTCGTCGGGCGGGATCCGTGCGAGCGCCAACTCGACGAGGAGTTCGGTCTCCGGCCGTGGAATCAATACCGCGGGCGATACTTCGAACCTGCGCCCGTAGAACTCGCGCGCGCCGACGATGTAGGCGATCGGTTCGCCGCCCAGGCGCCGGGCGAGCAGCGCGTCGAAGGCGGCGGTTTGCGGCGCCGTCGCCACATCGGTGTCGTGCGCGATGAGCCAGGCCGGCGTCACCTGCCAGGCGTGGGCGGCGAGCACGCGGGCTTCGAGCCGGGCTTCGCGCTTGTCGAGCCCGAGCGCGCGGCCGACTCGGTCGGTCGCGACGTCGAGCAGGCCAGCGACGGTGGCCGCGTGCCCGGTCATCGCTCAGCCCTCGCCGGACAAGGTCGCCAGCTGCGCGGCCTGGTGCTCGGCGGCGAGCGCGTCGAGCAGTTCGCCGAGGTCGCCGTCCATCACCGCATCGATCTTGTAGAGCGTGAGATTGATGCGGTGGTCGGTGATGCGGCCCTGCGGGAAGTTGTAGGTGCGGATGCGGTCCGAGCGGTCGCCGCTGCCGATCAGGCTTTTGCGGGTGCTCGCCTCACTCGCCTGCTGGGCCTGGATTTCGCGGTCCTTGAGCCGCGCCGCAAGCACGCTCATGGCCTGTGCGCGGTTGCGATGCTGGGAGCGGTCGTCCTGGCATTCGACCACGAGGCCGGTCGGCAGGTGAGTGATGCGGACCGCGGAATCGGTTTTGTTGATGTGCTGGCCGCCCGCACCCGAGGCGCGGAAGGTGTCGATGCGCAGGTCTGCCGGATTGATGTCGACCTCGCCGACCTCTGCGGCTTCGGGCATCACGGCGACCGTGCAGGCCGAGGTATGGATGCGGCCCTGCGATTCGGTCTCCGGCACGCGTTGCACGCGATGTCCGCCGGACTCGAATTTCAAGCGCGAATAAGCGCCCTCGCCGACGATCCGCACGATGACTTCCTTGTAGCCGCCGACTTCGCCGGGACTCTCGGACACGATTTCGACCTTCCAGCGCTGGCGCTCGGCGTAGCGCGTGTACATGCGCAGCAGGTTGCCGGCGAACAGTGCCGACTCGTCGCCGCCTGTGCCGGCGCGAATCTCGAGGAAGATGTTGCGTTCGTCGTTGGGGTCGCGCGGCAGCAGCGCGGTTTGTAGTTCGTTTTCGAGCTCGGTGATGCGTGCCGCACCGTCGGCGAGCTCGGCCTCGGCGAGCTCGCGCATGTCGGCGTCGGCGAGCATCTCCTGCGCGGTCTTCTGGTCGGCCTCGACCTGCTTGTACTGGCGGTACAGGCCCACCACCGGCGACAGCTCGGCGTGCTCGCGTGTGAGCTTGCGATAACTGTCCATGTCCGCCGCGACCTCGGGCTGCGCGAGGAGGGCGTCGAGCTCTTCGAGTCGCTCGTCGGCGCGCGCGAGCTTGTCGGCGAGCGTCGCCTTCATTCCGGGTGCAGCCCGTAGAGCTGGCTGATCAGGCGGACCAGTTCGGCGCGCTCCTCGGGCGTGGCGTGGCTCAGGCCGTGGGTCGGCGCGTGCAGGAATTTGTTCGCGAGGCCGTGGCTCATCGCATCGAGCACCGCGTGGGGATCGTCACCGCGCGCGAGCGCCTTGTGGGCCTTGTCGAGTTCGTGGCGGCGATGGCGCTCGGCGGCGTCGCGCAGGCCGCGGATGACCGGAACGAGCTCGCGTCCCTCCATCCAGTGGATGAAGCTCGCGACGCTGGTCTCGATGATCGCCTCGGCCTGCGCGACCTGCGCGACGCGGTTGTCCATTCCCTCGCGCACCACCTGGCCGAGGTCGTCGACGCTGTAGAGGAAGACGTCGTTCATGTCGGCGACTTCCGCTTCGACGTCGCGCGGCACGGCGAGGTCGACGATGAAGATCGGGCGGTGGCGGCGCTGCCGGATCGCGCGCTCGAGCATGCCCTTGCCGAGGATGGGCAGCGGGCTCGCGGTCGAGGTGATGATGATGTCGTAGGCGGCGACTTCGTCCGGGAGCGCGGTCAGCGGGATCACGCCCGCGTTGAAGCGCTCGGCCAGCGGGCGCGCGCGCTCGGTCGTGCGGTTGGCGACGGTCATGCGGCGCGGATGCTGGGCAGCGAAATGAGTCATGCACAGCTCGATCATTTCGCCGGCGCCGATGAACAGGCAGGCCTGTTCCTTGACGCTCGGGAAAATGCGCTCGGCGAGCCGCACCGCGGCAGCCGCCATCGATACCGAGTTGGCGCCGATTTCGGTGCTGCTGCGGACCTCCTTGGCGACCGAAAAGGTGCGCTGGAACAACTTGTGCAGCAGCAGCCCGAGCGTGCCGGCTTCCTCGGCGGCGGCGACCGCCTGCTTCATCTGGCCGAGGATCTGGGTCTCGCCGAGCACCATCGAGTCGAGCCCGGCCGCGACGCGAAACGCGTGCTGCGCGGCTTTTTCACGCGGCAGCGTGTAGAGATAGGGCGCGAGTTCGCGCACGTCGAGATGATGGAAGTCGGCGAACCACTGCGAGAGCGCGTCGGGCGACACGGTGTTGACGTAAAGCTCGGTGCGGTTGCAGGTCGACAGAATCGCGGCTTCGGACGCGCGCTTGCTCAGGGTTAGTTCATGCAGCGCCTGGACGAGCTTGTCGGGCCCGAAGGCTACCTGTTCGCGGATCGCGAGCGGTGCGGTGTGATGATTGACCCCGAGGGTGAGCAGCTGCATGACGACGGCGGAAGGCCGAAACAGGAGACCGCTATTCTACTTTACCCGCGGCCCCGGCCGCGCGCGGCGAAGTCGAGGCGGTCGTAGTAACGCCCGCGATAGAGCAGGCGGCGACGCCCTGGCGAGTCGGAAAACGCGCTGCGTGTGTGCAGCACGTTGTTGCAGACGAGGCCCATACCGGGCCGTAGCCGTGCGCTGAGGATGTAGGGCGAGCCGGCAAGGATCTCGGTGAGCGCTTTGACTGCGCATTGCGTGAGCGCGTCGTCCTTCCAGACGATCGAGCGGGTACGGGCCGTGTAGCGCATGTACAGGAAGCCCTGGTCCGGGTCGACCGCGAACACCGGGCCGCTCTGCGCGGGACGCGCGATGTCGTTCTCGTCCATGCGCGCCGGAATCGTCATCGCGTCGGGCTGCATGAGTGCGGCGACATAGTCGGGATCGGTGTCACGCAGCTGGATGTAGGCGATTTCGTGATCGAGCAGCGCGTTCTCGCCCCCTGCCTCGGCGTCCTGTGCACAGTGCAGCGTCATGCCGAGGATGCGCCGGTCGAGCGCGTTGTAATAGCCGTCGGTGTGCCAGTTGATCGGCTTGTGCGTGTAGGGGATGTAGTCGCCGCGCACGGTGCCTTCGTCGCCGGCCGGCGTGATGCTCGAGAGCCCGTCCTCGTCGGCGAGGTAATTGCCTTCGAGCCGGGTCAGGCCGAGTTGGCGCGCGAGTTCGCTGGCGAGCGACTTGTCGGCAGCGGGAAGATGCGGCGCGCTGTAGATCGCCATGTTGGCGCGTCCGCAGCGATCTGCGAGTGCGGCGGTCTCGGCCGCCGTCAACTGGCGCGGGTCGGCGAGCGGCACGACGAGTTCGTCGGCGCTGCGCGGATAGGCGGCGAGCTTGGCGTCGCGCCAGGCGCGGTAGGCCGACGCGTTGCCGAGGTCGAAGGGAGAGCCGCGCAAGCTTATTCCGGCGGCAGCATGTCGGGCGAGCCGAAGCCGCGCTTGACCGGCGCGTCGGACAGCAGGCCCTTGAAGCTCTTCCTCACCGTGCCCATCATTTCGGGCATTTCGATGTCCATGATCTGGTCCATGATCCAGGTCTTGTCGTTGTCGCCCATTTCCTCGCGGATCTGCAGGCCCAGGAAGCGCAGCGCTGGAAAGCTCGCCTTCTCGTCGTCAGGGAATTCGAATTCGGCGTAGTCGCCGAAGCGGCGATTGAGGAAGTCGATGAACTCGGCCTTGTAGTTGCGGCTCGGATCCGGGCCGACGACGCTAATGATGTTTTCTTCCATGACCTCGCCGAGGCGGGTGCTGATCGCCTGCAGCACCGCGACGCGGCGCTCGGGCGCGAGCGAGGCATAGGCCATGCGGTCGCAGTAGTGGGCGAGGAAGGCGACGAATTCGGCGATGAGTTTGAAGCCGCGCGCCGGCGTGATGATGTCGTAGTTCTCGCGGCCCAGGTTGTCGACGGCCTTGTCGGCGACGCGCCAGACGGTCGAGGCGACCGCGGTGGCGATTTCCTCGGCGCTGCGCTCGCCGTCCTTCTTGAACCAAACGGTGCGGACACGTACGGGTTTGACCATGTTTATTCTCCTGTGGCGACGGGGCGCGACGGATCGGTGATCCATTCGCTCCACGAACCGGGGTAAAGGCGGGAGCCCGGCAGGCCGGCGATTTCCATCGCCAGCACGTTGTGGCACGCCGTGACGCCCGAGCCGCACATGTGCAGGACCTGCCAGGGCGCGCGGCCCTTGAGCAGGGCCTGGTACTCCTCGCGCAGCGCCTCGGGCGGCTGGAAAGTGCCGTCGAGGTCGAGGTTGTCCTCGAACGGCCGGTTGATCGCGCCAGGAACGTGGCCGGCGACCGGGTCGAGCGGCTCGTACTCGCCGCTGAAGCGCCGGTCGGGACGGGCGTCGAGAATCAGCTGCTCGCCGGTCTGCGAGGCGCGCAGGATTTCGTCGGCCGTGACGACCTGACTCGGTTCGGGCAGGCAGGCGCAGGCGGCCTTGTGCGGCGCGGGCACGTCGGCGCTGACCGGGCGCTTCTCGCGCGTCCACTTCGGGTAGCCGCCGTCGAGTAGCGCGACACCCGGGTGGCCAAGCCAGCGCATCAGCCACCATAGGCGCACCGCCATCGAGCCGAAGCTGTCATCGTAGACGACGACCTGCTTGTTGACGCCGACGCCCCACCGGCAGAGCTTCTCGTTCAGCAACTCGGCGTCGGGCAGGGGGTGGCGGCCGGTCTTTTCGCCGGGCGGTGCGGACAGGTCTTCGTCCAGATGCACGTAGCGCGCGCCCGGGACATGGGCCTTCTCATAGGCCTCGCGACCGGCTCCGGGGTCCGTGAGCGTGAAGCGACAGTCGAGCACGACCCAGTTCGGGTCGTCGAGATGCGCGGCCAGGTCTTCCGTGCTGACGAGGGTGTTGGAGAACATGGGTCGGTAATCAGGAAACAGGAATTAGGGGCCAGGGATAATGGGACAGGCATGCCTGTCCCTAGCCCCTAGCCCCTAGATCCTGGCGCCTGGATCAGTAGCCGCCCTTGCCGTAGGGCTTGGTCAAACCGGCGACGCGGCAGCCTTGGCGGGCCGGCTGGTTGGGGAACAGCTCGTAGAGCTTTTTCTTCCAGTCGTTGCCCGGATACTCCTCATCGAGCATGCTGACCATGTTGCGGAAGTTCGGGGTCGAGCCGTCTTCCTTGTAGCGCTCGCGCAGCCAGTTGATGACGATCCAGTGGTCGTCGGTCAACGTGATCTTCTCGTTGGCGGCGATGACGGGCGGGACGTCGTCGCTGAAGTTCGCTTCCAGCAGGAAGTCCTCTTCGCCGGTTTCCAGTTCTTCGCCATTCACAACGTAGGGCATGATCTCTCCTTTCGAGTTGAGTAATTGATTTTCAAAGAATTGCCGGCATGACCGGCGCGATGGATTTATGCGGGATGAAGATCCCGCAGCCCAACAGACGGTTTCGCCCCAGGCCCTCGTCCTGCAGTTGCAGCGACTTGTGCGGCGGGACGTCGTGCAACATCAGGCTGTGGCCGAACAGGGGCCCCGATGCGCTTTGCAGGGTTTGCTGTTTGCCGCAGATGAAACCGCAACGCAACTGAAAGCGGCTGTCCAGTTCGCGCATCACGTCCTGCACGAATTGTTCTTCAGTGGCGCTGCCGGTGTCAATAAAGTGGGCGTAAATGTTGGCAAAAGGACTGAAGTCACGCGTTTTGAAGCTGCCGATCCGCAGGGCGTGACCGCCGAGGTCGAGTTGCTCGCCAATCAGCCGCTGCATGTCGTCGACGCGGGTCTTCGGCACGCGCATGAACAGCCGGGTACGCCGGTTGATGTTGAGCACGGTGTCGCCGCTGTTCGTTGCGGCGCCCTTGAGGTGCTGAATGCCGCTGCCCGGATCCTCACCGAGCCATGGCAACACGCCGAGCAGCGCGTCGCAGAGCATCTGCGCGTTGTCGGCCGGGATCGTCGAGCCGGCCAGCTCGAACTGCAGGTCGATCAGGCGCGGCGTATATTCTTCCGGCTTGTCTTCCGGCCAGCCGCCCCAGGTCACGGCACCTCCCCTGCGTGCGCCTTTGCCCAGGCGCCCATGATCCCGGCCCAGGCCTGAGCGCTGACCGGGTCCACGTCGAAGATCGTGAACCGTTTGTTCTCGCGGATGCGGATGCGCAGAAACGGCACGCCGCCGGACTCGTGGGTCAGGTGCTGGAATTCGATTTCCTGGCCGCCGAACGGCAGTCGCAGCTTGTCGAGAGGAGTGATTTCAGGCATGGGGTCTCGCGTTGGCGCTTCGTTGATCACGTTGTTCCGGGCCGTTCCGCCGATGCTCCGGCTCCTCGACCCTGCTCGGGCCAGGGGCTTGCGTGTGCAACAATATTTTAATACTCTTATCGATTGCTGCGGACTGCCCCCGACCGGCGCCTAATGTCGCACTCTTCGCCGGAATAGGGCATTACCGCGTTGGGGAAACCCGCCTACTCCCTTCGGGTAGGTATCGTCCTACCGCAAGGGGTTAGCAGGTTTACCCATGAGAATGATGGCCGCGCGGTCCCCGAACCAATACGATGCTCGAATACCGTTGAGCTGCCGGCTGAGCGGGCATTTCGAAAATTTTCTAGGAGAGAACAATGGCAAAGCAAATGATTGATACGCCCAATCTGGACGAGCTCGAGAAAGGCCCGTGGCCCAGCTTCGTGACCGGGCTGAAGCGTTTGGCCAAGGACAACGACATGATGGTCGACCTGATGGGTCAGCTCGAGACGTCGTACAAGACCAAGTTCGGCTACTGGAAGGGCGGCACGGTCGGCGTGTTCGGCTACGGCGGCGGCGTGATCCCGCGTTTCACCGAACTGAAGGACGAAAACCACCAGCCCCTGTTCCCCGAGGCTGCCGAATTCCACACCCTGCGCATCCAGCCGCCTGCCGGCATGCACTACACTTCGGATCTGCTGCGCAAGATGTGTGACACTTGGTCCGCGACCGGTGGTTCGGGCCTGATCGCCTTCCACGGCCAGTCCGGCGACATCATGTTCCAGGGCATCAAGACTGCCGATGTGCAGCGTGCCTTCGACGAGTTCAACGAAATGGGCTTCGACCTCGGTGGCGCCGGTCCCGCGCTCCGCACCTCGATGTCCTGCGTCGGCGCTGCGCGCTGCGAAATGTCCTGCTTCGACGAAGCCAAGGCGCTGCGCACCGTCATCAACAACAACCTCGACGACATGCACCGTCCGTCGCTGCCTTACAAGTTCAAGTTCAAGTTCTCGGGCTGCCCGAACGACTGCGTGAACGCGATCCAGCGCTCCGACATGGCGACGATCGGCACCTGGCGCGACAACATCCGCGTCAACGAAGAGCAGGTCCAGGCCTACTACAAGGCCCACGGCATGAACGACCTGGTCAACGACGTGATCAGCAAGTGCCCGACCAAGGCGATCACCCTCGTTGCGAGCGACAAGTTTGCGCCGAGCGAGACCGTGTCCGCGGCCAACCTGGGTGACGGCAACACGCTGTGCATCGACAACAAGAACTGCGTGCGTTGCATGCACTGCCTGAACGTCATCCCCGGCGGCCTGCGTCCCGGTGTCGACAAGGGCGTGAGCATCCTCGTCGGCGGCAAGGGTGTGCTGAAGATCGGTGCGACCATGGGCACCGTCGTGATCCCGTTCATGAAGCTCGAGTCGGAAGAGGATTTCGAGAAGCTGAACGATCTGGCCCGCAACATCATCGACTTCTTCGCGGAAAACGCGCTGGAGCACGAGCGTACCGGCGAGATGATCGAGCGTATCGGCCTGACCAACTTCCTCGAAGGTCTGGACATCCCGGTCGACCCCAACATGATCAGCGCGCCGCGTTCCAACCCCTACTTCCGTTCGGACGACTGGGACGAGCAAGTCGAGAAGTGGAACGAGTACAAGCAGACCGCTGCTTAAGTTTTCGCCTAACCCGGCCCCCGATGACACGGGGGCCGTGCATTAACCAGTTGGAGATATAACATGGCTGAACTACGTCCGCCCATCGAATCCGGCGCGCCCGATCCGATGCCCTACATGCACCCCGTGATGGTGAAGAACTACGGCAAGTGGGCTTTCCACAGCCACCCCAAGCCGGGTGTTCTGTATCACCGTGCTGAGTCCGGCGATGAGATCTGGACGGTCAAGGCCGGTACGGCGCGTCAGATGGATCACTACACGATCCGTGAACTGGCTGACATCGCCGACCAATACGGCGACGGCTTCGTGCGTTTCACTGCGCGTTCCAACATCGAATACATGGTGGCCGACGGTTCCAAGGTCGAGCCGCTGATCAAGGCGCTCTCCGACAAGGGTTACCCCATCGGCGGCACCGCGAACTCGGTGTCGATGATCGCCCACACCCAGGGCTGGCTGCACTGCGACATCCCCGGCACCGACGCCTCCGGCGTGGTCAAGGCGCTGATGGACGAGCTGTACGACGACTTCGTCAAGTGCGAGATGCCAAACCGCGTCAAGCTGTCGACCTCCTGCTGCGAAATCAACTGCGGCGGCCAGGCTGACATCGCCATCATCGTCCAGCACACCAAGCCGCCGAAGATCAACCACGATCTGGTCGCCAACGTGTGTGAGCGTCCGTCCGTCGTTGCCCGCTGCCCGGTTGCTGCGATCCGTCCCGCTCTGGTGAACGGCAAGCCCTCGCTGGAAGTCGACGAGAAGAAGTGCATCTGCTGCGGCGCCTGCTTCCCGCCCTGCCCGCCGATGCAGATCAACGATCCCGAGCACTCGAAGATCGCGATCTGGGTTGGCGGCAAGAACTCGAACGCCCGCTCCAAGCCGACCTTCCACAAGCTGGTCGCTGCCGGCCTGCCGAACAACGCCCCGCGTTGGCCCGAAGTCGCCGAAGTGGTCAAGAAGATCCTCGCGACCTACAAGGAAGACGGCAAGCCGTGGGAGCGCATGATCGACTGGATCGACCGTATCGGTTGGCCCGCGTTCTTCGAGAAGACCGGTCTGCCCTTCACCAAGTATCACATCGATAACTGGCGCGGTGGCCGCTACAACCTGAACGCGTCTGCGCACATCCGCTTCTGAGCGGGCTGGGAGGCAGTCACGCTCGCCGGAGCCATTGTGGCTCCGGCGAGTCCCCGATAACAATGACTGGATTTTTCGGAGTTTGAGTAGCCATGCAATTCGGCATTCTTGTAAACGAAGGGCCTTACAACCATCAGGCCAGTGACTCCGCATACCTCTTCGCGCGCACCGCGATCGAGAAGGGTCACAAAGTACCGCGTATCTTTTTCTACCATGACGGCGTGAACAATTCCACGCGCATGGGCGAGCCCCCGCAGGACGATCGCAACGTCACTACGCGCTGGTCCAAACTGGCCGAAGAGCATGGGATCGATCTGGTGGTGTGCGTGGCAGCAGCGTTGCGTCGCGGCATCAAGGACGAACTCCTTGCCCCCGGATTCCGGATCTCCGGACTGGGTCAGTTGGTCGAGATGGGCATTCAGTACGATCGTCTCGTGACGTTCGGTGATTAAGGGATAGCGAGATGAGCGATATGGATGAGATGGAAGACGGCTCCGGCGTCGTCAAGAAATTCATGTTCCTGAACCGCAAGGCGCCTCACGGTACCGTGTACGCGCTGGAAGGTCTGGAAGTGGTCCTGATTACGGCTGCTTTCGATCAGGACGTCAGCCTGGTGTTCACCGACGACGGGATCTACCAGTTGATGAAGGGCATCGACACCAAGGGCATCGAGGTCAAGGACTTCTCGAAGACCTATCGTGCGCTGGAAGGCTACGACATCGAGAAACTCTACGTCGATCGCTCCTCGATGGAAGCGCGTGGCCTGACCGAGGATGATCTGATTGTCGACGTAAGCGTTCTCTCCGACGATGAGATGAAGAATCTCATGGACGAGCAAGACGTCGTGATCAGCTTCTAAGGGGACAGACATGCTGCATATCGTGAATAAATCGGCCTCTGAGCGCGGCTCGCTGGAAAGCTGCCTGCGCCTGGCCACCAAGGGTTCTGCCGTTTTGCTGATCGAGGACGCGGTCTACGCCGCAACCAAGGGCAACACGGTGGCGGCGAAAATCCAGGCAGCAGCAGCTGACCTCAAGATTTACGCACTCGGTCCCGATCTGGCGGCGCGCGGCATGGCCGGGCGCGTACTGGACGGCGTCAATGTCGTGGATTACGGCGGTTTTGTGGATCTGGTCGCAGAACACCGCAACTGTCAGTCTTGGCTGTAACTTAACAAAAGGAGTATTGCTATGCCCATGGTGAACATCGCCGGTAAGGAAGTCGAAGTCGACGAAGAAGGCTATCTGGTCGACCTGTCGCAGTGGAACGAAGACATCGCCAAGTACATGGCCGTCGAAGAAAAAGTCGAACTGACCGACAGCCACTGGGAAGTCGTCAACTTCCTGCGTGAGTACTACGCCGAGTACCAGATCGCACCTGCTGTCCGCGTTCTGACCAAGGCTATCGGCAAGAAGCTCGGCCCCGAGAAGGGCAACAACAAGTACCTGTACGAGTTGTTTCCCTACGGCCCCGCCAAGCAGGCTTGTAAGATCGCTGGCCTGCCCAAGCCGACCGGCTGTATCTAAGAAGTTGTAGCCATCGGGCCGTCCGCTTAGCGGACGGCGCCGATTCCGGCTTGTTTCCAAATCGAATTCGGTTCGCGTTCGATTTGCAAACAAAACGTTGTTAGGGGATAGGTTTGTCTACTGTGACGATCATTTACGCCGGGATGTTCTACATCGCCACGCTGTTGCTGGTGGCAGGCCTGGTCTACAAGATTTTTGATTACAGCCGCACGCCTGCGCCGCTGAAAATCCCGACCACGCCGGCGCCGACCACCCAGAAGGGCGTCATCTACCGGATGGCCAAGGAAGTCGTGCTGTTCGAATCCCTGTTCAAGTCCAACAAGTGGATCTGGGTGTTCGGCTGGCTCTTCCATTTCGGTCTGTTGCTGGTCCTGCTGCGTCACCTGCGCTACTTCACTCAGCCGGTCTGGTTCTGGGTCGACATCCTGCAGCCTTTCGGCAAATACGCCAGCATCATGATGGTCATCGGCTTGGGCGGCCTGCTCGCGCGGCGTTTCCTGGTCGATCGCGTGCGCTACATCTCGACGCCGTCGGATTACCTGATGCTCGTGCTGCTTCTCGCGATCGGCCTCTCCGGCATGATGATGACCTTCGTTACGCACACCGACATCATCGCGTTGAAGGGCTTCTTCCTCGGGCTCATGTATCTGGACATCCAGCCCCTGCCGCAGGACCCGGCGCTGCTGGTCCACCTCGCGCTGGTGGCCTTGCTGATGGTGATCTTTCCGATCAGCAAGCTGTTGCACGCGCCCGGCCTGTTCTTCAGCCCGACCCGCAACCAGGCCGACAATCCGCGCGAACGTCGCCACGTCGCGGCCTGGGCTGCGAGGCTGGATCAAGGCAATTGAGTCGTCGAGCGATCGACGCGCATTTAAGCAAGGACAAAGGACTCTCACGTGGCGGCTGCTGAATTTGACGTTCCGGAACTGAAGGACGACATCGAAGTTCCCAAGATAAGGGAAGGCTCGATGGCGCACGCCAAGTCGTTCCTCGCGCCGAAGCCCGTTCAGGATTTCATGGGTTACCCCCACGAACTGAGCGAAGACTGGAAAGAGCGCGCCATCGACAAGATGGGCGACCTGCTGGGCAAATACCGCTCGCTCAAGGTGTTCCTCGACGCCTGCGTCCACTGCGGCGCTTGCACCGACAAATGCCACTACTATCTCGGCACGTCGGACCCGAAGAACATGCCGGTCGCGCGCCAGGATCTGATGCGTCAGGTCTACCGTCGCTATTTCACGACCCCGGGCAAGCTGTTCCCGAAGCTGGTCGGCGCCAAGGATCTGACCAAGGAGACGCTGGACGACTGGTACAGCTACTACCACCAGTGTTCCGAGTGCCGTCGCTGCTCGGTGTTCTGCCCGTACGGCATCGACACCGCCGAGATCACGATGGCCGGCCGCGAGATCCTCAACCACGTCGGCATGGGTCAGAAGTACTCGAACGAAATCCTCGGCAAGGTGCAGAAGATCGGCAACAACCTCGGCCTGCCCGGCCCCGCGCTGGAAGACACGCTCGAAGGTCTGGAAGAGGACATCGAGGCCGACACCGGCGTGCCGGTGAAGCTGCCGATCGACGTGCAGGGCGCCGAAGTGCTGTTGGTCACGCCGTCTGCCGACTTCTTCTCCGAGCCGCACGTCGAGTCGCTGATCGGTTACGCCAAGGTGTTCCACGCCGCCGGCATCAGCTGGACGCTGTCGTCGCACGCGTCGGAAGCCGGTAACTTCGGCCTCTTCAACGGCAACTACGAGACCATGCGCAAGGTCGCGATGCGCATCCGCGACGCCGCGCTCGAACTCGGCGTCAAGCGTATCGTCGTCGGCGAATGCGGCCACGCCTGGCGCGTCGCGTACAGCTTCTGGAACACGCTGACCGGCATCGGCTACGGCGGCAACGATCCGTTCTCGATCGAACTGCAGAAGCAGCTCGACCCGAACTACCCGCAGCCGCAGCACATCTGCGAACTGACCAACGATCTGATCAAGCAGGGCAAGATCGCGGTCGACCCCTCGGCGAACGACGATCTCGTCGTGACCTATCACGATTCGTGCAACGTCGCGCGTGCGTCGCGCATGGGCGACGAGCCCGGCGGGCAGTTCGCGATCCCGCGCGAACTGATCCAATCGGTGGCGAACAACTTCCACAACATGGCCGAGGAGACGATCTACGAATCGACCTTCTGCTGTGGCGGCGGCGGCGGCCTGCTGACCGACGATCTGATGGAAGTCCGCGTCAAGGGCGCCATGCCGCGCATGACGGCGTTGAACAACGTGGTGAAGGAACACCAGGTGAACTTCATGGCGACCATCTGCGCGATCTGCAAGGCGCAATTCACCAAGGTTCTGCCCAAGTACGGCTTCGATATGAGCATGGTGGGCGGGGTGCATCAATTGGTCAGCAAGGCGATCAAGCTCGACTGACCATATTTGACAACTTATTCAATTCGTAGGCGTTAGGAGAACCAACATGGCTGTCACGACGAACAAAGCAGCAAAGACCGAAGGCATGACGTGGCGTCGCTACAAGGATGGCGAGTCGGAAGCGAACATCCGTTCGGCTCAGGACCGCATTTTCCAGTCGAGCTGGACGCACAAGTGCCCAGAGTACATGCTCTCCACGCCGCCTTGCCAGGGTTCCTGCCCGGCCGGTGAAGACATCCGCGGTTACCTCAACATCGTGCGCGGCATCGAGAAGCCGCCAGCAGGCGTGACCTGGCAGGAGTATGCCTTCCGCCGCGTGACCGAAGCCAACCCCTTCCCGGGCGTGATGGGCCGCGTGTGTCCCGCTCCGTGTGAATCGGGCTGTAACCGTAACATGGTCGAAGACCATGTCGGCATCAACTCGGTCGAGCACTTCATCGGCGACTGGGGCATCGAAAACAACATGGCCTACACGTCGACCGCTGCCGAAACCGGCAAGAAGATCGCGATCATCGGCGCCGGCCCGGCCGGTCTGGCGGCCGCCTACCAGCTGCGCCTGCGTGGACACGGCGTGACCATTTTCGACGAGCACGAAGAGCTCGGCGGCATGATGCGCTACGGCATCCCGGGCTTCCGCACGCCGCGTGAAATGCTCGACGCGGAAATCAACCGCATCATCGCGCTGGGCGTCGAGACCCGCCTCAAGACGCGCGTCGGCTCGGATATCAGCTTCGATGAGCTCGACAAGAACTACGACGCCATCTTCATGGCGATGGGCGCGCAAGCGGGTCGTCCGCTGCCCGTTCCCGGCGCCGAAGCGCCGAACTGCGTGACCGCCGTCGCGTTCCTGCGTGCCTTCAACGAAGGTCGTCTGCAGCACGTCGGCAACCGCGTCGTCGTGATCGGTGGTGGCGACACCTCGATCGACGTCGCGACCGTTGCGCGCCGCCTCGGCAATGTCACAAAGTCTGGCACCCATGATGACCGTCCCGAAGCCGTGATCGCGGGCCACATGGCTTCCGACGTCGCGTCGATTTCCGCCCGCGAGGGTGCCGAAGTGGTGCTCGTGTCGCGTGCCACGGTCGACAAGATGGCCGCCAACAAGCATGAAGTCGAGCACGCCCAGCAGGAAGGCATCGAAATCATCGGCGGCGTGACCCCGGTCTCCGTCGTCGTCGACGCCAATGGCCGTGCGACCGCACTGCGCGTCGCCGACTTCGTGATGGAAGGCAAGGAAACCAAGATCGTCGAAGGCACCGAGCGTGATCTGCCGGCCGACCTGATCGTGTCTGCGATCGGCCAAGGCGTCGACTTCACCGGCCTCGAGCAGTTCAACAACAACAATGGCCTGATCAAGGCCGACAAGAACTACCGCTTCCCCAACAACGAGAAGGTCTTCGTCGGTGGCGACGTGATCCGTCCGCACCTGCTGACGACCGCGATCGGCCACGCCTCGATCGCCGTCGACGGCATCGACGCCTTCCTCGCAGGCAAGGAGCTCGACAAGCGTCCCAAGGTCGACGTTCACCACTTCGACGAAATCCGCAAGTGGCTCGAATCCGGCCACGAGTACAGCGAGGTCAAGGGTCAGATCTGGGGCACGTCCGAGCGCAAGGACATCCTGCACAACTTCGAGGACCGTTCGCAGCGTCACGTCATTCCGCACAACGAGCTGTTCCTCGGCCACTTCCCCAACGAAGCGCGCCACATCCGTGAAGTGACGGTGCTCGACAAGGAAGGTGCGCTCGGCAACTTCGAAGAGCGTCTGCACGCGCTGTCGGAGAAGGACGTGGTCGCCGAGGCCAAGCGCTGCATGTCCTGCGGCCAGTGCTTCGAATGCGACAACTGCGTGGTGTACTGCCCGCAGACGGCCGTGTTCAAGGTCAAGAAGAAGGACAACCCGACCGTGGGCCGTTACGTCGATACCGACTACGGCAAGTGCATCGGCTGCCACATCTGTGCCGACGTCTGCCCGACCGGCTACATCGTCATGGGGATGGGTGACTGAGCGTGACGCCCAAGTTCAAACGTCTGCTGGCATTGGGTGCGGCCGTCATGACGACGGCGGCCCTTGCCTGGGCCGGGAGCGACGCCGGCAGCCCGACCAAGGTCGCGGGCGCACCGAAGCCGGTGATCACCAAGGCCGTCAAGGGCGAGCAATGTGTCGAGGATACCGACATCATGCGCCGCGACCACATGAAGTTTCTGAACCATCATCGTGACGAAACCGTGGTCGAGGGCATCCGCACCAAGAAGTACAGCCTGAAAGAGTGCATCAACTGCCACGCCAGCGAAAAGACCGGTAGCGTCGCGGCCGCGAAGGACGACTTCTGCGTCAGCTGCCACAGCTACGCTGCCGTGAAGATCGATTGCTTCGAATGCCATTCGACCAAGCCGCAAGGTTCGGTGGCACAGCATGCGCTGAACGCGGAAACCGCGCATTACAGGCACAAGCTGGCGGCCCAGGCCAACAGCAAGGTGAGCGCAGAAGAGATGGCCGGGATTGTCCAATGAGCGAATTGAAACCGATGTCTGACAACACGCCCGAGTCGGCGGAGCGCCGCCGGGTGATCGGCGGGCTCGCCGCCGCCGCGGCCGGTCTTGCCATCGCGCCGGGGATCAAGCTGATCGAGGTCGCACAGGCACGTCCGGAGGAGCAGGGCGCGAGCAGCGCCGTGCGCTGGGGCATGCTGGTCGACGCGACCAAGTGTGCGACCGGCTGTGATGACTGCGTGTCCGCGTGCAGCACCGAAAACGGCTGGACGCCGGTCGCCGAGAGCGCCAAGCCGCGGCAGGCGCCTCAGTGGATACGCAAGCTCGAGCTGCAGGATCCGCTGACGCAGATGGAAACCAATCTGCCGATGATGTGCCAGCATTGCGCCGAGCCGCCGTGCGTCGACGTCTGCCCGACCGGCGCGTCGTTCAAGCGTGCCGACGGCATCGTGCTCGTCAACCGCCACACCTGTATCGGCTGCCGCTACTGCATGATGGCGTGTCCTTACAAGGCACGCTCCCTCGTGCACGAGCCCCTCAACGACACGCAGAAGGCCGACGTACCGCGCGGCGTCGGTTGCGTCGAGTCCTGCTCACTGTGCGTGCAGAAGGTCGATCGCGGCGACGGCACCACGGCGTGCGCCGAAGCCTGCTCCGCGGCCGGTCATAACGCGATCGTCTTCGGCGACCTGAACGACCCCGATAGCGAGATCTCGAAGCGTTTGCGCGAACTGCCCACCAAGCAGGTGCGTGCCGACCTCAAGCTCAATACCGGCGTTCGCTATCACGGAATCTAAAATAATATGGCAAGCATTACCTTCCGCGAAGTCGAGGGCAGCAGCCTCAAGTACTGGCTGCTCCTGGGTGGCCTCGGCCTCTTCGTCCTGTTCGGGGCGCTGTCCTGGAATTACATGCACCATCACGGGCATGTGGTCAGCGGCATGGACAACCAGATCGTATGGGGCCTGCCGCATGTGTTCGCGGTTTTCCTGATCGTCGCCGCCTCTGGTGCGCTCAACGTCGCTTCGATCGCTTCGGTGTTCAACAAGCCGCTCTACAAGCCGCTCGCCCCGCTGTCGGCGATTCTCGCGCTGGCGCTGATGCTCGGCGGCCTGCTGGTTCTGGTGCTCGATCTCGGGCGTTCGGACCGTCTGATCGTCGCGATGACGAACTTCAACTTCAAGTCGATGTTCACCTGGAACGTCTTCCTCTACTCGGGCTTCTTCGCCCTGGTCGGGGTGTACCTGTGGACGATGCTCGACCGCAATGTCAAGACCTATTCCAAGACGGCGGGCACCGCGGCCTTCATCTGGCGGCTGCTGCTGACCACTGGTACGGGCTCGCTGTTCGGCTTTCTGGTCGCGCGCGAACTCTACGGCAGCGCGATGCTGGCGCCGATGTTCATCATCATGTCCTTCGCCTACGGTCTCGCGATCTACCTGATGGTGCTGGTTGCTGCCTACGCCTGGAGCGGCCGCACCTTGGGTGATGCGGTCATGATGCGCCTGAAGAGCCTGCTCGCGGTCTTCGTCGCCGCGGTGCTGTACTTCGTCGTTGTGCATCACCTGACCAACCTGTACTTCACCAAGTACCATGCAGTCGAGGCGTTCATCCTGCGCGACGGTGGGATCTTCACGACACTGTTCTGGGTCGGCCAGATCGTGATCGGCGGCGTCGTTCCGCTCGTGATCCTGCTGAGCGGCCTCGGCAGGCAGCGCGCATGGATACTCGTCGCCTGCGCGCTCGTGATCCTCGGTGGCGTCGCGCAGATGTACGTCACCATCATCGGTGCCCAGGCGTATCCGCTCGACATGTTCCCGGGCCTCGACGAAACGAGCAGCTTCTTCGACGGCGAGATCCACGCCTACGCGCCGAGCGTACCGGAGTTCTTCCTCGGACTCGGCGGCGTCGCGATCGCTCTGCTGGTCACGACGTTCGCGGTCAAGGTGTTGCGCCTGCTGCCGGCCAGCCTCGACGACGCGACGGTCGCCAAGCTCGAACATTGAGCGCATGATCCTGCCGGGTCCAGTGGGGCCCGCAGGGGAAAGCCAGCCATGAGCCGGGCCGTCCTTTCTTCCACCGACACAAGCGCACGCGGGGTCCCCATGCCCCGCGTGTTCATTTCCGCGGGCCATAAGTCGTCGGGCAAGACGACGCTGACCCTCGGCCTCTGCGCGGCGTTGCACGCCCGCGGCCACGCCGTGCAGCCGTTCAAGAAGGGGCCCGACTACATCGATCCCCTGTGGCTCGGCATGGCCGCCGGCCGCCCTTGCTACAACCTCGACTTCCACATGATGGAGCGCGCCGAGATCGAGGGCGGCTTTGCGCGCGCCGCGCAGGATGCGCGCGTCAGCCTGGTCGAAGGCAACAAGGGCCTCTACGACGGGCTCGATCTCGACGGCAGCAACAGCAACGCCGCGCTCGCCAAGCTGCTCGGCATTCCCGTCATTCTCGTGATCGACGCGCGCGGCATGACGCGCGGCGTCGCGCCGCTGATCCTCGGCTACCAGGCCTTCGACTGCGACATCCAGATCGCAGGCGTGATCCTCAACAACCTCGGCGGCAGCCGCCACGAGTCGAAGCTGCGCGCGGTGATCGAGCATTACACCGACGTCGACGTCATCGGCGCGGTGCAGTACGACCCCGCACTGCAGATCGCCGAGCGCCATCTCGGGCTCGTCCCGGCCAACGAGCAGGACGCCGCGCGCGCGCGCATCCGCGTGGTCGGCGAGCGCATCGCCGCGCAGGTCGATCTCGACGCGCTGCTCGCGATCGCCGACGGGGCGAGGCCGCTCGACATCGCGCCGACCGCGGAAGCGCCGGCGCCAGCGGAGCGGGTCCGCGTCGGCGTCGCGCACGATCAGGCCTTCGGCTTTTACTACAGCGAGGACCTCGACGCCCTGCGTGCGGCGAACGCCGAACTCGTCCCTATCGACACCCTGAACGCGCAGACCCTTCCCGCGCTCGACGGGCTCATCATCGGCGGCGGATTTCCCGAGATGTTCATGCGCGAACTCGAGGACAACGCCTCATTTCGTGCCCAGTTGCGCGCGGCGGTCGAGGCGGGCCTGCCGACCTACGCCGAGTGCGGCGGGCTGATGTATCTGTCGAAGACCCTGAGTTGGCAGGGGCAGACACGGCTGATGGTCGGCGTGGTGCCGGGCGACACGGTCATGCACGAGCGGCCGGTCGGCCGCGGGTACGCCCGGCTCGAACCCACGGGCGCCGACCACTGGCAGGAATCGGCGGCGATTCCCGCGCACGAGTTCCATTATTCGAGCCTCGAAAACCTCCCCGCCGACGCGAGCTTTGCCTACGACGTCAAGCGTGGCCACGGCATCGATGGCCGCCACGACGGCTATCAGCAATACAATCTTCTCGCGGGCTACGTGCATCGCCGCGGCGCGGGGGCGCGCGGCTGGATCGTCCCGTTTCTGAATCAGGTACGCGCGCACAAGGCGCGCGTTTCCGCTTAACGCAAAGGATCGCCTTATGATCAAGATCACCGACGCCGCTGCCGCGCAAATCCGCGCAGCCAACAACAATCCCGACGTCTTCGAGATGATTCTCCGGGTAGCCGCCTATCAGGAAGAAGACGGCAGCGTGAACTACGGCATGGGCTTCGACATCGAGCGAGAGGCCGACGAGCATCTGATCGTCAACGGCATCCAGCTCCTGATCGCGCCGCAGAGCACGCCTTACCTGCAAGGGGTCACGCTCGACTTCGTCGAGATGAACCCCGGCGACATGCGCTTCATCTTCATTCCGCCGTATTCGGCCGATTCCGGCGACGCCGCCGCTCCTGCCGAGTGAAGCGATGAACTATCTGCCGATTTTCCTCGACCTGCGCGACCGTCACTGTCTTGTCGTGGGCGGTTCCGAGACGGCCGCGCGCAAGGCCGAATTGCTGCTGCGCGCCGGCGCGCACGTCGCCGTCGCCGCGCCGGCCCTGCACGCGGGCTTCGAGCAGTTGCCTGACCGGCAGCGGCTCACGCGTGTCGCCGACACCTTCAGCCCCGCGCTGCTCGACGGCAAGGATGCGGTCATCGTCGTCGAGGACGATGCGGCGGCGGCGCAGATCGTCGCCGACGCTGCGCGCGCGCGTCACCTGCCCGTGAACGTCGCCGACAAGCCGGCGCTGTGCAGCTTCATCCTGCCGTCGATCATCGACCGCTCGCCGATCATGGTCGCGGTCTCGAGCGGCGGCGAATCGCCGGTGCTCGCCCGGCTGCTGCGCGCGCGGCTCGAGACGTTGATTCCTGCCGCCTACGGCCGGCTCTCGGCGCTCGCCTCGCGCTACAAGGCGCGTGTGCGCGAAGCGATCCAGCCTGGGCAGCGCCGCGCCTTCTGGGAAAAGGTCTTCCTCTCGTCGGTCGCCGAAATGGTGTTTTCCGGGCGCGACAGCGAGGCCGAAGCGCAGCTCGAGGCGATGATCAAGGACAGCGCCGCGCACGAGCCGGCGCGCGGCGAGGTCTACCTCGTCGGCGCGGGTCCGGGCAACCCCGACCTGCTGACCTTCCGCGCGCTGCGCCTGATGCAGCAGGCCGACGTCGTCGTCTACGACCGCCTCGTCTCGCAGCCCATCCTCGACATGTGCCGGCGCGACGCCGAACGCATCTACGTCGGCAAGGAACGCGACGACCATGCGGTGCCGCAGGAAGAAATCAACATGATGCTCGTGCGCCTCGCCAAGGAGGGTAAGCGCACGCTGCGCCTCAAGGGTGGCGACCCGTTCATCTTCGGCCGCGGCGGCGAGGAGATCGAGACGCTGGTCGAGCACGGCGTGGCATTCCAGGTCGTCCCCGGCATCACGGCGGCGGCGGGCGTCGCCTCGTATGCCGGCATTCCTCTGACCCATCGCGATTACGCGCAGTCGGTCGCCTTCGTCACCGGTCACCTGAAGGAAAACACCTTCAACATGAACTGGGAGGGCATCGCGCGCCGCGACCAGACGATCGTCATCTACATGGGGCTGAAGGGCTTGCCGATGCTGTGCGAAGCCTTGATCAAGCACGGGCTGACCGCCGACACGCCGGCGGCGATCGTCCAGCACGGCACGCTGCCGACGCAGCGTGTCATCACCGGCACGCTCGCGACGCTGCCGACGCTCGCCGTGGAGGCCGGCCTCAAGGCACCGACGCTGATCATCGTCGGCAACGTCGTCAAATTGCGCGAGAAGCTCGCCTGGTACCGGCCGCAGGCCGCCGGCGAAGCGGCCGCCGCCACTCCGCTCGAAGCCCCCGACCACCTCGCCTGACCCGGCGATGCCGACCGATCCGCCGCGGCTCGAGAGCCGGCCGGAGATCGAAGCAGAGGTCGCCGCCATGCGCGGGAACGGGCGGCACATCGCGCCGGTTTCCTGGCAGGGTGCGCCGGCGTGGCTCAAGCTCGCCGTCGCCGAGCCGCCGGCCTGGCGCTACCAGATCCAGGGGGCCGTCGCGCGCCTGCTCGGCCTCTCGGCGCTGCAGCCGGTCCGTCCGCGCGGTGGCACGGCAGGAATCGGCAACGAGGCCGCCCGGCTCGACGCGCTTGCCGCAGCCGGCGCCCACGTGCCGCAGGTGCTCGCCCGCGGCGCGGACTGGCTCCTGATATCGGGAATCGGCCGCACCACGCTCGAATCGCTGCTCCGTCACGCAAGCGGCGAGGCGCGCCTCGCGCACTGGCGCACGGGTGCGGCCTATATCCACGGTGTGCATGCGGCCGGCCAATACCTCGGCCAGCCTTTCGCGCGCAATCTGGTCTGGTCGCCCGAGGGCGGGCTCGGCGCGATCGATTTCGAGGACGACCCGCTCGCCGTCATGCGCCGTGACGAGGCGCAGATGCGCGACTGGATACCGTATTTCTTCTCGACCGCAGTTTATTTCGAGACCGATATGGCCACACTGTGCGCGGAAATCGAGGCCGCGTTGGCGAACGAGACGCCACGGGTCCGCGACGGTGTCGCGCGTCTGATGCGCCGCACCGCCTGGGTCGCGATCGCGCGCCGCCTTCCGCGCGCCCTACGCCGCCGCGACGTCGTCAAGACCGCGTGCTACGGTGAATTGGCGCGTCAGTGCCGGGGGCGCGCCGGCCGGGCATGACGCCTCGGCGTGCTCGCGATGCGGTGTTCATTCGGGGGCTGCGCGCTTTCTCTCGCGCCGCCGAGAAAGCGAGGCGCCATGCTTCCGTTCCCCGCTGGCCTCATCCGTTCCTGGGTGTGCGGGGCGCAAGCCCGCGGCAGAGCTCAGGCATTGCTCCGCGCGGCGCGCACGGAGCTGGCGCTCATGGCTGTGCGAACACGTCGGCCCCCGCCTGCCGCGCATGCGCGCGCACGCGGAGGACCATGCTCTGCGCAAGCTCCTCTTCGCCGACGAGCACGTCGGCCGCGTGCTCGCGGCGCAGCAACGCCGCTTCGTCGACGCTGTGGCTGCGGACCACGACGCGGATGGCAGGATTGAGGGTGCGCGCGATCTCGATCATCTTGCGCGCGCGAAAGCTGTCCGGCGTGGCGATGACGAGCAGCCGGGCCCGGGCGACGTGCGCCTGGATCAACACGCCGGGGTCCGAGGCGTCGCCCACGACGGCCTTGTGCCCACGGCCGCGCAGCTTCTCGACCGCCTCGCGCTGCTGTTCGGCGACGATGTAGGGCAGCCCCTCGGCGTCGAGCGCGTCGGCGATGCGCCGGCCGACGCGCCCGTATCCCGCCAGCACGATGTGATCGGTCAGCGTATCCGCGGCGACGTCTGCGGGAAGCTCGGCCAAAGGGTCATCGGGTGACTCGAGTCGGCGCGCCCGCGCAGAGTGACGGCGCAGCCACGCCTGCACCGGCTCGACGGCGCGGAAGACGAGCGGATTGAGCGCGATCGAGATCAATGCACCGGCGAGAATCAGGCTCTGGCCCTGCACCGGCAACATGCCGAGCGCGACGCCGAGGCCGACCAGGATGAAGGCGAATTCGCCGATCTGCGCGAGGCTCGCCGAAACGGTCAACGCGGTATTGAGCGGATAGCGGAAGGCGAGCACGAGCAGGAACGCGGCGAGCGATTTGCCGAACACGATGATTGCGACGACTGCCAGGACCTGCAGCGGCTGTTCGACCAGCACGCGTGGATCGAAGAGCATGCCGACCGAAACGAAGAACAGGACGGCGAAGGCGTCGCGCAAGGGCAGCGACTCCTCCGCGGCGCGGTAGCTCAGTGCCGACTCGCGCAGCACCATCCCGGCAAAAAAGGCACCGAGCGCGAACGAGACCCCGAACAGCGCGGAGGAGCCGTAGGCGATGCCGAGCGCGGCGCCGACGACGCAGAGCGTGAACAATTCGCGTGAGCCGGTGCGCGCGACCTGCCACAGCAGCCAGGGGAAGAAACGTCGGCCGACGACGAGCATCAGCGCGATGAACATGGCCACCTTGCCCACGGTGAGCGCGAGTGTCCCTGCCAGCGAGCCGGGGCTCGCGGCGCTGTTTCCGCTGGCGATTTCGGCCACGGGCGGCAACAGCACCAGGACGAGCACCATGGCCAGGTCTTCGACCACGAGCCAGCCGACCGCGATGCGCCCGTTTGGCGTCGCGAGTATGCCGCGGCTTTCGAGCGCCTTGAGCAGGACGACGGTGCTCGCGGTCGAGAGCGAGAGCCCGAACACGATCCCCGCCGTCAGATTCCAGCCCCACCAGGCCGCCAGCGCCGCGCCCATGGCGGTGGCCGCGGCGATCTGCACGATCGCCCCGGGGAGCGCGATCTTCTTCACCGACAGCAGGTCATCGAGCGAGAAATGCAGCCCCACGCCGAACATCAGCAGGATCACGCCGATTTCGGCGAGTTCGCTCGCGAGCGCCGTGTCGGCGACGAAACCGGGGGTGAAGGGGCCGATGACGATGCCCGCGAGCAGATAGCCGGCCAAGGCCGGCAGCTTGACGCGTACCGCGAGGAAGCCGAATACGAGCGCCATCCCGAGAGCCGCGGCGATGGTGGTGATCAGATCCGTGCCGTGCATTCCAGACCCTTTCGTCGAGGTCGTCCGAGTGTACCGGATGCAACGCGGGCGCCGCCGCCCCCGCGCCGGCAAGGGTGGTTCATTTCCGCGGCAGGTCTACAATAAAGGATTAGTTTGTCCTATAAAGAGTTTGCCATGAGTCACGCGCTCACGATCGACGGCAACGAGGCGGTCGCGCGCATCGCCTACCTCGCCAACGAGGTGATCGCGATCTATCCGATCACCCCCGCGTCGAGCATGGGGGAATGGGCCGACGAGTGGGCCGCGCAGGCCCGCACCAACCTGTGGGGCGCGGTCCCCAAGATCATCGAGATGCAGTCCGAGGGCGGGGCGGCCGGGGCGCTGCACGGTGCGCTGACCTCGGGGGCGCTGGCGACGAGCTTCACCGCCAGCCAGGGGCTGCTGCTCATGATCCCTAACCTATACAAGCTCGCCGGCGAACTGACGCCCTTCGTGCTGCACGTCGCGGCGCGGGCGATCGCGACCCACGCGCTGTCGATCTTCGGCGACCACTCGGATGTCATGGCGTGTCGCGCGACCGGCTGCGCCTTGCTCGCGTCGAATTCGCCGCAGGAGGCCCAGGACTTCGCGGTCATCGCCCAGGCCGCGACGCTCGCCGGCCGCATTCCGGTGATCCATTTCTTCGACGGCTTCCGCACCTCGCACGAGGTCGCGAAACTCGTCGCGGTGGACCCCGAGACCCTGCGCGCGATGCTCGACCCCGCGCACATCGCCGCGCACCGCGCGCGCGCCTTGTCGCCCGAGCATCCGGTGCTGCGCGGCAGTTCGCAGAATCCCGACGTCTTCTTCCAGTCGCGCGAGCGCGCGAATCCCTACTACGACGCCTTCCCGCAGCACGTGCAGGATGCGATGGACCGCTTCGCCACGCTGACCGGACGGCGCTACCGTCTGTTCGACTACGTCGGCAGCGCGGACGCCGAGCGCGTGATCGTGCTGATGGGCTCGGGCGCGGAGAGCGTGCACGAGACCGTCGACCATCTGTGCGCGCGGGGCGAGAAAGTCGGCGTGCTCAAGGTGCGCCTGTATCGACCGCTGGCGGCGGACGCACTGCTGGCGGCCTTGCCGGCGAGCGTCTCCGGCATCGCCGTGCTCGACCGCACGAAGGAGCCCGGCGCCGACGGTGAGCCGCTCTACAAGGACGTCGTCACGGCGCTCGCGCAGGCGAGTGCCGATGGCATGCGCACGATGCCGCGCGTGATCGGCGGCCGCTATGGGCTCGCGAGCAAGGAATTCACGCCGGGGATGGTCAAGGCGGTCTTCGACGAACTCGGCCGCTCCTCGCCGAAGCCCGCCAAGCCAGGGAAAGACCGGATGCGCGAGTTCACAGTCGGCATCCACGACGACCTGACGCAGCGCTCGTTGCCCTGGGATGCCGAGTTCCGCACCGACGCGTCGCGCACGCTGCAGCACGCGGTGTTCTGGGGGCTCGGCTCGGACGGGACGGTGTCGGCGAACAAGAACTCGATCAAGATCCTCGGCGAGGCCACGCCGCTCGACGCGCAGGGCTACTTTGTCTACGACTCGAAGAAATCGGGCGCGGTCACGGTCTCGCACTTGCGCTTCGGCGCCGGACCGATCCGCTCGGCCTATCTCGTCGAGCCCGGCATGGCCGGCTTCGTCGCCTGCCACCAGCCCGTGTTCGTCGAGCGCTATGAGCTGCTCGCGCACGCCGCACCGGGCGCGGTCTTCCTGCTCAACACCGACGCCGCGCCCGACGCGGTGTGGAACACGCTGCCCGCCGCGATGCGCGCGCAGATTCGCGAAAAAGCGCTGCAGCTCTGGGTCGTCGACGCCTACGCGGTCGCCAACGAGAGCGGAATGGGGCGACGCATCAATACGATCATGCAGACGTGTTTCTTCGCGATCTCCGGCGTCCTGCCGAAGGACGAGGCGATTGCAGCGATCAAGCAGGCGGTCGACAAGACCTACGGCAGAAAGAGCCGCCGCCTCGTGGAACTGAATTACCGCGCGATCGATAGCGCCTTGGGCGCGCTGCACCGGGTCGACATCCCGGCCGCCGATTCCGTCCAGCCGCCGCGCGCGCCCGCCGCCCCGGCGCAAGACCTGCCGGACTTCGTACGCGAGCTCACGCTGCCGCTCTACCACGGCCACGGCGACGGCCTGCCGGTCTCGGCGCTGCCCGCCGACGGGACGTTTCCGCTCGGCACGGCGAAATACGAAAAGCGCAACATCGCCCTCGAGATCCCGGTGTGGGAGCCCGACCTCTGCACGCAGTGCGGCAAGTGCGTCTTTGTCTGCCCGCACACCGCGATTCGTGCGCGCGCGTTTCCCGCCGAGGCCGCGGCCGATGCGCCGCCCGCCTTCAAGCACGTCGCGGCGAAGAGCAAGGAACTGCCTGCCGGCACCCGCGTGAGCTACCAGGTCGCCGCCGAGGACTGCACCGGCTGCGGCGACTGCGTCGAGGCCTGTCCGATCCACGACAAGTCAAACATCGGGCGGCGCGCCGTCAACATGGCGCCGGTCGGGCCGCTGCGCGAGCAGGAGCGCGACAACCTCGCGTTCTTTCTGCGCCTGCCCGAGTTCGACCGCGGCCTGATTAACCCGACGACCATCCCCGGCTCGATGCTGCTCGATTCGCTGTTCGAGTTTTCGGGCGCCTGCGCGGGCTGCGGCGAGACGCCTTACATCCGGCTCGCGACCCAGCTCTTCGGCGACCGCATGCTGATCGCCAACGCGACGGGCTGCTCGTCGATCTACGGCGGCAATCTGCCGAGCACGCCGTACACCGTGAACGGCGCGGGGCGCGGGCCGGCGTGGAGCAATTCACTGTTCGAGGACAACGCCGAGTTCGGCCTCGGCATGCGGCTCGCGGCCGACCAGTTGATGGACTACGCGAAGCAACTGACGCGCGACCTTGCCGGCGCAGTCGGCGGCGACCTCGCGGCCGAACTTGTCGACGCCGACCAGCGCGATGAAGCCGGCATCGTCGCCCAGCGCGCCCGCGTCGCGCGGCTGGGCGAAAAGCTCGCGAAGTCCGCACACCCGCGCGCCGCCGAACTCGCGAGCGTCGCCGAATGGCTGATCCGTCGCTCGGTCTGGATCATCGGCGGCGACGGCTGGGCCTACGACATCGGCTACGGCGGCCTCGACCACGTGCTCGCCTTGCCCTACGACGTCAACATCCTCGTGCTCGATACCGAGGTCTATTCGAATACCGGCGGCCAGACCTCTAAGGCGACGCCGCTCGGCGCCGTCGCCAAGTTCGCGGCCGGTGGCAAGACCACGGCGAAGAAAGACCTCGCCAAGCTCGCGAGCGATTACGGGCACGTCTACGTCGCGACCGTCGCCTACGGCGCCAAGGACGTGCAGACGTTGCGCGCGTTCCGCGAAGCCGAGTCCTACCCGGGACCCTCGCTCATCGTCGCCTACAGTCCCTGCATCGCGCACGGCTACGACATGCTCTACAACCAGCGCCAGCAGGAGCTCGCGGTCAAGAGCGGGCACTGGCCGCTGTTCCGCTTCGACCCGCGCGTTGCCGAGTCGGGCAGCAACCCGTTCAAGCTCGACTCGGCACCGCCGAGCCAGCCGATCCGCGCCTTCATGGAGTCGGAAACGCGCTTCGCGATGCTCGCGCGCAGTCACCCCGAAGCGGCGCAGCGTTTTCTCGCGCAGGCGCAGCAGGACGCCGAGCGCCGCTTCAAGCTGTACCAGGAAATGACGTTAAACCCAGACAATAAACCTCAAGCGGGACCCTGACATGATCGACCTATCCACCGACTACCTCGGCCTGAAACTGAAAAATCCGCTCGTGCCCTCGGCGTCGCCGCTGTCGCGCAACCTCGACAACGCCCTGCGCCTCGAGGACGCGGGTGCGGCGGCGCTCGTGATGTATTCGCTGTTCGAGGAGGAACTGCGGGCGGAAGACGCGATGCTCGACCGCTTTCTGACTTGCCCCGACTTCGGCCACAGCGAAGCGGCCAACTTCCTGCCCAGCGCGCCGTTCGAGGACGGGCTCGAACGCTATGTGTCGCAGCTGCAGAAGCTCAAGGCACGGCTCGGCATCCCCGTCATCGCGAGCCTCAACGGCGTGTCGCGCTCGGGCTGGGTCGAACTCGGCCGTGCGCTCGAGGAGGCCGGCGCCGACGCGCTCGAACTCAACGTCTATCACGTCGCCGCCGAGATGTGGGAGAACGGCGAGGCGGTCGAGGCCCGTTATCTGAGCCTGCTGCGCGATCTGCGTCATGCCGTGAAGCTGCCGATCGTGATGAAGCTGTCGCCGTTCTTCTCGTCGCTGCCGAACTTCGTCAAGCGGCTCGAACACGCGGGGGCGCAGGGGGTCGTGCTATTCAACCGCTTCTATCAGCCCGACATCGACCTTGACACGCTCTGCGTCGTCGACCGCCTGCACCTCTCGTATCCCGACGAAGCGCTCTTGCGCATCCGCTGGCTGTCGATCCTGCACGGGCGCACCGGCCTCACGCTCGCCGCCACCGGCGGCGTCCACAGCCACGACGAAGCGCTCAAGATGCTCCTGGTCGGCGCTGACGTGATTCACCTCGCGTCCTGCCTGCTTCAGCACGGCCCCGCCAGGCTGACGCGGATACTGCAGGACATCGAGCGCTGGATGGGCGAGCGCGACTACGCGTCGGTCGCGCAGCTGAAGGGCAGCATGAGTCAGAAGAACCTGCTCGACCCGGCAGCGATGGCGCGGCTCTCCTATCTGCGCGTGCTCGACAGCTTCTCGCCGCAGCCCGGCGTGTGGTCCTGACGCTGCGCACCTGATGGCTGCGCGCTCGGGGCTCGCGCGTCGGGTCGTGCGGTCGCGTGGACCGCTGGGCAGTCGCTAAAGGTCGCCGCCGCGCAGATAGATGTCGGAGATGGCGATCGTCTCGACCAGGCTGTCTTCCGAACCGAATAGCGAGAACGCGTTGATGTTCATGCGATTGAGCTGCATCAAGGCCTGACGCCGCGCGCTGAGCGGAATCAGGAACTTGCGTATGCGGTCGGCCGGTGAGACGTCGCGAAACGCCTGCTCGTGGCCGATGTAGCCGACGACGCCCGCGTCGTCCGTCCGCGTGCAGAAGGTGTACTGGCTCTGCTGCAGGAAGTGGCGCTTGTCCGAACTCACGTAAGGGCCTTGGCGATGGATGCGCGCGGCGCCCGACGACGCCGTTTTCGCATCCGGCGCATCGCGGTAGGCGTACACCGCGACCGCTTTCGCCCCGGGCAGCGGGTAGCGGAAAGCGAAGAAGGCCGCGACGTAGGGCGACTGCGTCCAGTCGAGCAAGGGCGAGGGAAAGCCGTGGTGCCGCAGGTAGGCGAGGTAGTCGTACGCCGGGTAGTCGTCCAGCGTGGATCCGGCCGCGCCTTCGAGCCACGCCGCGTACGCCTCTTGTGACGGCAGCTCCCAGCGCCTGCCGGTGAAGGCTTCGAGGCGCGGCTTGGCGACCAGCGCGAGCCGGTAATAGTCGGCGAGGCTCAGTGGCCTGGCGAAGAAGCGCTCGAGCGAGGTCTGCAGCGGGTAGTCGGCGTCGCCGTGACCGCGAAACAGATAGCCCGACGCACGCACGTCGCCGCGGGCGTCCTCGACGGCGTTCGCTTCTTCGTCGAGCTTTTTGAGCTGGGCCTCGAAATCGTCCCAGCATGCGAGTGCAACACGCTCCATCGCAGCGTCTCCCGACCGCGCTGCGCGGCGTGTTCATGCACGCGTCAGCTGTCCTTCTTCGCCTCGTGCGCGATCGCCTTGTCGGTGAAGAGGTAGTCCTTCAGTTGTTCGGAAAAGCAGGGGTCGCGCCGGCGGATCCATTCGAGCACCATCGCCGCGTGTTCCTTTTCCTCGTCGCGGTTGTGCGCGAGGATCGCCTTGAGCTCCGGGTCCTTGCAGGCGTCGGCGCGCTGGTTGTACCAGTCGACCGCTTCCAGTTCCTCCATGAGCGAAACAATGGCGCGATGCATGTCGCGCGTTTCGTCGGAGAGTTCGCCGATGGGTTCATGATAGCCAACGCTGGACATCCGGTATCTCCTGTTGTGACTGCGATGAATCTCGGGGCCGGCCGCGCTTGCGCACGGCCGCGCGCACGCTTACCGGCCGTCGCTGCGGCTGCCCGGTGCGACCTTGTGTTCGACCGCGAATACGGCGGCCTCGACGCGCGACGACAGATTGAGCTTGGCGAGGATGTGGCGCACGTGCAGCTTGACCGTGTCGTGGCTGATGTCGAGGGTGCGCGCGATCGCCTTGTTGCTCTCGCCGCGTGACAGATGCGAGAGGATCTCGCGTTCGCGCGGGGTCAGCGCGTCGAGCAGGGAACCGGCGTCCTGGCCCTTCTGGTCGTAGAGCTTGACCAGCTTCGCGGTCATCGCGGGCGCGACGACGGTCTCGCCGCGCTGCGCGCGCAGGATCGCGTCGACGACCTCGTCGGGTTCCATGCTTTTCAGCAGATAGCCGTTCGCGCCGGCGCGTAGCGCGCGCGCGAGGTCGTCTTCGGTTTCCGACAGCGTCAGGATCAGGATCGGCAGCGCGAAGCCCGCGTTGCGCAACTGTTGCATCAGCGTGATGCCGTCGGTCCCGGGCATGTTGAGATCGAGGATGAGGACGTCGGGGCGATGGGCCTTAAGCAGCATCGCGACCTCGTCGGGGTTGCCCGTGAAGGCGGTGACCTCGATTTCGCCGCTCTGTTCGAGCAGCTCGGCGAGCCCCTTGCGGAACAGCGTGTGATCGTCGACGAGGATGATGCGGGTCAGGCTCATGCGGCGTGCTCGCTGTTTTGGTGGGAGGCGGCGCGCTGCGGAAAGACCAGACGCACGACCGTGCCGCCGGCGGGTCGCGACTCGACGACGAGCTTGCCGTTCAGTCGCGCAGCGCGTTCGCGCATGATCGTGAGGCCGAAGCTCTTGCCCAGGGTCGACGACTCGTCGTGCTTCTTCTGCACGCCGACGCCGTCGTCGGCGACGTTGACGATGTACTGCCCGTTCTCGAGGTCGAAGGTGATGACGACGTGGCGCGCCCGCGCGTGCTTGGCGATGTTGTAGAGCGATTCCTGGATGATGTGGAAGACCTGGATTTCCTCGTCGGGCGTCAGCGTGACGTCCTGCACCAGGTTGAGGAAATCGACATCGGCATTGGCCTTCTTGCGGAAGCCCTTGGCGAGCTCCTGGATCGCGGGCACCAGCCCGCGCGGGTTGATGCGATCGCGGTACTGGGTGATGAGGTCGCGCAGGTCGGCGTAGGCGAGGTCGACCGCCTCCTCGACGTCGCCGAGGAAGCGGTTGGCCTTGGCGTAGTCCTCGTGCCGCATCGCGTCGGACAGCACGGTCAGCCGCATCTTGGCGTAGGCGAGTGTCTGCGCGAGCGAATCGTGGATCTGGTTGGCCAGCATCTGCCGCTCGTTCATGAGCGAAATGCGCATGTTCTCGCGGGTCAGCCGCGCATTCTCGAGCGCGATGCCGAGATGCTCGCTGATCGAGCGAAACAGCAGGCGGACGTCCTCGGGGACGACGTGGCCTTCTTCGAGGAAAAGGTTGTAGACGCCCATGACCTGGTTCTTGTGCATCAGCGGCACGGCGACGACCGTGCTGCACGTACCGCTGAAGTAGGGATCGTTGGCCTGGCGCTTGCAGTACGCGACGTTGTTCCAGCTGCTGACCGAGACCTCGCGCGCCGCCTTGCCGCAGACCCCGCAGTCGACGCTGACGAGGTGCTCGTGCTCGACCAGGTCGGGTGGCAGGCCGACCGAGGCGATCAGGCGCAGGTGGGTGCGGTCGTCGGTGATCACGCGCACGGCCCCGCCCTGAGCGCCGGCAAGGCGGATCATCGTCGAGAGGAATCGTCCGAGCAGCTGTTCGACGTTGGCGTCGGTCGACAGGCTGGTCGTGATTTCCGAAAGGACGCGCAGCGCCGGGATGCTGACCTCGGCAGCGTCGCGCGCGGGGTGTTGGACGAGGGGATGGGTGTTGTCTTTCATCAGGCGATCTGCTGCGGAGACTTTCAGCATATTCCCATTCGCATATGAAGCCAAACGCCGTCAGGGCGCCGGCGTCGGCGCCGCCGGCGTGGCCGGGACGGGGACGACGACGCTCGGTTCGAGGTCCTCGGGGAAGCCACCCTCGGCCTTCGGTTCCTTGGCCGGCGGATCGGCTTGGCTCGTCGCGCCGTCCGGTTTTTCCGTCACCGGCGCGCGCGGCTTGGTGGGCTCGGCCGGCACTGGCGCGGGTAGCGGCGCGGGGGCAGGCGCTTCGGGCGTCGCCGGTGCAGCGGGCACGGCCGGCGCTTCCGCCGGGGGCCCGGCTTCCTGCTTCGGCGCCGGCGCCAGCGGGTAGAGATGGGGCTGCAGCTGCGGCAGCAGGTTCTTGAGGATTTGCGCGGTGAGCGAGCTGGTGAAGCCGAATTGCCCGGCCTGCTCGCCCGGAACGAGCGCGGTCAGCGTGCCGAAATAACGGTCGCCGAGATAGAAGGCGAAGGTGGCGGTGCGGTTGACGACGCGTGATTCGAGCAGTTCGCCGCCGCGGCCGAAACGCTCGAAGCGGTGGTCGCCGGTGCCGGTCTTGCCGCCGATGGTCAGCGGCTTGCCGTCGGCTGTCTTGAGCGCGCCGGCGAGCCGTGCCGCCGTTCCGCCTTCGACGACGAGCGCCAATGCACGGCGCACGGTGCGCGCGACCTCGGCCGGCAGCAGCCGCTCGCGCGCGGTCGCGCGGCGCGACAGCCGGGTCTCATAGGGCGTGTCGGCGGCGAAATGCAGGCCGGTGACGCTCACGCTGCCGGCGCGCACGCCGTCGTTGAGGAGAATGCCCATCAGTTCGGCGAGCGCGGCGGGGCGGTCGCCGGAACTGCCGATCGCGGTCGCGTACGACGGCGTGATGTTGTCGAAGGGGTAGCCGAGACGCTTCCAGTCGTTCAGCAGGCCGTCGAAGGCTTCGACTTCGAGCAGGGACTGGATGCGGATGTCCTGCGCGTTCTTGCGGCTGGTCTTGAACAGCCAGTTGTAGACTTCGCGGCGCGCCGCCGCGCCTTGTTCGTACAAGGCCTCGAGGTCGGTCGCCGGCGCGCTGCGCAGCGTTTTCACGACCCACAGCTCGAGCGGGTGGATCTGCGTGACGTAGCCGCGGTCGGCGAGGTTGTAGGCTTCGGGCGCATGCGCTTCGTAGAGCGCCTCGAGCGTCTTCTCGTTCGGTATCGTCGCGGCCGGCAGCTGCTTTTTCAGTTCCGCGGCGTAGGCGGCGAAGTTCGCCTGCGGATTCAGGTAGCGGAAGGCCGAGGTGAAGCGGCGCGGGTTGCCGTCGACGCGGTCGTAGAGGTCGTCGGCCATTTCGGCCGCGGTCTGGCGCTTGTGGCGCTGGTAGAAGCGGTTGATGAAGACGCGCCCCTCCTGGTCGACGAAGCGCATCAGGTAGGTGTTGCGCATCGGGTTGCTGGCGTCGTCGAGGATGCGCGCGGCGGCGCCGGGCGAGGCGCTCGCGTAGTGCCGCACGATGTCGCGCATGATGCGGATGTAGACGAGGTTGACCGAGTTGCGCGTCGCCTCCCACACATCCATCACGCGGCTGTTGTCCTTGGGGTCGAAGTTGGCGAAGTTGTGCAGGCCGCCTCCGGTGAAGAAGGTCTCGGGCGACGCGGAGTAGGAGCGGGCCATCGCCGCATCGAGGGTGACCGCGAGCGCTTCCTCGCGATTGGCCAGCAGCCGCGCGGCGACCCATTGCGACAGGGCGTCGCGCTGCGGTCGCGCCTTGGCCACGAGCGCCGGCCGCTCGAGCGAGCGGTAAGCGTCGTGCAGCCGCGCGACGATTTCGAGATAGGTGACGAGCGTGCGCAGCTTGGCGGTCGAGCCGAGGTCGAGACGCGCCTGGCTGTTGATGTCGAAGGGCTGGTTGAGATTGTCGGCCTGGATGCGCAGCAGGTTTCCTGTCGGCGCTTTTTCGTACAGCGTGAAACTGTAGATCACGTTCTCGATCGGATTTTCCGGGCGCAGCAGGCGATGGCCCATCAGACCCGCGGCCGCCGCGGCGCTCGGTCGCGCCAGGCTTTGCAGATAGCCGCTGACGACTTTCTGCGCCGGCTGGTTGATCGTCGTGTCGACCGTGAGATCGAGCCGGTCGAGGTCGTACAGCCGTTCTTCGCCGAGCAGTTGCGCGACCCGGATGCGTTGCGCGTTGGTCGCTTTCTGGTCGACGAAGCGCGGCGCGGGCGGGTCGATCCGCTGGCGCGTGCTGCGCAGTTTGACCGCCTTGGCGCGCTCGGCGAGCGGGCGCGGGATCAGGCCGGCGCCGACGAGGAGTTCGAGGTGATCGTCGGTCGCAGCGTCAAGCGCCTTGCGGTTGGCGGCGAGGTAATACGAGGGCCGCCGTTCGGCGACGACGAGCGAGAGCACGTGCTTGAGCGCGCTCGCGTAGGCGGCATCCGTGGCGGCATTTTTTTTCGCGCGCCCGTTCCTGGCCGCGGGGCCTTGTTTGAGCGTGCGATTGATCGTGGCGAAGTCGAGGCCGTACCACGCCCAGAGCCCGTCGCCGACCCCGCTGACCTCGCCGAATCCCGGCGCCGCCGCGAGCGGGACGGTATTGAGGTAGGCCATGACCGTCTTCTTGCGCATCGGCAGCGTGTTCGGCCCGTCGAGGTAGGCGCGCACGCTCGCCGTCCCCATCTGCCGCAGTTTCTCGCCCATGCTCGAGGTCATTCCCTCGGGGGAATGGCGATACTTCTCGATCTGTGTGGGCAGTGTGCTGCCCCCCGGCACGTTGCGGCCCGGATCGATCAGGCTGATGCCTTTCTCGAGCAGGGCCTGGGCGAGGCGATCCCATTCGACGGCCGGGTTGCGGGTCGGGAACTGCTCGGTCAAGAGTTCGCGATTCTCGATGTGCAGCAGCGCATTGACGAGGATCGGCGGGATGTCCTCGAAGCGCGCGTACACCCGCGTCGGGTGCTTGCCCTGATAGAGTCGCTTGCCGTCGCTGTCGCGCAGCATCAGGCCAGCCTGATCCTTCTCGTGATAGGGCAGGAAGAGGCCGAGATCCTTCGCCCGCGCCATCTGTACGCTGATCTTGGCCTGGGCGTCGACCTGCCAGCCGGCGGCTTCGAGCCGCGGCAGGTACTGCGGCAGTTTGCTGTAGCCGAGGCGCACGTCGTAGGGACCGTCGCCCGGGTAGCGGATGCGTTCCGACGGCCCCGGCTCGACCCGCCAGGTCATCTTCTGCGCCGTCTTGACGAGGTAGCGCGCTTCGACCGCCGACGACACGAGTTCGTAGGCGACGAGCGCGGCGACGAGCAGCAGCAGGAGCAGTATGCCGAGCGCGGCGAGAATGCGGCGCGGGATCTTGCGCATCGTCAGACCCAGTCGCACGCCGGCAGGAACGCGGTGTAAAGCTCGGCCTCGGGCGTGCCGGGCGCGGGCTGCCAGTCGTAGCGCCACTTCACGAGCGGCGGCAGCGACATCAGGATCGACTCGGTGCGCCCGCCCGACTGCAGGCCGAACAGGGTGCCGCGGTCGAGCACGAGATTGAATTCGACGTAGCGGCCGCGGCGGTAGGCCTGGAAATCGCGTTCGCGCTCGCCGTAGGCGATGTCCTTGCGGCGTTCCAGGATCGGCAGGTAGGCGTCGATGAAGGCGTCGCCGACGCTCCGCGTCATCGCGAAGGCGTGATCGAAACCGCCTTCGGAAAAGTCGTCGAAGAAGATGCCGCCCACCCCGCGCGCCTCGTTGCGATGTTTGAGGAAGAAGTAACGGTCGCACCAGTCCTTGAAGCGCGCATGCAGCCCGGGCCCGAACGGATCGAGCGCGCTCTTGCAGGCGAGGTGGAAGTGGCGGGCATCCTGTTCGAAGCCGTAATACGGGGTCAGGTCCATGCCGCCGCCGAACCACCATACCGGTGCTTCACCGTCCTTGAGCGCGGAGAAGCAGCGCACGTTCATGTGGACCGTCGGCACGTAGGGGTTGCGCGGGTGCAAGACCAGCGAGACGCCCATTGCCTCCCAGCGGCGCCCGGCGAGTTCGGGGCGGTGCGCGCTGGCCGAAGGCGGCAGCTGGACGCCGGTGACGTGCGAGAAATTGACGCCGCCGCGCTCGAGCACGTTGCCTTCCTCGATCAGCCGCGAAATCCCGCCGCCGCCCTCCGGGCGATCCCAGGAATCGGTACGGAAGGGCAGGCCGTCGGCGGCTTCGAGCGCGGCGACGATGCGCGACTGCAGGTCGAGCAGCCAGGTTTTGACGGCGGAGGGATCGCAGGCGGTGACAGACATCAGGCTCGAAGGATTTTTCCGGTGGCAAGGTCGATGAGCGTCGACGGGCGGCGGCGTGTGCCGATGCGTCCGTCGACGACGCGCACGCGCGCGCCGAACATTCTGCGACATTGCGCCGCAGTTTTGGCAGGCGTGTGGCCGCTTTTGTTGGCGCTCGTCGAGACCAGCGCGGTGCCGAGGCTGCGGCAGAGCGCTGCGGCGGGCCGGTGAGCGGTCACGCGGACCGCGACGGTCGTACGCCCGCCGGTCAGTTCGGGCGGACAGCGGCGCGACGCCGGGACGACCCAGGTCACCGGGCCCGGCCAGCTGCGGCGCATGCGCGCGCGGCCCGTCGGGCTCAGTGCGCCGACGAAAGGCTGCAGGCGCCGGTAGCGGTCCGCGATCAGCAGCATGCCCTTGCCGGCGTCGCGGCCCTTGAGGCGAATGAGCCGGCGCAGCGCCGCGGCGTTGCGCGGATCGCAGCCGAGGCCGTAGCACGATTCGGTCGGATACGCGATCACGCCGCCGCGCCTGAGGTAGGCGTGCAGACCCGGCTGCGCCCCTTCCCGGCTTTCCGCGGTGCTCACGCCCGGGGACTCACTTCTTGCTGCGGTCGAGCGCGCGCCAGCCGATGTCGCGACGGAATTGCATGCCGTCGAAGTGGATCGCGGCGACCGCGTCGTAGGCGCGCTTCTGCGCCATGCGCACGCTGTCGCCGAGCGCGGTCACGGCAAGGACGCGGCCGCCGCTCACGACCGTGCGGCCGTCCTGCGCCGAGGTGCCGGCGTGGAAGATCCGCAGATCCTCGGCCGCGTCGGGCAGGGCGGCGAGCGGCGCACCCTTCTGCGGGCTGTCGGGATAGCCGGCTGCGGCGAGCACGACGGCGAGCGCGGTGCGGCGGTCCCACTCGGCGTCGACCTGATCGAGCCGACCCGTGACGGCGGCCTCGAGCAATGCGACGAGATCGGACTTCAAGCGCATCATGATCGGCTGGGTTTCCGGGTCGCCCATGCGGCAGTTGAATTCGAGCACCTTCGGGCTGCCGTCGGCCGCGACCATGATGCCGGCGTAGAGGAAGCCCGTGTAGCGGATGCCGTCGGCCGCCATGCCCTCGACGGTCGGCACGATGACCTCGCGCATGATGCGCGCATGGAGCTGCGGCGTGACCACGGGCGCGGGCGAGTAGGCGCCCATGCCGCCCGTGTTGGGGCCCTGGTCGCCGTCCTGCAGGCGCTTGTGGTCCTGGCTCGACGCGAGCGGCAGCACGTGCTCGCCGTCGACCAGAACGATGAAGCTCGCTTCCTCGCCGACGAGGCATTCCTCGATCACGACGCGATGGCCAGCTTCGCCCATGCTGTTGCCGGCGAGCATGGCATCGACCGCGGCGTGCGCCTCGTCGGCCGTCGCTGCGACGACGACCCCCTTACCCGCGGCGAGGCCATCGGCCTTGACGACGATCGGCGCGCCCTGGGCGTCGATATAGACGTGCGCCGCGGCCGCGTCGCTAAAGGTCGCGAATGCCGCGGTCGGAATGCGATGGCGCGCCATGAACTGCTTGGCGAAATCCTTCGACGACTCGAGCTGGGCGGCGGCCTGGGTCGGCCCGAAAATCTTCCGCCCGGCGGCGCGGAAGGCATCGACGACGCCCGCCGCGAGCGGCGCTTCGGGACCGACGACGGTCAGTCCGATGTCTTCGCGCGACGCGAAGTCGAGGAGTTCGGCGGTCGCTGAAATCGGCACGTTGACGACGCCTTCCTCACGCGCCGTCCCGCCGTTCCCGGGCGCGACGAAGACGCGCGACACTTTGGGCGATTGCGCGAGCTTCCAGGCGAGTGCGTGTTCGCGTCCGCCGGATCCGATGACGAGGATTTTCATAGAGGGGTCAGGGGTCGGGATTCAGGGGTCAAGGAGAGGTCAGGTGGAGTGGATTCGGAAAATGGCGGCCTCGGGCGCATTCCCTGATCCCTGAAACCTGACCTCTGATTCCTAGTGACGGAAATGCCGCGTGCCGGTGAACACCATCGCGAGACCGTGCTCGTTCGCCGCGGCGATGACCTCGTCGTCGCGCATCGAGCCGCCGGGCTGGATTACGGCCTTGATGCCCGCCGCCGCGGCCTGGTCGATGCCGTCGCGGAAAGGGAAGAAGGCGTCCGACGCCATGACCGAGCCTGGCACGACGAGCCCGGCGTGCTCGGCCTTGATCGCGGCGATGCGCGCCGAGTTGACGCGGCTCATCTGGCCGGCGCCGACGCCGATGGTCATGCGGTCCTTCGCGTAGACGATCGCGTTCGACTTGACGAACTTGGCGACGCGCCAGGCGAACAGGAGGTCGTCCATTTCCTTGTCGGTTGGGGCGCGTTGGGTGACGACCTTGAGCTCGGCGTTGAGCAAAACGTCGGCATCCTGCACCAGGAGGCCGCCGGCGACGCGCTTCATGTCGAGCTGGGCGACGCTGCCTGTCCACTGGCCGCATTCGAGCAGGCGCACGTTCTTCTTGGCGGCGACCGCGGCCGAGGCTTCCGGGCTCACTGCGGGGGCGATGATGACCTCGACGAACTGGCGTTCGACGATCGCCGCGGCGGTCGCGCCGTCGAGCCGGCCGTTGAAGGCGATGATGCCGCCGAACGCGGATTCGGGGTCGGTCGCGTAGGCGCGGTCGTAGGCTTCCATGAGGCTCGTGCCGTACGCGACGCCGCACGGGTTCGCGTGCTTGACGATGACGCAGGCGGGCGCGGCGTCGAACTGCTTGATGCACTCGAGCGCGGCGTCGGTGTCGGCAATGTTGTTGTAGGAAAGCTCCTTGCCCTGGATCTGGCGCGCGGTGGCGATCGTGCCGGCCGGCGCGTCGGATTCCACGTAGAAGGCGCCGGCCTGATGCGGGTTCTCGCCGTAGCGGCAGATCTGCGCGCGCGTGAACTGCAGGTTCAGTTTCTCGCCGAAGGTCTCGCGCTCGTTGGCGTCGTTGAGCGACGTCAGGTAGTTGCTGATCGCGCCGTCGTATTCCGCGGTGTGGCTGAAGGCCTTCTTGGCGAGCGTGAAGCGGGTCGCGTCGGTCAGCGCGCCGGCGTTGGCCTGCATTTCGACGACGAGCGCCGGGTAGTCGGCCGGGTCGGTGACGATCGCGACGAAGCGGTAGTTTTTCGCCGACGAACGCACCATCGCCGGCCCGCCGATGTCGATGTTCTCGATCGCGTCGTCGAGGGTATGCGGCTTGGAAACCGTGGCGACGAAGGGATAGAGATTCACGCACACGAGGTCGATGTAGCCCAGGCTGTGCGTGTCCATCGTCGCGACATGGTCGTCGAGATCGCGGCGCGCGAGGATGCCGCCGTGCACCTTCGGGTGCAGGGTCTTGACGCGCCCGTCGAGCATTTCGGGAAAGCCGGTGTATTCGCTGACGTCGATGACCGCGAGGCCGGCGTCGCGCAGGGTCTTGGCGGTGCCGCCCGTGGACAGCAGTTCGACGCCGGCAGTGGCGAGCGCGCGGGCGAAATCGACGAGGCCGGTTTTATCCGACACGGAAAGCAGGGCACGTTTGATCGTCATGGAAGGGTCAGTCAGAGAGGCCGTGTTCGCGCATTTTCTTGCGCAGCGTATTGCGGTTGATGCCGAGCATTTCGGCGGCGCGGGTCTGGTTGCCCTCGGCGCGGTCGAGGATGTAGGCCAGGAGCGGTTTTTCGACCGCGCTCACCACCATGCCGTAGATCTCGCTCGGGATTTCGCCGTCGAGGTCCTTGAAATAGCGGTTGAGCGACCGCCGCACGCAGGCGGCGATTTCGTTTTCTTCTATCATTTTGAAGTTCCCCTTATGCCGCGAGCCGTGAGGCCGGCAGCAGGTCGTCCGCGTTATTGTTGTCTTGGCCGGCTTCGTAGCGGAGGCGGACGTCCGCGCGCGCCGCCTGGGCGAAATAGTCGTTGACGACGGCAAGCTGCTCGGCGACCGAGTCGAGCCGGTTCATGGCGTGGCGAAAAGCGCTGCTGCCGACGAGCCCGCGCGTGTACCAGGAGATGTGCTTGCGCGCGACGCGCACCCCGGTGACTTCGCCGTAGAAGCCGTAGAGGTCGTGGAGGTGATCGAGCAGCACGCGGTGGATTTCGGCCACTTCAGGCTGCGGCAGGTGTTCGCCGGTGCGCAGGTAATGCTCGATCTCGCGGAAGATCCAGGGCCGCCCCTGGGCGGCGCGGCCGATCATGACCGCGTCGGCGCCCGTGTGTTCGAGCACGTGGCGCGCTTTTTCCGGGGTCGTGATGTCACCGTTGGCGATGACCGGAATCCGCGCCGCGGCCTTCACCGCGCGGATCGTGTCGTATTCGGCCTCGCCCGAGTAGCCGCAGGCGCGTGTGCGGCCGTGGATCGCGAGCGCCTTTACGCCGGCGTTCTCGGCGATCCCGAGGATGGCGAGTGCGTTGCGGTGTTCGCGATCCCAGCCGGTGCGGATCTTCAGCGTCACCGGCAGCTCGGGCACGGCCGCGACGACGGCGTCGAGGATGCGTCCGACGAGCGCCTCGTCCTGCAGCAGCGCCGAGCCGGCCATCACGTTGCAGACCTTCTTCGCCGGGCACCCCATGTTGATGTCGATGATCTGGGCGCCGCGGTCGGCGTTGTGGCGCGCCGCCTCGGCCATCATCCGCGGATCGGCGCCGGCGATCTGGACGCTGATCGGGTCGACCTCGCCTTCGTGGTTGGCGCGCCGCGCCGTCTTGGCCGAGCCGTACAGCAGCGAGTTCGACGTCACCATTTCCGAGACCGCCATGCCCGCGCCGAGCTTCTTGCACAGCTGGCGAAACGGCCGATCGGTCACGCCGGCCATCGGGGCGACGATCAGGCGGTTTTTCAGGAGGTGGGAACCGATGCGCATAAGGGCTGGAATTTTACTCCCGTCGCCGGGACCCACCAAGCCGGCAAAAATTACCGCTGTACGCCCGGCCCGTTGGCCGGCAGGCTACTATGACCGGATCATCCAGAAACCGGGAAAGGGGAGATATGAGCTTCGCGTCCGAGTTCAAGCAATTCATCGCCAAGGGCAACGCAATGGACCTCGCGGTCGGCGTCATCATCGGCGCCGCGTTCAGCAAGATCGTCGCGTCGATCGTCGACGACCTGATCATGCCGATCGTCGGCGCCGTGTTCGGCGGCTTCGATTTTTCCAACCTCTTCATCGCGCTCGGCAGTGTGCCCGAGGGGGTGGCGTTGACGCTGGCGGAGGTCAGAAAGGCCGGCGTGCCGGTCCTCGCCTACGGGAACTTCGTGACCGTGCTGCTCAATTTCCTGATCCTCGCCCTGATCGTCTTCATCATCGTCAGGCAGATCAACCGCCTCAAGCGGCCGGCGCCCGGGGCCGCGCCGGCGGCGCCGCCCGAAGACATCGTGCTGCTGCGCGAGATTCGTGACGCGTTGAGACAAAAGTAGCGCCCTGAGCCGCGCAAGTGCGGGCAAGTGGCCGGCGCAGCGTGCGCCGGGGCTACAATCGCCGCCGGCTGCTCGCTGTCGGCGAAGCAGGTTTTTTGGTTGTTTGGGTGGATCACATGAAACGAGCACAGGGGGCCTGCCTGCTTGCCGGCCTCGCGCTGCTGGGCGGCGGCCAGGCGGCCGACATGCCGGCGCAGGAAGTCGGTATTTTGTTGGGTGCGGGCTGGGCGGACGATAGTCTCGTCGGCAGCGAGGACGACGCGGCGAACCCGCTGTTCGGCCTGCGCTACAGCCAGCAGCTCGATCGCGATTTCCGGCTGTTCGGCGATTTCGTCTACGGTGCCTACGACAGCGACCGACCGGGGGTCGGCGACGCGAAACTCGCCACGCTGCGTGGCGGCGTCGAGTGGGCGTTCTCCCGCCAACGGCAATACGACTGGTTCCTCGCCGGCGGTCTCGGCCTGATCCGCGCCGAGACCGACGGCGACGTCGACTTCACGCGCCCCGCGGCGTCGTTCGGCGTCGGCCAGAACTGGGCGTTCGGTTCGAACGACGCGCTGCGCTGGGAGCTGCGTGCCGACCGTTCCTTCGGCAACGATGCGCTGCCGGGTGCGGGGTTGACCCAGGTTCAGGTCCTCGTCGGCTATGCCTGGGGCCTCGGCGAGCCGTCCGACGCCGATGGTGACGGCGTGATCGACCGCGTCGAACAATGCCCCGGCACGCCCAAGGGTGCCGCGGTCGATGCGCTGGGCTGTCCGCTCGATTCCGATGCCGACGGGGTGTTCGACGGCCTTGACCGCTGTCCGTCGACCCCGCCCGGCGCCACCGTCGACGCGGCCGGCTGTCCCTCCGACCGCGACGGTGACGGCGTTCCCGACGCGCGCGACAAATGCCCGGCCGAAGCCGGGCGCGGCAGCGCCGACGGCTGCCCGCCGCGGGCGGCGCGTGAAGCCGAACCCGAGCCCGAGCCGCCAAGGCCGTCCATGCCACGGCGGATGACGCTCGACGGCGTGAGCTTTGAGCCCGGCAGCGTGCGTCTGACGCCCGACTCGATCACGATCCTCGACAATGCCGCGGCCTCGCTGAACGCATGGGGTGAAGTCAGGGTCGAGGTCGCCGGTCACACCGACTCGACCCACTCGGCCGCCTTCAACCTCGAGCTCTCGCAGCGCCGGGCCGAGGCCGTGCGGGCCTATCTCGTGAAAAAAGGCGTTCGCGCCGAACGGCTGACCGCCCGCGGCTACGGCGAGTCGCAGCCGGTTGCGGACAACCGCACCGCGGCCGGCCGCGCGCAGAACCGCCGCGTGGAACTCGTGCCGCAGTAGCCACCTGGCTGCTAAAAAAAACGGGCGCTCGCGGCGCCCGTTTTTCATGGGCGAGACAGGACGCTCAGTGCGCCGCTTCCCAGTTGCCGCCGACGCCGACGCCGACCCGCAGCGGTACCTTGAGCGCGGCGACGTCGCACATGTGCGACGGCAGTTCGGCGCGGACGCGTTCGAGCTCGTGTTCAGGCACCTCGAGGATCAGTTCGTCGTGGACCTGCAGCAGTAGGCGCGTGCCGAGTCTTTCGCTGTCGATCCACCGCTGCACTGCGATCATCGCCAGCTTGATGAGGTCGGCGGCCGTGCCCTGCATCGGCGCATTGATCGCGGCGCGTTCGGCGCCTTGTCGGCGTTGCGGATTCCTCGCGTTGATTTCAGGGAGATAGAGGCGGCGGCCGAAGACGGTCTCGACGTAGCCCTGCGCGCGCGCCGATTCGCGGGTGCGCAGCATGTAGTTCGCGACGCCGGGATAGCGCGTGAAGTAACGGTCGATCCACGCCTGCGCGGCGCTGCGCTCGAGATTGAGCTGGCTCGCCAGGCCGAAGGCCGACATGCCGTAGATCAGGCCGAAATTGATGACCTTGGCGATCCGGCGCTGCTCGGCGCTGACCGCGTCGAGCGGGACGCCGAACACCTCGGCGGCGGTCGCGGTGTGGATGTCGAGATCGTTGGCGAAGGCGTGAAGCAGGCCGGCGTCGTCCGATAGATGCGCCATGATCCTGAGCTCGATCTGCGAATAGTCGGCCGAGACGAGCAGGTGGCCGGGCGGCGCGATGAAGGCCTCACGGATGCGGCGCCCTTCCGCCGTCCGCGCCGGGATGTTCTGCAGGTTCGGCTCCACGCTCGCGAGCCGGCCGGTCACCGCGGTCGCCTGCGAATAGCTTGTGTGCAGCCGGCCGGTCAACGGATGCACCATCTGCGGCAGCTTGTCGGTGTAGGTCGACTTCAGTTTGGCGAGTCCGCGGTAGTCGAGGATCGCACGCGCGATCGGGTGGTCGAGTGCGAGCAGTTCGAGCGTTTCCTCGTCGGTCGACGGCGCCCCTCCCGGTGTTTTCTTGAGGATCGGAAGGCCTTTTTGCGCGAACAGAATGTCGCCGATCTGCTTGGGCGAGCCGAGATTGAAAGGCTGGCCCGCTTCCTGGAAGGCGCGTTGCTCGAGTTCGAGCATCTTGCGGCCGAGCTCGCCGCTTTGCGCCGCGAGGAGCGCGCGATCGAGCAGCACGCCCGCGCGTTCCATGCGGAAGAGCACTTCGGAAACCGGGAGCTCGATTTCGCGGTAGACGTATTCGAGTTTCTCCGACGCCGCGATGCGCGCTGCGAGCTGGCCGCGGACGCGCAGCGTGACGTCCGCCTGCTCGGCCGCGTATTCGCCGGCGCGCTCGACCGCGACCTGATCGAAGCCGATGCGCGCCGCGCCCTTGCCGGTGAGTTCGTCGCAGGCGAGCGTCGCGAGCCCGAGATGGCGATTGGCGAGGCTCGCGAGTTCGTGCGGCTGATGCGCTTCGAGCACGTAGGATTGCAGCAGCGTGTCGTCGGCCGCGCCGCCGAGCGCGATGCCGCAGTTGGCGAGCACGTGGCGCGCGTATTTGAGATTCTGGCCGACGATTTTCGCCGCGCGCTCCTCGAGCAGGGGCTTGATTCTGGCGAAAGCCGCGGCGCGCGAGAGCTGCGCCGGCGCGCCGGCGTAATGGTGGCCGAGCGGCAGATACGCAGCCTCGCCTTCGCAGACCGCGAACGCCAGGCCGATCAGTTCGCACTGCAGCGGGCTCGCGCTGCTCGCCTCGACGTCGAGCGCGAAGGCGTCGGCGGTCGCGACCCGCGCGACCCAGGCGTCGAGCTGCGCTTCGCTCAGGATGATCTCGTAGCCGGCGCGGTGCGATCCGCTGCAGTCGGGTTCGGACGAAACGGCCGTCGCCGGCGAGGCGTCGAGTTCGCGCAGCCAGGTACGGAATTCGTAGCGCTCGAACAGCCCGCGCAGGGCGTCGATGTCGCGCGGCTTCAGCACGAGGTCGTCGAAATCGAAGGGCAGCGCGACGTCGGTCTTGATCGTGAGCAGCGCGCGGGCCTGCGGCAGCCAGTCGACGACCGCGCGCAGGTTCTCTCCGACCGCGCCTTTGACCGCGTCGGCGTGGGCGAGCAGGTTGTCGAGCGTGCCGTATTCGGCGAGCCATTTCGCGGCGGTCTTCGGCCCGCATTTGGCGACCCCGGGCACGTTGTCGACCGCGTCGCCGACGAGCGTGAGGTAGTCGATGATGCGGTCGGGCGCCACGCCGAACTTGGCGACGACGCCGGCTTCGTCGAGCGTCTCGAGGCTCATGGTGTTGACGAGCGTGACGTGGCCGTCGACGAGCTGGGCCATGTCCTTGTCGCCGGTCGAGACGATGCTGCGGATGCCTTTTTGTGCGGCGTGGCGCACGAGTGTGCCGATCACGTCGTCCGCCTCGACGCCGTCGATGACGACGAGCGGCCAGCCCTCGGCGCGGATGGCCTCGTGCAGAGGTTCGATCTGGCTGCGCAGATCGTCCGGCATCGCCGGGCGGTTCGCCTTGTACGCAGGATAGAGATCGTCGCGGAAGGTCTTGCCCTTCGCGTCGAACACGCAGGCGATATAATCGGCCGCGTAATCCTTGCGCAGCCTGTGCAGCATGGCGAGAACGCCCTTGATCGCACTGGTCGGTTCGCCCGCCGCGTTGCGCAGGTCCGGCAGCGCATGAAAGGCGCGGTACAGATAGGACGAGCCGTCCACCAACAACAGGGTCTTGCCGGGCTGACTTACACTAGGATCGTTCACGAGGCGCTCGAAAAATGCATTTGGATAAATTGCCCGCAGCGGTTGACCCGGGGCGCACCGCCGAGACCAATTACTCGGCGCGCGAGTCCTGGCGGATGCTCGGGATTATGGCAGAGTTTGTCGAGGCGACTGAGCGGCTCGCCCCGATCCGCCCGGCGGTCTCGATCTTCGGCAGCGCGCGCACGCCGCCCGATCACGCCTACTACACGCTGACCGAGGACATCGCGCGCAAGCTCTCCGATGCCGGGTTCTCCGTGATCTCGGGCGGCGGGCCCGGCATCATGGAAGCGGCGAACAAGGGCGCGTATTTCGGCAAGTCGCCGAGCGTCGGCCTCAACATCCAGCTGCCGCACGAGCAGAGCGCGAATGCCTACCAGGACATCAGCCAGACCTTCCAGCATTTCTTCGCGCGCAAGGTCATGTTCGTCAAGTTCGCTGCGGCCTACGTCGTCATGCCCGGCGGCTACGGCACGCTCGACGAACTGACCGAAGCGCTGACGCTCGTGCAGACCGGCAAGATCCAGCGCATTCCGATCATCCTCGTCGGCTCCTCATTCTGGGGCGGGCTTGCGGAGTGGGTCGGGACCCGTCTCGTGAAGGAGGGGATGGTCTCGGCCGAGGACGTGGAACTGATGCGCGTGCTCGACAAGCCGGAAGAGGTGGTCGACGCGATCTTCAACCATTACGAGAAGCGCGGCTTCATGCCTTCGCCGGCCGAGCGCGAAATCCAGTTCAATCTCTGACGTCATCCGACCCAACCGACCTTCATCTTCCGGAGCCCGCCATGCGCTACCCTGTTCTGCTGTTGACCCTCGTGCTGTGCGGCGCCGCCGTCGCGGCCCCGCCGGACGACCGGCCGCCCGAGCTGGCGCCGGTTCCCGACGGCCCACCCGGGCCGGGCGATGCGCCGGAGGTGACGATCAAGCCCAGCGCCCAAGGGCGGGTCGTCGAATACCGCGCGAACGGCAGGCTGTACATGCTCAAGGTGATTCCCAAGGTCGGCAAGCCCTACTACCTCGTCGACCAGAAGGGTGACGGGCAGTTCGCCCGCCAGGACAGCCTCGATTCCGGCATGCGTCCGCCGATGTGGGTGATCAAGGAGTTCTGATTTCCGTGCGCGGGACGCCGGCGCGCTCGTCCCGGCGCCGCGCGGGCGACGTCTGAACGAGACGTCCGTTCCGGGCCGCGCCGGCTCAGCCCACGCCGCACTCGCTTCGCGCCTCGGGCTGCTGCCCGGCCGCAAGCCTCCATTACAATCCGTCGCATGAACACGCCAAGCAGTCAGGACATTCCCCGCCGCGTCGCGGCCGCCGAGGGTTTTCGGTGGGTCGCCGCGGGCTTTCGCCTTTATCGCAAGAATCCGCTCCTGCTCTCCGCCGCGTTCGGCGTGCTGTTCGGCGTCGTCATGGCGCTGGGCCTCATCCCGGTGATCGGCGGCTCGCTTTCCGAACTCGCGTCGCCGCTCATGGTGGCGGGTTTCATGGCTGCGTATCGCGCGCTCGACGAAGGGCGCGAGCTGGAACTGCCGCAATTTCTCGCCGGCGTGCGCGGGCCCGCGATCCCGCTGGCGACGGTCGGCGCCGTGCAACTGCTAGGCACGCTGGCGATCGGCCAGGTCATGCTCGCGATGGGATTCGATCCGCAGGCGCTGATGGCCGCCGCGCAGTCGCAGAAGGACCCTCAGGAAATGCAGGCCGTGCTCGATCAGTCGATGCCCGCCATGCTCACGGGCCTGCTGCTGTTTCTGCCCCTGATCATGGCGACCTGGTTCGCGCCGGCGCTGATCCTGTTCGGCGGCGCGCGGCCGTTGACGGCGCTCGGCGTGAGCTTCAAGGCGGTGGGGCGCAACCTCGCTGCGATGATGCTCAACGGCCTGGCACTCGGTGCGGTGCTCTTCGTTGCGGCGCTCGTGCCCCTGATGCTGGGCCTGCTGGTCGCGATGCCGGTGCTGTTCGGCTCGCTCTATGCGTCGTATCAGGCGATCTTCGCGGTGTGGGCGGATGACGCGACGCCGGCTCAGGCCGGCGACAGCTTGGCGTAGGCGAGCGCAAGCCACTTCGTTCCATCACGGAACTTGACCTGCACGCGCGCGTCGGGCCCGCGTCCTTCGAAGTCGATGATGATGCCGGTGCCGAACCTGGCGTGCGCGACGCTCTGACCGACGCGATACCCCGTGTCTTCGCCGGCGCGCGCGGCCCGCGGCGATGGCGCCGGCGCTTCGCGCACATGCGCCGGCGTCGCCCGGCGATTGAGGTGCAGTAGCACCTGCTCGGGCAGTTCGGACAGAAAACGCGAGGCGATGCCGTAGCGCACCTGGCCGTGCAGCATGCGCGATTGCGCGTGCGAGAGATACAACCTGCGCCGCGCCCGCGTGATCGCGACGTACATCAGCCGCCGCTCTTCCTCGAGCCCCTCGTCGGCGTGTGTCCCGCTGCCCTGGAGCGTGCTTTGCTCGTGCGGAAACAGGCTTTCCTCGAGCCCGGTGATGAAAACCGCCTCGAACTCGAGGCCCTTCGCCGCGTGCACGGTCATCAACTGCAGCGCGTCGCGCCCCGCCTCGGCCTGGTGCTCGCCGGCCTCGAGCGCGGCATGGGCGAGAAAACGGTCCAGTTCGGACGGCGCCGGCTCGTCGGACGCCGAAGCCTCGGCAGCCGACTCCTCGGCGAAAAGCGCGGCCGCGTTGACGAGTTCGTTGAGGTTCTCCAGGCGGTCGGCGCCGTCCTTGTCGGCACGGTAGTAATCGGCCAGGCCCGACGCCTCGACGACGTGGCCGATCGCTTCGGGCAAGGGCAGGTCGGCCGTGGCGCGCTTGATGTCCTCGATCAGCCGCGCGAACGCCGCGACCTTGCCGCCGCTGGTGCAGGCGGCCTGCCAGAGGCTCGTTCCCGCGCGCGCGGCGGTCTCGGACAATTGCTCGAGCGTGCGCGCGCCGATGCCGCGGGTGGGGAAGTTGACCACGCGCAGGAAGGCGCCGTCGTCCTCGGGGTGGGTCAGAAGACGCAGGTAGGCGAGGGCGTGCTTGACTTCCTGGCGCTCGAAGAAGCGCAGGCCGCCGTATACGCGATAGGCGACGCCGGCCGAGAACAGGGCGTGTTCGAGCACGCGCGACTGCGCGTTGGAGCGGTAAAGCAGCGCCATGTCGGCGTAGGCGATGCCTTCCCGGTTCAGATTCCGCACCTCGTCGACGACGAAACTCGCCTCGTCCTGGTCGGAATACGCCTCGAAGACGCGGATCGGCTCACCTTCGCCCGCGGCGGTCCACAGGTTCTTGCCGAGGCGGTGGGCATTCTGCGCGATCAGCGTGTTCGCGGCGGTCAGGATGTTGCCGTGGCTGCGGTAGTTCTGCTCGAGCTTGATCACGTTGCCGTGCGCGAATTCGCGTTCGAACGCGGCCATGTTGGCGGTGTCGGCGCCGCGGAAGGCGTAGATCGACTGGTCGTCGTCGCCGACCGCGAAGATCACGCTGTGCGCGCCGGCGAAGAGCTTGAGCCAGCGGTATTGCAGCGTGTTGGTGTCCTGGAACTCGTCGACCAGGATGTGCCGGAAGCGATCCTGGTAATGCTGCCTGAGCGGCTCGTTGCGGTAGAGCAATTCGTAGGAGCGCAGCAGCAGTTCGGGGAAGTCGGCCACGCCCTCGCGCTGGCACTGCGCGTCGTAGGCTTCGTAGATCTCGGCCAGCCGCATCGAGTACTCGTCGTAGGCCTCGGCGTCGCGCGCGCGGCGTCCGGCCTCCTTGTGGCCGTTGATGAACCACTGCACCTTCTTCGGCTCGTATTTCTCGGTGTCGACGTTCATCGCCTTCATGAGCCGCTTGATCGCCGAGAGCTGGTCGGAGGCGTCGAGGATCTGGAAGGACTGCGGCAATCCGGCTTCTCGCCAGTGCGTGCGCAACAGGCGATTGGCGAGGCCGTGGAAGGTGCCGACCCACATGCCGCGTGTGTTGATCGGCAGCATCGCCGAAATGCGCGTGAGCATCTCCTTCGCCGCCTTGTTGGTGAAGGTCACGGCGAGGATGCCGTGCGGCGACACCTGGCCGGTCTGGACGAGCCAGACGATGCGCGTGGTCAGCACGCGCGTCTTGCCCGAGCCGGCCCCGGCGAGGATCAGCGCGGACTCGTGCGGCAGCGTCACCGCGGCGCGCTGTTCGGGATTGAGCGAATCCAGCAGGCGCTGGTGCCCGTCGGGGGAGGAGGACATACGGAGGTAGAATCAGCCGAACGACTACGAATTATACGGGGCGGTCCATGGTGAAAATCCTCTTTTTCGGCGACCTCGTCGACACGCTCGGCATGGCGTCGGACGAGATCGAACTGCAGCCCGACGTCACCGACGTCGAGCGCCTGCTGTTCGTGCTCTCCAGGCGCGGCGAGATGTGGAAGAAGATGCTGCTCGGCAATCCGAAGCTCAGTGTCACGGTCAACAAGCAGTTCGCGGAAAAATCTTCGGCGGTGAAAGACGGCGACGAAATCGCGCTGGTCGGGTTTGCAGTCGCCTAGCCTGCCCGTGGCAGAAACAAAAACGGAGCCGCGCGGCTCCGTTTTGCTTTGGCCGGGACAGGCCTTTACTTCTTCTTGTTCGCGATCATGTCCTGGATCAGCGGTGCGAGGATCAATTCCATCGCGAAGCCCATCTTGCCGCCGGGCACCACGATGGTGTTGCGGCGCGACATGAACGAGTTGCAGATCATGTTCAGCAGGTAGGGGAAGTCCACGCCCTGCGGGTTGCGGAAGCGGATCACGATGAAGCTCTCGTCCGGCGTAGGAATGTCGCGCGAGATGAAGGGATTGGACGTGTCGACGGTCGACACGCGCTGGAAGTTGATGTCGGTGCGCGAGAACTGCGGCGTGATGTAGTTCACGTAGTCCGGCATGCGGCGCAGGATCGTGTCGACGATGACGTCGGCCGAGTAGCCGCGCTCGGCGCCGTCGCGGTGGATCTTCTGGATCCACTCGAGGTTGACGATCGGCACCACGCCGATGCCGAGGTCGACGTGCTGCGCGACGTCGACCGTGTCGGTCTTGACCAGGCCATGCAGGCCCTCATAGAACAGCACGTCGGAACCGGGCGGCACGTCTTCCCAGGGCGTGAACTCGCCCGGGTTGAGGCTGGTGTTGAGACGCTTGTTGTGCTGGTCGGCCTCTTCATCACTGTGGATGTAGTAGCGCTTCTTGCCGCCGCCGGTCTCGCCATAGGTCTTGAACAGTTCCGCGAGCTTGTCGAAATGGTTGGCCTGCGGGCCGAAGTGGCTGAACGAGAAATTGCCTTCGGCTTCGGCCTTCTTCACGGCCTCCTTGAACTCGACGCGCGCAAGGCTGTGGAAGCTGTCGCCTTCGATCACGGCAGCGTTGATTTTCTCGCGGAAGAAAATGTGTTCGAACGCGCGCTTGACCGTGGTGGTGCCGGCGCCGGACGAACCCGTGACCGCAATGACGGGATGCTTCTTGGACATGCTGGGACTCCCTGGGAGATGGGTATGAACGAGGCGAAATCGCCGCATTTTACCCGCGCCCGGGGGCGCTTGTCACTCGGCGGCCGGCGCGCCGCGAGGCGGGATCAGGGCGCGAATTCGAGGCGCTCCTCGGCCGCTTTTAGCGCGGCGGCGGCGCACGCCGCGTCCTTGTCACCGCCGGGCGCGCCCGAGACGCCGATCGCGCCGACGAGGCTGCCGGCGGCGCGGATCGGCAGCGCGCCGTCCATGACGATGAGGCCATCGATATGGTTGAGCTCGGGGCGGATGTCGTCGCGGGCGCTGCGGAATTCGCCGGAATCGCTGCCCGACATGATGCTCATGCCGGCCTTGCGGGCCGCGATTTCGAGCGTGTGGCGGCTCGCGAGCGTGTCGCGCAGCGCGACCTGGACGTCGCCGGTGCGGTCGAGCACGACAGCCGCGACGTTGTAGCCGTCCTTGCGACAGGCGTCGACCGCGGCCGACGCGAGGTCGCGCGCGAGTTCGAGGCTGATCTGCCTAACCGGCAGGAGGTCGGGTTGCGCTGCCTGCGGGGCGAGCGGAAGCGCGAGCAGGGCGATCGTCAGGGGCGTTCTCATCGGGTTTTCTCCTCGTTTGACAGAAGCGCCGTCGCGGCGCGGCCGAAGCGCGCGGCGTAGCGGCTTGCGGGCGCGTTCCGCCGCGGCCGGACGGTATAATCGCGCCCTTGATTCCCCGCGGTTGCCGCAATGCAAGAAAAATATCTCCCCTCCGAAATCGAGCGCGCCGGCCAGGCCCGCTGGACCGCCGACCAGACTTATCGCGCCGCGGACGCTTCCGACCGACCGAAATACTACTGCCTGTCGATGTTCCCATATCCGTCGGGCAAGCTGCACATGGGGCATGTCCGCAACTACACCATCGGCGACGTGCTCGCGCGCTACCACGCACTGCGCGGCTTCAACGTCATGCAGCCGATGGGCTGGGACGCCTTCGGTCTGCCGGCCGAGAACGCGGCGATCGCCAACGGTGTGCCGCCTGCCCAGTGGACCTACGCCAACATCGACCATATGCGCACGCAGCTGCAGGCGCTCGGTTTCGCCATCGACTGGTCGCGCGAGCTCGCTACCTGCAAGCCCGACTACTACCGCTGGGAGCAGTGGCTGTTCACGCGGCTGTTCGAGAAGGGCGTGATCTACAAGAAGATGGCGACGGTCAACTGGGACCCGGTCGACCAGACGGTGCTCGCCAACGAGCAGGTCATCGACGGCCGTGGCTGGCGCTCGGGCGCGCTGGTCGAGAAGCGCGACATCCCGATGTACTTCTTCCGCATCACCCAGTACGCGGACGAGCTCCTGTCGGGCCTCGACACGCTGCCGGGCTGGCCCGAGCGCGTGAAGACCATGCAGGCGAACTGGATCGGCAAGAGCACCGGCGTGCGCCTCGCCTTCCCGTATGAACTCGACGGCAGTCAGGAAAAACTGTGGGTGTTCACCACCCGAGCCGACACCCTGATGGGTGTGACTTTCGTCGCCGTCGCCGCCGAGCATCCGCTCGCCGCGCGCGCCGCCGAGAACAATCCCGAACTCGCCGCGTTCGTCGCCGAGTGCAAGCAGGGCTCCGTGGCCGAAGCCGACATGGCGACGATGGAAAAGAAGGGCATGGACACCGGCTTCAAGGTGACCCATCCGCTCACCGGCGAAGAAGTTCCCGTCTGGGTCGGCAATTACGTGCTGATGAGCTACGGGGAGGGCGCGGTGATGGCTGTGCCGGCGCACGACGAGCGCGACTTCGGCTTCGCCAAGAAATACGACTTGCCGATCAAGCAGGTCATCGGCGTCGACGGCGAGACCTTCTCGCTCGACGCCTGGGCCGAATGGTACGGTGACAAGACACGCGGCCAATGCGTGAATTCCGGCAAGTACGACCGCCTTGGCTACGAGGCCGCGGTCGATGCGATCGCCGCCGACCTCGCCGCCAAGGGCTTGGGCGAAAAGAAAACCCAGTTCCGCCTGCGCGACTGGGGCATCTCGCGACAGCGCTACTGGGGCTGCCCGATTCCGATCATCCACTGCGAGACTTGCGGCGACGTGCCGGTTCCGGCCGAGCAACTGCCAGTGGTGCTGCCCGAAGACGTGGTGCCCGACGGTTCCGGCAACCCGCTCAACAAGCGCGCCGACTTCGTCAATTGCACCTGCCCCGCCTGTGGCGCACCGGCGCGGCGCGAAACCGACACGATGGACACCTTCGTCGAGTCATCCTGGTATTACGCGCGCTACGCCTGTCCCGATTACGCCGACGGCATGCTCGACGCGCGCGCCGACCAGTGGTTGCCGGTCGACCAGTACATCGGCGGCATCGAGCACGCGATCCTGCACCTCCTCTACGCGCGCTTCTTCCACAAGCTCATGCGCGACGAGGGCCTGGTGGCGAGCGACGAGCCGTTCGCCAACCTGCTGACGCAGGGCATGGTCGTCGCCGACACCTATTACCGCGAGGACGCGGGCGGCAAGAAGACCTGGTTCAACCCGGCTGACGTCGAAACGAAGGACGGCGTCGCGACGCTCAGGGCCGACGGCAAGCCCGTGGTCGTCGGCGGCACCGAGAAAATGTCGAAGTCGAAGAACAACGGTGTCGACCCGCAGGCGCTGATCGACCAGTACGGCGCCGACACCGCGCGGCTCTTCACGATGTTCGCCGCGCCCCCCGAGCAGAGCCTCGAATGGTCGGACGCCGGCGTCGAGGGCGCGCATCGCTTTCTGCGACGGCTGTGGAAGACCGTCTACGAACACGTGCAGGCGGGGCCGGTCGTGACGCGGGCGGGCGGCGCGCTTCCGGAGCCGCTCAAGGCGCTGCGCCGCCAACTTCACCAGACGATCCAGAAGGTCGGCGATGACATCGAGCGCCGCAAGCAATTCAATACGGCGATCGCGGCCGTCATGGAACTCATGAACGCGCTGGCGAAACTCGACGGCATGGACGCCGACACCCGCGCCGTGCGCCAGGAAACGCTCGAGGCCGTGGCCGTGCTGCTCGCCCCGATCGTCCCCCACGTCGGCGAGGCGATTCATGCCGAGCTGCGGCCGGGCGCCGCGATGCGCTGGCCCGAGGTCGACGCGGCAGCGCTCGTGCAGGACGAGATCGAACTCATGCTGCAGGTCAACGGCAAGCTGCGCGGCCAGATCCGGGTCGCCGCAGGTGCCGACAAGCCGGCCATCGAGGCCGCGGCACTGGCGAGTGAGGCAGTGCAGAAGTACCTCGCCGGCCAGACACCGAAAAAAGTCGTCGTCGTGCCCGGGCGTTTGGTTAACATCGTCGCATGAACAGACGCCTCTTCCTCGCCGTGCTGCCGGCCGCGCTTGCTGCGGGCTGCGGCTTCCAACTGCGCCGCACCGCGGGCATCCCGTTCAAGAGCCTTTATCTCGACGCGCCAGGCGGCAGCGCGGTCGCGCAACGCCTGCGCAGCCTGCTGACCGCGAACCGCAAGACACGGCTTGTGACGGTGCCCGGTGAGGCCGAAGCGCTGCTCAAGCTGACGCAGGAGGTACGCAGCAAGAGGATCCTTTCGCTGTCGGGCGCCGGGCGCGTGACCGAATACCGGCTCGGCCTCACGCTTTCCTACAGCATCGTCGGCCCGGACGAACGGGTTCTTGCCGAGCCCGAGTCCCTCGAACTCAACCGCGACATGACCTATGACGATTCGCAACTGCTGGCCAAGGGCGCCGAGGAGCAGCTGCTGTACCGCGACATGGAAGACAGCGCGGCGCGGCGGATCCTGCGCCGGCTGCAGGCGCTCGGCGGCGACACTTGAACGTCACGAGCGACCGTCTGCCGGAGCAGCTTGCGCGCGGCCTCGCCCCGCTCTACGTGCTGGTCGGCGACGAGCCGCTGGCGGCGCAGGAAGCGGGCGACGCGATCCGCGCTGCCGCGCGAGCGGCCGGCTATAGCGAGCGCACGGTCCACACCGCGCAGGGGCGCTACAACTGGCAGGGCATTTTCGCCGGCGCCGACAATCTTTCGCTGTTCGCCGAACGTCGGCTCACCGAAATCCGCATTCCCTCGGGCAAGCCCGGCGTCGACGGCGCCAAGGCGCTCGAGGCCTACGCGGCGAAGCTGCCGGCCGACACGCTGACGCTCGTCAGCCTGCCCGGGCTCGACAGGAAAACCCAGCAAAGCCGCTGGTTCACCGCGCTGGCCAAAAGCGCCGTCGTCGTCGAGGCGCGCCCGGTCGAGCGCGCGCAATTGCCGGCGTGGATCGACCGCCGGCTCGCCCGCCAGGGATTGCACGCCGAACGCGCGGCGCTCGAATTCCTCGCCGACCAGGTCGAGGGAAATCTCCTGGCCGCGCAGCAGGAGATCGACAAGCTCGCCCTGCTGTTGCCGCCCGGCGCCGTGACGCTTGCCGATGTCGAGCATGCCGTGGTCGACGTCAGTCGCCTCGAGGCGGACGCGCTGCAGGATGCGCTGTACGCCGGCGACGCCGCGCGCTTCGCGCAGGTGGCGAAGGATCTTCAGGACAGCGGCGAGGCCGTGCCGGCCATCCTGTGGCAGGTGGCGTCGGCGGTGCAGTTGCTGCTCAGGCTAAAATTGGCCCAGTCGAACGGCGAAAGCCTGCCCGCGCTGATGCGGACGCTGTGGGGACGCGACAAGCAGCGCGCTCCGCAGATCGAGCGCGCACTCAAACGCCTGAGCATGACGCAGATCGAGGCCGCGCTGGGCGCGCTCGCAGGGGTCGACCGCCAGGCGAAAGGCCTGGACCGCATAGGCGATCCGTGGGACAGCCTGCTGCGCGCTGCGATGACACTTGCCGGCGGTGAACGCCGCGAAAACAGGACACGATGATGGACGTGAAAAGCTACATGCAGACCCTCGGCAGGCAGGCGCGCGAGGCCTCGCGCGCGATCGCGCGCGCCGACACCGAGCAGAAGAACCGCGCCTTGCTCACGATGGCCGCGGCGATCCGGCGCGACGCCGCCAGGCTCCTGGCCGCCAACGCACAGGATATGGAACACGCCCGCGCCGCGGGTTACGACGCCGCGCTGCTCGACCGCCTGCAACTGAGCGAGAAGACGGTCGCCGGCATGGCCGAGGGCCTCGAACAGATCGCGGCGCTGCCTGATCCGGTCGGCGAGATCGATGGCCTCAAATTCCGCCCGTCGGGCATCCAGGTCGGCAAGATGCGGGTGCCGCTCGGCGTCATCGGCATCATCTACGAAGCCCGCCCCAACGTGACCGCCGATGCGGCCGCGCTGTGCCTGAAGTCCGGCAACGCGGCGATCCTGCGCGGCGGTTCCGAGGCGCTGCGCTGCAACCAGGCCGTCGCGGCCTGTGTGCGCGAAGGCCTCGAGGCTGCCGGCCTGCCGGCCGCCGTGGTGCAAGTCGTCGAAACGACCGACCGCGCCGCGGTCGGCGAACTCATCACGATGAAGGACTACGTCGACGTCATCGTGCCGCGCGGCGGCAAGGGTCTGATCGAGCGCATCACCGGCGAGGCGCGCGTGCCGGTGATCAAGCATCTGCACGGCAACTGCCATGTCTACGTGGACGACCGCGCGGACCTCGCCAAAGCCGTGAAGATCGTCGAGAACGCCAAGACCCAGCGCTACGGCACCTGCAACACGACCGAGTCACTGCTCGTCGCGCGCGCGGTTGCGGCCGCAGCGCTGCCGCAGATCGGCGCAATGCTGGCCGGCAAGGGCGTCGAGATGCGCGGCTGTCCCGAGTCGCTGGCGATCCTGCAGGCGGCGGGCGTCCCGGCCGACAAGCTCAGGCCGGCCGTCGAGTCGGACTGGTACGAGGAATACCTGGGGCCAATCATCGCGGTCAAGGTCGTCGACGACCTCGACGCCGCGATGATCCATATCAACACCCACGGCTCCCAGCACACCGACGCGATCGTCACCGAAGACTACGGCCGCGCGCGCCGCTTCCTGCGCGAGGTCGATTCGGCCAGTGTCGTCGTCAATGCATCGACGCGCTTTGCCGACGGTTTCGAGTACGGACTCGGCGCTGAGATCGGCATATCCACCGACAAGATCCACGCTCGCGGGCCGGTCGGCCTCGAGGGGCTTACGAGCCAGAAATGGGTCGTGCTGGGGGATGGCCACGTGCGCGCCTAGCGATGCACGCTGTCGGCGTCTTCGGCGGTACCTTCGATCCGATTCATTTCGGCCATCTGCGGCTGGCCGAGGAAATGGCCGAGGCGCTCGGCCTCGCACGCGTGCTGTTCATCCCGGCGGGGCAGCCCCCGCACCGCGGTACGCCGCGTACGCCGGCAACGCACCGGCTCGAAATGGCGCGCCGCGCCGTGCAGGGCAACCCGCGCTTTACCGTCGACGGCCGCGAGGTCGCCGCGCCGGGCCCGAGCTATACCGTCGACACCCTGACTTCCCTGCGCGCGGAACTCGGAACCGAGGTTCCCGTCTGGCTGCTGTTGGGGGGCGACGCCTTCCTCAGCCTGCCGACCTGGCACGAATGGCGGCGGCTGTTCGAGCTCGCGCATCTCGCGGTCGCGACCCGGCCGAATGGGGGGGCGCAGACCGGCGAGCCGTCGTCTGAACTACAACAGGAAATTGCCCAGCGCCGGAATCACGAAACGCGCGACGCGCCCGCCGGCTCCGTGCGCATGCAGGCCATGACGCCGCTCGGCATTTCGGCGACCGCGATCCGGACCGCGCTGGCCCGCCACGAGAGCGCACGTTATCTGCTGCCCGACGCTGTGCTCGACTACATTCACGAACATCGACTCTATATACAGCCATGAACATTGAAGACAAGACCCGACTCGTCGTCGCCGCGCTCGAAGACATCAAGGCGCGCGACATCGCGGTGCTCGACACGAGCAAGCTCACCTCGCTGTTCGAGCGCATGGTGATCGCGAGCGGCGACTCCAACCGGCAGACGCGCGCACTCGCCGACAACGTACGCGAAAAAGTGAAGGAGGCCGGGGAGCACGTCGGCGGCATGGAAGGCGAGGAAAGCGGCGACTGGGTCCTGCTCGACCTCGGCGAAGTGATCGTCCACGTCATGCTGCCGGCCGTGCGCGCGCATTACAATCTCGAAGAACTGTGGGGGGCCGGCGAAGCGGCGCGCGTACGCAAGGCGACACGCTAGGCCGCATGAAGCTGCAGCTCATCGCAGTCGGGCACAAGATGCCGGACTGGATCAACGCGGGGTATGCGGACTATGTGCGGCGCATGCCGGGCGATCTGCAGCTCGCGTTGACCGAGATCAAGCCGGGGCATCGGGTGGCGGGCGCGGACGGCGCGCGGGCCCGCCAGCTCGAGGCGGCGCGCATCCTCGCCGCTATTACGCCCGGCGCGGTGCGCGTCGTGCTCGACGAACGCGGCACGCAGGCGACGACGCGCGAGCTCGCGGGCTGGCTCGAGAACTGGATGGGCGAGGGGCTCACGCCCGCGTTCGTGATCGGCGGTGCCGACGGGCTCGACGACAGCGTCAAGGCCGGCGCCGGCAAGCTCTTCGGCCTGTCGCGGCTTACACTGCCGCATGCGCTCGCGCGCGTGATCCTCGCCGAGCAGCTGTACCGTGCCGCATGCATCATCAAGGGGCATCCCTACCATCGGGATTGAGGGGGAATAACGAAAAAATGCTGGTCGACAAACGCATCTACCTGGCTTCGCAATCGCCGCGACGCCGCGAACTTCTGAAACAGATCGGCATCGCCTACGACGTGCTGCCCCTGCGTGCCGTTTCCGGGCGGATGGACGTGCTCGAGGTGGCGCACGCCGGTGAGGCCGCGCCCGACTTCGCCCGGCGCATGGCGACCGAGAAAGCGGCCTGCGGCTGGCGTGCGGTCGACCTGCGGCGGCTGTTGCGCTTTCCCGTGCTCGGCGCCGACACGGTCGTCGAACTCGACGGCGACATTCTCGGCAAACCCGCCGACCGCGCGGCCGCAAAGGCCATGCTGGCACGGCTCTCGCGCAGCGAGCATCGGGTGCACACGGCGGTGGCGGTGCAGCACGAGTCGCGGGTCGACGTGCGGCTGTCATCGAGCCGGGTCAAATTCGGCGCGCTCGACGACGCGCTCATCGCGCGCTACCTCGAAACCGGTGAGTATCTTGGCAAGGCCGGCGCCTACGGCATCCAGGGGCGGGCGGGGGCGTTCGTCGAATATCTCGAGGGCAGCTACAGCGGCGTCATGGGTCTGCCGTTATACGAGACTGCCGCCTTACTGAGGGAATTCGGTCTCGCCGTCTGAGCGCCGCCGCTGCACCATGAGCGAAGAAATCCTCGTCAACGTCACGCCGCAGGAAACGCGCGTCGCCGTGCTCCACCTCGGCGCGGTCCAGGAGCTGCACATCGAGCGCGCCAAATGCCGCGGACTCGTGAGCAACATCTACATGGGGCGCGTCGTGCGTGTGCTGCCCGGGATGCAGTCGGCCTTCATCGACATCGGGCTCGAACGCGCGGCCTTCCTGCACGTCGCCGACATCTGGGAGGAGCGCCACAACGGCGAGACGGAACGCCCGATCGAGCAGATCCTGCACGAAGGCCAGAACCTGATGGTGCAGGTGATCAAGGACCCGATCGGCACCAAGGGTGCGCGGCTGTCGACGCAGATCAGCTTCGCAGGGCGCTACCTCGTCTACCTGCCGCAGGAAACCCATATCGGCATCTCGCAGAAGATCGAAGGCGAGGAAGAGCGCGAACAGTTGCGCCAGAAGCTGCACCAGCTGATTCCGCAGGACGCGACCGGCGGATTCATCGTCCGCACGATGGCCGAGACCGCCGAGGACGCCGAGATGCTCGCCGACATCGACTACCTCAGACGCCTGTGGAGCAGCATCCAGTCGCGCGGCAATTGCGTCGTGCCGTGCCTGCTCTATCAGGACCTCGACCTGTCGCTGCGCGTACTGCGCGACTTCGTCAACCGCGACACGACGCGCATCCTGATCGACTCGCGCGAAACCTACCAGCGCATGGCCGAGTTCGCGCAGAACTACACCCATGCCGTGCTCGACAAGCTGCAGCACTACGGCGCCGACCGGCCGCTGTTCGACCTGCACGCGATCGAGGACGAAATCGCCAAGGCGCTCGGGCGCCGCGTCGACCTCAAGTCGGGCGGCTATCTCATCATCGACCAGACCGAGGCACTGACGACGGTCGACGTCAATACCGGCGGCTTCGTCGGCGCGCGCAACTTCGACGACACGATCTTCAAGACCAACCTCGAGGCCGCGCAGGCGATCGCGCGCCAATTGCGGTTGCGAAACCTCGGCGGCATCATCATCATCGACTTCATCGACATGGACAACGTCGAGCATCAGGATGCGGTGCTGACCGAGTTGAAGAAAGCACTCACGCGCGATCCGACCCGCACGACCGTGAGCGGATTTTCCACGCTCGGCCTCGTCGAGATGACGCGGAAGCGGACCCGCGAATCGCTCGCGCACGTGCTCTGCGAGCCCTGTCCGACCTGCGCCGGTCGCGGCGAAATCAAGACCGCGCAGACCGTGTGCTACGACGTGCTGCGCGAGATCCTGCGCGAGGCTCGCCAGTTCGACGCGCGTGAATACCGCATCCTCGCGGCACAAAGCGTGATCGACCTGTTCCTCGACGAGGAATCGGGCAGCCTCGCCCAGCTCATCGACTTCATCGGCAAACCGGTGTCGCTGCAGGTCGAGACGACCTATCCGCAGGAGCAGTACGACATCATCCTGCTGTGAGGGGTCAGGGGTCAGGGGTCAGGGGTCAGGGGTCAGGGGTCAGGGGTCAGGGGTCAGGGGGCGCGATTGTTCCATCTTGTAATGAACTCCATCCCGGCGATGCCATGACCGCCCGTCCCCCCGACTACTGGCACGCCGCCTGCAGTGAACTCACCGCGGCCGACCCCGTCATGGCCGGGCTCATCGCGCGCTATCCCGACTGCGTGCTCGGCAACCGCGGCGACCCGTTCCAGACCCTCGCGCGCGCAATCGTCGGCCAGCAGATCTCGGTCAAGGCCGCCGACAGCATCTGGGCCCGTTTCGCTGCGCTGATGGAAGCGGTGGCGCCTGCCCGGCTCGTCGCACTCGATCGCGACACGCTCGCGACCTGCGGGCTGTCGCGACGCAAGGTCGAATATCTCGTCGACCTCGCCGGGCATTTCATCGACGGCCGCGTCGAGCCTTCGCGCTGGAAGCGCATGGACGACGAGGACGTCATCGCCGAGCTCGTCGACGTGCGCGGCATCGGCCGCTGGACCGCGGAGATGTTCCTGATCTTCAATCTGCAGCGCCCCGACGTCTGGCCGGTCGACGACATCGGTCTGCAGAAGGCCGTCGCGCTGCATTATCTCGAAGGCGTTCGGCCGACGCCGAAGGTCTTGCGCGCGCACGGCGAACGCCACGCGCCGTGGCGGACGGTCGCGACCTGGTATTTATGGCGCAGCCTGGACCCTGCGGTCGTGCAGTATTAGACGCCGATCTCCGCCAGCACCGGCGCGTGGTCCGACGGCCGCTCGAGTTTGCGCATGTCGCGGTCGATCGTGCTCGAGGTGCAGCTCGCGGCGAGCGCGTCGGTTAGCAGGATATGGTCGATCCGAAGGCCGTGGTTGCGGCGAAACCCCATCATCCGGTAGTCCCACCACGAGAAACTCTTCTCCGGCTGTTCGAACAGGCGGAAGCTGTCCTTGAGACCGAGCTGCAGCAACGCCTGGAAGCGCTCGCGCTCGCGCGGTGACACGTGCACCGAACCTTCCCACGCCTTGGGATCGTGGACGTCGCGATCTTCAGGCGCGATGTTGAAGTCGCCGAGGACGGCCAGCCTTGGGTGGCGCGCAAGCTCCTCCATGAGCCACAGCGAGAGCGCATCGAACCAGGCAAGCTTGTAGAAATACTTGTCGGAATCGGGGCTCTGGCCGTTCGGGCAATAGACGCAGACGACGCGTGTGCCTTCAACCGTCGCCGCGATGACGCGCTTCTGCTCGTCGCCGAAGCCCGGAATGCCGACGCTCACGTCCGTGGCTTGTGAACGACTCAGGATCGCGACGCCGTTATAGGTTTTCTGCCCGGAAAAGACCGCGCGATACCCCGCCGCCGACAGCTCGACGGACGGAAAGGCGTCGTCGGGGACCTTGGTTTCCTGCAGGCAGACGACGTCGGGCCGGCGTGTCGCGAGAAAATCCAGCAGTTGCGGCAGGCGGACTTTGAGCGAGTTGACGTTCCAGGCGGCGATTTTCATGGCGCGGAGTTTACCGCAGCGTGGCCAAGCGCGCGCCGCCTCGCGGCACGGCGAGCGGCTGTCCCCGGGGTGCCTATTCGCCGGGTGCAGGTGCTGGCGTGGGCTCCGACGCTGGCGCGGCGGGCGGCGCGAGCTTGCGGCCCGGGATGGCCGAGCTCGGATAGCCTGCCCGGTCGAGCGCGGTGTGCCAGCGGCCGGATTCGAAACCGTCGACGCGCTCGGTGCCGACGACGAGCACGGGCACGCTCAGGCGGCCGGTCAGCTTCTGCAGTTCGGCCTGGCCTTCGGGACTCGCCTGCGGGTCCTTGCTGTTGAACGGCACGCCGCGTTCGGCGAGCAGTTGCCGCGCTTGGTCGCAGGGGATGCCGCAGGCGTTGGCGTAGAGCGTAATCGGGTGTTTCTCGCGCGCGGTCTTCGTCGCGTAGGACTCGCCGCCTTCGACGACGCTGCCCGTGAAGCGCTTCTGCTGCGCGTTGCGGGCGTCGATCGGGGGCGCGAGGTCGCTGTAGACCTTGCGCCCCTGGGCGTCCTTCCATTCGTAAAGGCCGGCGGCGCCCAACGGCGCGCTCCCCGCGACCAGAGCTGCCGTGAGGGCAAGGATGCCTGCTTTCATGCCGTACTCCGAAATAACGTGATTCCTCGTTGTAACGGCGCCGGCGGCTGCGGCTTTACCCGCAAGGCATTTCAGGGCCTGAGTACGATGAATCTACGGGGGCCGGCGCGCGGTGCCCGACCCGGGACGTCGACGACGGCTCACGCCATGCCGTTGTGCCGCAGCAGTGCGTCGATCGTCGGCTCGCGGCCTCGGAAGGCCTTGAACGACTCGAGCGCCGGGCGCGCGCCGCCCTGCGCCAGGATCTCGCTCCAGAACCGGTGGCCGACCTCGGGATTCAGCACGCCGCCGTAGCCCTCGGCCTCGTCCTCGAACAGCGCATAGGCGTCGGCCGACAGGACTTCGGCCCACTTGTAGCTGTAGTAGCCGGCCGCGTAGCCGCCGGCGAAGATGTGCGAGAAGTTGTTGGGGAAGCGGTTGTACGCGGGCGGGATGATGACCGCGACCTTCTTGCGGATGTCGTCGATCAGATCCTGCGCGGTGCGTACGCCGTTCGGGTCGAAATCGTCGTGCAGATGCATGTCGAAGCTCGCGAACTCGATCTGGCGCAGCGTCTGCAGGCCGGCCTGGAAGTTCTTCGCCGCGAGCATCTTGTCGAACAGCACGCGCGGCAGCGGCTCGCCGGTATCGACGTGGGCGGTCATGTGCTTGAGCACGTCCCATTCCCAGCAGAAGTTTTCCATGAACTGGCTCGGCAGTTCGACCGCGTCCCATTCGACGCCGTTGATTCCGGAGACGCCCAGCTCCTCGATCTGGGTCAGCAGATGGTGCAGGCCGTGGCCCATCTCGTGGAACAGCGTGATGACCTCGTCGTGGGTGAACAGCGCGGGTTTCTTGCCCCCGTCGGGGGTGTCGCCCACCGGCGCAGAAAAATTGCAGTTCAGGTAGGCCACCGGCGTCTGCATGCCCTCTGCCCGCCCATCGAGTGAAGGCAGGCGACGGCGGGTGATGACGTCGTCCATCCAGGCGCCGCCGCGCTTCGAGGCGCGCGCGTAGAGGTCGAGGTAGAACTGGCCGATGCGCTGGCCGGCGCGGTCGTAAAGCGTGTAGAACTTCACGTCGGGGTGCCACACCGGCGCGTTGTCCTCGCGGATGTGCAGGCCGTACAGCGTTTCGATCAGTCGGAACAGGCCTGCGAGCACGCGCGGCTCGGGGAAATACTGCTTCACTTCGTGGTCCGAGAAGCTGTAGCGCGCGACGCTCAGTTTTTCCGAGACGTAGGTCGTGTCCCAGGCTTCGACCTCGTCCAGGCCCAGTTCGTCGCGGGCGAAGGTCTTGAGTTCGGTGTAGTCTTTCTCCGCGTAGGGGCGGGCACGCGCGGCGAGCTCGTCGAGAAAATCCAGCACCTCGCGCGGCGATTCGGCCATCTTGGCTTCGAGCGACTCCTCGGCGTAGCTCTTGAAACCCAGCAACTCGGCGGACTCTCGGCGCAGCTTGAGGATGCGCGCGATCAGCGGCGTGTTGTCGAGCTCGGGCTTGCCGAACTCGGAGGCACGGGTGACGTAGGCGCGGTAAAGGATCTGCCGAAGTTCGCGGCTGTCGGCGTACTGCATCACCGGCAGGTAGGACGGCATGTGCAGCGTGAACTTCCAGCCGGTGGTGCCGGCGGCCTCGGCCGCGGCGCGCGCGGCTTCCAGCACGTCGTCGGGAATGCCGGCGAGCTCGCCCTTCTCGTCGATGATGAGCGCGTAGTCGTTGGTCGCGTCGAGCAGGTTTTCCTCGAACTTGGTGGACAACTGCGCGAGTTCCTCCTGCACCTGCATGAAGCGCGCCTTCTTGTCGGCCGGCAGCTCGGCGCCGCCGAGACGGAAGCCACGCAACTCGTTGTCGACGACTTTCCTGCGGGCGGGCGACAGCGCGGCAAACGCGGGACTCGCGGCGAGGGCCTTGTATTTGGCGTACAAGGCCTCGTTCTGCCCGAGTTCGGCGTAATAGACCGTGATCTTCGGCAGATTGGCGTTGTAGACCTCGCGCAACTCGGGCGAATCCATGACCGAGTGCAGGTGGGAAGCCTGGCCCCAGGCGCGGCCGAGCTTCTCGTTCGCATCCTCGAGCGGGGCGACGAAGGCGTCCCATTCGGCCGGCGTGTCGGCGGCCTCGGCGCGGGCGACCGCGGCGCGGCACTCCGCCAGCAACGCGTCGACCGCCGGGGTGACGTATTCGGGCTTGAACTCGGCGAAGCGGGGCAGGCCGGAGAAGTCGAGCAGGGGGTTGGAGCCCTTGGGGGTATTCATGGCGACGACCATTAGTGGGGAGTTAGGGGAATTATAATTTCGGCTGTCTTCCCCGTTTTCAACCCCATGACCGACAAGGTTTACGATTCCGCGCTCGCGCCGCATCACGGCGTCATGCCGACGCTCGCCACGGGCGCCTGGGTGCATCCGCGCGCGAGCGTGATCGGCGAGGTCAGCCTCGGTCGCGACGCGTCGATCTGGCCGGGCGCGGTGATCCGTGGCGACGTCAATGCGATCGCCATCGGCGAGGCGACCAACATCCAGGACAACAGCGTGCTCCACGTCTCGCACAAGACGCGGGACAACCCGGCCGGCGGGCCGCTCGTCATCGGCGCCGGGGTCACGGTCGGGCACTCGGTGATCCTGCACGCCTGCACGATCGAGGACGAATGCCTGATCGGCATGGGCTCGATCATCCTCGACCGCGCGGTCGTGCAGAAGCACGTGCTGCTCGGCGCCGGTTCGCTGGTGCCCGAAGGCAAGGTGCTCGAATCCGGCCATCTCTACCTCGGCCGCCCGGCCAAGATGGTGCGGCCGCTGACCGATGAGGAAATCGCCTATTTCAGCTATTCCGCGCAGCACTATGTGGCACTCGCGCGGTCGTACCAAGACGCTTCGTCCCCGGAATCGCCATGAAATTCGCAAAACCCGTTCTTTTCCTTGTCGCCGCGCTCGCCATCGTCGCCGCGCTGGCCTACGCACTCGTCGACAAGCCGACCGCGCCCGCGTCGACCTTCACGACGCTCGAGGGCAGGCAGATCGCGCTCGACGATCTTCGCGGCAAGGTCGTGCTCGTCAACTTCTGGGCGACTTCGTGCCCCGGCTGCATCAAGGAGATGCCCGGGATGGTCGAGACCTACAACGCGTACAAGGATCGCGGCTTCGAGATCGTCGCCGTCGCGATGAGCTACGATCCGCCCAATTACGTCGCGAACTACGTCCAGACCCGCCAGCTGCCTTTCCCGGTCGCGCTCGACGTCAACGGCGAACACGCGCGCGCCTTCGGCAACGTGCAGCTCACGCCGACGAGCTTCATCATCGGCAAGAACGGCGACATCCTCGAACAGAAGCTCGGCGAACTCGACTTCGACAAGCTCAAGGCGCTGCTCGAGCGCGAGCTCTCGTGATCCGGCGGCTCGCCGGCGCAGCGCTGTTTCTGGCGCTCGGCGCGTGCGCCGCGAATGGCCCGCCTGCCCCTGCCCCTGCGCCGAGCGGTGCGCGCGCCGCGGTGCCGGCGCCGCCCCCGCCGCCCTTGCCGGAACGGACCCTGGTATGCGCGGCCGACGTCAGGCAATGCGCGGACGGCAGTTTCGTCAGTCGCAATCCGGCGCGGGACTGCGCGTTCGACGCCTGCCCGCGCGAAACCCCCTAACCCTCTTCGGCAGAACTTCATTCATGGCGCAATACGTTTACTCCCTCAACCGGGTCGGCAAGATCGTCCCGCCCAAGCGGCAGATCCTCAAGGACATTTCGCTGAGCTTCTTCCCGGGCGCGAAGATCGGCCTGCTCGGCCTCAATGGCTCGGGCAAATCCTCGCTGATCCGCATCATGGCCGGCGTCGACAAGGACATCGAGGGCGAGGCGATCCCGATGCCCGGCATCCGCATCGGCTACCTGCCGCAGGAGCCCCAACTCGACCCGACGCACACGGTACGTCAGGCCGTCGAAGCGGGCCTCGGCGAAATCGTCGCGGCGAAGGCGCGGCTCGACGAGATCTATGCGGCCTACGCCGAGCCCGACGCCGACTTCGACAAGCTCGCCGAGGAGCAGGCGAAGTGCGAGGCCATTCTCGCCACCGCCGGCGCCGACCTCGACACGCAGATGGAAATCGCGGCCGATGCCTTGCGCCTGCCGCCGTGGGACGCGGTGATCGGCAACCTGTCCGGCGGCGAGAAGCGCCGCGTCGCGTTGTGCCAGCTCCTGCTGTCCAACCCCGACATGCTGCTCCTCGACGAGCCGACCAACCACCTCGACGCCGAGTCGGTCGACTGGCTCGAGCAGTTCCTCGTGCGCTATCCGGGCACGGTCGTCGCGGTCACGCACGACCGCTACTTCCTCGACAATGCCGCTGAGTGGATTCTGGAACTCGACCGCGGCCACGGCATCCCGTGGAAGGGCAACTACACGAGTTGGCTCGAGCAGAAGGAGGCGCGTCTCGAGACCGAGTCCAAGCAGGAGGCCGCGCGCATCAAGACCATGAAGCACGAACTCGAATGGGTGCGGCAGAACCCGAAGGCGCGCCAGGCGAAGTCGAAGGCGCGCCTCGCCCGTTTCGAGGAGCTCAATTCGGCCGAATACCAGAAGCGCAACGAGACGCAGGAAATTTTTATTCCGGTCGGCGAGCGGCTGGGCGACAAGGTGATCGACTTCCACAATGTGTCGAAGTCCTTCGGTGACCGCCTGCTGATCGACGACCTCTCGTTCAGCGTGCCGCCCGGCGCCATCGTCGGCATAATCGGCCCGAACGGCGCCGGCAAGTCGACCTTCTTCAAGATGATCACGGGCCAGGAAAAGCCCGATTCCGGCGAAGTCGAGATCGGCCAGACCGTCAAGCTCGCCTACGTCGACCAGAGCCGCGACGCGCTCGCCGCCGACAAGACCGTGTTCGACGAGGTCGCCGAAGGCCGCGACATTCTTGCCGTGGGTCGCTACGAGATCCCGTCACGCGCGTATCTCGGCCGCTTCAACTTCAAGGGTGGCGACCAGCAGAAGCGTGTCGGCGACCTCTCGGGCGGCGAGCGCGGACGCCTGCACATGGCGAAGACCCTGATCTCCGGCGGCAACGTGCTCTTGCTCGACGAACCCTCGAACGACCTGGATGTGGAAACCCTGCGCGCCCTCGAAGACGCGCTGCTCGAATTCGCCGGCTGCGTGCTCGTGATCTCGCACGACCGCTGGTTCCTCGACCGCATCGCCACCCACATCCTTGCCTTCGAGGGCGACTCGCAGGTGGTGTTCTTCCCCGGCAACTACCAGGAATACGAGGCCGACAAGAAGAAACGGCTGGGTGAGGAGGGCGCGAAGCCCAAGCGCATCCGCTACAAGCCGATCAGCCGCTGAGCACGCCCGTGATCCTCGCCCCGCTTGCGCACGCCGAGCGCTACCTGGCCCTGCACCCGCTGTTTTCCGAGGCCTTCGCCTTCCTGCGCCGGTTCGATCTGGATACGCTCGCGCCCGGCATCCATGCGGTCCGCGGCGACAGCGTCTTCGCCATCGTCGAGGCGGCGGAAGGCCGGACGCGCGAGGCTGCCAGACTCGAAAGTCATCGTCGCTATATCGATATCCAGCTCATACTCGAGGGGGTCGACGAGATGGGCTGGCGGCCGCTGTCGCAGTGCCGGCAGCCGCTCGGCGACCACGATGAAGACCGTGACATCCGTTTCTTCGCCGATGCGCCGGCCACCTGGGTCGCGGCGCACGCCGGGATGTTCTGCGTGTTCTTTCCGGAAGACGCGCACGCGCCGCTCGTGAGTTCGGGGCCGCTGCGCAAGGTCGTGATGAAGGTGGCGGTCGACGCGTCACCCTGACCGAGGGCGCGGGTCTCAAGTGCAGGGCAAGGCTGCCGTTATCGTTCTACCTTGAACCTTAGCCTGCCATGCGCCTCGTCCTGCTGGTCCTGTTGAGTCTGTGCGGTCCGTGGGCGACGGCGGCCGCGCCGACCCCGGTCTTCGTTCTTCATGCCTACAGCCAGGAATACCCGTGGACGCGCGGCCAGCACGCCGGGTTCGTTGCCGCCCTCGACGCTGACCGCGCGCGGGCCTACTCGCTGAGTGTCGAATATCTCGACAGCAAGCGCGCCGCCTACACGCCCGAATACGCGAGCCTCGTCGCCGATCACCTGCGCGAGAAGTATCGCGGCTACCAGCCGGCGGCGATTTACGTCACCGACGACAACGCGCTGAGCTTCGCGCGCGCGCATCTGGGCTCGGTGTTCCCCGGGGCGCCGGTTTTTTTCTCCGGCGTGAACGACGCGAACGTCCGCGCGCAGCTCGACCCCGTGAAAATCACCGGCGTGTTCGAAGACAAGGCGATCGGCCCCAACCTGCGGCTGATGCGCGAGTTCGATCCCGGGGCCCGCGATATCGTCGTCGTCGGCGACGCAAGCGAGACCTACCGGGCGATCGAAGACGAGATCAAACAGGCGTTGCGCGCCTATCCTGACATCCGTGCGACCTTCATTTCTGCGAGTCGCATCGACGACGTCGTCGCGCGGCTTCGCACGCGCCGCGAGCGTTTCGTGTTCCTGACGACGCTCGGCGCGTTCACGGGTGCCGACGGCGGCACGCAGACGCTGCCCGAGACCGTCGCGGCGATCGTCGGCGCGGGGCGCTTCTTCGTATTCAGCATGGAGGACGCGTACCTCTATCCGGGGGTGCTCGGCGGTTTCGTGACGAGCGGGCCGAGCCAGGGGCACAGCGCCGCCGAACTGCTCATCCGTCACCTCGACGGGATGGCGATGCGCGCGTTGCCACCGATCGAGCGCAGCCCCAACGAATACCTCCTCGACGCAGCCGAATTGCGCAAGGCCGGCCTCGTGCTTCCGCGCGCGCTGCGGGACGACGTGAGGCTGATCAACGCCGCGCCGACCTTCTACGAAGCGAACCGTCCGGTTATCCTCGGGTCGCTCTTCGTCGCCGTGGTCCTGCTTCTGATCAGCCTGGTGTTGCTGCTCCTGCTGTTCGCCAGGAAGAATCGGCAGATCGCACTGGCTTCGCGGCAGCTCGGCGAGACCAAGGACAGTCTCGACCGCGCCCAGCGCATCGCCCAGATGGGAAACTGGGACTGGTACATCGCCGAAAATCGCCTGTTCTGGTCGGAGGGCATCTACCGGCTGTTCGGGCTGCGGCAAGGCCAGTTCGAGGCGAGCTACGAAGCCTTTCTGGTGCGCGTGTATCCGTCCGACCGGGCCGCGGTCGACGCCGCGGTCCAGCGTGCGCTGAACACCGGCGCGCCCTACGCGCTCGACCACCGCATCGTGCGGCCGGACGGCAGTGTGCGCGTGGTGCATGAAACCGGCGAAGTTCTGCTCGACGCGCTGGGCAAGCCGAGTCGCATGATCGGGACGGTGCAGGACGTCACGCACTGGCGGGAAGCCGAGCAGGCGCTGCGAGAGAAAGACGCGCATCTCGAACATGTCGCCTATCACGATCCCCTGACCGACCTGCCGAACCGCGCGCTGCTGCTCGACCGGCTGCGCGCCGCGGTCAGCCGCAACGGCCGCACGGGTGGCCGCCTCGCCGTCGTCTTCATCGATCTCGACCGCTTCAAGACGATCAACGACAGTCTCGGTCACGCCGTGGGCGACGCGGTCCTGCAGGCCGCTGCGAGCCGCCTCAGGAGCCTGACCCGCGACGGCGACACGCTCGCCCGCCTGGGCGGCGACGAATTCGTGCTGCTGCTCGACGGTCTGCGCGACAACGCGGCGGCCGGCGCCGTCGCTGAAAAAATCATCACTGCGCTCGAGAGGATGCTGCACGTCGGAAGCTATCCGCTGCACATCTCGGCGAGCATCGGCATCAGCCTCTACCCGGAGGACGGCCGGGACGCCGAAGCGCTTCTGCGGCACGCGGATGCGGCAATGTACAAATCCAAGGAACGCGGGCGCAACACCTTCCATTTCTACGAACACGGCATCACCGAGCGGGCGATGCGTCGCCTCCAGCTCGAGTCGCGGCTGCGCCGCGCGTTCGACGACCGCACACTGCAAGTCCACTACCAGCCGCTCGTCCGCCTCGACACCGGACACATCTGCGGCGCCGAGGCGCTTCTGCGCTGGAACGACCCGGAAGCCGGCGCGATCCCGCCCGATCACTTCATCGCGCTCGCCGAGGACACCGGCCTGATCGTCCCGATCGGCGAGTGGGTCGTCGGCGAAGCGTGCGAGGCCTTGAAACGCTGGGAAACCGAGATACTGCTGCCTGCGGATTTCGCGCTCCACGTCAACCTGTCGGGCAAGCAGTTGCTGCAGAAAGATTTGCCGACGCGCCTGTCGGACGCGTTCACACGCGCCGGCGTCTCGCCCGCACGCGTCGTGCTCGAGCTGACCGAGAGCAGCATCATGGAAAGCGAGGCGACCGGGGTCGCCGTGATGACGGCACTGCGCGAATTCGGCGTCGAGATCGCGATCGACGATTTCGGCACGGGTCATTCCTCGCTGAGCCGCCTCAAGCTCCTGCCGATCAGCGAACTCAAGATCGACCGCAGCTTCATTCGCGACATCGCGGTCGATTCCGACGATGCAGCGATCGTCCAGGCGATTCTCGCGCTGTCGGCCAAGCTCGGGCTCGGCGTCATCGCCGAGGGCGTCGAGCATGCCGAGCAGGAAGCTTTTCTCATGCAGCACGGCTGCCTGCGCGCACAGGGCTACCGCTACGCACGACCCATGCCGGAGGACGAACTGATTCGCCTGCTCGTCGACGCGCCTTCGCTTGCGCTGCGCGAGACCGTCGATACCGACTGAAGGGGGGCGGCACCAGCCGACCGGTGTACCGTCTGGGCGCTACGCGCGTTTCGTTCTCATGGAGCTCTCCCCGCGATCGCGTGTTCTTACGAAAGCACGTGCCGCGCTAGTAGTGTGGGGGCGGTTCGTTTCCCGGCGCTGGGGCCTCGCGCGCGAGCGCGTCCTGCAATTGCCGGTGCAGCAGGCGCAGCTGCTGCTGGATCTGGTCGAGCTGGGCCTGTTGCCGGATCACGGTCTGGTTGAGCGTTTCGATCAGGTCTTCGGCGAAGATGAGTTTGGTTTCGAGTTCGGTGATGCGTGCGTCGCTCATCGCGGTTCCTCGGCCGCCCGGGACTGCCGCGGCGGCACAATGCGTTTTTCCAGTCCCGGATAATGCACCTGACCGGCGATCTTGTGTCGTATCCGCCCCTCGTGGCCGACGATGAACGAGGTCGGAACCGTTGCGACCTTGCCGAATGCGGCGGCGACCGCTGCGTTGGTCGGGGCCGCTAGGAAACGGAAACCCTTGTCGTGCATGCCGCGATCCTGTCGGCCAGGTCGTCGACGCTGATCGAAACGACCTCGAATCCCGGGTCGCGGTGGTCGGGCCAGAAACGTTCGATGACCGGTTTCTCCTTGCGGCAGTATGGGCACCCTGTCGCCCGGAAATCGACGAGCACGACGCGGCCCTCGCGCGCCTCGCTCGTGAGTACGCGGACTTCGGTCAGCGCCACGTGCCAGGGCGGCGCGATGCGGTTCTCGTCGCTGACCTCGGCCGGCGGGCGCACCCACAGGTAGGCGATCAAACCCAGTAGAATCAGCGTCGGCGGGCTCGGCCTCCATGCCCTGGCCGCCTCCATCATTGTCGAGGTTCGTCCATCCATGCTCTGGCTGAAATCGTTTCATATCGTCATGGTCGTGAGCTGGTTCGCCGGGCTGTTCTACCTGCCGCGCCTCTTCGTCAACCTGGCGATGGAAACCAACCCCGCCGCCTACGACCGCCTGCTGCTGATGGCGCGCAAATTGTATCGGTTCGTCTCGCCGATCATGTGGCTGACCGTGATCACCGGCGTCTGGCTGTGGCTTGCCTACTGGCTTCCGACCGGGACCTGGTTGTGGCTCAAGGTCGCGCTCGTCGCCGGGCTCGTCGGCTACAACCATGTCTGCGGCCGTCTGCTGAAGCAATTCCAAGCACGGCGGAATAGCAAATCCCACGTCTGGTTTCGCTGGTTCAACGAAATCCCCGTTCTCGTGCTGCTCGTCGTCGTGCTGCTGGTCGTATTGAAACCGTTCTAGAAAGCCCTGTTTGAAACCCAAGTCCGCAAACCCGCAGCCCCGCCGCAACCCGCCTCCGCGTCCTGCTCACTCCGGGCACCAAAGCCGCCCGAAGGGCGAGCATGAGGTGGCGCCCCGCTCGCGGGAGCAACTCCCGCCCGCGAGCCACTTCGCGACCTGCCCGCGCGGGCTCGAGGAGCTGCTCGTCGCGGAGTTGAACGCCGCCGGCGCCCAGGTCGTGCGCCAGCTGCCGGCCGGCGTGCTGTTCATCGCCGACGCCGCCGCCGAGATGCGCGCCAACCTCACCTCGCGGACCGCGACGCGCATCCTGCGCAAGGTCGGGTACACGCGTTACAAGAAGGAAGAGCACATCTACCGCGCCGCCCTCGATCTGCCGTGGCCCGAGTGGTTCGACGTCACGAAGACCATCGCGGTGAAAGTCGGCGCGCAGAACGCGCCGCTGAAAAGCCTCAACTTCATCACGCTCAAGATCAAGGACGCGATCTGCGACCGCTTCCGGGAAGAAACACGCGAGCGACCGAGCGTCGACACCGAGTCGCCCGACGTGCCCGTGTATGCGTTCTTCACGCCCGACGCAGTCACCTTCTATCTCGATACCTCGGGCGAGCCGTTGTTCAAACGCGGCTTCAAGCGCGAGGCGAGCGCGGCGTCGATCAAGGAAAACCTTGCCGCCGGCCTCCTGCTGCTCTCCGGCTGGGAGCCCGGCACGCCCTTGCTCGACCCGATGTGCGGCGCCGGCACCATCCTGCTCGAAGCCGCCGACCTCGCGTTGAACCGCGCACCGGGCCGCGCCCGCCATTTCGCCTTCGAGCACTACCGCGACTTCGACGCCGCGCTCTGGCAGCGCATCAAGGACGAGACCAAAGCGCTGGAAAAACCGCTGACCAAGCTGCCTATCTTCGGCGCCGACCAGGACCGCTGGGTCCTCGACAAGGCACGCAACAACCTCGCCGTGGCCGGGTATGCGGACGCGATCGAACTCAAAGTCTCCGACCTGCTCGACCTCAAGCCGCCGACGCCCGTCGGCACCATCGTCACCAACCCGCCCTACGGCGAACGCATCGGCGAAGCCGAGGATCTCGCCGAGTGGTATCCGCTCCTGGGCGACTGGCTCAAGCAGAACTTCGCCGGCTGGGACGCGTGGATCATCTCGGGCGACCCGCTGCTGCCGAAGGCGATCGGCCTCAAGGCCAGCCGCCGCATACCGCTCTTCAACGGCCAGATCGAGACGCGGTTCTTGCAGTACAAGCTGATTGCGGGGTCGATGAAAGTGAAGAAGCCGGAAGCTGCGAGCGGTCCCTAGTGATATCCGTTTCGGCGAAGCGCTTGTCCTTCCGTTGATCCCGGTTAAACTAACCGAAATTAGTTCACCGCGAGGTCATCATGCTGACGGTCAACATCCACGATGCCAAAACCCAGCTCTCCAAGCTGGTCGAGCAGGCCGCCCAGGGTGAGGCCTTCATCATCGCCAAGGCCGGCAAGCCGATGGTCAAGGTCATCCCACTGGCGCCGGGTGAAGCGGGAACGGCAAGCCGTCTGGGTTTCATGGCCGGAGAGTTTTCCGTCCCGGATGACTTCGACCAGATGGGCGGTGGGGAAATCGAAGACCTGTTCACCGGTCGCAAGGCTTGAACCTGCTGCTCGACACCCATCTGCTGCTGTGGGCGGCGAGCGAGCCCAAGCGGTTGTCGGCCAAGGCGCGGGGGATGCTGCTCGACCCGGGCAACCACCTCGTCTTCAGTTCGGCCAGCCTGTGGGAGATCAGTATCAAGAACGGTCTCGATCGCGCGGATTTCAACGTCGATCCGCGCCGCTTGTGGCGCATGCTGCTGGTGAGCGGCTATCGCGAACTGCCGGTCACGAGCGAACACACGGTCGCCGTGAACGAGTTGCCGAACCTGCACAAAGACCCCTTCGACCGCATTCTCGTCGCGCAGGCGCGGGTGGAAGGTTTGACTTTGCTGACCGTGGACAAGGCCGTGGCGAACTACGGCGACGGCGTGAGAAAGGTGTGAGCTGCAATAGTGTCTGACCCCATTATTCGTTATTCGGGGATGAGGTGAGGGGCGGGAATTTTTTGTGTCGAAGCAGGCAATGTTCGAGCCGGTTGCCTTGAATTAGGCTGGCTGTGAATTATTCTCACCGAGTCTATTGCGCTAGGCCTCACTATGTCCTCAGCAGATCTTCTCGCGCCTTATCGTGGCCCTCTGACAGTCGAGCAGGTTGCAACTGGAATGAATGCGGCTACAGCCAATGCGAGGCGTTTGGCTCAGGACGCTCGGCTGTTACTCGCTAACAAGCGGTGGCCGACGGCAGCGTCACTAGCCGCTCTCTCGATAGAAGAGTCTGGAAAGGTCGTCATTCTCAGGCGGTTCGTGACCGCGAACACGGATGACATCAAGAGACTCTGGAAGGAATACCGGACTCATACAAAGAAAAACATTAACTGGATTCTTCCAGAGCTAGTCGCCAAGGGCGCACGCCGCCTAGAGGACTTCAAACCAATCGTTGATAGTGCGTCAGACCATCCAGATATATTGGATGCGATGAAGCAAATAGGCTTCTATACGGACTGCTTGGGAAAAACAAACTGGTCGAGACCAACCGAAGTGGTGGATGAAACTTTGGCGAAGAATCTAGTCAATGCAGCTGAGGTCCTCTCGCCGGACCGGAATATCTCCGTGCGGGAACTGGAACTTTGGGCCGAACACATGGGACCCGTCTGGAACAAGAATCTGGATTGGATGAAACAGGCTTTGGTTAATTGGTATGGCGCAATGCAAGCTGAAGGTTTAATGCCAGCAGGCTCAAATAAAATGCAGGCGTTCGTGAAGGAAGGCCTCGCGACAGATCAGGCCAAACAAATTGGCAGAGAGGTTTAACAACAAGTTTGATGCGAGGCTACGCCGGCACCGAGCCGGCGTTGACAAGACAAAATGGGGTGCTAAACACCCCGTTTTGTTTTGCACTCCCGACGACTTAAACAATATCGAGATGATCCAACCCCGCCATCATGTCCCGCCCCTTGGCCTCCTGGCCGTGCAGCTTGATCTGCAGGCGTAGGTCGTTGAGGCTGTCGGCGTTTCTTAGCGCGTCCTCGTAGGAGATCAGTCCGGCTTCGTAGAGGTCGAACAGGGCCTGGTCGAAGGTCTGCATGCCGAGTTCGCGGGACTTGGCCATGATCTCCTTGATCTCGTGGACGTGGCCCTTGAAGATCAGGTCGGCGATGAGCGGCGAGTTGAGCAGGATTTCGACGGCGGCGACGCGGCCGTTGCTGCCTTTTCGCGGAATCAGGCGCTGCGAGATGAAGGACTTGAGGTTGAGCGACAAGTCCATCAGCAATTGATCGCGCTTCTCCTCGGGGAAGAAGTTGATGATGCGGTCGAGCGCCTGGTTGGCGCTGTTGGCGTGCAGCGTAGACAGGCACAGGTGGCCGGTTTCGGCGAAGGCGATCGCGTATTCCATGGTCTCCCGGTCGCGGATTTCGCCGATCAGGATGACGTCGGGCGCCTGGCGCAGCGTGTTCTTGAGCGCGGAGAACCAGTTGTCGGTGTCGATGCCGACCTCGCGCTGGCTGACGATCGATTTGCGGTGCTCGTGCACGTATTCGATCGGGTCCTCGACGGTGATGATGTGGCCGGCGTCGTTCTCGTTGCGGTAGCCGACCATCGCGGCGAGCGAGGTCGATTTACCGGTGCCGGTGCCGCCGACGAAGACGACGAGGCCGCGCTTGATCATCGCGACGTCGCGCAGGATCGGCGGCAGGTTGAGGTCTTCCATCTTCGGGATCTTGGTATTGATCGTCCGCATGACGATGCCGACGCGGCCCTGTTGCACGAAGACGTTGACGCGGAAGCGCCCGATCTCGGGCGGGCTGATCGCGAAGTTCGATTCGTTGGTCGCCTCGAAATCTTTCCACTGGCGATCGTTCATGATCGAGCGCGCGAGCTCGCTCGTGTGCGCGGGCGTCAGGCTCTGGTTCGAGACCGGGGTGATCTTGCCGTCGACCTTGATCGCGGGCGGGAATCCCGCGGTGATGAAAAGGTCGGACGCGTTCTTCGCCAGCATCAGGCGCAGCAGGTCGTGGACGGTTTTTTCTGCGTTCATTGCCATGTCGTCTCGTCTCGTCCTCAGAGCATGAAGGCGTCTTTGTTCTGCGCCGCGGAGCGGGCCACGTTCGACGCGATGACGTTGCGGCGCACGAGATCCTGCAGGTTCTGGTCGAGGGTCTGCATGCCGAGGTTGCCGCCGGTCTGGATCGCCGAATACATCTGTGCGACCTTGTTCTCGCGGATCAGGTTGCGGATCGCCGGGGTGCCGACCATGATTTCGTGCGCGGCGACGCGGCCGGTGCCGTCCTTGGTCTTCAGCAGCGTCTGCGAAATCACCGCGCGCAGCGATTCCGAGAGCATCGAGCGGACCATTTCCTTTTCCGCAGCGGGGAAGACGTCGACGACGCGGTCGATCGTCTTGGCCGCCGACGAGGTGTGGAGCGTGCCGAAGACGAGGTGGCCCGTCTCGGCAGCGGTCAGCGCGAGGCGGATCGTTTCGAGGTCGCGCAATTCGCCGACCAGGATGACGTCGGGGTCTTCACGCAGCGCGGAACGCAAGGCGTTGTTGAACGAGAGCGTGTGCGGCCCGACCTCGCGCTGGTTGATCAGGCATTTCTTGCTCTGGTGGACGAATTCGATCGGGTCCTCGACGGTGAGGATGTGCGAATACTGGTTCTCGTTGACGTAGTCCATCATCGCCGCGAGCGTCGTCGACTTGCCCGAACCCGTCGGCCCGGTGACGAGCACGATGCCGCGCGGCTGGTCGGCGATTTCCTTGAAGATCGGCGGGCAGTTCAGTTCTTCGAGCGTCAGCACCTTCGACGGAATCGTGCGGAACACGGCGCCCGCGCCGTATTGTTGGTTGAACGCGTTGACGCGAAAGCGCGCGAGCGAGGGTATCTCGAACGAGAAGTCGATTTCGAGCGTCTCCTCGTACACCTTGCGCTGGCTGTCGTTCATGATGTCGTACACCATGCGGTGCACGTCCTTGTGCTCCATCGGCGGCAGGTTGATGCGGCGGATGTCGCCGTTCACGCGGATCATCGGCGGCAGACCCGAGGAAAGGTGCAGGTCGGAAGCCTTGTTTTTGACGGCGAAAGCGAGCAATTCAGAAATATCCACGCGTGCCTCGTGCAGTATGGGGGTGGGGTTTTGACCGATAATAAACGCCATGAATAACGGCCCGTTTCCGTCCGAACTTGAGCCTGCAGCGGGGCCGGGAGCCGACTCGGCGACGGCGCGTCTGCAGGGCGTGCGCGGCCGGATCGCCGCCGCTGCGGCGCGTGCCGGTCGCGATCCGGCGAGCGTCGAACTGCTCGCGGTGAGTAAGGCCTTCGGCGCGGCCGCGGTGCGCGCGCTGGCCGGGGCAGGACAGCGCGCCTTCGGCGAAAACTACCTGCAGGAGGCGCTCGTCAAGCAGGCGGCGCTGGCCGATCTCGCCCTCGACTGGCATTTCATCGGTCCGATCCAGAGCAACAAGACGCGACCGATCGCCGAGAATTTCGGCTGGGTGCACAGCGTCGACCGGCTGAAGATCGCCCAGCGGCTGTCGGCGCAGCGGCCGCTTGGGCTGCCGCCGCTCAACGTCTGCATCGAGGTCAACGTCAGCGGCGAGGCGAGCAAAGGCGGTGCGAGCCCCGACGCGCTGCCCGAGCTGGTCGAGGCCGTGGCGAGGCTTCCGGGTCTGCGCCTGCGCGGGATGATGACGATTCCCGCGCCGACCCACGATTTTGATGCGCAGCGGGCCGCGTTCCGGCGACTGCGCGAATTGTTCGACGGACTGCGCGAACGCCATGCGCTCGACACCATGTCGATGGGTATGTCGGCGGATCTCGAGGCGGCGATTCTGGAGGGCGCGACGATCGTTCGCGTCGGCACCGCCCTGTTTGGCGAAAGGAAATACCCGAGGTGAAACATGCATAAAGTCAGCTTCATCGGCGGCGGCAACGTGGCCGCCGCGATCATCGGCGGCCTCGTCGCGAGCGGCACCGCGCCGACCGATATCGAGGTCGTCGAAATCAACGCGGACGCGCGCGACAAGCTCGCGACGCGCTTCGGCGTCGTCACCCATACCGATCTTTCGCAGGCCCGCCTGCACGCGCTCGTCGTGCTCGCGGTCAAGCCGCAGACCTTGCCCGAAGTCGCGGCCGCGCTCGCGCAGCGGCTGAGCGGCCAGCTCGTCGTCTCGATCGCGGCCGGCGTGCGCGTCGCCGATCTCGCGCGCTGGCTCGGCGGTCATGCGCGCATCGTGCGCGCGATGCCCAATACCCCGGCGCTGGTGCAGGCCGGGATCACGGGCCTGTTCGCCCCCGACGCCGTCAGCCAGGAGTCGCGTTCGCAGGCCGAGAGCGTGCTCCGCGCAGTCGGCGGCGTCGTTTGGGTCGACGACGAACCGCAGCTCGACGCGGTCACGGCCGTGTCGGGCAGCGGCCCTGCCTACGTCTTCTATTTCATCGAATCGCTCGAAGCCGCGGCCGAGGCCCAGGGTCTCGCACCGGGGGTCGCGCGTCAGCTCGCGCTGCAGACCTTCTTCGGTGCGACCAAGCTCGCGCTCGAATCGGGCGAGGAGCCGGCGCTGCTGCGCCAGCGCGTCACGTCCAAGGGGGGCACGACCGAACGCGGGCTTGCCGCGCTCGACGCGGCCGGGGTCAAGCAGGCGGTCGGCCAGGCGGTCGACGCCGCCAGCCGGCGCGGCGCCGAACTCGGCGACGAATTGGGACGCCTCGCATGATCGCCGGCGCCCTGACCTTCCTGGTCCAGACCCTCGGCAACCTGTTCGCGATCGCGGTGCTGCTGCGTTTCATGATGCAGCTCTTTCGCGTGCCCTTCCGCAATTCTTTCGCACAGTTCATCGTCGCGGTCACCGACTTCGCCGTGAAACCGCTGCGTCGTGTCGTTCCCGGGTTCGGGGGGCTCGACTGGGCGTGCCTGGTCGCCGCGTTCCTCGCCGAATTCGTCGTCGTGCTCGTGAGCTACTGGCTCGACGACTTCCCGTTCGCGCTGGCAGGGGGTGGTGTCTGGCCCGTCATGCTCGGCCTCGCGGCGGTGCGGCTGCTGAGTCTCACCGTCTACCTCGTGATTGGGCTGACCCTGGTGCGCGCGCTGCTGTCGTGGATCAACACCCATTCACCGCTCATGCCCGTGGTCTACGGACTCACCGAGCCGTTTCTCGCGCCGCTGCGCCGGGTCGTGCCGATGGTCGCCAACGTCGACCTGACGCCGCTCGTGCTTTTCATCATCGCCCAGTTGATCCTGATGCTGCCGATCATGGCGCTCGAGCGCGCGCTGCTTGGCGCGCTCTGACGGCGGCGCCGCCGCTGGTCGGCGTCGCCGGCGCGTCCCTAAAGATTGCCGGATTCCCCGTCGATAAGTGCGGATGCGCGCTGCCGCGCGCCAGTGCCGCCGGCTCGGGCCGCGCTCGACGCGGGCGCGGGGCCGTCGCGGCGAAGACCGAGCGGCGGGGTGGGGGTGGGAGGCCCCGGGGACGATGAGCGAAAACAACAGCAGACCATGAGCATCCATCTCGAACAGGAGGTCGCCGGCTACAGCGCGCGGCGCATGCGGCTCGCCTCGGCGATCACGGACTACGCCGACTGGCTCGACCGTCAGCATGGTATCGACGCCGAGCGCACGCTGCGGCTCGCGGACACGGCCAGTGCGCTGCGCCGCGACAAGCTCGTCGTCGCCTTCGTCGCCGAGTTCTCGCGCGGCAAGACCGAGCTCATCAACGCGCTGTTTTTCGCCGATCACGGCCAGCGCCTGCTGCCCTCGGACGCGGGGCGCACGACGATGTGCCCGACCGAACTCTTCGCGAGCGAGGACGAGCCGCCGAGTCTGTCGCTGCTGCCGATCGAGACCCGGCGGCGCAGCGAATCGCTCGCCCGGCTCAAGCACCAGCCGATCGAATGGTCGCGCGTGCTGCTCGATCCGAACGATCCCCGGCAGTTGCAGGAGAGCCTCCGGAAGCTGACCGAAACCAAGACGATTCCGGCGGCCGATGCGGTCGAACTCGGGCTGTGGGACAGCGAGGATGCGAGCGAGCGCCATCAGCTGCGGGCCGACGGCACGGTCGAGGTGCCGGCCTGGCGCTACGCGCTGGTCAATTTCCCGCATCCGCTGCTGCAGGCGGGCCTGACGGTGCTCGATACGCCGGGCCTGAATGCGCTCGGCGCCGAGCCCGAACTGACGCTCTCGGTCATTCCGAACGCCCACGCCGTGATCTACCTGCTCGCGACCGATTCCGGCGTCACGCGGTCCGACCTCGAGATCTGGCAGAAATACGTGCACCGCCACGCCAACTACCACGTCGCGGTCCTCAACAAGATCGACATGCTGTGGGACGAGCTCAAGAGCGACGCCGAGGTGCAGGCGACGATCGAACGCCAGGCCGAGGAGACGGCGCGTGTGCTGAAGCTGCCGCGCAGCCGCGTGTTTGCCGTCTCGGCACAGAAGGCACTGAGCGCGACGATCCGCGGCGACGCCGCGGTGCGCGCCCGCTCGGGCATCGAGTCGCTCGAATATCTGCTCGCGCACCAGGTCATCCCGGCGCGGCGCGACATGCTCTTCAATGCGGTCAACCGCGAGGTGAACGCGCTGCTCGACGAGAGCCGGGTCGACCTCGCGGCGCGCCTCAAGCAGTACAGCGACGAGCTCATCCTGCTGACCCAGCTGTCGGGCAAGAATCGCGAGCTGATCGAGCAGACGCGGGCGACGCTGCAGAAGGAAAAGGACGCGTACGACGCGACGGCTGAGCAGTTCCGCACGACCCGCAGGATGGTGCAGAGCCAGGGCGAGCAACTGCTCGCGCAACTGTCCGACGAGACGCTCGACGGTATTCTGAAGGCAGGGCGCGCCGCACTCGAGGACAGCTGGACGACGCGCGGGCTCACCAACGGGATCCGCGAGCTGAGCGACGGCATGGGCAAGCGCCTGCAGCAGGCGACGCAACTCTCCGACAACATGCTCGCTGCGCTGGAAAAGGCCTACGCCCGCTTCCATCGCCATCATCGCCTGCCGAAAATGCAGGTGCCGCGTCTCGATCTGTCCGCCTACCGCAACCGGCTCGACGTGCTGATACGCGAAACCGAGGTCTTTTGCACCGATCCCGCGAACTTGCTGCTGGAAAAGCGCTTCATGATCCGGCGCTTCTATGCCGGCCTTGCCGAAGAGGTGCGCCAGGCTTTCAAGCTCGCCCGCACCGAGGCCGAGCGCTGGCTACGCATCGCACTCGACCCGTTGATGACGCGTATCCGCGAGCACAAGCACTTTCTCGACGCGCGCCTCGCGAACCTGCAGCGCATCCTCGAGAACATGGGCACGCTGCACGGCCGCATGGCGCAGATCAAGGACGAGATCAATCAGCTGCGTCAGGACAAGGCCGAGCTCGTGCGCATCGCCGGCGACCTCGCGGCCTAGCGGCCCGCGGCTCAGCCGTTGAGGCGGCCGAGCAGCGTCAGCGTGCGGTCGGGATCGGTGTTCTTCAGCAGCCGCTGGGTCAGCGCCGGGAGCTCGGCGAGGTGCGAGCGCAAGATCTGCTGCTTGACCTGCAGCAGGCTCGCCGGATGCATCGAGAACGTGCGCAGGCCGAGACCCAGCAGCAGCCGCGTCAGCAAGGGATCGCCCGCCATCTCCCCGCACACCGCGACCGGCTTGCCCGCCTTGGCGCCGGCGCGGATCGTCTGCTGGATCAGGCCCAGCACGGCGGGGTGCAAGGGGTCGTAGAGATGGGCGACGCTGTCGTCGGCGCGGTCGATCGCGAGCGTGTACTGGATCAGGTCGTTGGTGCCGATCGACAGGAAATCGAGCTGGTCGGCGAAGAACGACGCGGCGAGCGCCGCCGCCGGGACCTCGACCATGCCGCCGACCGGGATGCCTTCGTCGAAGGCCAGTCCGTCGCGGCGTAGCGAGTCCTTGGCCTCGTCGATGCGCTGCAGCGTCTGCCGCAACTCGACGAAGTTCGCCAGCATCGGAATCAGCATGCGGACACGGCCGTGTGCCGAGGCCCGCAGGATCGCGCGCAACTGGGTGTGGAAGAGCCCCGGCTCGGCGAGGCACAGACGGATCGCGCGCAGGCCGAGCGCAGGGTTGTCGGCGACCGTGTGCCCCCACGGCGCCTGCTTGTCCGCGCCCAGGTCGAGCGTGCGTATCGTCACCGGCTTGCCGTCGAGCGCTTCGGCGACGGCCTTGTAGGACTCGTATTGCTCCTCCTCGGTCGGCAGGTCGCTGCGGTTGAGGAACAGGAATTCGCTGCGGAACAGGCCGATCCCATGCGCGCCCGCGGCCTTGACCGCATCGATGTCGGAAAGCAGCTCGATGTTCGCCATCAGCTCGACCGGCGTACCGTCGAGCGTCGCCGACTTGCTGGTCTTCAGCCGCTTGAGCTTGTCGGTGTCGATGCGCCACTGGTTCTGGCGCAAGCGGTATTCGGCGAGCACCGACTCGTCGGGATTGACGATGACGACGCCCTCGCGACCGTCGACGATCAGGAGATCGTGGTCGCGGATCAGCCCGCGCGCATTGTGCAGCGCCATCACCGACGGCATGCCCATGCTGCGGGCGAGAATCGCGGTATGCGAGGTGGTGCCGCCGAGGTCGGTGACGAAGGCCGCGAAGTGCACGTTCTTGAAGATCACCATGTCGGCCGGCGACAATTCGTGCGCGACCAGGATGCGCTCGCTGTCGAAGTCGACGTCGAGCGGCAAATGGCTCGGATGGCCCATCAGCGCCTTCAGCACGCGCTGCACCACCTGCACGACGTCTTCCTGCCGGCTCCTGAGGTAGGGGTCGTCGATCTCGTCGAAGCGCGCGACCAGCGCTTCCATCTGCTGCGCAAGCGCCCACTCGGCGTTGCATTGCGTTTCACGGATCAGCCGCTTGGGCTGCTCGGCAATCATCGAGTCGCCGAGGAACATCAGGTGCATGTCGAGAAACGCCGACAACTCGGCCGGGGCGTTCGCCGGGATGTGGCTGCGGAGCGTTTCGAGTTCTGCGCGGGTGGCGAGGATCGCCTCGTCGAAGCGTGCCAGCTCGTCCTTGATGTACTTGTGGTCGAGCATGTACTGCGGCACTTCGACGCGCGCGCTCGATGCGAGATGGGCATAGCCGATCGCGATGCCGCCCGAGACGCCGATGCCGTGCATGGAGAAGCTCATCGCTCTTCCCCGAATCCGTCCGAAATCAGTTTCGCCAGCGCGTCGACCGCGTCCTGCTCGTCGTCGCCTTCGGCCTCGACGGTGATCGTGCTGCCCTTGGCCGCGGCGAGCATCATCACGCCCATGATGCTCTTGGCGTTGACGCGGCGGCCGTTGCGCGACAGGAAGACGTTGCTCTTGAAGCTCGATGCCAGTTGGGTGAGGCGTGCTGACGGCCGCGCGTGCAGCCCCAGCTTGTTGACGATTTCAACGTCCCGTTGCTGCATTGCACATGGTCTCGGAAATGTGGTTGATGCTGTTGCGCCCGCCTTCGACGATGCGCTCGACGAGTTGCGTCAGCGTCAGCGTCTCGCGGTAATTGAGGGCCTTGAGCAGCATCGGCAGGTTGACGCCGGAGACCCCCTCGATGTGCGCCGGCTCCAGCAGGCGGCACAGCGTGTTGCTTGGCGTGGCGCCGTAGACGTCGGTGAGGACCAGGATCCCGTCGCCTTCGTCGAGTTCGGCGAGCCGTGCCTGGAGGGCTCTCTCGCGCTCGTCAGGGTCGGCATGGCCGATGAAGTCGAGCGTCGCGAGGCCGCTCGGCTGCAGTCCGAGCACATGGGTCGCGCACTCGACCAGACTGTCGGCGAGCGAGCCGTGCGCGACGATGAGGATGCCTATCATTGCCGGAAAGTCAGCCCAAAACCCGCATTCTAGCGAAGGCGGGGAGCGAGGTCAGGTGAGACGTGGGTTTTGCCGGCGGCGTCGACGGCGAGGTAGTTGCGCACGCCGAGCCGCGCCGCGTTTTCGGCGAGGTGCGCGGGGCCGTCGATGAAGAGCGGCTTCGACAGCGCGTCGGAAAGCGTTCCCGCGCGCGCTCCGCCGAAGAGCACGGTGACGGCCTGCATTCCGGTCGCCGGCCGGCCGGTGCGCGGATCGATGAGGTGGCTGTAGCGGCGCCCGCCGATCTCGAAGTAGCGCTGGTAATCGCCCGAGGTGCCGATCGCCTCGCCGTCGTGGAGGTCGAGCGTCGCGAGCGTGCCCGGCTCGCGCGGGTGCTGGATACCCACGCGCCACGGCCGCTCGCCGTGGGCCCCGAGCGCGATCACGTTGCCGCCGATGTTGACGAGCGCGTTGGCGATGCCGTGCGCCTTCAGAATTGCGACCGCGTCGTCGAGAGCGCGGCCCTTCGCGTAGCCGCCGAGATCGAGCTGCACGGCGCGGTTGGAGGTGGTGACCGTGTTGTTGGCGATGACGAGGTCCGACATGCGCGGCCGGGCCTTGACCCAGCCGGCGATCGCCGCCGGATCGGGCACGCGCCGCTGCGGAACGTCGGCGTGGAAACCCCACAGCGCGACCAGGCCGCCGATGGCCGGGTTGAAGAGGTGCTGCGAGCGGATCGACAGCTCGCGGGCGTCGTGCAGCATCGCGGCGAGTTCCGGAGTCACGGCCGCGGACTCGCCGCGCGCAAGCGTGGCATTGAGTCGCGATAGTGCGCTCGGCTGCCAGGCGTGAAGTTCGCGGTGGAGCGCGTCGAAGCGTGCGAGAACCGCTGCGGTCGCCTCGCGCGCCTGCGCCTCGGGAGCGCCGTAAACGGTGACGTCGACCAGCGTTCCGAAGACGTAGGACTGCTGCTGATGCAGCGGAGGAGGCGGGCTGCACGCGGCGAGCGCCCACACCAGAAGCAGCCAGAGGGCGTGGCGTGCGAGCCGGATATACGGGGAGGGGCTCATGTTCATGCCTGCCTGGGCGCAATCAAAAAGCCGGACTGCGCGCACTGTTTCAAGCCCGGTTCCGGCCATGTGCGTGAAGCATGTCGATCAGGCCGTCGAGATCGGGAGCATCGCGGTATTGAGCACCCGTCGGCGCGATCACGTCCCAGCCTGCTTTCGACGCCATGTGGAGATGGGCGGCGACGTACAGACCGGCGTGATCCTCGAGCGACCCCGCGGGCACCCAATACACCGGTCTGTCCGCAAGCGGGTTGGGGACGGGGCTGCCGCAGCGCGAACAGAAATCCGAGCGGTAAGTCGCGGCTTGATAAGAGCGGACGTGTTCGCGGCCGCGGGTCCACGAAAAGTTTTCGTGCCGTACGATGAGCGCAGCGTTGGCAGCCGAGCCGCTCGCCTTTCTGCACAGGGAGCAATGACATTGATAGAGCCCGGGAAACGGGCCGGATACCCTGAATTCGATCTGGCCGCACAGGCAGGTGCCGAGGATGCTGGTCACCGCACCGGCCTTATTCCGGACGCGTGGCACGCTCGATCGCGGCGATGAACTGGTCCGCGACGTCGTGGCCGCTCTGCGCCGTGATTTCCTGAAAGCCGGTCGGGCTCGTGACGTTGATTTCGGTGAGGCAGTCGCCGATCACGTCGAGGCCGGCGAGGAAGATGCCTTGCGAGCGCACCCAGGGCGCGATCGTCTCGGCGATCTCGCGGTCGCGTTCCGAAAGCGGCTGGGCACGCGCCGTGCCGCCCGCGGCGAGATTGCCGCGCGTCTCGCCCGTCAGCGGAATCCGCGCGAGGGCCCACGGCACCACCTCGCCGTCGATCAGCAGGATGCGCTTGTCGCCTTCGCTGATCGCCGGCAGATAACGCTGCGCCATGATCGGCCGGCTGCCGCGTCGGGTGAGCGTTTCGAGGATGGCGTTGCGGTTCGGGTCGGAAACGCCGAGGCGGAAGACGCCGCTGCCGCCCATCTCGGTGAGCGGCTTGACGATGATGTCGGCGTGGGCGGCGAGGAAGTGGGCGATTTCTGTCGCGTCGGCCGAAACCAGCGTCGGGGCGACAAATTGCGGAAACTCGAGGATGGCGAGTTTTTCGTTGAAGTCGCGCAGCGCGCGCGGCCGGTTCAGCACGCGCGCGCCGTTGGTCTCGGCGACGCCGAGCAGGTGGGTCGCGAGCAGGTAGTCGACGTCGACCGGCGGGTCGGCGCGCATCACAACGGCATCGAAATCCGTGAGCGCGAATTCGCGCGTTTCGGTCACGCGATACCAATCGTCGTCGCCGCGCGTCTCGACGGCGTCGGCGCGCGACCGCGCGACTCCGTCGCGCACCAGCAGCGCGCGTGCTTCGGCCGCGAACACGGCGTGGCCGCGCGCACAGGCCGCGCGCATCATCGCGACCGAACTGTCCTTGTACGGCTTGAGGCTCGCCAGCGGATCGACGACGAACAGCAGCTTCATGCCGTCTCGTTCAAGGCTTCGTCGAGTTCGATCGAGGCGGCGAGCATCGCCAGGCGCGCGACGACGCCGTAGGCGTAGAAGCGGTTGGGGCTGGCGTCGGGGCTCGCGTTGCTGTCGGGCATCACGCAGGTGTCGTCGAACGCGAGCGGCACGAAATGCATGCCCGGGCTGTTGAGGTTCTCGTCGGCGCCGCGTCCGGTGTGGACGCGATAGAAACCGCCGACGACGAAATGGTCGAGCATGTAGACGACCGGTTCGGCAACCGCTTCGTTGATGCTCTCGAAGGTGTAGACGCCTTCCTGGATCAGGACCTCGCTGACTTCGAGCCCTTCCTTGATGACGGCCATCTTGTTGCGCTGCTTGCGGTTGAGTTCGCGCACGTCATCGGGCGACTTCACGGTCATGATGCCCATGCCGTAGGTGCCGGCGTCGGCCTTGACGATGACGAAGGGCGGCTGGTCGATGCCGTATTCGTCGTACTTGGCGCGGATTTTCTCGAGCATCTGCCCGACTTTCTCCGCGAGGCAGTCCTCGCCCTGGCGCGCCTGGAAATCGATCTTGCCGCAATGCGTGAAATAGGGGTCGATCAGCCAGGGGTCGATGTCGATCAGGCGCGCGAACTCGATGGCGACGTTTTCGTAGGCCCTGAAATGTCGCGACTTGCGGCGCGTCGCCCAGCCCGCGTGTAAAGGCGGCATGATCGTCTGTTCGATGCCCTTGAGAATCTCGGGCGCGCCCGCGGAGAGGTCGTTGTTGAGCAATACCGCGCAGGGATCGAAGCCGTCGAGGCCGATGCGGTCGCCCGTGCGCACCAGCGGCTCGAGCGTCAGCTGCGCGCCGCCCGGAAGCTGCAGCGTGGTCGGCTCGGTGATGTCCGGAATCAGCGTGCCGATACGCACGATGAGCCCGGTCTGGCGCAGGATGTGCGCGAGCACGGCGACGTTTTGCAGATAGAAGCTGTTGCGCGTGTGATTCTCGGGGATCAGCAGCAGGCGCTGCGCGTCGGGGCAGATCTTTTCGACGGCACCCATCGCCGCATGGATCGACAGCGACATGAACGACGGGTTGAGATTGTTGAAGCCGCCTGGAAAGAGATTGGTGTCGACGGGCGCGAGCTTGAAGCCCGCGTTGCGGATGTCGACCGAGGTATAGAAGGGCGCGGCCTGCTCCTTCCATTGCTGGCGGAACCAGTGCTCGATCGTCGGCTGCGCGTCGAGCAGGCGTTTTTCGAGTTCCAGCAAGGGCCCGGTGAGGGCGGTCGTGAGGTAAGGAACCATAGAATAGGCGGACTCCGAGAATGTTTTATTTTAGGGCAAGCCCGATGTTTGACATTGTTTTATATCAGCCCGAAATCCCGCCCAATACCGGCAATCTGATCCGCCTCGCCGCCAACACCGGCGCGCGCCTGCACCTCGTCGAGCCGCTCGGCTTCGACCTGTCGGACAAGCAGCTTGTACGCGCCGGGCTCGACTATCACGACATGGCAAGCGTCCACGTGCATGCCGACTGGACCGCGGTGCAGGAGGCCCTCGCCGGCCGGCGCTGGTTCGCGCTCACGACCCGGGGCAGTCGCAGCTATGCGAGCGTGGCGTTCGAGGCCGGCGACGTGCTGCTGTTCGGCCCCGAGTCCCGCGGCCTGCCGGCCGACCTGCTCGCGCATTTCGACGTCGACCAACGGCTGCGTCTGCCGATGCTGCCGGGTTCGCGCAGCCTCAATCTTTCCAACGCGGTCAGCGTCGTGGTGTTCGAGGCTTGGCGGCAGAACGGGTTTGCCGGCGGGGGGTGACGGCCGGCGACACAGAACCGACGCATCTCCGCGGCCGCAGACCGCGGCGGCCTAAAGTTTTCTCGGACAATGACGATATACATATCACGATATGCCGAATCGGGCAGGCGGGTCCGCCCCGACCGGCATGCCAACGCTCCTCGGTTTTGCTCACGCGTGAAGCGGGCCGGCTGCGCTCCAGATAACATTCACTACACATCGCCAGCCATGCGCGTCAATCTGCCCGTTACGAACCATGCCTACGAACTGAGCGAGGGCGACACGCTCGTTTCCAAGACCGATCGCGAGGGGGTGATCGTCTACGCCAACCCGGCGTTCGTCGAGGCGAGCGGCTACACCGAGGCGGAACTCATCGGCCAGCCGCACAACCTCGTTCGCCACCCGGACATGCCGCCGGAGGCCTTTGCCGACCTCTGGTCAACCCTGCAGGCGGGGCTGCCGTGGACCGGGCTCGTGAAGAACCGGCGCAAGAACGGCGATTTCTACTGGGTCCAGGCGAACGTCACTCCGGTCCGCGAAGATGGCGTTCTGAGCGGCTTCCTGTCGGTACGCACCAGACCGACCCGCGAACAGATCGCCGAGGCGGAGCAGCTGTATCGGCAGTTGCGCGAAGGGTCGCCGAAGCGCCTCGAAATCCGCCGTGGCGTCGTGTCACGCGGCGGCCTGGTCGGTCGTCTGCTGGCGTTCCGCCGCATCCCGGTCAATACGCGCATCCTGCTGAGCACCGCAATCGGCGCGACGCTGATGCTCGCGGGCGGGGTGTTCGGCTGGTACGAGACGAGCGCGCTCGCCCGCGCCGCCGGCGTCGACAGCGTCATCCCGACCGTCGTGGCGGCTGCCGGCGCGGTCGGTGCCGTGCTGACGCTGCTGTTCGGCTACTTCATTTCGCGCACGATCCTGCGCCCGCTCGACCGCGCGCTGGGTGTCGCCCGTGCGATCGCGGGCGGTGACCTGTCGCACCGCTTCGAAGTGACGGCGTGGGAGGAAACCGGGCAACTGATGCTCGCGCTGCAGCAGATGACGGCGAACATGGTCGCCGTGCTGAGCGACATCGGTTCCAACGTCGGCAGTATTCGTGTCGCAACGGGCGAGATCGCGGCCGGTAACGCGGATCTGGCAGGACGGACCGAATCGCAGGCGTCGAATCTGGAACAGACCGCGGCGTCGATGGAGGAACTCACGGGTACGGTCAAGCAGAACGCCGAGCACGCGCGCCACGCCAACCAGCTCGCCGACGCGGCGACCGATATCGCAGTCAAGGGCGGCGGCGTCGTCAATCAGGTCGTCGACACGATGACGTCGATCAAGGCGAGTTCGGCGCGCATCTCCGACATCATCAGCGTCATCGACGGGATCGCGTTCCAGACCAACATCCTCGCCCTGAACGCGGCGGTCGAGGCGGCGCGCGCCGGCGAGCAGGGGCGGGGCTTCGCCGTCGTCGCCACCGAGGTCAGGCATCTCGCGCAGCGCTCGACGCTCGCCGCGCGGGAAATCAAGGACCTGATCGGCGACTCGGTCGAAAAAGTTGAGCAGGGCGCCAAACTCGTCGACCAGGCCGGGGAGGCGATGGACGATATCGTCACCTCGGTCGAACTCGTCGCCGGGATCGTCGGCGGCATCGCGACCGCGAGCCAGGAGCAGCACGCGGGCATCGAGCAGGTCAACGAGGCGGTCGGGCAGATGGACGAAATCACGCAGCAAAACGCGGCGCTCGTCGAGGAGGCGGCCGCCGCCGCGCAAAGCCTGCACGAACAGGCAGACCGGCTCGCTCAGGCTGTCGGGGTGTTCAGCCTCGGGCGAGGGCGCGCGCGCTCCCAGCCGGCAGGAACGCGCCCCGCGCCGCGGCTGATGCCGGCCGCGTCACCTCAGAAGCGTCGCGGCACCGCCGCGCGGGCAATCGGCCGCTGAGTTCGCCGCCTTTGCGGCTGCGCGGCATGATCTGGCGACCCCGCTCCGACCCCGCGGCGCGCGTCGCGGCGAGTTTCTACACCCCTCGTCCGGCGAGCGAATGGGCAGTCGTACGAACGGGGCACTTGTGCCATTCCGTTTTTCCGTCGTTCGAATCCTGTTGCGTCGTTCCGTGCTGGGAGGCGGCACAGGCGCCGTCGACAGCGCGGCCGGATCGAAAGTCGTCGCGGAAGGACATCGTGGCCCGGCTCGCACCCCTGCGAACACAGCGGAGCGACTACGCCCAAGGCTACCTGTTCAGCCGCGCGCTGGTGGCTGTGATCCCGAGCGCCGGCTGCGGGAATGGGATCCGCTAGCGTCGGCGCCCGAGGCCTGAGCGCGCCTAGAATTCCGAGCGGATTTCGCGGTTGAGCAGCGAGTCGACGGCTTCGCTCGCGGGCAGGCCCTCGAACAGGATGCGGCAGACCATGCGCGCGATCGGCATCTCCACGCCGCGCTCGGCCGCCAGCGCGGCGACCTCGCGTGCGGTCGTGACGCCTTCGGCGACGTGGCCGAGTTCGTCGAGGATGCGGTCGAGCGGCTGCCCCTTGGCGACGCGCAGGCCGACCTGACGATTGCGCGAGAGATCGCCCGTGGTCGTGAGGATGAGATCGCCGAGGCCGGACAGCCCCATGAAGGTTTCGAATCGGCCGCCGGAGTCGACCCCGAGCCGGGTCATTTCGGCGAGTCCGCGCGTGATCAGCGCGGCGCGCGCGTTGTGGCCGAAATTGAGTCCGTCGCAGATGCCCGCGGCGATCGCCATGACGTTCTTCAGCGCGCCCCCGATCTCGACTCCGACGACGTCGTCGTGCGCGTAAAGTCGCAGGCGGTTTCCGGACAGCGCCTCGGCGAGCCGCTGCGCCAGCGCAATGTCTGCCGACGCCAGGGTGAGCGCGGTGGGATAGCCGTGCGCCACCTCCTGGGCAAAGCTCGGGCCCGACAGCACGCCAGTCTCGGCGCCCGCCGGCAGAAGTTCGGCGACGAGTTGGTGCGGAAGCCGCCGGGTGCCCGGCTCGAAGCCCTTGCATACCCAGAGGATGGGCGGCAGCGCGGGCCGGCGGGCCAGCGCTGCGAGCGTCGCGCGCAGGCCGCTGCTGGGTACGGCGATGACGATGAGTTCGGCCGCCTCGAGCGCGCGGTCGAAATCGGCGCTCAGGGCGAGCGACGAAGGAAGTGGGCAGCCGGGCAGATAGTGGGTATTGACGCGGGAGGCGCGCATCGTGTCGACATCGCGTGCATTGCGCCCCCACAGCGTCACCGCATGCTGCGACGCCCAGCTCGCGGCCAGCGCCGTTCCCCACGCGCCGGCGCCGAGTACGGTGAGCTTCATCGACCCCAGACCTCGTGCAAGGGCAGCCAACCGGCCATGCCGTCGGCGTGCTTGACGGGCAGCCAGCCGTAGGCGTCGGGTTCGCCGGTCACCCCGAGCAGCACGCCGCGCGCGACGCGAAACGCGACTTCCGCGTCGGGCCGCGGCTGCGTGCGGACAAGGCTCGTCTCGGCCTTGACGACGACGTTTCTGCTGCCACCCAGCGCCGCTTTCTCGATCCATGCGAGGCGCCCGCTGTGATCGCGGACCTTGGCCCAGTTTTCGGTGTCGACGACGACTTCGAGTGGCAACCCGCTGCCGGCGATCGCGACCTTGCCGGCCGTGTTCGACGGCGCGGTGTACAGCAGCGCCGGTCGGCTCGTGGTGCGAAAGTCGAGGGCATTCGCGGCCGGGTTGCCGAGCAGCAACAGGCTGCCCAGGAAAAGCGGCGCGGGGCGCGGTATTCGCAAATTCGGGATCCCGCTCAATGCGTCTGCGCGGCGCCCGCCTGTTGCTGCTGGGCCTGCTGTTGCTGCACGAAAATGGCTTCGAAGTTGACCGGGTTCAGGAGCAGAGGCGGGAAGCCCGCGCGGATCACGACGTCGGACACGGTCTCCCTGAGATAGGGGAAAACGATGTTCGGGCAGCCGATGCCGAGGACCATCGGCATCTGGTCCTGGGGTACGTTCTGGATGCGGAAGATGCCGGCTTGCGTACATTCGACGAGGAACATCGTCTTGTCGCCGAGCTTCGCCGTGACCGTCACCGTGATGCTGCTGTGATACATGTCTTCGTTGAGCGCGCGGCTTTCGGTCGACATGTTGACTTCCATCTGCGGCGCTTCGCGTTCGAGGTAGACGGCGGGGGCATTCGGAACCTCGACCGACAAATCCTTGACGTAGAGTTTCTCGATGTTGAATACGGGCTGCTGCGCGTCGCTCATGGTCTCCCCCTGAATAAGAAAACCGGAGCCGCAGGCTCCGGAAGGCTTATTTTAACGCGCTATCGAATCCCTTGCGCCGCGAGCCAGCGTTTCAGCGCATGGCCGTCCATCGCGCCCGACGTGCGCGCGGCCTCGGCGCCGTTGCGGAACAGGATCAGGCTCGGGATGCCCTTGATGTGATGGCGCATCGAGACCTGCGGCTCGGCCTCGGTGTCGACCTTGGCGAAGCGCACCCGCGTCGCCATCTCGGCTGCGACCTGCTGGAACACGGGCGCCATCATCTTGCATGGGCCGCACCACTCGGCCCAGAAGTCGACGAGAACCGGCAGGCCGGCGCGTGCGATGAAGCGGTCGAAGCTGTCGGCCGTCAGGTCGAGTGGCTTTGCCGGCAGGAGCACGGCGCCGCACTTGCCGCACTTCGGCGACTCGGCGAGGCGCTCGTCGGGCACGCGGTTGACGGCGAGGCAGTGGGGGCAGGCGAGTTCCATGGCGGCGTCCTCGAAACGAAAGGGCTTCGCTTCAAGGTGGGGGAAGGCGCCGGAAAATTCAAGTGGCGCCCGCCGCTGCGGTCAGTCGCGCGCGAGCAACGGCAGCAGCTCGCCGGCCGCGTCGAGCGCGGAGGTGTCGTCGAAGCCGCCGACGTGGGTGTCGCCGATGAACACCTGGGGCACGGTACGGCGCCCGCCCGAGCGCTCGATCATCTCGTCCATGCGGGAGGGGTCGAGGTCGACGCGAATCTTTTCGATTTCGGCGACGCCGCGGCTTTTCAGCAGCCGCTCGGCGGCGACGCAATACGGGCAGACGGCGGTGCAGTACATCACGACTTTAGCCATGGGGGCTCCTTATTTCTGAGTGACCGGAAGATTGGCGCGTTCCCACGCGAGGATGCCGCCGGCCTGGTTGTACACGGATTCGAAACCGGCCTTCTTCAGGATGCGGCAGGCGTGCGCCGAGCGGTTGCCGCTGCGACAGGTGACGAGCACGGGCTTGTTCTTGTGCTTGTCGAGCTCGCTGAGCCGGCTCTGAAGCTGCCCGAGCGGGATGTGCTTGGCCTTCGGAATGTGGCCGGCCGCGTATTCCTTGTCTTCGCGCACGTCGAGGACGAGGGCGTCGTCGTTGAACAGCCGCGTCGCCTTGAGCGTGTCGGCCTGTTCGACGCCGGAAAGCGAGCCGCCGACGAAGGACCAGACGAGCATCGCGCCCGATATCAGCGCGAGGGCGACGAGCATCCAGTTGTCCTGCAGGAATTGCATGTCCATGAGGTCTTCCTACAGACCGCAGCCGGATTTGACGCCGGCTTTCTTCAGCATGGTGTCCATCGGACAGAAGCGGGTGAAACCGGACTGGAAAAGGTTGAAGCCGACGAAGGCCGTGAACCACAGCCACGACAGCGACGTCATGTCGACGCTGCCGGCCGCGTGGGCCAGCGCCAGCGACAGCATGATGAAGAAACCCGCGATGATGCGGACCAAGCGTTCAACGGTCATGGTGAAACTCCTAGGACAAGTGTTTGCGGTAATTCGCGGCGTAATAGAGCACGGGGATGACGCCCAGCGTCAGCAAGGTGGAGACGAAGATGCCAAAAATCAAGGATACCGCGAGGCCCGAGAAGATCGGGTCATCGAGAATGAAGAACGCACCGAGCATGGCCGCGAGGCCGGTCAGTACGATGGGTTTGGCGCGGGTCGCGCCGGCCTGGATCACGGCTTCCTGGAACGGCACCCCGGCAGCGGCCTGCTCGTTGATGAAATCGACGAGCAGGATCGAGTTGCGCACGATGATGCCGGCGAGCGCGATCATGCCGATCATCGACGTCGCGGTGAACTGGGCGCCGAGCAGCGCGTGTCCGGGCATCACGCCGATGACTGTGAGCGGAATCGGCGCCATGATGACGAGCGGCGTCAGGTAGCTCTTGAACTGCGCGACGACCAGCAGATAGATCAGCAACAGTCCGACCGCGTAGGCGATCCCCATGTCGCGGAAGGTTTCGTAGGTCACCTGCCACTCACCGTCCCATTTCAGGCTGAAACCGGCGTAGGGATCGGCGGGCTGGGTGATGAAATATTCGGCGAGGCTGCCGCCCTGTTCGAGCGCCTTGCCCTCGAGCGCGCCGCGCATGCCGAACAGGCCGTAGAGCGGGGAGTCGGTCTTGCCGCCGGTGTCGCCGAAGACGAAGACGACCGGCAGAAGATCCTTGTGATAAATCGTCTTCTCGCGCGCGCTCGGCAGCACCTCGACGAGCTCCGACAAGGGGACGAGGTTGCCGTTGGCGCCGCGCACGGTCAGCTTCAGCAGTTCGTCGATCTCGCTCTGGCGCTCGGGCGGCAGCGTGATGCGCACCGGGATCTCGTATTTGGCGCCGCTGCCGTGGATCGGCGTGACGTTCTCGCCCGAAAGCCCCATGCGCATCGCCGCAACCACGTCCTTCTGCGCAACGCCGGCGAGCGCTGCCTTGTTCTGCAGCACGCGCAGGACCAGCCGCTGGGCGTCGTCCTCGACCGTGTCGTCGATCGCGACGATGCCCTCGGTCTTCTCGAAAACGCCGCGCACCTGCTTGGCGACGGCGATCTGGGCCTCGTAGTCGGGGCCGTAGACTTCGGCGACGATCGGCGACATCACCGGCGGCCCGGGCGGCACTTCGACGACCTTGACGTCAGCGCCGTGACGCCGCGCTACGGCCTCGACCCGCGGGCGAACGGCCTGGGCGATCTCGTGGCTCTTGCGGTCGCGGTCGTGCTTGTCGACGAGGTTGACCTGCAGGTCGCCGACCTCGGGTCCGGCGCGCAGGTAATACTGGCGCACGAGGCCGTTGAAGTTGATCGGCGCGGCGGTGCCGGCGTAGGCCTGGTAGTCGGTGACTTCCGGCATCTCGGCGACCGCCGCGCCCATCTCGGCGAGGACTTGCGCGGTCTTTTCGAGCGGCGTGCCGACCGGCATGTCGACGACGATCTGGAATTCCGACTTGTTGTCGAAGGGCAGCATTTTCAGGATCACGAGCTGCACCGCCGGCAGCGCGACCGAGACCAGGATCGCGAGCGCGATCCCGAGCCACAGCTTGTTGCGCGCCCGCTTGCCGTCCGCGCCGCGCAGAAAAGGTGTCAGGCGCGTGCGGAAGAGCGCGTGCAGCCTGTCCTCGCCCGCGGTGTGCCCGGCGTGGGGGGCATTGCGGATAAGCTTGAGCGCGAGCCAGGGCGTGACGATGAAGGCGATCGCCAGCGAGATCAGCATGCCGATCGACGCGTTGATCGGAATCGGGCTCATGTACGGCCCCATGAGGCCGGTGACGAAGGCCATTGGCAGCAGCGCGGCGATCACGGTCAGCGTCGCGAGGATGGTCGGCCCGCCGACTTCGTCGACGGCGCGCGGAATGATCGCCTCCAGGCCGTCGTGGTCGAGGCTCATGCGGCGGTGGATGTTCTCGACGACGACGATGGCGTCGTCGACGAGGATGCCGATCGAGAAGATCAGCGCGAACAGCGACACGCGGTTCAGCGTGAACCCCCAGGCCCACGACGCGAACAGCGTCGCCGCGAGCGTCAGCAGCACGGCGGCGCCGACGATCAGCGCTTCGCGCTTGCCGAGCGCGAAGAGGACCAGCAGCACGACCGAGGCGGTCGCGAAAATCAGCTTCTGGATGAGCTTCTTCGCCTTGTCGTCAGCGGTCGCGCCATAGTTGCGCGTGACGCTCGCCTCGACCCCTTCGGGAAGTACGCTGTTCTGCAACGAGGCGACGCGCTCGATGACCTTTTGCGCGACGTCGACCGCGTTTTCGCCCGGTTTTTTCGAGACTGCGAGCGTGACGGCCGGGAAGGTCTGGCCGCTGTCGGCCTGGTGCGTGCCCCCGGCCCCCGGTCCGTGCCAGACATAGCGCGCCGGCTGATCGGCGCCGCCGACGACGCTCGCGATGTCGTTCATGTAGACCGGCCGGCCCTCGGCGACGCCGACCACGAGCTGCTTGACGTCGTCGACTCCGGAAAGAAAGGTGCCGGTCTGCACCAGGATCTCGCGGTTGTTCGACACCAGCGTTCCCGACGGCTGGGCGGCGTTCGACACCTGCAAGGCATCGCGGATGTCCTGCGCCGAGACGTCGAAGGCCGCCATGCGGTCGGGGTCCATCATCACCCGCACCGCGCGGCCGGGGCCGCCGACGGTCGTGACCTCGCGCGTTCCGGCGATGCGCTTCAATTCGATCTCGGCGGCGTGCGCGGCCTGCTCGAGTTCGTAGGCGGCGCGCTTGGGGTCGCGCGTCCACAGCGTCACGGTCACGATCGGCACGTCGTCGATGCCGAGCGGCTTGATGATCGGCTCGCCGACGCCGAGTTCGGGCGAGACCCAGTCGCGGTTGGCCTGGATCGTGTCGTAGAGCCGGACCAAGGCCTGGGTACGATCCTGGCCGACCAGATACTGCACGGTCAGGATCGCCATGCCCGGTTTCGACACCGAGTAGACGTGTTCGATGCCGGAAATCTGCGACAACACCTGCTCCGCGGGCGTGGCGACCAGGGCTTCGACGTCCTTCGCCGACGCACCGGGGAAGGGAATGAACACGTTGGCCATGGTCACGTTGATCTGCGGTTCCTCTTCCCGCGGCGTGACGAGGATGGCGAAGAGACCGAGCAGGGCCGCCATCAGGGCGATGAGCGGCGTCAGCTGCGAGGTGAGGAAGAAGCGGGCGACGCGTCCGGAGAGTCCCATGGCTGTCTGCGCTTATTTGGCCGATTTGTTGGCGGCGCTCTTGGCGTAGATCCCGGCCTTGATCGGCTCGAGCGCGATGATGTCGCCGGGATTGAGTCCCGCGAGCACTTCGACCTGGCCGCGCGCATTCGGCGTCCCGAGGCGCAGCTGGCGCAGGCTCACCCGCTCGCCGCTGACGACGTAGACGGCCGTGATCTCGGACCGGCGCACCAGCGCGGCGAGCGGGATCACGAGCTTGCGCGCGCTTCCGGTCGAGAAGTGCGCGCGCGCGAACATGCCGGGGATGACGCCGTCGACGTCGGCCGGCAGGTCGAGCCGCACCTTGACCGTGTGCGTCGCCGCGTCGGCCGAGGGGAGGACCGTGACGCCGACGGCGTCGATCCACTTGTTGAGCGAGGGGATTTCGACCGCGACGCGCGGCGCGGCCTTCACGGTGGCAAGCTTGTATTGCGGGATGTTGGCGACGACCCGCATGTCCTTGGGGTCGAAGCCGGTCATCAATGGCTTGCCGGGTGTCACCGTTTCACCGACCTCGACGTGGCGCGCCGCGACGACGCCCGAATACGGCGCGCGGATCACGGTGTAGCCGCGTACCGCGGAAGACTCGCCGGCCCCGGCGCGGGCTGCGCGCGCCGCTGCCTCGGCGGCGCGGAACTCGGCGGTGGCGCGGTCGAGCGCGGCCTGGCTGATGAATCGCTGGCGGAACAGCTGCTGCTGGCGCTCGTAATTGGCACGTGCATTGGCGAGCGCCGCCGCGGCTTCCGCGACCTGTGCCTGGCTGCCGGCAACGGCCGACGAGAGCTCCTGCGCCGACAGCCGCACGAGCACCGTGCCCGCCTTGACGTAATCGCCGGCGTCGAAGTTGACCGCTGCAACCCGGCCGGAAACCTGCGCGGCGAGCGTCGACTGTTTGACCGCTTCTACGCTCGCTTCGGTGCTGTAGCCGCTGTCCGCGACCTGATATTTGACCGGCGCAACCGCGAACGGTAGTGCCCCCCAGGCGGAAGGCGAGAGCAGGAGGGCGCAGACCAGTAGACGAACGGGACTCAGCACGGGCAAATCTCCAGGCAATTCATTAAAGTATCCGTCGATTCCGGAAGATTCAAAGGCTCGAAGCTGCGTAGGCCCGCGGTATGCGTGGAATCGGTAGGGCGGAGGAAAGGCCGTGTTCGCCGGTGCGGCGATCGGCCGGCGGGATGGCGCGCAGAATCAAGCATGACGCGCGTCGATGGAGTCCGTGAGTGAGTCAGTCGCATGCATCCCGATCGATTGAGCCGGGCCCGAGAGCTTTGCCCAAGGTTCCGGAGTCAGGCGATTATATCCGCTGCGTTCCGCCGGGAGCTTGGCGACGCGTGCAGAAAATCCGGGTGCTGGGACAATGCGTCGTGTTCACGGGGCCTTGTCGCCGGCGTCGCGTATCCGACGGCATGACGGTGTCGAGCTGGCTATTCAGGCCGGGTCAGCGTGCCGGGCGAGCAAACGCGGAGAAGTCGAAGAGGGTGCAGATGCCGGGTTTATTTGGTGAAACCGCAGAACACGTCGCGCATCATGCCCAACAGCTTGAGCGTGCGCGTATCGCCCACGCGGTAGAACACACGGTTGGCGTCCTTGCGCGTCCGCAGGACGCCCTTGTCGCGCAGGATCGCAAGGTGTTGCGAGATATTGCTTTGCGAGGTACCGACGTGGTCGACGATGTCCTGGACGCTGACTTCCTTGTCGCCGAGCACGCAAAGAATCTTGAGCCGCAGCGGATGGGACATGGCCTTCATCGCACGCGAGGCCTGCTCGATGTGCTCGTCCTTGTCCAGGAGATCCACTTCATCCCACTCAGCTGCCATATTCATTCCCTCGATCCTTGGGTCCCGCAGGCGCGGTCTGGAGGCTTGTCCCCACGCGCTTGCGCGCCACATTTCCCGCGACTTTGGCGGTCGCGTATAGATTAGCAATCACGCATATATTAAAATAATTCCTTGTAAACGAGTCAGGTAATAACGAACTTTTTCATGAAAGCCCTGCCGGTTCTCCTCATCATCCTCGACGGGTTTGGCTGCCGCGACGAACGCGCGAACAATGCGATTGCACAGGCCAACAAGCCGAATTGGGACCGGCTCTGGAAGCACCATCCGCACACCCTCATCCACGCCTCCGAGTCGGAGGTCGGGCTGCCGAAGGGGCAGATGGGCAATTCCGAGGTCGGCCATCTCAATATCGGGGCGGGGCGGGTCGTGTACCAGGAATTCACCCGCATCGACCGCGCGATCGAGTCGGGTTACTTCTACACCAACCCGGCCTTGCTGAACGCCGTGCATCTGGCGCGCGACAACGGCAAGACCCTGCACGTCCTGGGCCTGCTGTCGGACGGCGGCGTGCACAGCCACGAGTTGCATTTCCATGCCCTGCTCGATCTGGCCGCGCGCGAGGGGCTCAGCAAGGTCTGCCTGCACGTGTTTCTCGATGGCCGCGACACGCCGCCCAAGAGCGCCGAACTCTACCTGCGCCGCCTGACCGACAAGATAGCGCAGGCCGGGGTCGGTCATGTTGCGTCGATGATCGGCCGCTACTTTGCGATGGACCGCGATCGTCGTTGGCAACGTGTGAAATCGGCCTACGACCTCCTGACTCAAGGCGCGGCCGAGTTCAGCGCCGGGTCTGCACAGGCCGGACTCGAAGCGGCCTACGCGCGCGGCGAGACCGACGAGTTCGTCAAGGCGACCGCGATCGTGCCGGCCGACGGCAGGCCGGTGACGATGGAGGACGGCGATTCGGTCATTTTCCTGAATTTCCGCTCCGACCGCGCACGCCAATTGTCGCGACCTTTCATCGAGCCCGACTTCAGCGAGTTCGAGCGTGAACGCACGCCGCGTCTGGCGACCTACTGCACGCTGACCGGCTACAGCGACGATTTCGACGTGTCGGTCGCGTTCCCTCCCGAACGCATCAAGAACGGGCTCGGCGAATACGTCGCCAACCTCGGGCTGCGCCAGTTGCGCATCGCCGAGACCGAGAAGTATCCGCACGTGACCTTCTTCTTCAACGGTGGCGAGGAAGTGTCGTTCCCGGGCGAGGACCGCATCCTCGTGTCGTCGCCGGACGTCGCGACCTATGATCTCAAGCCTGAGATGAGTGCCTTCGAGGTAACGGAAAAGCTGCTCGCCGCGATCGGCAGCAAGCAGTACGACCTCATCGTCTGCAACTACGCCAATCCCGACATGGTCGGCCACACCGGCAATCTCGAGGCGGCGATCAAGGCGATCGAGACCGTCGACACCTGCCTCGGCCGCGTCGTCGAGGCGCAGCTCGCCCGCGGCGGCGAGGTCCTGATCACGGCTGACCACGGCAACGCCGAACTCATGCTCGACGCCGAAACCGGCCAGGCGCACACCGCACACACCATGAATCTCGTGCCCGTGATCTTCGTCGGCCGTCGCCACGCGAGTCTGGCCGAGACCGGGGCTCTGGAGGACGTCAGCCCGACGCTGCTCAGAATGATGGGTCTGCCGCAGCCACCCGAAATGAGCGGGGAATCGCTGCTTGCGTTCGAGTAAACGCGCGGCCCTTCGAGTAAGCGCGCGAGGGTGAACGGAAAACGCTTCCTCATCCTGTTGCTGCTCTGCCTGCCGCTGTACGCCGCGGCCGATCAGGCCAGCCGCAAGCGGTCCGAGCTCGACGCACTCAAGCAGCGCCTGCAGACGCTTCAGCAGCAATTCCGGGATACGCAGGCCGACCGCAAGGAGGCGGTCGATGCGCTGCGGGACTCCGAACGCGCCATCAGCAGCGGCGTGCGCCAGTTGCGTGAGCTCGATCAGAAGCGCGCCCAGGCACACGGCGAACTGCAGAAGCTCGGCGCGCAGGCGCGGCTGACCGCGGATCGTGTGACGGAACAACAGGAGCGCCTGGCGCATGTGCTCAAGAGCGCCTATCGGCGCGGCCAGGGCGACCCGCTCAAACTCGTGCTCAACGGTGGCGATCCGAACCAGGCCGCGCGCGACCTGCGTTATCTTTCCCACGTCTCGCGCGCCCGTCACGCGATGATCGCGACGCTGCGGGCCGATCTCGCGCAGCTCGCGATGCTCGAGCAGCAGGCGGCGGAAAAGACGAGCGAGCTGACCGAGCTACAGGCCGCACGCGAGGCCGAGCAGCGCAAGCTTGTGGCTGACAAGCAGGCGCGCGAGCAGACGCTGCAGAAGCTCTCGCTTCAGATACAGCAACAGCGTCGCGAAATTTCCAATCTCAAGCGCGACGAGCGCAACCTGACCCGACTCGTGCAGCGCCTCAACCGTGTCATGGCTGAGCAGGCCGCGCGCGAGGCGGCACGGAAGCGCGCGGCGCGGAAGAGCGCGCCCTCGACAGCCGAATCGTCCCGGTCGCGGCGACCGCTCGGCGTCAATACCGAAACGCCGGTCGCGTTCGAGTCGGATCGGCCGTTCTCCCGGCTCAAGGGATCGCTGCACCTTCCAGTCGCCGGGGAACTGATGAACCGTTTTGGTGCTCCGAGAGAAGGCGGCGGGACGAGCTGGAAAGGCATCTTCATCCGTGCCGCGCAAGGTAGCGCCGTGAAGGCGATTGCGGCCGGCCAGGTCGTTTTCGCCGAGTGGTTGCGAGGGTTCGGCAACCTCATCATCGTCGACCACGGCGAGGGCTACATGAGCCTGTACAGCAATAATGAAAGTCTGTATAAGCAGGTGGGCGAGCGGGTTAAACCCGGCGATCCTATCGCCGCGGTGGGCAACAGCGGGGGCCAACCGGACTCCGGCCTGTACTTTGAAATGCGGCATCAGAGCCGCCCTGTTAATCCCCTCGGGTGGGTGAAGTGAGATGACACAGAAGTCGAAATTCGTTCTCGTCGGTGTGGCCGGCGTGCTGGCGGGCGCTGCCCTCACGCTCAATCTTTCGGCGATCGCCGACAAGGAGGCCGGGGCGCCGCTGCCAATCGAGGAGTTGCGCGCATTCACCGACGTGTTCGCGCGGGTCAAGAACGACTACGTCGAGCCGGTCGAGGACAAGAAACTCATCACCGAGGCGATCAACGGCATGCTGACCGGCCTCGATCCGCACTCCGCCTATCTCGACGTCGAGGGATTCAAGGACCTGCAGGTCGGGACCCAGGGCGAATTCGGCGGGCTGGGCATCGAAGTCGGGATGGAAGAGGGCTTCATCAAGGTCGTTTCGCCGATCGAGGATACGCCCGCATTCAAGGCCGGCGTGAAGCCCGGCGACCTCATCGTCAAGCTCGACGACACCCCGGTGAAGGGCATGGCGCTCAACGACGCCGTCAAGCGCATGCGCGGCAAGCCGGGTTCGAAAATCCGGCTCACCGTCGCGCGCAAGGGCGTCGACAAACCGATCGTGCTGACGCTCACGCGCGCGATCATCAAGATCCGCAGCGTCAAGTCGAAGCTCATGGAAAGCGGCTACGGCTATGTGCGTGTCACCCAGTTCCAGGAGCACACCGGGGAACTGCTGGCGGAAGCCCTGAACGCGCTGTACAAGAACAACAAGGCGCCGCTCAAGGGCCTCATCCTCGACCTGCGCAACGACCCCGGCGGTCTTCTCAACGGCGCGGTCGCCGTCACCGCAGCGTTCGTCAAGCCCGACGCACTCGTCGTCTACACCGAGGGGCGCACGCCGGATGCCAAGATGCAGCTCACCGCGCGCCGCGAAAACTATCTGCGCCCGATGCAGGCGGACTACCTGAAGAACCTGCCGCAGGGCGTGAAACAGGTGCCAATGGTCGTGCTCGTCAACAGCGGCTCGGCGTCGGCCTCGGAGATCGTGGCCGGCGCGCTGCAGGACCACAAGCGCGCCGTGGTCATGGGCACGCGCACCTTCGGCAAGGGCTCGGTGCAGACCATCCTGCCGCTCGGCAACGGCACCGCGATCAAGCTCACGACCGCCCGCTATTTCACGCCGAACGGGCGCTCGATCCAGGCCAAAGGCATCGAACCCGACATCGTCGTCGAGGATCCGAGCATGCCGTCGGAAGACGACGGCCTCGGCATCCGCGAGGCCGACCTCGCCAAGCACCTGGCCAATCCTTCCGACAAGGAGGGTACGTCCATCGTCGTGCCGGCCGACGACGAGGCCGGGCCCGCGGAGCAGCCCTCGCGGGAAAGAAAGCCGCTCGCACCGCTCGAACCCGGTGAAATCGTGTCCAAGAACGATTTCCAGGTCAATCAGGCGCTGAACCTGCTGAAAGGCCTGCAGATTCTCCAGGCGCACTGAGGCTGTCGACCTGCCGGCGCGTTCCCTGCCGGCAGCGTCCAACGCGGCTATACTGCATCTCACTAGTCTGTCGGGCCTGGGCATGCGACCGTGTGATCTGGAGAAAAATCGGGAAATCGTCTTCCATTCCCTGCCGCCCGGCCAGGTCGAACGCGCGCGGGTCCTGCTCGAAGGACTCGAAGGGCTGCAAGTCGTCATGGAGGCCGAGCGCAATCGGCTGCTCGTGACCTACCACGTCTGCGAATACACGCTCGAGGGTTTGGAAACGGCCCTCTCCAGTCAGGGCTTTCATCTCGACAACAGCCTGCTCAGCAGGCTCCGGCGCGCGCTTGCGTACTTCTGTGAAAGCGTGCAGCGGCGCAACGTCGCGGCCGACGAGCCGGAGGCGAAATCGCAGCAGGCCTTCATGCGGGTGTACGAACTTCATCTTCACGGGGACCGCGACGACACGCCGGAGGAGTGGCGCGGGTACAAGTAAGCCCGGGTTCTCGATGGAGCTGAACGACGATCTGCTGCTGCGCTACAGCCGGCACATCCTCCTGCCTGAACTGGGTGTGACCGGCCAGATGCAGATCTCGGCCGCTTCGGTGCTCGTCGTCGGCGCCGGCGGCCTGGGTTGTCCGGTCGCGCTCTACCTCGGTGCCGCCGGCGTAGGACGACTCGTTCTGGCCGACGGCGACCGCGTCGACCTGAGCAACCTGCAGCGCCAGATCGGACACGGCAGCGCCGCCATCGGCGAGAACAAGGCAGAATCTCTTGCCCGCAGCGTGCAGGCGATCAATCCGACGATCGAAGTCGACGCACGCGGCGAAGCGCTTGCCGGCGCCGCGCTCGAGGCGGCGGTCGCGCAGGTCGACGTCGTCGTCGACGCCTCCGACAACTTCGCCACCCGCCACGCAGTCAATGCGGCGTGCGTGCGCTTCGGCAAGCCGCTCGTGTCGGGCGCGGCCATCGGCTTTTCGGGGCAGCTCGCGGTGTTCGCCCCAGGCCGCGCCGGCAGCCCCTGCTACCACTGCCTGTTTCCGGACGAAGCCGGCGAGCCGGAATTGCGCTGTGCCGAGGCCGGCGTGTTCTCCCCGCTCGTCGGCGTAATCGGCGCGATGCAGGCGTCCGAAGTTCTGAAGTTGTTGGCCGGCGTCGGCGACCCTCTTGTCGGCCGGCTGCTGTTGTGGGACGGCTTGCGCAGCGACGCCCGCGTCATGAAACTGCGCCGCGATCCCCTATGCCCGGTCTGTCGCTCGCGCTGAACCTGTAGACGCGGCGTCTGCGAGCAGGTGTGACAGCATGAACGCGACGTCGCCCTCGGGGCCGCGCGTGAAGCCGCTCTTCGCGTATTGGTGCCAACGACCCACGACCAGACAGAGCAGCAGATTGGCGAGCGGTGCGCTCGCATTCGCCAGCCTGTCGCCGCCGAGACGCAGGCACTGCCGTAACTGCGCTTCGATCCGGTCCTGCAGTTGATTGATGCGCTTTTGCAGGCGCGTGTTTTCGTGGACCAGCGCCTCGCCGATCAGCACGCGTGTCATCCCGGGATTTTTCGTCGCGAAGCTCAGGAGCGTGACGAGGATGGCTTCGACCTGGGCAGGCGGCGAATGCGTGTCGGCAACGATGCGCGCGATCAGGCCGAAAAGCGTCTGCTCGATGAATTCGATCAGCCCTTCGTACATTTGCGCCTTGCTGGAAAAATGACGATAGAGTGCAGCTTCCGACACTCCGACCCGCGCGGCGAGTGCCGCCGTGGTGATTTTCTCCGGCTGTGGTTCCTGAAGCATCGTCGCGAGCGCCTGCAGGATCTGCAGACGTCGCTCGCCGTTTCTTCTGACTTCCCCTTCCATCCGCTACCCCCTTTTTTATCGGGGTGATTATCGCCGATGCCGGGTGAATGGTGGGTCTGCACGGACTTGAACCGTGGACCAAGGGATTATGAGTCCCCTGCTCTAACCAGCTGAGCTACAGACCCGAAAACGTGGAAGCCCCGCCGGGCGGCGGGGCTTTACTGTTCGCCGCTGCCGACGAAGCTCTTCAGCTTTTCGGAGCGGGTCGGATGGCGCAGCTTGCGCAGGGCCTTCGCTTCGATCTGCCGAATGCGCTCGCGGGTCACGTCGAACTGCTTGCCGACTTCCTCGAGTGTGTGGTCGGTGTTCATCTCGATACCGAAGCGCATGCGCAGGACCTTGGCTTCGCGCGAGGTCAGGCTGTCGAGCACCTCCCGCGTGGCGTCGCGCAGGTTGGCGTAGATCGCGGAGTCGTCGGGCGAGAGCGTGCTCGCGTCCTCGATGAAGTCGCCGAGATGGGAATCCTCGTCGTCGCCGATCGGTGTCTCCATCGAGATCGGCTCCTTCGCGATCTTCATGATCTTGCGGATCTTGTCTTCCGGCATTTCCATCTTGATCGCGAGCGTCGCGGGGTCCGGCTCGATGCCCGTTTCCTGCAGAATCTGCCGGCTGATCCGGTTCATCTTGTTGATCGTCTCGATCATGTGTACCGGGATGCGGATCGTGCGGGCCTGGTCCGCGATCGAGCGCGTGATCGCCTGCCGGATCCACCAGGTCGCGTAGGTCGAGAACTTGTAGCCGCGGCGGTATTCGAATTTGTCCACGGCCTTCATGAGGCCGATGTTGCCTTCCTGGATCAGGTCGAGGAACTGCAGGCCGCGGTTGGTGTACTTCTTCGCGATCGAGATCACCAGCCGCAGGTTCGCCTCGATCATCTCGCGCTTCGCGCGCCGCGCCTTGGCTTCGCCGGTCGACATCTGCTTGTTGATGTCCTTGAGATTCTTGATCGGCAGGCCGACCCGGTCCTGCATCGCGATCAAGGCCTCCTGGTGCGCCTTGACCTCGTACTGGACTTTCGAGAGCGTCGAGCAGTAGGCTTTCTTGGCGGCGATTTCCCTGTCCAGCCAGGCGAGATTGGTCTCGTTGCCGGGGAAGGCCTTGATGAAGTGCGCCCGCGGCATGCCCGAGCGGTTTACGCAAAACTCCATGATCTTGCGCTCGTGCGAGCGCACTTCTTCGACCGCGCTGCGGATCTGCTCGCAAAGGTTGTCCACCTGGCGCACCGAGAAGCGGATCGCCATCAGCAGTTCGGTGACTTCGGCCTGTGCCTTCATGTGCTGCGCGCTGCCGAGTCCATATTTGACGTGGGCGTTCTGCGCCTTTTTGTAGGCCTTGCGGATGTAGTCGAACTGCGCGAGCGCCTCGGCCTTGAGTTGCGCAAGGTTGGCGGCGGCCACGGCGGCGCTCGCGTCCTCGTCGTCCTCGTCGGTTTCATCGTCGCCCGCCGCGGTTTCCTCCTCGGCGGCAGCTTCGGTTTCCGCCTCGACGAAACCATCGATCAACTCGTCGATGCGCAGTTCGTCCTTCTCGACCTGGGCCGCCATGTCGAGGATCTGCTGGATCGTCAGCGGGCACGACGAAATCGCCTGCACCATATGGCGCAGGCCTTCCTCGATGCGCTTCGCGATCTCGATTTCGCCCTCGCGCGTGAGCAGGTCGACCGAGCCCATTTCGCGCATGTACATGCGCACGGGGTCGGTCGTCCGCCCGAATTCGGAATCGACCGTCGTCAGCGCCTGCTCGGCCTCTGCGACGACGTCCTCGTCCGCGACAGCCGGCGCCGCTTCCTGCATGAGCAGCGTCTCGGCGTCCGGCGCTTCGTCGTAGACCTGAATGCCCATGTCGTTGATCATGCTGATCACGCCTTCGATCTGGTCGGCGTCCAGCACCTCGTCGGGCAGGTGATCGTTGATCTCGGCGTACGTCAGAAAGCCGCGCTCCTTGCCCAGAATGATGAGATTCTTCAGCTGGGTACGGCGTGCCTCGGCCTCGACGGGCGTCAACTCCTTCAGGGGGAGCAGTGCCTCGGGTTTCTTGGCGCCGCCGCCGGGTTTTCTTCCACGTACAGCCACAGGCTTTTCTCCGCTTATGTTTTCCGTTACGCTATGGACCGCGCCGGAAAAAATCATTCAAAACCGCTCATTATACCGTAAAACGGGGCAATGTCCCGGCGCGCCCAGCAAGCTACGAGCGTGCCAAGTCACCCAGTTCGCGGCGCTCTTCGACCGACAGGCTGGCGAGCGGACGGGCCGCCAATTCCTGCACCCGGCGGCGGCGCCAGTCGTCGCGTAGTTGTTGGACGGCACCTTCGAACTCCGCGTTCCAGTCCCAGGTGTCATCTTTGTCGAGTAAATCGACCATCAGTTCATTGACGAAGTCTTCCATGCCGCTGCCCTTCGCGGCTTCCGCCAATGTGTGCAGCCTGAGCGGCCCCACTTCGCGCAGCCAGGCGATCAGTTCGCCTGCCGTCGCATGGAGCGGATCGCGCGCATCGAACCAAAGCGGCTCGACTTCGCTTGCCCGCTGCGGATTCATTAGCAGAATGCGTGCCAAACCCCGGAGGCGCGAAGGGGCGATGCGGCGTTGTTGGCGCGGCGGAAGCGGGCGGGACGCGACCGGTCGCAGGCCCATTGCGCTGAGATCGCCGACCTGAAGTTGCGTCAACTCCGCGATTTGACGCTGAATGAGGCGTGCGAGCAGCGGTGCGCCGATTTTTTCCAGCAGCGGCTTGGCGTCCTTCAACAGGGTCGCCTGGCCTTCCTGAGTGTCGAGTCGTCGGCCGCGCGCGAGTTCGCGCATCAGGAACGCCGACAAGGGCAAGGTTTCATTGTCGAGGAGTCGCAGAAAGGCGTCGCAGCCGTGGTCGCGGATGTAGCTGTCCGGATCCTCGCCTTCAGGCAGGAACAGGAAGCTGACTTCCTTGCCGTCCTGCAGCGCTTCGAGGCTGTTTTCCAGCGCCCGCCACGCGGCCTTGCGCCCGGCGGCGTCGCCATCGAAGGCGTAGACAAGCCGGTCGCTATGGCGCAGAAGCGTGCGCGCGTGGACGGGCGTCGTCGCCGTGCCGAGCGTCGCGACGGCGAATTCGACGCCGTGCTGCGCGAGCGCCACGACGTCCATATAGCCCTCGACGACGACGACCCGCGCCGCGCGCTTGATCGCGGCACGCGCTTCGAACAGCCCGTAGATTTCCGAGCCTTTGTGAAACAGCGGCGTTTCCGGGGAGTTCAGGTATTTCGGCTCGCCCTGCCCGAGCACCCGGCCGCCGAAGCCGACGATCTGACCCTTGACGTTGCGGATGGGAAACATGATGCGGTCGCGGAAGCGGTCGTAGCGTCGGCCTTCGTTGTCGACGACCAGTCCCGAGGCGGCGAGCGCCTCTGCGTCGTAGTCGGCGAAAACGCGTTTGAGCGGCGATCCGTCGGGAGCGTAACCGATACCGTAGCGCGCGGCGATGGCGCCGCTCAGGCCGCGCTGCTTGAGGTAGTCGATCGCATGCGGTGCCTGCTTGAGTTGCTGCTTGTAGAAGCGTGCCGCTTGTTCTAGCGCGTCCCACAGCGCTGGCGGTGGTTTCGGACGCTCGGGTTCGAGGCTCGATTCCGGCATCGGCAGGCCCGCGTCCTCGGCAAGCGCGGCGACGGAGTCGGGAAAGCTCATGTGCTCGTATTCCATTAGGAAGCCGAGCGCGGTGCCGTGGGCGCCGCAACCGAAGCAGTGGTAGAACTGCTTGCTGGGACTGACCGTGAAGGACGGCGTCTTTTCGCTGTGAAAGGGGCAGCAGGCCTGGTAGTTCTGGCCGGCTTTCTTGAGGGGAACCCGTCGGTCAATCACGTCGACAATGTCGACGCGGCTCAGCAGGGTATCGATGAAATCGCGCGGAATCATGTTTACCGCATGATAGACCCGGCCGGCTGGGGCTGGGCCGGGCGAAGGGTCAGCCTGCCAAGCGCGCCTTGATGAGCGCGGAAACCTGCGCCATGTCGGCCCGGCCGGCGAGACGCGGCTTCAGCAGCGTCATGACCTTGCCCATATCTTTGACGGAAGTTGCACCGGACTCGCTGATCGCGTGGGCGACCGCTGTTTCCACCTCGTCGGCCGACAATTGCTCGGGGAGATAGGTCAGCAGAACGGCGAGTTCGGCCTGTTCAGCGGCGACGAGATCGTCCCGCCCGGCAGCTGCGAACTGGCCGATCGAATCCTTGCGTTGCTTGATCAGTTTCTCGACGATGCCGGTGACGGCCGCATCGTCTAGCTCGGTACGGTCGTCGACCTCTTTCTGCTTGATGGCAGCCAGCAGCAGGCGGATCGTACCGAGGCGCGCCGTTTCCTTGGCGCGCATGGCGCTCTTCATGTCGTCGGTGATGCGGGTCCGCAGCGACATGATCGAGGTGTTAGGCGGGGAAATTCTGCGCGCGCAGAATCAATACATCTTGGGCGGCAGTTGCTGGCTGCGCAGGCGCTTGCTCTGGCGCTTGACCGCGGCGGCGAGCTTGCGCTTGCGTTCGGCGGTGGGCTTCTCGTAGAACTCGCGTGCGCGCAGTTCGGTGAGGAGGCCGACTTTTTCGATCGAACGCTTGAAGCGACGCAGTGCGACATCAAACGGCTCGTTTTCTTTGACTTTGACGTGGGGCATTGGAAGATGGGCTTTCTGGAAAGCTTCCTGTGAACTGGAAAAACAAGAATAATAACAAGCCCGCTGGGATTTTTCCAGCCCAGTCCGTCTCCCTATGTTAGTGCTCGGTATCGAATCTTCCTGCGACGAAACCGGTGTCGCGCTGTACGACAGCGCAGAGGGCCTCGTGGCGCACGCCTTACATTCGCAGATCGCGATGCACAACGCGTACGGCGGTGTCGTGCCCGAGCTCGCCTCGCGTGACCATATTCGACGGATTCTGCCGCTGACCCGCCAGGTGTTCGAGGAAAGCGGCCGCCTGCTTTCCGAACTCGGCGGCGTCGCCTTCACGCAGGGGCCAGGCCTGGCCGGTGCGCTCCTCGTCGGCGCTGGAATGGGCCGGGCGTTGGCGTTTGCCCTCCGCGTGCCGGCGATCGGCGTCCATCATCTCGAGGGGCATCTGTTGTCGCCGCTCATTTCCGATACGCCGCCGGCGTTCCCGTTCGTCGCCTTGCTGGTATCGGGTGGCCACACCCAACTGATGCTCGTTTCGGCGGTGGGGCAATACACGCTCCTTGGCGAGACGCTCGACGACGCCGCGGGCGAAGCCTTCGACAAGACGGCGCAATTGCTCGGGCTCGGATACCCGGGGGGACCGGCTTTGTCGCGCCTCGCGGCGGCGGGCGACGCAACGCGCTTCGCGCTGCCGCGGCCGATGCTCAATTCGGGGGACTTCGATTTCAGCTTCAGCGGCTTGAAGACCGCAGTGCTGACGCTCGTGCGCAAACAGGGCCTGGGACAGGCGGCCGACATCGCCGCTGCGTTCGAAGCCGCCGCGGTCGATGTGCTGGTCGGCAAAAGTCTTGCGGCGTGTCGGCACGCCGCGGCGAACCGTCTCGTCGTCGCCGGCGGCGTCGGCGCCAACGCGCGGCTGCGCGAGCGGCTTACCGCCGAGGGCGGCCGCGCCGGCGTCAGCGTGTTCTATCCGTCGCTCGAATTCTGCACCGACAACGGCGCAATGATCGCGTTCGCCGGGGCTCAGCGCCTGGCATCCGTGGCAGATCGTGTGGCGCGCGCGTCAGACCTCGACTTCGCGGTCAAGCCGCGCTGGGCACTGGCTTCGCTTGGCCCGGTCGAGTGACCGTGCGCCGCCAACCGGCAGTCACGGGCGCAACGCAGGGTAGGCGTTGCGCAAGGCCCGGAGCCATTTCTCGCTGCCGGTGAGTGCCGCGATCTGATCCGGAAACAACAGGAAGCCGACCAGCGCCGCCATCAGGCACACGAGTACGACCGTTCCGAAGACGCTTTCCGGGCGAAGCACGCCCCAGTATCGGCTGACCAGGAAGAGCGTGTCCTTCTTGTGTTCCGACATCGACAGCCAGCGGCGCAGCAACTTGACCGCGAGATAGGCCGTATAGCCGCCTGCAAGCGAGGCGAACACGATGCGGAAGAGGGCGAACACGTCGAGTCCGCCTCCCAGATACTGGTGATACAGCCAGGACACGAAGCCGAGCGACAGCGACGCGAGGATCGCAACCGCGACGTTGATGAAAAGGCGCCGCCGCTCGCGCGCGAGGTCGCGCTGGCGCTCGATGAAGAAGCTGTCGACCTCGTGCTTGAAATACTCGACCTTCTCCTGGACCAGCGCCGAGAACTCGGCTTTGGCATAGACGATGCGCTCGTCCATCAGCGCACCGAGACGGGCCCCCGCGTAGTCGACGAGTTCGCGCACGTCGTCCTTCGTGAACTGGCGTTGTTCGTGCAGTTCATCGGAGATCTTCTCAAGCTTGGTGTCGATTTCCTGGCTTGCCCGCCAGATCACGTCCTTGAGTTCGGTCCCGGCCTGCGAGACGCCGTCCTTGACGACGTCCGAGAGGCGCTTTCCGGCCTGGTCGATGGCCTCGCGCGAAACCTCCGCAAGGCTCTCTTTCGCGTGATCGATGGTTTTGTCGAACAGGGCCATGGCAGACAGTGATCAGGAGCGCTTGCCGATGCGCGCTTCCTGGCCGGTAACGAGTTTGAGGAGGTTCGCCTTGTGACGATAGACCAGCAGCAGGGCGATCACCAGCACGGTCGTCGCGCTGTCGTTCCAACCCAGCAAGAGGCCGGCGTAGACCGGCGCCAGCACGGCCGTGACGAGCGCCGAGAGCGACGAAATGCGAAACACCAGCGCCATCGCGACCCAAGTCGCCAGACACGCCAGGCCCAGCCAGGGATCGAGCGCGACGAGGATGCCGAGCGCGGTGGCGACGCCCTTGCCGCCCTGGAAGCCGAAGAACACCGGGAACAGGTGGCCGATGAACGCGGCGAGAGCGCAGAGCAGGACGATGTCGTCGTCGAGTCCGAACTGCGCGGCCAGCCCGCGCGCCGCGACGACCGCGACCCATCCCTTGAGGGCGTCGCCGAGAAGTGTGAGGATCGCCGCGGTCTTGCGTCCCGTACGCAGCACGTTGGTCGCGCCCGGGTTGCCGGAGCCGAAGCTGCGCGGATCAGGCAGTCCCATCGCGCGGCTGACGATCACCGCAAACGACAGCGAGCCGAGCAGGTACGCGGCGACAACGAGCAACAGGTGGATCATAAGTCAGTAAGATAGCGGGTTTGGCAAGCGCGCCGAGTGGCGCCCGTGAGGTTCGAGGCGATGGATATCTTATTTTTGCGGGACTTCCGTCTCGATCTGATTATCGGCATCTACGAATGGGAACGCAAAGTACCACAACCGGTGCGGCTTGACCTCGAAATCGGCCTGCCGCACAACAAGGCTGGCGGCACCGACGACGTCGCCGACACCATCGACTACGGGGCCGTGGCCACGCGCGTGAAGGCGTATCTGCACGACGCGCCGCAGCCGATCACGCTGGTCGAGTCGGTCGCCGAACACGTCGCGGCGATCGTGCGCAACGAATTCGGCGCACCCTGGGTGAAGGTTTCGGTGACCAAGTTCGCGATTGTCCCCGGCATCAAGGAACTCGGTATCACGATCGAACGCGGCGCGCGTCCTTGAGTTTCGAACACATGGCCGCCGCCGCGGCGATTCTGCTCGCGGCCTATTTCATCCGCGGCATCACCGGTTTCGGTTCGGGGTTGATCGCGGTGCCGCTGCTGGCCTTGTTCATGCCGTTGCAGTTCGTCGTCCCCCTCGTGCTCCTGCTCGATTTCACGGCCTCGCTCGTGCTCGGCGGGGTGCACTTCAAACGCGTGCGCTGGGACGAGATCGGTATCCTGATTCCGTTCAGCGTCGTCGGCGTCGCGTTCGGAACGGGTCTGCTGGTGAACCTGCCGCAGGCCCCTATGCTGATCGGGCTGGCATTGTTCGTCCTCGTTTTTGGGCTGCGCAGCCTGCTGAACCTGCACGGCGACAAGCCCGTGTCCCGGCTCTGGGCGATTCCGGCCTCGCTGACGGGCGGCACCGTCGGCGGTCTTTTTGGTACGGGCGGCCCGCCCTATGTGATTTACCTGGCCCATCGCATCCGCGACAAGGGCGAGTCGCGTGCCACGCTATCGGCGTTGTTCTTCATCGAGGGCTTGACGCGCATCGGCAGCTTCCTGATAGTGGGGCTGCTGTTGACCCCGGCGGTGTGGTCGGCCTATGCCGTCGCACTGCCGCTCGTGCTCGCCGCACTTTATCTCGGCGGACGCGCGCACGTGGGGCTTGCGCCGGCGCAGATGACGCGCCTGGTCGGCCTCCTGCTCCTGGTGTCGAGCATCTCGCTGCTCGTCAAGGCAGCCGCCGCATGAATGACGCGATGAACGATTCCGCAGCTTTGCACTTCCAGTCGATCGCCTTCACCGGCCTCGCGCCGGGGCCGCGGCTCATCGTGCTCGGCGCCGTGCACGGCAACGAGACCTGCGGCACGCAGGCGATCCGTCGCGCGGTCGGCGAAATCGAGTCGGGTCAGCTCGCCGCGGTCGCAGGCCGGGTCACCTTCGTTCCGGTGGCGAACCCGCTCGCCTACGCCCGCCGCCAGCGCATGGGCGATCGCAACCTCAACCGTAATCTGGCGCCGAGCGATTCGCCCACCGAATTCGAGGACCACGTGGCCAACTGGCTCTGCCCGCTGCTGCGGCAGCACGATGCGCTGCTCGACCTGCATTCCTTCCATACCGCCGGGGCACCCTTCGTGATGCTCGGCCCCGAAGACAACGCGGGCGAACTGGAACCCTTCACGCGCGCGGCCGAGGAGACGGCGCTTGCCCTCGCGCTGGGCGTGCACCGCTTCGTCGACGGCTGGCTCGACACCTATGCCGCCGGCGTCGCGCGGCGTCGGGCCGCGGGTGCCCCGGCGCGCGACGCGGACGTCCACTATGGCGTCGGCACGACCGAGTACATGCGTCGCCACGGCGGCATCGCGCTCACGCTTGAATGCGGTCAGCATGACGACCCGGCCGCCCCCGCGGTCGCTTACCGGGCGCTGCGCAACGCCCTCGCACACCTCGGCCTGACTGCCGAGGGCGCGCCGGAACCCGTCTCGGCACGGGAGGCGCTGCGCCTCTACGAGGTCGTCGACCGCAACCATCCGGACGACCGGTTTGTACGTTCCTGGGCGAGTTTCGACCGGCTCGCCGCCGGTGAGTTGATCGGCACGCGTCACGACGGAAAGCCGCTTCGCGCCGACCGAGAAGGCTATGTCGTTTTTCCCAATCCGGGCGCCTTGCCCGGACAGGAGTGGTTCTACCTCGCGGAGGCGAGCGGCCGCGTGTAACGCTAGCCGCGCGGATGGTGCGCGGCGTGCAGGCGCTTCATCCGCTCGCGCGCGACGTGGGTGTAGATCTGAGTGGTCGAGATGTCGCTGTGTCCGAGCAACATCTGCACGACGCGCAGGTCGGCACCGTGATTGAGAAGATGGGTAGCGAAGGCGTGGCGCAGCGTGTGCGGCGACAGCTGACGCGTGACGCCGGCTGCCGCTGCGCGCCGCTTGATCAGGTACCAGAAGGCTTGCCGGGTCATCGCGGCGCCGCGAGGGGTGACGAACACGGCGTCGGAGACCTGGCGGCGCAGGAGCTGCGAGCGCGCCTCGGCGAGATAGTGCCGAAGCCGGCGCACGGCCTCTTCACCGAGCGGCACCAGCCGGTCCTTGTTGCCCTTGCCCGTCACGCGCAATACACCGTCGTCGAGGTTGAGCGCGTTCAACTTCAAGCCGACGAGTTCGGACACCCTGAGCCCCGTAGCATATAGCGTCTCGAGCATCGCCCGGTCGCGCAGGCCCTGCGGCGTGTCGCTGTCCGCGCGCTCGAGCAGGCGTTCGACGTCGGTTTCGCTCAGGCTGGCGGGAAGCGCGCGCGGCAGTTTCGGGCGGTCGAGGTTCAGCGTCGGGTCGGCGGCGATTAGGTTTTCGCGGAGCAGGTAACGATAGAAACGCTTGAGCGCGGAGGTATAACGCGCTGCGCTGCGTGGCCCGACGTGGTGGGCGAAGCGCCACCCGAGATAGGCTTCGACATCTCCGGGCGCGACCGCGTCGAGCGAGCGCGCGCGCGTTTTGTCCAGCCACCCGGCAAAGCTTCTGAGGTCGCGCCGGTACGCAGCCAGGGTCAGTTCGGCGAGCCCGTCCTCCAGCCACAGGTGGTCGCAGAAACGATCAATCAGCGCGTCGTTCATGGGCCAGCAGCGAGAGCTTCACGTCCAGCGGCATTCCCGAGTCGGCGTGCATGAATCCGCCGACGCCGCGCGCGGCAACGACGCGATGGCAGGGAATCAGGATCGGCAGCGGGTTGGCGCCGCAGGCCTGGCCGACCGCGCGTGGCGCGGTTCCCAGGCGGGCGGCAAGGCTCCCGTAGGTCGTCGGCCGGCCCGCCGGGATGCGCATGAGGGCGTGCCAGACGCGCAGTTGAAACGGCGTTCCGAGGGGGACGTAGAAAAGATCGAAGACATGGCCGGGGTCCTGCCAATACGCCTCGAGCTGGACACTCAACTCTCGGGCGCGCGAGTCGATGCCGGACGAGACTTCGGCGTCCGCAGGCAAAAAATCCAGCCGCGTCAGGGCGTCCCCGGTGAAGCGGGCGCCGAGGCGACACATGGGCGCTGGCAGGACGGCGTCGTAGGCGGGCATTCCAGGATTCTAGCCCGCGCTTTGTCCGTGTGCAGAGGAAGGGTGGGGGCTCGGGTCAAAAAAAACGCCCGCGCGAGGCGGGCGTTCTTGCAGGGCGGCAGACGATTTATTCGGCGGCCACGCTTGCCTTGCGCGCAGGCAGCTTTTCCTTGATGCGCGCCGACTTGCCGGAGCGCTCGCGCAGATAGTAGAGCTTGGCGCGGCGGACGTCGCCGCGGCGCTTGACTTCGACGCTCGCGACCAGCGGCGAGTAGGTCTGGAAGGTGCGCTCGACGCCTTCGCCTGCCGAGATCTTGCGGACGGTGAAGGCGGAGTTGAGGCCACGGTTGCGCTTGGCGATGACGACGCCCTCGTAGGCCTGCAGACGCTCGCGGTTGCCCTCCTTCACTTTCACCTGGACGACGACGGTGTCGCCGGGGGCGAAGTCGGGAACGGTTTTGCCGAGGCGGGCGATTTCTTCCTGTTCGAGTTGCTCGATGATGTTCATGATGTTTCCTTCATCTGGCGGGAGAGGTGCGCGACCGGGTTTTTTTCCGCTCGCGGACTTGACGCCGTTTCACATTGGGCCGGGATTCGCGTTGAACCCAGCGCCGCTCATTCCGGAGAGCCCGGGGAGGCTATCCGTCAATTCCGTTCATCGTGCTGCGCCCGTTCCAGCAGGTCGGGCCGCAGGGCCCCCGTTAGCCGCAGGCTCTGTTCGTGCCGCCACTTGGCGATTGCCGCGTGGTTGCCGCTTTTCAGCACTTGCGGCACCGCCATGCCCTGCCAGACCTCGGGTCGCGTGTAATGCGGGCAGTCGAGGAGCCCAGCGCTAAACGAGTCCTGTGCCGCCGACTCCGCGTCGTTCAGGGCGCCCGGCAACTGGCGGACGATCGCGTCCATCAGCGCCAGCGCGGGCAATTCGCCGCCCGACAGCACGAAGTCGCCGAGCGAGACCTCCTCGTCCACGCGGCGCTGCAGCAGCCGCTCGTCGATGCCTTCGTATCGCCCGCAAAGCAGCACGAGTGCGGGCATGTCCTTCAGTTCCATCACCCGCTGCTGCGTCAGCGGGCGGCCGCGCGGCGAAAAATGCACCACCCACGGCGCCAGATTCTCGCTCGCCAGTTCCTGCTGCACGGCATTCAGCGCACGGTCCAGGGGCTCGGCCAGCATCAGCATGCCGGGGCCGCCACCGTAGGGCCGGTCGTCGACCGTACGATGCGGATCGTCGGTGAAGGCGCGGGGGTTCCACGACTTGAATCGGTAAAGCCCGCGATCCAGCGCGCGTCGCGTGATGCCGTAGTCCAGTACCGCATCGAACATCTCGGCGAAGAGCGTGACCGCGTCGAAGCGCATTAGTAGTCCTCGCCCCAGTCGACCTCGACGGTCCCGCCGGCCAGGTCGACCTTGCCGACGAAGGCCGCGACGAACGGAATGAGATGTTCGCGCCTGCCTTTGACGACCAGCAGATCGTGGGCGCCGCTTTCCATGAGGCTGTCGACCTTGCCGAGTTCGACGCCTTCGCGGTTCATCACGGTCAGGCCGATCAGGTCCGACCAATAAAACTCGTTCTCTTCCGGCGGCGGTAACGCGCTTTTCGCCACCGAGACTTCCTGACCTCGCAAAGCAAAGGCCGCGTCGCGGTCGTCGATGCCGACTAGTTTGGCGACCAGCGACTTGCCGTGATCCTGCACGGCCTCGACGGCGTATTGCGCCTGCTGCTCGCCTCGTCCGACGCGCCAGGACTCGAAATCCATCAGCGTCCCCGGGTCTTCGCTGAAGGGCTGGACCTTGACCCAGCCTTTGACGCCGAAGGGGGCGCTGACCCGCCCCATCACGACCCAGGCTTCGGACTCAGCCAAATCAGGCGGCGGGCTTGTTCTGCTTGACCAGACGCGCGACCGTGTCGGACAGCTGGGCGCCATTGCTTACCCAGTAGCCGATGCGTTCCGCATTCAGGCGTACGCCTTCGGCGCCCTCGGCGGCGACGGGGTTGTAGAAGCCGACGCGCTCAATGAAGCGGCCGTCACGGCGGCAGCGCGAATCGGCCACGACCACGTTGTAGAAGGGGCGGTTTTTGGCGCCGCCGCGCGAAAGACGAATAACGACCATGATTCAACCCACCGGGTAAACGGAGAAAACCGCGAATTATACCCGAATCGGATCGGTCCGCCAGTGCCGGCTCAGCGCATCCCGGGGAGCATGCCTTTCATGCCGCGCATCATCTTGCCGATGCCGCCCTTGCCCATCATTTTCATCATCTTCTGCGCCTGGCCGAACTGGTTCAGCAGTTTGTTGACCTCCTGCACCTGCACGCCGGCCCCGGCGGCGATGCGGCGCTTGCGGCTCGCCTTGATGATGTCGGGTTTGCGACGCTCGAGCGGCGTCATGCTGTTGATGATGCCTTCGATGCGATTCACGGCCTTGTCGTCGGCGCCGGCCGGGACCGCCATCTGGCCGGCGCCCGGAAGCTTGTCCATCAGCGCTGACAGCCCGCCCATCTTGCGCATCTGCTGGATCTGCGCCTTGAAGTCCTCGAGGTCGAAGTCCTTGCCTTTCTTGACCTTGTCGGCGATTTTCTTTGCCTCGGCCAGGTCGACCGAACTTTGCGCCTGCTCGATCAGCGACAGCACGTCCCCCATGCCGAGAATGCGTTGCGCCATCCTTTCGGGATGGAAGGGCTCGAGGCCGTTGGGTTTTTCGCCGACGCCGATGAACTTCAGCGGCTTGCCGGTGATCTGTCGGACCGAAAGCGCCGCGCCGCCGCGCGCGTCGCCGTCGAGCTTGGTCAGGACGACGCCGGTGAGCGGCAGCGCTTCGTTGAAGGCGCGCGCCACGTTGACGGCGTCCTGGCCCTGCATCGCATCGACCACGAACAGCGTTTCGACGGGCGTGATGGCGGCGTGCAGCGCCTTGATCTCGTTCATCATGGCCTCGTCGATCGCGAGACGGCCTGCGGTATCGACGATCAGCACGTCGTAGAACTGCTTGCGCGCGTGATCCTGCGCGGCGCGCGCGATTTTCAGCGGGTCGCGCTCGCTATCGGCGTCGAAGAAGCTGACGTCGAGCTGTTTCGCGAGCTGTCGCAGCTGGTCGATCGCGGCGGGCCGGTAGACGTCGGCCGAGGCGAGCAGTACTTTCTTCTTGCGGTTTTTCAGGAGCAGCGCGAGTTTGCCACTCGTGGTCGTCTTGCCCGAGCCCTGCAGGCCGGCCATCAGGATAACGGCGGGCGGCGTCGCCGCGAGATTCAGGTCGGCGTTCTCGCCGCCCATGAGCCGGGTGAGCTCTTCGTGGACGATGCCGATCAGGGCTTGTCCGGGCGACAGGCTGGTGAGTACCTCCTGGCCCAGCGCTCGCGCCTTCACCGCGTCGATGAAGCTCTTGACGACGGGCAGCGCGACGTCTGCCTCGAGCAGCGCGAGCCGCACCTGCCGCAAGGTATCCTGAATATTGGCTTCGGTGATGCGAGCCTGTCCGCGCAGGTTCTTGACGACGCCGGCGAGGCGTCCACTGAGGTTTTCGAACATGGCTTCCTTGTTGCCGCCTCGGGCGGCATGGATAATAGGCTGGAACGCCTTCCTATTTTAACGAATGTCTCCGTTTTCGCTGGCCGCCCTGTGCGTGAGCGCCGCGTATGGCTGGATGGCCTGGCGCATGCGCAGCGTCTCCCCGCAATCGTTCTGGCTACGCCTCGGTCTGCCTGCGACGCTGCTCGCGCACGGGGCCTTGCTGTACGTATCGGTACTCGGCGAGGGCGATATCCGCCTCGGCTTCGGCAACTCGGTGTCGACCGTGTTCTGGCTGGCGGCGCTCATGTACTGGGCCAGCAGCCACGGCGCGCCGCTCGCCCGGGTACAGTCCTGGGTCACCGGCCTTGCTTCCGCCGGAACGCTCTTCCTGGCCATTTTCACGGCCGCGCATGTCATCCCCAACTCGCAGATGCTGGCCCTGCGCGCCCATCTCGCGGTCTCGTTTCTCGCCTATGGCCTGCTCGCCGTGGCCGCGCTGCACGCCCTGCTGATGACAATCCTCGAAAAGCAGTTGCACCGCGGTGCCGTGGCGGTGGGTGCGGCGCCGCCCCTGCTTACCCTGGAGGCGATCCTTTTTCGCACCATCGGTGCGGGCTTCGTGCTGCTGACGCTCGTGGTGTCGAGCGGCATCCTGTTTTCCGAGGAGCTGTTCGGCCAACCGCTGCAACTCACGCACAAGGTCGTCTTCGGCATCCTCTCGTGGCTGGTTTTCGGCGGCCTGCTGCTCGGCCGGCATTTCCGTGGCTGGCGAGGGCGCACGGCCTTGTGGTGGACGATCACGGGCTTCACCCTCTTGCTCATGGCCTACGTCGGGACGCAATTCGTGCTCGAAGTCGTGCTCGGGCGTTGAGGCGGGACTGATTGGACAACATTTCCACCGGCACGCTGTTCGGCGTGCTCGCGGTCCTGCTTCTGACCTCGGCGTTCTTCTCTGCATCCGAGACCGCGATGATGGCGATCAATCGCTATCGCCTGCGCCACGCGGCGGACTCGGGCGTGCGTGGCGCCGTGCGCGCACAGGCGCTGCTCGATCAGACCGACAAGCTTCTGGGTGTGATCCTGCTTGGCAACAATCTCGTCAACGCGGCGTCCGGCACCCTGTCGGCGGTGCTGGCGATCCGCCTGTTCGGCGACGGCGAGATCGTGCTGTTCACGGCGACCCTGCTGCTGACCTTCCTGATTCTCGTGTTCAGCGAAGTCACGCCCAAGGTTCTTGGTGCGTCGTTTCCGGAGCGCGTGGCCTATCCGGCGACACTGCTGCTCGCGCCCCTGCTGAAGCTCGCCTACCCGGTGGTGTGGTTCGTGAATCTCTTCGTCCAGGGCATCCTCAAGCTCGCACACATCAAGCAACCTGATCCGACGCAGGGCAACAGCCTGGGCCTCGAAGAGCTGCGGACCATCGTGCTGGAATCTTCGGGTCGGCTGCCGCGCGAGCACCACCGGATACTGGTGAACCTGCTCGAGCTCGAAGACATCACCGTGGACGACGTCATGACGCCCCGAAGCCAGATCGAGGCGATCGACATCGAGGACGATCCGGAACGCTTGCGCCAGCAGATCTCGACCAGTCACCACACGCGCCTCGTCGTCTACCAGGGTGCGCCCGACGCCGTTCTCGGGGTTCTGCACGTGCGTCGCGTCCTCCACGCGCTGAGTGGGGACGTGCTCGATCCGGAGATGATGAAGCAAAACCTCGAGGAGGCCTATTTCGTTCCCGCCGGTACGCCGCTATTCACCCAGTTGCGCAATTTCCAGACCGCCCGGCGACGGCTCGCGCTCGTGGTCGACGAATACGGCGAGCTGCAGGGGCTCGTGACGCTCGAGGATCTGCTCGAGGAGATGGTCGGCGAATTCACCACCCAGGCGCCTTCCGACACGGGCTACCTGCGCAGGGAAGAAGACGGAACTTGGCTCGCGGAAGGTTCCGTGCTGTTGCGCCACCTCAACCGCAAGCTCGGCCTCGCGCTTCCGCTGGACGGGCCGAAAACCCTCAATGGCCTTTTGCTCGAACACTTCGAGGACATTCCGGAGGCCGGGGTGAGTCTCAAGCTCGGCGATGTGCCCGTCGAAATCGTGCAAACCCAGGATCGCGCGGTCAAAATGGCGCGGATATACCTTCCGGCCGTACCGGAAGCGGCGTCTTCGCGCGCCTCAACTTAGTCGAAAAATCGCCGTTAAGGCGTTTGATTCTGCGTCGACCGCCTTCCCCGCGGGCGATGCCGACCCTGTTTGAGGTGGATTTGTCGAGAAACGAGCAATGGCCGCTGTAACGAACACGAACAACCTGACCGGGCTGGCGCGTGCGATGGTCAACCACGGCTGGCTGTCCGAGCAGGACGCCGAGGGGGTGTGGAATCGTGCGCACCAGTCCGGCGACTCGTTCGTGACCGAGCTGATCAAGGGGCGGCGCTTCAAGGCCGACCAGGTCGCCGAATTCGCCGCGGCGTCCTTCGGCTTTCCCTATCTCGACCTCAACGCGATGGACGCCGAGAGCCTGCCGCAAGGCCTGCTCGACCAGAAGCTGGTGCAGAAGCGGCGGGTGCTCGCGCTCTATCAGCGCGGCAACAAGCTGTACGTGGCGACCTCCGACCCCACGCACCTGCAAGCGCTCGACGAGGTGAAATTCCAGACCGGGCAGGCCGTCGAACCGGTGGTCGTCGAAGACGACAAGCTCGGCAAGCTGATCGAAAAGGCAGGCGAGGCCTCGGAAAGCACGATGGCCGTGTTGAACGCCGAAGACCTCGACCTCGATTTCGCCGACGAAGAGAGCGCCGCCGCAGTCCAGGAGACCGGCGGAATCGAGATCGACGACGCCCCGGTCGTGCGCTACCTGCAGAAGATCATGCTCGACGCCATCAACATGGGCGCCTCCGACATCCACTTGGAGCCCTACGAGAAGTTCTACCGCATTCGCTACCGGCGCGACGGCATGCTGTACGAAGTTGCTCAGCCGCCGATGGCGATCAAGGACAAGGTCGCGTCGCGCATCAAGGTGCTGTCGCGTCTCGACATTTCCGAGAAGCGCGTGCCGCAGGACGGCCGCATGAAGTTGGTGCTGTCGAAGAACCGCGCGATCGATTTTCGCGTCAGCACCCTGCCGACGCTGTATGGCGAAAAAATCGTGATGCGTATTCTCGACCCGAGCAGTGCGCAGCTCGGGATCGAAGCGCTGGGTTACGAGCCCTGGCAGAAGGATCTGCTGATGGACGCAATCCGGCGCCCCTATGGCATGGTGCTCGTCACCGGGCCGACCGGCTCCGGCAAGACCGTGTCGCTCTATACCTGCCTGAATATTCTGAACAAGCCCGACGTCAACATTTCGACCGCCGAAGATCCGGCCGAAATCCAGTTGCCCGGAATCAACCAGGTCAACGTCAACGATAAGGCTGGGCTGACGTTTTCGGCGGCGCTCAAATCCTTCCTGCGGCAGGACCCCGACGTCATCATGGTCGGCGAGATTCGCGATCTCGAAACCGCGGACATCGCGATCAAGGCGGCGCAGACCGGACACATGGTGATGTCGACGCTGCACACCAACGATGCCCCCGGCACGCTGACGCGTCTGCTGAACATGGGTGTCGCGCCGTTCAACGTCGCCTCGTCGGTGATTTTGATCACCGCCCAGCGCCTCGGTCGACGTCTGTGCAGCTGCAAGCAGCCCGCCGACGTTCCCACGGAAACCCTGCTCGCCGCAGGCTTCACCGAGGATCAGCTGGACGGGACGTGGCAGCCCTACCGGCCGGTCGGGTGCGAGATATGCGGCGGCAGCGGCTACAAGGGCCGCGTCGGCATCTATCAGGTCATGCCGATCACCGACGCGATGACGCGGATCATCCTCAAGGGCGGCAACGAATCCGACATCGCGGACCAGGCCAAGCGCGAAGGCGTGCTCGATTTGCGCCAGGCGGGTCTGTTGAAGGTAAAAGCCGGGCTCACCTCGCTGGAAGAGGTCGAGGCCGTTACCAACATTTAAGGAAATTCTTCGATGGCGACAGCGGCAAAGGCAGTCAAGGACGCGACCTTCCTGTGGGAAGGCATGGACAAGCGCGGCAAGAAGGTCAAGGGTCAGATCCAGGCCGCCGGCGAAACGCTTGTCAACGCGCAGCTACGCAAGCAGGGGATCCGGGTCACGAAGCTCAAGAAGCAGAGCAATCTTTTCGGCGGCGGCAAGCGCATCACCGAAAAGGATGTCGCGCTCTTCACGCGGCAGCTCGCGACCATGATGAAGGCCGGCGTGCCCTTGCTGCAGTCGTTCGAAATCGTGGCCCGCGGGCACTCCAACCCGTCAATGCAGCGGCTGCTCATGGAGATCAAGGCCGACATCGAGAAGGGCAGCAGCCTCACGCAGTCGTTTGCACGGCACCCGCTCTATTTCGACGCACTCTTCTGCAACCTCGTCGGGGCCGGCGAGGCGGCCGGTATCCTCGAGGCGGTGCTCGACCGGCTCGCGGTCTACAAGGAAAAGATCCTCGCGATCAAGGGCAAGATCAAGTCGGCGCTGTTCTACCCGGTGTCGATCATCGTGGTCGCCTTCGTCATCACGGCGATCATCATGATTTTCGTCATCCCCGCCTTCAAGGAGCTATTCAGCAGCTTCGGGACGGACCTGCCGGGACCGACCCTGGTCGTGATGGCGATTTCGGACTTTTTCGTCACGTGGTGGTGGGCGATTTTCGGCGGAATAGGCGGCGGCATCTACGCGTTTCTGCAGGCGTGGAAGCGCTCGCGCAAGATCCAGATAGCCATGGACCGATTCTTGCTAAAGTTGCCCATTTTCGGCGCGGTCATTGAAAAAGCGACGATCGCGCGCTGGACGCGCACGCTATCGACCATGTTCGCGGCAGGCGTACCGCTGGTCGAGGCACTCGAATCGGTTGCCGGCGCGTCGGGCAATCAGGTCTTCGTCGAGGCGACGCAGAAGATCCGCGGTGAGGTTGCGACCGGGACGGCCCTGACCGTCGCGATGCAGAACTCGGGGCGCTTTCCGAATATGGTGCTGCAGATGGCGGCGATCGGCGAGGAGTCGGGCTCGCTCGACGCGATGCTCGGCAAGGTCGCCGATTTTTACGAGTCTGAAGTCGATGACGCCGTCGAGGCGCTGTCGAGCCTGATGGAGCCCCTCATCATGGTCGTGTTGGGCACGCTGATCGGTGGGATGGTCATCGCGATGTACCTGCCGATCTTCAAGATGGGCGCGGTCGTCGGATGACGCTATTCGTCGCCGAACCGGCCCTCTTCACAGGGCTGGTTTTCCTGCTCGGCCTGCTCGTCGGCAGCTTTCTCAACGTCGTCGTCCACCGCCTGCCGAAAATGATGGACGCCGAATGGCAGGCGCAGTGCGCGGAGCTGCGCGGCGAGCCGTCGCCGGCGGGGCCGCGTTTCAACCTGTGGGCGCCGCGCTCGGCGTGCCCGGCCTGCGGCCACGCGATCACGGCGCTCGAGAACGTACCGCTGCTTTCGTGGCTATGGCTTCGCGGACGGTGCGCGTCTTGCAGGACGCCGATCAGCGCGCGCTATCCGCTGGTCGAACTGCTCGCGGCGCTGCTCTCCGCGGCGGTGGCCTGGAAGTGGGGGCCGACGGTCCAGGCCGCCGGTGCATTGCTGCTCGTCTGGATGCTCATCGCGCTCGCCTTCATCGATCTTGACACGACGTTGTTGCCGGACAGCCTGACGCTTCCACTGCTCTGGGCCGGCTTGCTGATCAATCTCGGCGGACATTTCGCTTCCCTTCCTGACGCGGTCGCCGGCGCGGCCGCGGGCTACCTCGTGCTATGGTCGGTCTACTGGATGTTCAAGCTGGTGACGGGCAAGGAGGGGATGGGCTATGGTGATTTCAAGCTGCTGGCGGCGATCGGGGCGTGGCTCGGCTGGCAGTTGCTGCCCGTCACGCTTCTGCTCGCGTCGGTCGTCGGGGCGGTGGTCGGCATCACGATGATCGTCGCCGTCAAGCACGACCGCCGTGTGCCGATCCCGTTCGGCCCCTACCTCGCGGGCGGGGGACTCGTTGCCCTGTTCTTCGGTGCGGACCTGACGCAGGCCTATCTCGCGCAGTTCTGATGTTCACGATCGGGCTGACCGGCGGCATCGGTTCCGGCAAGTCCGCAGCCGCAGAACGGTTTGCCGAGCTCGGCGTGCCGGTCATCGATACCGACGTGATCGCGCACGAGCTGACGCGACCCGGCAGCCGCGCGCTGGACGTGATCCGCGCATCGTTCGGGGAGGCGGTCATCGCCGCGGACGGCTCGCTCGACCGCCCCGTGCTGCGTCGCCGCGTGTTCGTCGACCCGGCTGCGCGGCGGCAGCTCGAAGCGATTCTCCACCCCCTCATTCTTCACGAGGTGAAGGCACGGCTTGCGTCGCTTTCGGGGCCGTACGCGGTGGCGGTCATCCCCCTGCTCGTCGAGACCGGCGCCTATGATGCGCCGGTCGACCGGATCGCGGTCGTCGACTGCCCGGAAGAACTCCAGATCGCGCGCACCATTGCGCGCAGCGGACTCACCCCCGATGAGGTCGGCGCCATCCTCGCAGCGCAGGCGGCGCGGCCTGCGCGCCTCGCGGTAGCCGACGACGTCATCGTCAATACCGGCTCTTTGGCGGCGCTTCGCGACCAAGTCGACGCGCTGCATCAGCGCTATCTCACGCTCGCTGCAAACCGTCTGCCTTGATTTTCAGGACGGATCGGCGACAATCGGGTGAACCCAACCGACGCGTTGCCGCGTGATTCACTACGAATATCCCCTGAGCGAACGGATCCGCACCCTGTTGCGGCTCGAAGATCTGTTCGAACGTTTCGATGCCCATGCCATGTCTTCCGCTGCGCAGGCGCATCACGCCGCGCTTCTGACTTTGTTCGAGATGGCGGAAGTGGCGGCGCGTGCCGACCTCAAGTCCGACCTGTTGCAGGAGCTCGACCGGCAGAAGGCCGTGCTGACCGCCTTGCGCGGCAATCCTCACGTCCAGTCGGCAACTCTGGAGCAGGTTCTGGCCGCGATCGACGCGGCACACGACGGCATGTATCAGCTTCCGGGCAAAGTCGGCAATCATCTGCGCGAGGACGACTGGCTGATGGCGGTCAAACAGCGTGCGGCGATCCCCGGCGGAATGTGCGAATTCGACCTGCCTTCCTACCACTACTGGTTGCATCAGCCTGCCGAGCAGCGCGTGGGCCAGTTGCAGGCCTGGGGCGCGCCGTTCGCTTCGATCCGCGCGGCGGTCGGAATCGTGCTCGGCCTGCTGCGCGACAGCGGTCAGCCTGAGTCGCAGGAGGCAGCCAAGGGACATTACCAGCGCATGCTCGAGTCGCGCAATCCGCAGCTGATCCGCGTCACCCTGGCGGATCATGTGCCCTGCGTTCCCGAAATATCGGCGAACAAGTACATGCTCAACATCCGCTTCGTGCACGCCGGGGTCGGCGCGCCGCGAGGCTGTGCCAGCGAGTCGATCCAGTTCGAACTGACGTTTTGCACCTTATGACGAATGCGAGCAAGCCGCCGGTCGTCAATTGTCCGATTTGCGGGGCAACGGTGAAGTGGCTCGCCGAGAACCGCTGGAAACCGTTCTGCAGCGAACGCTGCAAGCTCATCGATCTTGGTCAGTGGGCGACCGAGAAATATCGCGTGCCGGTGGAACCGAAGCCGGATGAGGGCGAGACGCCCGACCAGGCCGAGCGTCCGCAGTGACTATCTCGTGAAGGTCTTGACCCCGGTCGACGTGCCGAGCAACAGCACGTCGGCGCCGCGCCGGGCGAAGAGGCCGTTGGTGACCACGCCGACGATCTGGTTGATCGCGGTCTCGAGCGATACCGGGTCGATGATCGAAAGGTTGTGCACGTCGAGGATCACGTTGCCGTTGTCGGTCGTGAAGCCCTCGCGCAGGCGGGGCTGGCCGCCGAGCTTCACGAGCTCCCGCGCGACGTGCGAGCGGGCCATCGGGATCACCTCGACCGGCAGCGGGAATTTGCCGAGAACGTCGACGAGCTTGCTGTCGTCGGCGATACAGACGAATTGCTTGCTGCACGCCGCAACGATCTTTTCCCGCGTCAGCGCGCCGCCGCCGCCCTTGATCATCGCGAAATGCTGCGTGATCTCGTCAGCCCCATCGACGTAGACCTCGAGCTCTCCGACGCTGTTGAGGTCGAGCACCTGTATGCCGTGGCTTTTCAGCCGCGCCGCCGTCGCCTCGGAACTCGCCACCGTGCCCTCGATGCGCCCCTTGACTTCGGCCAGGGCGTCGATGAAATGGTTCGCGGTCGAGCCGGTTCCTACGCCGATGATGCCGCCCTTGGCATAATCCACCGCAGCACGCGCTACGGCTCGCTTCATTTCGTCTTGGGTCATGATGTTTTCGTCGATTTGAGTCCAGCCCACTAAGATAGCGGCATCGCACCCTTTTTACAAACGCACCTCAGCCGCCCGCCATGAGCCACCCAGACGACTACCTCGAACGCATTCTCACCTCGCGCGTCTATGACGTCGCGATCGAATCGCCGCTCGAGGTCGCGCACAATCTTTCGCGTCGCCTCGACAACCAGATCCTGCTCAAGCGCGAGGACCTGCAGCCGGTGTTCTCGTTCAAGTGCCGCGGCGCGTACAACAAGATGGCGAAGTTGACCGCCGCGCAACTGGCGCGCGGCGTCGTCGCGGCGTCCGCCGGCAACCACGCGCAGGGCGTCGCTTTGGCGGCCGAAAAGCTCGGCGCGACGGCCACCATCGTCATGCCGGCGACGACCCCGAGGATCAAGGTCGACGCGGTCGCGGCGCGCGGCGCCCGCGTGATCCTGCACGGCGACAACTACGACGAAGCCTACGAGCATGCGATGCAGCTGGCGAAGGAGGCGAAGGCGACCTTCGTCCATCCCTACGACGATCCCGACGTGATCGCGGGCCAGGGCACGGTCGCGATGGAGTTGCTGCGCCAGCACCCGGGCCCGATCCACTCCGTCTACATCCCGGTCGGGGGCGGCGGTCTGATCGCGGGTATGGCCGCCTACATCAAGCGGCTGCGGCCGCAGATCAAGATCGTCGGCGTCGAGCCCGAGGACGCCGACGCGATGGCGCGTTCGCTGTGCAAGAACACGCGCGTGACGCTGCCGCGCGTCGGCATTTTTGCCGACGGCGTCGCGGTAAAAAAGGTCGGCAAGGAAACCTTCCGGCTGGCGCAGCTCTATGTCGACGAAATCATCCGCGTGAACAACGACGCGATCTGCGCAGCGATCAAGGACGTCTTCGAGGACACCCGTTCGATCCTCGAACCCGCGGGCGCGCTTTCGATCGCCGGCATGAAAGCGGCGATCGCCGGTGACAGGCTGAAGGGGAAGACGCTTGCCGCCGTGGCGTCTGGCGCCAACATGAACTTCGACCGCCTGCGCCATATTGCGGAGCGCGCGGAACTGGGCGAGAAGCGCGAAGCGATTCTCGCGGTGACCATTCCCGAAACGCCGGGCAGCTTCAAGACCTTCTGCGGCCTGCTCGGCGCGCGCAACATCACCGAATTCAACTATCGCTACGCCGATCCGCGTGTGGCGCGGGTGTTCGTCGGACTGTCCGTACCCGGTGAGGGCGAGAGCAAGCGCGTCGTCGAACTGCTCGGGCGGCACGGCCTCGAAGCGATCGATCTGAGCGACAACGAAATGGCCAAGCTCCACATCCGCCACCTGGTCGGCGGGCGCGCGCCCGACGCGGTGAACGAGGTGCTGTACCGCTTCGAGTTTCCCGAGCGCCCGGGCGCGCTGATGCAGTTCCTGCAAAGCATGAGCCGCGGCTGGAACATCAGCCTCTTTCATTATCGCAACCACGGCACCGACTACGGGCGCGTGCTGGTCGGCATCCAGGTGCCGGACAAGGAAAAACCGGTCTTTCAGAAATTCCTCGAAGGCCTCGGCTACCGCTACTGGGACGAGTCGCGCAACCCGGCGTACACGCTCTTCCTGGGCTGAGCTACGATCGCTCCTACCGTGCTGGGGCAGCGGGCTTGCGGCGCGGGTGAACGGCCCCGGGCGCGGCGCCGCCGACGTCATCGTAGTGAATTCCGCTCAGGTAGGGCGGCCGGGGCGCATGTTACCCTCGTGCGATGCTTCGAACAGTCTTGGTTTTCCTGCTCGGCGTGCTGTCGGTCACGCCGGCCGCCGGCGCATCGGGTGACGCTGCGGTAGTCGATGCGCAACGCGCGTATGCGGCGCGTCGGGTCGCGCAGCTCGAGCGCGCGGCTGCCGACGTCCCCCCCAGCCACGTGCTCGCGCCGCTCGTCGAATACTGGCGCCTCGCGCTCGCCAGCCGCACCGACGACGCGCGGATTGCGGATTTCCTGGCGCGCTATCCCGGCACGCGCATGGCTGAAGCATTGCGCGCGGACTGGCTCAAATCGCTCGGCGCACGCGGCGAGTGGGAGCGCTTCCTCGCGGAGTATCCGCGCCTGGTCCGGGCCGATGCGTCGCTGCAGTGTTATGCGTACCGGGCCGAGCGGGCGCGCGGAAACCTGACGCGTCAGGGCGAAGCCGTCGCCTTGTGGTTTACTGGCCGCGACATGCCATCGGCGTGCTCGCCGCTGTTCGCGCAACTCATCGAGGCCGGCCTGATCGGCAGCGAAGACATCTGGCGGCGTTTTCGTCTCGCACTCGCCGCGCCCAACCCGCGTGTCGCAGCTGTCGTCGCCCAGTCCGTAGCCGAGTCGCCGCAGCCTTCCGCGGCGTTGATCGACGCAGCCACCCGGGCGCCGTCCGGGCTGCTCGCGAACCCGGGCAAGCTCGATTTCGGCCGCCGCGGCGATCGCGAGATCGCGCTCTACGCGCTCGACCAGCTGGCGCGCCAGGATTCGAGCCAGGCGGAGCAGGCGCTGCGCCGCTGGTCGCCGCAGTTCACCGACAGCGAGCGACGGGTGGCGTGGGCGCGCCTCGCGACCTGGGCGGCGCGGCGTCACGAGGCGAATGCATTGACCTGGTTCGCCGCCGCCGGGGAAGTCGAGACGACCGATTTCCAGCGCGAATGGTGGGTGCGTGCAGCACTCCGTGCGGGCGACTGGAAAACCGTCGAACGGGTGATCGACAGCATGAGCGAGGACCTGCGCGCGCAGGCGACATGGCGCTACTGGCGCGGCCGCGCGCTGCAGGCCAATGGTTCGCGCGGCGCGGCGAACGCCATTTTTCTGGCCCTGTCGCGCGAGCACCATTACTACGGGCAGCTCGCGCAGGAGGAACTCGGCCCGGTGCTGCAGTCGCCGTTGCCCAACGTGAAGATGGGCGGCGACGACCTCGCTGCGATGGCGCGCGACCCCGGTATCGCACGGGCGCTCGCGCTGCTCGACCTCGGCTTGCGCAACGAGGCGACGCTCGAGTGGAACTGGGCGACGCGTGAATTTACCGACGCCCAGCTCCTCGCCGCCGCGGAAGTGGCGCGGCGCAAGGAGTGGTACGACCGCGCGATCTACACCGCGGAGCGCACGCGCGACATGCACGATTTCGAGTTGCGCTTTCTCGCGCCGTACCGCGAGCTCGCGCGCGAGGCGGCGCGCGAAAACGGCATCGACGAAGCCTGGGTGTTCGGCTTGATGCGGCAGGAAAGCCGCTTCGTCAACGTGGCACGTTCGAGCGTGGGTGCCGCGGGCCTGATGCAGATCATGCCGGCGACGGCACGCTGGATCGCGCAACGGCTCGGCATCCGCAAATTCGACCCGCGTGAGATGCGCGACCCGGCACGCAATATCCAGTTCGGGGCGTATTACCTCAAGCACGTGCAGACGTCGCTGGACGGCTCGCCGGTGCTTGCCACGGCCGCCTACAACGCCGGCCCCGGGCGCGCGCAACGCTGGCGCGACACGGCGGCGATGGAAGCCGCGGTCTACATCGAGTCGATCCCCTTCGCCGAGACGCGCGATTACGTCAAGAAGGTGATGAGCAACGCGATGTACTACGCGGTGCGCTTTGGCCAGCCGTCGGTGTTGTTGAAAGACCGGCTCGGCGTCGTGCCGCCGCGCAGGATTCCGCTCGCGGCCCTCACGGAACCACAAGGCTCTCTGGAACTCGGTCAGACGGACGATTAAAATCGGCGCTGCCTTCTATCCCTATATTCCTGCACACGATTCCATGAAGATTCAGCGCATTTGCGTTCTCGGCGGCTCCGGCTTCGTCGGTACCCACCTCGTCAGCCAGCTCGCCGCGCGCGGGCTCAATGTGCGCGTGCTGTCCCGGCGCCGCGAAACCGCCAAGGAGCTCATTCTGCTGCCGACCGTCGAAGTGGTCGAAGCCGATGTCCACGACGAGCACGAACTCGTCCGGCACTTCCGCGGCATGGACGCCGTCATCAACCTCGTGGGCATCCTGCACGAAGGCAAGGTCGGGCGCGCCGACCTGCCGAGCGCGCGGCGCGGCGATTTCCAGCGTGTCCACATCGAATTGCCGCGCAAGATCGTTCATGCCATGGGCGAGGCGAACGTGCACCGCCTGCTGCACATGAGCGCGCTCGGCGCGGACCCCAATTCGCGTTCGGCTTACCAGCGCTCCAAGGGCATCGGCGAGGCGCTGGTGCGCGAGGCTGGCCGTCGCCACGTCGAGCACGAAAACTGGTATCTGAACGGCCCCAAGTTCATCCACGGCTACGGCCTCAACGTCACGGTCTTCCGCCCCTCGGTCATCTTCGGGCGCGGAGATTCCTTCCTGTCGATGTTCGCCCGGCTGCTGAAGCGCTTTCCGGTGCTGCCGCTCGGCTCGGGCGACGCCCGCTTCGCGCCGGTGCACGTCGAGGACGTCGCGCGCGCCTTCGCCGACAGCCTCGACAACGTCGCGACGTTTGGCGAGACCTACGAATTGTGCGGCCCCCGGGCCTACACGCTGCAGGAACTCGTGAGCTACGTCGGCGAAGTCACCGGCAAGCCCCGGCGCATCGTTCCTCTTGGAAAGTGGCCGTCGTATTTCCAGGCCTGGGCGCTCGAGTTCAAGCCCGGCAAGAAGCTGATGACCCGCGACAACTACTACGCGATGGGAACGGACAACGTCTGTGCCGCGGGCTGGCCGGCGGTCTTCGGCTTCGAACCCGGTTCGCTCGAAGCGATCGCGCCCGAATACCTGCGCGCCGACACGCCGCGCGCGCGCTACGAGGACTACCGCGAGACCGCCCGCCGCTAGGCGCCCCGCGCATGACATGAAGACCTACGTCGTCGGCGGCGCGGTGCGCGACCGCTTGCTGGGCCTGCAGGTCAGCGACCGCGACCACGTCGTCGTCGGCGCCACCCCCGACGAGATGCTGGCGGCGGGCTTTCGGCCGGTCGGCAAGGACTTCCCTGTCTTCCTTCATCCGCACACCCACGAGGAGTATGCGCTCGCGCGCACCGAGCGCAAATCCGGCCGCGGCTACAAGGGCTTCGTCGTGCATGCGGCGCCCGAGGTCACCCTCGAAGAGGACTTGGCGCGGCGCGACCTCACGATCAACGCGATCGCCGAGGACGAAAGTGGGACCCTGATCGACCCCTACGATGGCCAGGCGGACCTCGCGGCGAAGACCTTCCGCCACGTCAGCGAGGCCTTCGCCGAGGATCCGGTCCGCATCCTGCGCGTCGCGCGCTTCGCCGCGCGCTTCACCGAATTCACCGTCGCCCCGGAAACCAATGCCTTGATGCGGCGCATGGTCGACAGCGGCGAAGTCGACGCACTGGTCGCCGAACGCGTCTGGCAGGAGATCGCCCGCGGCCTCATGGAGACGCAGCCGTCGCGCATGTTCGCGGTGCTGCGCGACTGCGGCGCGCTCGCCCGGATGCTTCCCGAAGTCGACCGCCTGTTCGGCGTGCCGCAGCCGCCCGAGCATCATCCCGAGGTCGACACGGGGATCCACGTCATGCTCGTGATCGACTGGGCGGCGCGGCAGGGCGCGAACCTGGCCGTGCGCTTCGCGGCCCTGACCCACGACCTCGGCAAGGGCGAGACCTCGCCCGAATTGTGGCCCAGGCACCACGGCCACGAAGGCGCGAGCGTGAGACTCGTGCGCGCGCTGAGCGAGCGCCTGCGCGCACCCGCCGAGTGCCGCGAACTCGCGGTCGCGGTAGCGCGCGATCATGGCAACGTACATCGTGCGCTCGAATTGCGACCGCGCACGATCGTCGAACTGCTCGAACGCGTCGATGCCTTCCGCCGCCCCGAACGCTTCGAACATTTTCTGGAAGCCTGTGAATGTGATTTCCGCGGGCGGCCCGGCTACGCGGACAAGACTTACCCGCCGCCGCAATACCTGCGGCAGGCGTTGCACACGGCGCAGCAGATCGACGCGGCTGCGGTCGCGCGCAGCGTTGAGTCGGTGAGAATTCGTGAAGCGATACTCGCGGCGCGCGTGGAGGCAGTGAACCGGTGGCGGCGCAGTCGCGCGAGCCGCTGGGAACAGTTCTCGCATGAAGCCGACATCGGTGTGCGCGGCATCGGCCCCGATCTGGCGGCCGCCTTCGAGCAGGTGGCCGTCGCGATGACGGCGGTGATTACCGACCCCGCGCGGGTCGCGACGGAAACCTGCGTCGAGATACGCTGCGACGCCGCTGACGACGAGCTTCTGCTCGTCGACTGGCTCAACGCGCTGATCTACGAAATGGCGGTTCGCCATATGCTCTTCGGCCGTTTCGAGGTGCACCTCGACCGCCGCCGTTTGTACGCGAAAGCCTGGGGCGAGGCCGTCGACGCGCCCAGGCATCAACCCGTCGTCGAGATCAAGGGCGCGACCTATACTGGCCTGAAGGTAGGGAGAGACGAAACCGGGCAATGGCAGGCCCAGTGCATCGTGGACGTGTGACATGGATCTTGCGCGCTTGCAGCAGGCATCGGCGGTCGAGTGGCGGATCGGCCCGCACGGGCGCATGCGCGTGCCGGCCGTCATCTTCGCCGACGAAGACCTGGTCCGCCAGATGGACGACAAGGTCTACGAGCAGATCACCCACGTTGCGGCGCTACCGGGCATCGTCCAGGCAGCCTACGCCATGCCCGACGCCCACTGGGGCTACGGCTTTCCGATCGGCGGGGTCGCCGCCTTCGACGCCGACGAAGGCGGCGTCGTGTCCGCCGGCGGCGTCGGCTTCGACATCTCGTGCGGGGTGCGCACGCTACACACCGGCCTCACCGTCGCCGACATTGCGCCGGTCAAGCAAAAACTGGCCGACCGCCTGTTCGCGAGCATCCCGGCGGGGGTCGGCAGTAGCGGCAAGTTGCGTCTGAACAGCGTCGACATGGACGCGATGCTGCGCGGCGGCGCGTGCTGGGCCGTCGAGCGTGGCTACGGCAGTCCGGCCGACCTCGAGCGTATCGAGGAGCGCGGCTGCGTCGCGGGCGCCGCGCCCGAGCATGTCTCCGAGGCGGCCAAGCGTCGCCAGCGCGACGAACTTGGCACGCTGGGCTCGGGCAACCATTACCTCGAACTGCAGGAAGTGACCCAGATCTACGACGTGCCCGCGGCCGACCGCTTCCGGCTTCGTGTCGGCGAACTCGTCGTCAGCATCCATTGCGGCTCGCGCGGACTCGGGCACCAGATCGGGACCGAGTTTCTCAAGGCGATGGTGCTCGCGGCGCCTGCTCACGGCATCGATCTGCCCGACCGCGAACTCGCCTGCGCACCAATCGACTCGGCGCTCGGCCAGTCCTATCTCGGCGCGATGCGTGCCGCGACGAATTGCGCCCTCGCCAATCGCGAGGTCATTACCCATCTCGTTCGCCAGGTTTTTGCGGATGTCGTCCCCGATTCCCACCTCGCGCTGGTCTACGACGTGTCGCACAACACCTGCAAGCAGGAGTCGTACACCGTCGACGGCAAGGCGAAACGTCTTTACGTCCATCGCAAGGGCGCGACGCGTGCCTTCGGTCCGGGCCATCCCGGATTGCCCCCCGAACTTCGGGATATCGGCCAGCCCGTCATCGTCGGCGGCAGCATGGGGACGGCCTCCTACATCCTCGTCGGTACCGAAGCGAGCCACCAGCTGGCCTTCAGCTCGGCCTGCCACGGCGCCGGGCGCGCCATGAGCCGCCACCAGGCAAGCCGCACTTGGCATGGGCGGGCGCTCGTCGACGAACTCGCGGCCCAGGGCGTGCTGATCCGCAGCCCGTCGTCGCGCGGCGTCGCCGAAGAAGCGCCGGGAGCCTACAAGGACGTCAGGGCGGTCGTCGACGCGGCGGACCGGGCCGGCCTCGCGCGCAAAGTTGCCAGGCTCAGGCCGCTCGTCTGCATCAAGGGCTGACCGCAGGGCCGGAACTGTCGTCGCGCCCGGGCGTCGAAAAAGCGTCTATCCAGCATGGAGCAACCGCGATGCCCTATAGCGAACAAACCGTACAGTGGGTGCGGCCGTGGTCCGACAAGACGTTCAGCTTCACGGTGACGCGTCCGCAGGATTTCTCGTTCGCGAACGGCGAGTTCGTCACGATCGGACTCAAGCAGGAAGGCAAGCTCGTGGCGCGTGCCTATTCGATCGTCTCGACGGCCGACCGCGACTATCTCGAGTTCCTGAGCATCCATGTCCCGGACGGGCCGCTGACGAGTCAGCTTTCACAGATCAAGCCGGGCGACCGGGTCTGGATCAACAACAAGACGACGGGAACGCTGACGCTCGACCACGTGTCGCCGGGGCGCGTCCTTTACATGCTCGCCACCGGCACCGGGGTCGCGCCCTTCGTGAGCCTCGTGCGCGATCCCGCGATCTTCGCGCGCTTCGAAACGGTCGTGCTCGTGCATTCGGTTCGGACGGCCGCCGAACTCGCGTATCGCGAGGAACTCGAGGCCATGGACCAGCCACAACTGCACTACGTGCCGACGGTGACCCGCGAGCCGTTTCCGACGACCGAGCGCGGCAGCGAACTTTTTCGCTCGGGCCTGCTGTCGCAGCGCCTGGGTTTACCGCCGCCCGACCCCGAGCAGGACCGCGTGATGATCTGCGGCAACCCGCAGATGACGCGCGAAATGACGCGCTTTCTCAAGGACACCGGCTGGACGCTGACGACCCCGCGCGGGCTCGGCAATTTCACGACAGAAGTCGCCTTCGTCCTGCATCACGGCTGAACAGGAGCCGCGCCTCAGCCGTGCCGATGGTGCTTGTGGTGCCGATGTTTGCCGTGGCCGCGGTCGTAGTGGTGGTGGCGGTCGCCGCCCTCGCGCCAGTGCCGGCGCTCGTCCCAGTCGCGGTCGTGATCGCGATAGTGGTACACATGCTCGACATGCCGATGTTGCGGCAGCACGATGACCCGCCCCGGGTGGTAATGCGTATGGGTCCAGTAGCGGCTTCCGCCGGACTCGTACAGGACCCGGAAGCCGTCGTGATGGCGGGTCCCGAACGAGATGCTGAAATGCGGCTCGACCGTGACGACGCGGCCGTATCGGTCGTCGTGCGCGAACGCTGACGCCGATGAGGCGAGCAGGGTGGCGGCGAGTAGAAGCTTGGGTAGCATGATCTTCTCCTTGAGGTTCGGGATGGCGGGCGGGGGAAAGCTCAGTCGCCCCAGTGGTCGTAGTCGTTCGGCCGGTGCGTGTACCGGCTTCCTTCGGCGACGTTGAAATCGACGTCGAGCCGGACCCATTTGCCCGGATCGTGATCGAGCCGCGTGCTGTACTCGCGGCCGCGGAAGCGGTAGCGCACGTCGTAGCCGACGATGACCTCGCGATGCTCGTAGCGGGTGCGACAGCGTTCGACCTCCTGGGGAACCGATTCGTAACGCGTCTCGGGGCGGTTCCAGCGGTCGCCGACGACTGCGCCGGTCGCCGCGCCGACCGCGGCCGCGGCGACGCGCCCGTCGCCCTTGCCGACGGTCGAGCCGAGCAGGCCGCCGGCGATTGCGCCGATGATCGCGCTGCCGCCGCCGTTGCCTTCGCGATAGCTGCGCGTCTCGTAGCCGACCGTTTCGGTCCAGCACTCGCGGCGCGGCTCGCTGATGCTCTCGTAGATCGGAACGCTCGACACGACGCGGGCGCGGGTCGTGAAGCCGTCGCCGGGGCCATGCCCGGCGTAGGCGCTGCCGCTTGCAGCGAGCAGGATCGCGAGCAGGGTGGGGATGCGTGCAGTCATTCTTACTCTCCTCATGGCGTCGATTCGCCGTTTCAGTGTCGGCCGCGTGAACGGTCGTCGTTTTCGTGTCTGCGTTGCTGCCGACGCTCGTAGCCGTAGCCGTAGCCGCGTGGCTCCTCGCGTTCAGCGCCGCGCTCGTTCGCCCGTTGGTCGCGCCGCTCCGGGTAGTACTCGTCGGCGCGCGGATCGCGACGTTCGTCGCGCCCGCGGGTGTCGGACCGGTCGCGCGCGGCGAGGAAGACGCCGTCGAAAAAATACTCGGGGGCGGCCTGGGCCGGCGCGGCAAGCGCGAGTCCCAGAACCGCCAGTCCAAGGAACCCGAATCGCCGTGCAGTCTTGCCTTGATGCCCTGCAGCCTGTTTCAAGCTGTTCATGTCGTCTCCATCGGTGGCCGCGCGCTACGCTGCCACGCTTCGCAGTGTGGTTGAGGGGAGTAAGCGCCCTGTTTCAGGCAGGGACGATTTTGTAACAGTGTGTAACCGCCGTGGGAAGCGGTGCTCCGTGCCGCTGATATAGTTGCCGCATGGGAAAAGAGACGATCTACGTCACCGATGACGACCGTGGCATCCGCGAGCTCGTCGCCGAATACCTGACGAGCCAGGGCTACGCGGTCGAGACCGCCGAGGACGCCGCGGCGCTCGATCGCCTGCTCGCGGCGCGCCTGCCCGACCTCGTCGTGCTCGACTGGATGATGCCCGGCGAAGACGGCCTGTCGGTCGCGCGGCGGCTACGCGCGCGGCCGGGTTTTCCGCCGATCATCATGCTGTCGGCCAAGGGCGAGGACATCGACCGCATCATCGGGCTCGAGGTCGGTGCCGACGACTACCTGCCCAAGCCCTTCAATCCGCGTGAACTGCTGGCGCGGATCCGGGCCGTGTTGCGTCGCCAGCCCACCGCCGCCGAGCCGACCGAAAGCGCGCGCCTGGTCCGCTTCGGACCTTTCAGCGTCAATCTCGACGCCCGCATGCTGAGCCGGGATGGGGTCGAAATCCCGCTCACCGGCGGCGAATACGAGTTGCTCGAAATCTTCGTCAGGCACGCCAACCGCGCCTTGTCACGCGACTGGCTCATGGATCAGCTGCGCGGCTTCGAGCGCGACCCGTTCGACCGCAGCATCGACGTGCGGGTCAACCGCCTGCGCAAGAAAATCGAGGACGACCCGACGAACCCCGCCTACATCCGCACCCAGCGCGGGCAGGGTTATCTGTTCGTGCCCCAGGGCAAGGGCTGACGCCCGGCGATGGTACGCATCGCCAGTTCGCTCTACGCGCGCACGGCGCTGACGCTGGCCATCGCTTTCGTCCTCTTTCAGGCCGCCGCCTTCGCGGTCGTATACCGCACCCTGATCATCCCGCTGGCCGAGCGCTCGGCCGACGACCTCGCGGGCCTGATCGTGCTGTCGGCTCAGACCTGGGTCGAACTGCCGCCGCAAACCCGCGCCGCGTTCGAGCGGGAACTGGCGGACCGGCACGGTCTGCGTCTCACGGCCGGCGATCCCGGCGCGGTCGCCGACGCGCCGCAGTTCGCGTTCCGTGCGCAGATCGAGACCGCCCTCAGCCGCCGCGTGGGCGAGCCGGTCAAGCTTCGGGGGGTGCCCGGGACACGCGCGGCCTGGCTCGACATCCCGACCGGCGGCCATGCCCTGCAGGTCGGCTTCTACCCGGCGCGCTACGCGGTGAAGCCGCCGCTGGCGGCGATCGCTGTGATCGCGCTCGGCGCCCTGCTCAGTCTGGTGACCGCGCTGCTGCTCGTGCGCCGCATCACGCTTCCGCTCGCGCGGGCGGCGCGGGCCGCACGGCAGGTCGGCGCGGGCCAGCTCCCCGAGCCGCTGCCGGAGACCGGCCCGGCCGAGGTCGCCGAACTCGCGCGTCGCTTCAACACCATGGCGACCGAGGTCCGCGAGCTGCTCGACAACCGCACGACCCTGCTCGCCGGAATCTCGCACGACCTGCGCACGCCGATGACCCGGCTCCAGCTCCATCTCGAAATGCTGCGCGACGCGCCGAGCCCGGCACGAATCGATCGCGCCGTCGCCGACCTCGCCGACATGAACAAGCTCATCACAGGCTATCTCGAACTCGCGCGCACGACCCAGGCCGAGGCGAAGACGCGCTTCGACCTCGCGGTCCTGCTCGAGGAAGTCGCGACCGACGCGGGCCTGGCGGGATTTTCCGCGGCGCCGTGCACGGTCGAGGCGGGCCGCCTGGCACTGCGCCAGATCGTGTCGAACCTGATCCAGAATGCGCAGCGCTACGGGGACGCAGCGACGGTCGAACTCGAACTCGAATGCTCGGAGCTGGGGGCGCGGGTGACCGTGCGCGATGCGGGACCGGGGATTCCGGAAGATCAGCTGGAGAAGGTGTTCCGGCCGTTCTACCGGCTCGAGGCATCGCGCTCGGAAGCGACCGGCGGAAGCGGTCTCGGGCTTGCGATCGTCCGGCAGTTGGCGGCGACCCACGGTTGGAAAGTCTCGCTGGCCAACCGCAAGACCGGCGGGCTCGAGGCGGTGCTCGAAATCCGCCGCTAGCCCGAACGGGAAGTCAGGAAGGGCAGTGCCTGCTGCTGCGGCGCAGAATCCGCAGTTCGATGAATAACAGGGTCAGACTGAACATCGACATGCGGCAGGTGCTGCCGCTGAAAAAGGCGAGCGGTGAGGAAGATAGGCTGAGGCTCACGCGCGTGCCTTTGCTCAGTTGCATCGTGCTGCGGGCTGACGGGCGAAGAGCGAAAACTGCACGAACATGAGCGACAGGCTGGTCAGGCTCATGCGCTCCGTATGCCCGTGAAACCAGGCGAAAGGCGTCTTGCTGATCTCGAGCACGAGCTGGTTCTGGCCGAATTGCAGTTTCATGATGCACTCCCGTTTTGCGCTGTCGCTGTATCTCTTTGCAATGCCTATGCCAATCTTCGACGACTTGACGGCTCCGTAAAAAATGCCGACAAAACATCCGTTTGCCGCGGCCCGCGAGAGCCAGTCCGGGCGGCGGTCCGTGCGGAGTGACGGAAAACCGTCATCGATCGTCCACGGCTTCAACAGCTCACGGCCAGGCGCCTGCCGGGCACCCGTGCACGACACGGTAGAATTCGGCTTTTCCTTGGGGCGACGGGCTGCGGCGCGTCGCATCGTGCATGATCCTCCTGAAGAATCTGAGCCTGCGGCGCGGCGCGAAAGTGCTGCTCGACGACGCCTCGGTCGCGATCAATCCCGGCGAGAAAGTCGGACTCGTCGGCCGCAACGGCGCCGGAAAATCGAGCCTGTTCGCGCTCCTGAACGGCTCGCTGCATGAAGATAAGGGCGACTTCTCGGTCCCGTCGCAATGGCGGCTCGCGCAGGTCGCGCAGGACATGCCCGAGACCGATGCGCCGGCGACCGACTTCGTTATCGCCGGCGACACGCGGCTCGTCGCCGCCCAGGCCGAAGTGGAAGCGGCCGAAGCGAGCGACGACGGCGAACGCATGGCGCACGCCTACATGGCGCTGCACGACGCGGGCGCCCACGACGCCGAATCGCGGGCGCAGGCCTTGATTCTCGGCCTCGGGTTCCAGGTTCGCGAGCTGAGCCAACCGGTCAACAGCTTCTCCGGCGGATGGCGCATGCGTCTGCAGCTCGCGCGTGCGCTGATGTGCCCGTCCGATCTGCTGCTGCTCGACGAACCGACCAACCACCTCGACCTCGATGCCCTGGTGTGGCTCGAGGCCTGGCTGAAGAAATACGCCGGCACGCTGCTGGTGATCAGCCACGACCGCGATTTCCTCGACGCCGTCACCGACGTCACGCTCCACATCGAGAACGGCCGGCTGACCCGCTACGGCGGCAACTACAGCACCTTCGAGGACATGCGCGTCGAGCAGATGGCCTTGCAGCAGGCAGCCTACGCCCGTCAGCAGGAAAAGATCGCCCATCTCAAGAAGTTCATTGATCGCTTCAAGGCCAAGGCGAGCAAGGCCAAGCAGGCGCAAAGCCGGGTCAAGGCGCTCGACCGCATGGAGCGCCTCGCGCCGCTCCTCGCCGACGCCGAGTTCTCGTTCGAATTCCAGGAACCCGAGAGCCTGCCGAACCCGATGCTCACGATCGACGACGCGAGCTTCGGCTACCCCCCGCCCGACGGGGCGCCGGCCGGCACGCCGCCGACCGTGATCGTCCAGCACGTCAGCAGGTCGGTATTCGCCGGCCAGCGCATCGGCATCCTCGGTGCCAACGGCCAGGGCAAGTCGACGCTCGTGAAGACGATCGCGCGCACGCTGCCCGTCGTCGCCGGCAGCGTGATTGAAGGCAAGGGCCTCAACATCGGCTATTTCGCGCAGCAGGAGCTCGACGTGCTGCGTCCGGCCGACACGCCGCTCGAGCACATGATCCGGCTCGCGCGCGACGTCATCGCCAACGGCGGCGCCGGCCGCTTCAGCAGCCGCGAACAGGACCTGCGCAATTTCCTCGGCACCTTCAATTTCAGCGGCGACATGGTCAAGCAGGCGGTCGGCAGCATGAGCGGCGGCGAGAAGGCGCGCCTCGTGCTGTGCATGATCGTGTGGCAGCGGCCGAATCTGCTGCTGCTCGACGAGCCGACCAACCACCTCGACCTCGCGACGCGCGAGGCGCTCGCGATGGCCTTGAACGAGTTCGAGGGGACGCTGATGCTGGTCAGTCACGACCGCGCCCTGCTGCGTTCGGTGTGCGACGAGTTCTGGCTTGTCACGCGCGGCGGCGTCGTGCCCTTCGACGGCGATCTCGACGACTACCAGCGCTACCTGCTCGACGAGGCGAAACGCCTGCGCGAAAGCCTGAAGGCGGCGGACAAGGCGGTGGAAACGCCCGCGCCGAAGGCGCCGCTGGCGCCCGCGAAGCGTGCGCCCTCGGGCAAGCTCAAGCCGCTCAAGCAGTCGCTCGAGAAGAGCGAGCAACGCCTCGCGGCGTTGCAGGCCGAAAAGGCCACGCTCGAGGCGCGTCTCGACGGCGCCGTCGCGCGCGACGAAATCGCCGCGGCTGGCACCCGGCTTCAACAGCTCGCCGACGAACTCGAGCGCGAAGAAGAAAGGTGGCTGCAGATATCGGGAGAGATCGAGACGCACGAGGCGAGCGCCTGAGCCGCCGCGGTCGCTTGGATTCCGCGCGCCGCCCGCCTATGCTGCACAGGCCAAAGGCGCAGCGAATTGCCGAGGGATTTCAATGCCGACATCCGAGCAGGCGGACGGTGCCGATACCATCGTGTATCGCCGCCATGCCTGGCCGATCCGCCTCATGCACTGGATCAACGTGGTCGCCTTTGCGGTGCTGCTCATGAGCGGGCTGCAGATCTTCAACGCGTTTCCGGCGCTTCACTGGGGCAAATCCTCCTACACCGGCGAGGCCCCGTTGCTGCGCATCGGCGCGCGTCTCGACGCCGACGGTAAGGCGGTCGGGGTGACGCGCATTTTCGGGCGCGATTTCGAGACGACCGGTGTGCTCGGGGTGTCGGCGGGCGCCGACGGGGCGCCGACGGTGCGCGGTTTTCCGGCATGGATCACGCTGCCGGGCGAGCAGTGGCTCGCGATGGCGCGGCGCTGGCATCTGTTCTTCGCCTGGGTGCTCGTCGTCAACGGCCTCCTGTATCTCGGCTACACGCTCGCCAGCGGGCACCTCGCGCGCGATCTCCTGCCGGATCGCGCCGACTGGCGCGGGTTCGGGCAGTCGCTCAAGGACCACCTGCTTTTCCGCCGCCCGGCGGGAGAGGCCGAGCGCCGTTACAACGTGCTGCAAAAACTCGCCTACCTGGCCGTGATCTTCGTGCTGTTTCCGCTCGTGGTCGTGATGGGCCTGGCCATGTCGCCGGCGCTGAACGCGCTCCTGCCCGGTTGGGTCGACGTCGTGGGCGGACGCCAGTCGGCGCGTACCCTGCACTTCGTGCTGGCCTGGATGCTCGTGGCCTTCGTCTTCATCCACGTCTTCGAGCTCGTCGTCAGCGGCTTCTGGAACAAGCTGCGCGCCATGGTGACCGGGCGTTATCGACTCGAAGGGGATCGCGATGCGTGAATGCGAAAACGGCCGCCGGCGCTTCCTGCAGCGCGCGCTCGCCGCCGGAAGCGCGCTCGTGCTCGCCGGCTGCGAGCGCCTGTCGCGCAGCGAATGGTTCACCGGGGTGCTCGGCAGCGCCGAGAAGCTGAACTTCGGGGTGCAGCGCCTGTTGCTTCCGCGCAAGGCGATGGCGCAGGAATTCACTGAGGCCGACCTGTCGCCCGATTTCCGCAGTAACGGCACCCGCGACCCCGACGACCCCGCCTATCAGGCGCTCGCCGCCGATCGCTTCGTCGACTACCGGCTGCGGGTCGGGGGCCTGGTCGCGCAACCCCGCGCGTATTCGCTCGACGCGTTGAAAGCCCTGCCGAGCCGCACCCAGATCACGCGTCACGACTGCGTCGAAGGCTGGAGCGCGATCGGCAAGTGGAAAGGCGTCCCGCTCGCCCGCATCCTCGAAGCCGTTACGCCGCTCCCCTCGGCCCGCTACGTCGTGTTCTACTGCGCCGACTCGATGGAGGCGTCGGGAACGCGCTACTACGAAAGCATCGACATGGAGGACGCCTGGCACGTGCAGACGCTCCTCGCCTACGAGCTGAACGACGCACCTCTGCCGATCAAGAACGGCGCGCCGATTCGCCTGCGCGTCGAGCGTCAGCTCGGCTACAAGATGGCGAAATACGTCATGCGGATAGAACTGGTCGATCGCCTCGACACGATCGCAGGCGGCAAGGGCGGCTACTGGGAAGACCGCGGCTACGAATGGTACGCGGGCATCTGAGTCCGGCTCGGCGTCGGGGATCCGGGCGCGTGCGTTCGCCGGTCCAAACTTTGCGCCGCCCTTAGAAACGCCCGTCAGGCACGGTAAAATGCGGCTTTCCCGAAAAGCCTGCATTGCCCGTGAACCCCACCTTTCAGGACATCATCCTCACCCTTCAGCGTTATTGGGGCGAGCGCGGGTGCGCGCTGCTGCAGCCCTACGACATGGAAGTCGGCGCCGGCACGTCGCACACCGCGACCTTCCTGCGCGCGCTCGGTCCCGAGCCCTGGAAGGCCGCCTACGTGCAGCCCTCGCGCCGTCCCAAGGACGGCCGCTACGGCGAAAATCCCAACCGGCTGCAGCATTACTACCAGTTCCAGGTCGTTCTCAAGCCCGCGCCGGCCGACATCCTCGAGCTCTACCTCGGTTCGCTCGAGGCGCTCGGCTTCGACCTGAGGAAAAACGACGTGCGCTTCGTCGAGGACGACTGGGAAAACCCGACCCTCGGCGCCTGGGGGCTCGGCTGGGAGGTCTGGCTGAACGGCATGGAAGTTACCCAGTTCACCTACTTCCAGCAGGTCGGCGGCATCGACTGCAAGCCGATCACGGGCGAAATCACCTACGGCCTCGAGCGCCTCGCGATGTACCTGCAGGGCGTCGAGAGCGTGTTCGACCTGAGATGGACCGACGGACTCACCTATCGGGACGTCTACCACCAGAACGAGGTCGAGCAGAGCGCCTACAACTTCGAGCACAGCGACGTCGGCTTCCTGCTGACCGCCTTCAGCGCGCACGAAAAGAAGGCCCAGGAACTGATGGTCGCGCAGCTCGCGCTGCCGGCCTACGAACAGGTGCTCAAAGCCGCGCACACCTTCAACCTGCTCGACGCCCGCGGCGCGATTTCGGTGACCGAGCGCGCCGCGTACATCGGCCGCATCCGCAACCTCGCGCGCAGCGTCGCGAAGAGCTATCTCGACAGCCGGGCGCGCCTCGGCTTCCCGATGGCGCCCCGTGCCTGGGCCGACGAAGTGCTCGCGAACATCGAAAAACAGACGCAAAAGAAGGCGGCCGCCGCATGACCACCGCGAACCTGCTCGTTGAACTCTTCGTCGAGGAATTGCCGCCCAAGGCGCTGAAGAAGCTGGGCGAGGCTTTTGCCGCCGCGCTGACCGAGAGCCTGGTCGCGCAGGGCCTTGTCCACGCGCAGGCGGCGGTCACCCACTTCGCCTCGCCGCGCCGCCTCGGTGCGCACATTGAGAATGTGTTGGAACGCTCCGCCGACAAGCCGGTTTCGACCAAACTGATGCCGGTCAGCGTTGGCCTCGATGCGGATGGCAACGCGACGCCCGCGCTGCTCAAGCGCCTCGCCGCGCTTGGCGCCGACGCTTCTGCGGTTGCGACGTTGCGCCGTGAATCCGACGGCAAGGCCGAGGCGTTATTCATGGATTCGGTCGCCAAGGGTATCTCCTTGGGGCTTGGCTTAGCGAAAGCGCTGTGGGAGTCATTGGATAAGCTACCGATCCCGAAAGTCATGAGCTACCAACTTGCTGATGGTTGGAGCACGGTGAATTTTGTACGTCCCGTTCATGGTTTGGTCGCTCTGCATGGCACTGATCCTGTGGATGTCCGCATGTTTGGCCTTACCGCGGGCCGCAAGACACACGGTCACCGCTTTGAGGCCGCCGCCGATCCGATCGTGCTCAAGGACGCTGACAGCTACGCGCAGCAGCTCGAAAGTGAGGGCGCCGTGATTGCTAACTTCGCCGAGCGCCGCGCCGAGATCGTGCGCCAGCTGGAGGCCGCCGCCGCGCCGTTGGGCCTCGTGCCGGTCGAGGACGAGGCCCTGCTGGACGAGGTCACGGCGCTGGTCGAGCGCCCCAACGTGCTGCTCGGGCAGTTCGAGCAGGCCTTCCTCGAGGTGCCGCAGGAGTGCCTCATCCTCACCATGAAGGCGAACCAGAAGTATTTCCCGCTGCTCGACGCCGCCGGCAAGCTGACGAACAAATTCCTGATCGTGTCCAACATCTCGCCGGCCGACGCGTCGGCCGTCGTCGGCGGCAACGAGCGCGTCGTGCGCCCGCGGCTGGCCGACGCGAAATTCTTCTTCGACCAGGACCGCAAGAAGACGCTCGATGCGCGCGTGCTCGGCCTCGCCAAGGTCGTGTATCACAACAAGCTCGGCACGCAGGGTGAACGCGTCACCCGCGTCCAGGCGGTCGCGCGCGCGATCGGCGAGAAGCTCGGCGGCGAGGCGCTGGCGCTCAAGGCCGACCAGGCCGCATTGCTCGCCAAGGCCGACCTGCTTACCGACATGGTCGGCGAGTTCCCCGAACTGCAGGGCGTCATGGGGCGTTATTACGCGCAGCACGACGGCGTCGCCGACGACGTCGCGTTCGCGATCGAGGACCACTACCGGCCACGCTTCGCCGGCGACGACCTGCCGCGTAACCCGGTCGGCGTCTGCGTCGCGCTCGCCGACAAGCTCGAGACGCTCGTCGGCCTGTTCGGCATCGGCGAGAAGCCGACCGGCGACAAGGACCCGTTCGCGCTGCGTCGCCACGCCCTCGGGGTGGTCCGCATGCTGATCGAGAAGCACTTGCCGATCGGCCTGAACGAGCTCGTCAGCATCGCCTTTTCCGCTTTCCAGCAGGGGCTACTCGGACAGGCGCACACCGATGTCTACCTGTTCATGTTCGAGCGCCTGAGTGGCGCCATGCGCGAGCAGGGCTATTCGGCGAACGAGGTCGATGCGGTGCTCAGCCTGAATCCGATCCGGATCGATCTCGTGCCGCAGCAACTCGAGGCGGTGCGCGCCTTCGCCGCGCTGCCGGAAGCCGCAGCGCTCGCCGCGGCCAACAAGCGCGTCGGCAATATCCTGAAAAAAGCCGAGGGCGAGGTCGGCGCCAGCGCCGATCCGGGCCGCTTTGTCGAGGCTGCGGAGCGCGCACTGTTCGCAGCCCTGGACGAGGTGGCGCCGCGTGCCGCCGCGGCCTTCGGCAGCGGCGACTACACCGCCTCGCTGCAGGCGCTCGCCGCGCTCAAGGCACCGGTCGACGCCTTCTTCGACCAGGTCATGGTCAACGCCGACGACCCGGCGCTCAGGGCCAACCGGCTCGCGCTGCTGAATCAGCTGCACCGGACGATGAACCGCGTGGCTGACATCTCCCGGCTCGCCGCCTAAACTTCCGCTATGAAACTCATCATTCTCGACCGCGACGGCGTCATCAACTTCGATTCCGACCACTTCATCAAGTCGCCGGACGAATGGAAGCCGATTCCCGGCAGCCTCGAAGCGATCGGACGGCTGACGCGAGAAGGTTGGCGCGTCGTCGTCGCGACCAACCAGTCGGGACTTGCGCGCGGCCTGTTCGAGATGGCCACCCTGAACGCCATCCACGCCAAGATGCACCGTGCGGTCGCCCAGGCAGGCGGGCGCATCGAGGCGGTTTTCTATTGCCCGCACGCCGCCGACATGAACTGCGGCTGTCGCAAGCCCAAACCCGGCCTCTTTACCGAAATCGCGGCGCGCTACAGCCGCGACCTGAATGACGTGCCTGCAGTCGGCGATTCGCTGCGCGACCTGCTGGCGGCCGCGACGGTCGGCGCGCGCCCGCTGCTGGTGCGCACCGGCAAAGGCGAACGCACGCTCGCGGCCGGCGGCATGCCGGACAACACGCCGGTTTATTCCGACCTCAGCGAGGCCGTCGACCACCTGCTCAAGGCCGTCGCATGAGCCTCGTCCGCTCGCTGGTCTTCGCGGTCCTGCAGACCGCGCTGACAATCCTTTTCAGTCTGGTCGCCTTGCTGTCCTTCCCGTTTTCGGCGCACGCGCGCTATCGCCTGATCACGGGCTACAACCACACCGTGATCTGGCTCGCACGCTGGGTGCTCGGCATCCGCTACGTCGTCGAGGGGCGCGAGCATCTGCCGGCCGAGCCCGCGGTCATTCTCGCCAAGCACCAGTCGGCATGGGAGACCGTGGCCTTCCTGTTCCTGTTTCCGCCGGTCTCGCCGGTGATCAAGCAGGAACTGCTCAAAGTGCCGTTCTTCGGCTGGGCCTTCCGCATGCTCTCGCCGATCGCGATCGATCGCGCCGCCGGGCGCGAGGCGCTCAAGCAGATCGTCAGGCAAGGCAAGGACAAGCTCGCGCAGGGATTCTGGGTACTCGTGTTTCCCGAGGGCACCCGCGTCGCGCCCGGCGAGAAGGGCCGCTACGGCATCGGCGGCGCGTGGCTCGCGGCGGAATCGGGCGCCCCGGTGGTGCCGGTCGCGCACAACGCCGGCGAGGTGTGGCCGAAGAACGCCTTCGTCAAGCATCCGGGGACGATCACGGTGCGCATCGGCCCCGCGATCGACAGCCGCGAGAAAAGCGCCGCCGAACTCACCCGGGCGGTCGAAGCCTGGATCGAAGCGGAAATGGGGAGGCTGCCGCCTGCTGCCGCACGCCAATAGCGGCGTCCTCGCCGTCGGCGAGGCGCTCGTGCCATACCGCCTGCGCCGCTCGCGCCGCCGCCAGACGCTGGGCCTGACCGTCACCGCGGGCGAAGTGCGCATTCACGCACCGAGCTGGACCCCGCGCGCCGAGATCGAGCGCTACGTCCGCGAACAGCACGGCTGGCTCGCGCGCGCCTGGCAACGCATGCAGCTGCGCGCGCCAGAATGTGACGCGGCGACGCAAATCCGCTATCTCGGTCGCGAACTCGCACTGGACATCCGGCCTTCGCTGTTCGGCGAGGTGCAGCGCGTCGGCGCGACCCTGCGGGTCTACCTGCCCGCGGGGCAGGACGCCGACGCGCTGCTAAGGGAGTGGTTGAGTAATCGCGCGGCGCGCGTCCTCGCCTGGCGGATCGCGCGACTGGCTCGACGGCTCGGTCGTGGCCCGAGCCGTTTCGCGCTTTCCGACGCGCGGACGCAGTGGGGCAGTTGCACCCGGCGCGGCCACATCCGTCTCAACTGGCGCCTCGTGCAGGCGCCGCTCGCGCTCATCGACTACGTCGCCGCGCACGAACTCGCGCATCTCGTGCACCTGGACCATTCGCCGCGCTTCTGGCAGCAGGTCGCACAGCTCTGCCCGGACGCGCTGGTGCGCCGTGCCGAACTGCGCCGCGTCGGCGCGGCACTGTTCCGGCTGTAAAAATGTTTTCCTGTCCGCCGACTATCTAGACTGAATACGGCAGACGCACCGAGTCCGACAAAGCGGGGACGGCACGTCGAAAACCGAACGGAGACCACTCATGCGACTACTCCATACCATGCTGCGGGTCGGCGATCTCGACCGCTCGATCGACTTCTACACCCGCGTCCTCGGCATGACGCTGCTGCGCCGCAAGGACTACCCGGACGGCAAGTTCACCCTCGCTTTCCTCGGCTACGAGCCCGAAGACCGGGCCGCCGTGCTCGAACTGACCTACAACTGGGGCGTCGACCGCTACGAGATCGGCACGGGCTACGGCCATATCGCGATCGAGGTCGACGACGCCGCGGCAGCCTGCACTGCGGCCGCCGACAAGGGCGTGCGCATCCTGCGCCCGGCAGGCCCGATGGCGAACGGCAGCACGGTCATCGCCTTCGTCGAGGACCCCGACGGCTATCCGATCGAGTTCATCCAGAAGGGAACGGCCGGCTGGGTCAAGGAGTGGGCGGAGTAGGGGCCGTCCCTAGTCGCTGATCGCCTTGGTGATCAGCGGGATCAGGGGCTCGGGGAGCTTGATCTTGCCGGCCAGCGCGAAGGCCTGCGCGTCCTTCGACATCTTGCTCCAGGTGCGGCGGATGATGTCGATCCACTTCGCTTCGTCGTACTCGGGCTTGCTCTGCGCGAAGTCGAGCATGTAATGCTCGATGAAGACCAGGTTGGCGATGTCCTCGAGGAGCTGCGATTCGGCGTTGACCTTGATGCCGCGCTTGCCGACGGCTTTCTTCACGCGCTCGATCATCGCCTCGTCGTAGCCGGCCTGGCGCATCAGATCGCCGGCCGTGTCGGCGTGGAACTTGTAGAGGCCGGTGCGCCAGGCGTGATAGCCCTCCTTGGTCATCGGATAGCTGTTGCGCGGAACGGTCCAGCGCCGGATGTGCTGCGCGCGCACGGCGAGCTGCGCCGCTTCCGACGCGTCGGGGGCGAAACGCGCGAGCATGTCCGACATGCGCTGCGAATAGAGCAGTTCCTTGGGCTGGCCGTCCTGCTGGTTGGGATCTTCGGCATTGGCCGTGTCGAACAAGGCCATGGCCTGGTCGAAGTGGGCTTGGGTTTCGATCATGTTCCGGTTTTCCTGATGTTTGGGGGGGTGGGTCAGCCCGAGACCACGGGCAGGATCCACAATTCGACGCGCCGGTTGAGCCGACGGCCGTCTTCGGTGCTGTTGTCGGCACGCGGCTCGGTTTCGCCCTTGCCGTAGGATTCGAGGCGTAGCGGATTGACTTTCTGCGACGCGAAATAGTCGAGGACCGACTGTGCGCGCCGTTCCGAGAGCGCCTGGTTGTACTGCGTGGTGCCGACGCTGTCGGTATGCCCGATCACGGTCACGGTCGTCTTGCCATACTGATTCAGCACGCGCGAAATCTTGTCGAGCGTCGGCAGATAGCCCGCCTTCAGCGCCGCCGAATCGTTGTCGAAGCCGGTGCTGGCGGTCATGCTGACGAGCAGCGCGTTGTCGCTGGCGCGTTTTTCGACGCTGATGTCGCCATGCTCGATTTCGGGCCGCAGCTGCTTCTGCAGGTCCTTGGCCTGCTGGTCCATGTAGTAGCCGACGCCGGCGCCCGTGAGACCGCCGCCGACCGCGCCGATCAGCGCGCCCTTGCCGCGATTCTTGTGGTTGATGATGGCGCCGAGCGCAGCACCGCTGACCGTGCCGATCATGGCGCCCTTTTGCGTCTTGCTCAGTTCGCGCGGTTCGCCGAGATCGTTGGTGGCGCAGCCGGCGATGAGAAGAGCAGTCAGCAAGGGCGCGGCGAGATAAGGCTTATGCATGGATAGCTCCTTTTCTGTAGTGAAGGTGTCGGCCCACGCAGCAGCGTGGCAGTCGGAGCAACAGGTTCACCTGTCGAACTTCTCCCGCGGCACGGACCGCTTTGCCCGCTTCGGCGTGCAAGCACGAACCCTTCAATCATAACGGACGTGCGCGCCCGCAATAGCGTGACGGTCTCAGGGTTTTTGCGTAGAGCGCGCTTTTCAGCGTGTGGCCAGGTATGCCGTGATCGCCTCGTAGTCCGCGACGTGCAGCGCCTCCGCGCGCAGGCCCGGATCGATTCCGAGCGCTACGAAATCCTCGGGGCGCATCAGTGCGGAAAGCGTGTTTCTGAGCGTCTTGCGCCGCTGCGCGAAGGCGGCGGCCACGACGCGCGCGAAAAGCGCCTCGTCGACGGACGGGACCTCGGCCGTCGACTTGGGAATCAGGCGCACCACCGCCGACTCGACTTTCGGCGGCGGATCGAAGGCCGTGGGCGGCACGTCGAGCAGCCATTCCATGTGGAATCGGCGCTGCAGCATGATCGAAAGGCGCCCGTAGTCGGCCGTTGCCGGTGAGGCCACCATGCGCTCGACGACCTCCTTCTGCAGCATGAAATGCATGTCGCGGATACGTGGAGCGAATTCGAGCAAATGAAACAGCAGCGGCGTCGAAATGTTGTAGGGCAGGTTGCCGACGATGCGCAGGTCGTCGCCGAGGCTGCCGAAGTCGAACTTGAGCGCGTCGCCGGCGTGGAGTGTGAGCCGTTCCGGTGGCCAGGCCCTGCGCAGGCGGGCGATGATGTCGCGGTCGAGTTCGACGGCATGGAGGTGGGGCAGGCGTTCGAGCAGCGGGCGCGTCAGGGCGCCGAGCCCGGGGCCGATTTCGACCACGGTCTCGCCGGCCTGTGGGTGAATCGCGTTGACGATCGCATGGACGATGCCGTCATCGATCAGGAAATTCTGGCCGAAGCGTTTGCGCGGTGTGTGCATGGCTGGTGAGGCGGAGACCGAGGGTTGGGGCGGCTCAGGGAGCCACCGCGTCCCGGGTGGCCATCTCGGTCGCCATTGCGATCGCGGCGACGAGGCTGCCGACTTCGGCGCGGCCGCTGCCGGCGAGGTCGAGCGCCGTGCCGTGGTCGACCGAGGTGCGGATGAAGGGCAGGCCGAGCGTGATGTTGACCGCGCTGCCGAAGCTCGCGTATTTCAGCACGGGCAGCCCCTGATCGTGGTACATCGCCAGCACCGCGTCGCAGGGGTCGAGGCGTATCCGCGAGAACAGCGTGTCGGCGGGCAGCGGGCCGACGAGGTCGAAACCTTCGGCGCGCAGGCGCGCGAGCGCGGGTTCGATGATCTCGATCTCCTCGCGCCCGAGATGGCCCGATTCACCGGCGTGCGGGTTGAGGCCGGCGACGGCGATGCGGGGGCGCGCAAGGCCGAATCTGCGCGCCAGCTCGGCAGCCAGGATGCGAACGACTTGGTCGAGAAGTGCCGGCGTGATCGCGTCGGCGACCGCGCGCAGTGGCAGGTGCGTCGTCGCGAGCGCGACGCGCAGCCCGCCGCCGGCCAGCATCATGACGACCCGCGGCGTCCCGCTGTGATCGGCGAGATATTCGGTGTGGCCGGTGAAGGGAAAGCCCGCATCGTTGATCACGCCCTTGTGCACCGGGGCGGTCACCAGTGCCTGGTAGGCGCCGCCCATGCAGCCGGCGAGCGCGGCGTCGAGCAGCGCCAGCACGTGCGCGCTGTTGCGGCGGTCGAGCTGGCCTGCATTCACGGCTGCCGCGGCCGGGATATGACGGACGTGGAGCGCCCCCGGCCGATGTTCGGGGACGGACTCCCCAGCGAGGAATTCGACCTCGACGCCGAGCTGGCGGGCGCGCGCCTCGAGCACTTGCACGTCGCCGAGGACGGTCATGCGACACGGCAGCGGCCGCTGCGAGAGGGCGATGCAGAGGTCGGGGCCGACGCCTGCCGGCTCGCCGGCGGTCAGCGCGACAACGGGCGGGTTCACGGTGCGCGCACGGCCGTAGCGGGCGTCAATCGATCGGGCGCAGTTCGACGTAGGCGGCGTCGCGTATCTGCCGGACCCAGTCCTGGAAGGCCTCTTCGGCCTTGCGCTCGCGGATCGCCTGGCGCGCCATCAGCTTCTGGCGCTCCTGCGTCACGTCCTGGTCACGGCGTTCGAGGACCTGGATCAGGTGCCAGCCGAAGGGCGACTGGACCGGCGCACTGACCTCGCCGGGCTGCAGCGCGTTCATCGCCTTCTCGAAGTCGGGGACCGTGTCGCCCGGGTTGATCCAGCCGAGGTCGCCGCCTTTCGACGCGCTCGCGTCCTCGGAGTGCAGACGCGCGAGCTCGTCGAACTTGACGCCGTTGTCGATGCGCTCCTTCAGCTGCAGCAGGCGGTTGCGCGCGTCGGCTTCGGAGGTGATTTCGTTCGTCTTGATCAGGATGTGCCGCGCATGCGTCTGGGTGACGCTGAGCGTGGCGTCCAGACCGCGCTTGTCGACGAGCTTGAGGATGTGGAAACCGTTGCCGCTGCGCAGCAGGGGGCTGATCTCCCCGGGCTGCATCGGCTTCAGCGCCTCGACGAACAGCGCCGGCAGCTTGCCGCTCGCGCGCCAGCCGAAATTGCCGCCCTTCAGCGCGTCGGGCGCGTCGGAATGGCTCGCCGACAACTGCGCGAAATCGGCGCCCGCCGCGAGCTGGGCCAGTATGTCCTCGGCGCGGGCGCGGCGCTCCCTGATCTGCTCGGGCGACGCGTTCTCGGGAACGCTGACGAGGATGTGCGAGAAGTTGTATTCGGTTTCCGCACCCTGCTGCGCCTGCGTCTGCAGATAGCCGTCGATTTCGGCGTCGCTGACCGAGATGCGGTTGTCGACGTCGCGCTCGCGCGCGCGCGCGATGAGGAGCTCGTTGCGGATCGTATTGCGCATGCCGTCGAGCGTCTGGCCCTCTTTCTCGAGGGCCGCCTGCAGGCCCGCCATGTCAAGCTTGTTCTGCGCCGCGATGCGCTGCAGCGCGCGCTCGACCAGCGTCGGGTCGGCGCGCACCCCCGTGTTGCGGGCATGCTGCTGCAGGGCAAGTTCGGTGACCATGCGTTCGAGCAACTGCTTTTCAAGCACGTTGCGCGGCGGCAGCGGCGTGTTCTGCCGCGACAGGTTGCGCACGACCTCGTCGTAGCGCTTGGCGAGTTCCTGGCGGGTGATGACTTCGTCGTTGACGACCGCGACGATGTGGTTGAGCGGCACGACGTCGGCGCGTGCGGGCAGGAGCGCCGACGCGGCGAGGAGAAGCGCCAGTCCCCACTGCTTGAGGCGTCGTTCAGGGCGTTGGAAGAATTTCATTGCTTGGCCTGTATCCGGGAACACTTTGTTTCAAAACGTCGAGCGGGTTGGAGCCGAGGCGGCCCATGCCGTTGAGCTCGAGCTGGAAGAACAGCGCGTCGGTCGACTGGTCTTCCTTCGTGGCAAGGCGCTGGAATACGGTGCGCAGCGCCCAGCAGCCGCCATTGTATTCAAGGCCGGCAAGCCCTTCGACGAGCTTGTCGTCCTGGAAGGAGTAGTTGTAGCGGAACATGCCGTACCAGCGCCTGCCCAGGGGCCACTGCGCGGACACGTCGACCTGCTCGGTGGTCTGGTCGATGAAGCGATAGCCGAAGTTGATCGCGCGGCCGGGGCCCGGACGGTAGGACGCGCCGAGGTTCTGGCGGATGACCGTGCCGTTCTGGGTGTCGAACTGCCAGGCCGTGTCGATGCGCCAGTCTCGCGTGATCTGTCCGCTCACGGCCGCGAGCAGGTCGGTCGTGTTGTCACTCCGGGGGTCGACGCCGGGCAGCGTGACGCGCTGGGGCGTGAAGTAGTAGCGCTGGCCGAGCGTGACCTGCAGGCGCTCGAGCCCGCTTTCGGCCTCGACGAAACGGCTCGTCACGGCGACGGTCAGCTGGTTCGCGTCGTTGATGCGGTCGCCGCCGATGAACTGGTTCGGCGTGAACATCTGCGCGTAGCTGAAATCGAGCAGCCCGGTGTCGAAGATCGGAATGTCGTCCTGATCGCGATAGGGCGCGTAGACGTAGTAGACGCGCGGTTCGAGCGTTTGTTCGAAATCGACGCCCGAAAAGCGCATCGGCCGGTCGAACACGACGCCGCTGTCGAGGCTGAAGATCGGCAGGTTGCGCACGATATTGTCGTCGGCCGCACTCTCGTCGAGCGCGTAATAGGTGCTGTGCCAGCCGATCTGCGGGGTGAGGAAGCCGTAATCGTTGACGAGCGGCATGCGCAGCGTCGGGTAGGCGAGGACGCGCGTTCCCTCGGTCTTCGTCGGATGGGCGAAGCGCGTCGCTTCGCTTTCAAGCGTGAACTCGAATCGGCCGAAGGTCTGGGCCGCACCGAGACGGGCGTGCGGCAGGCGCGCATAGGGCTCGGCGATCGGCGTCGACGCGGTCGAGTCCTGCAGGGTCTGGAAGCTCTGTGCGCGCAGCTCGGCGTTCCAGTGGGCATGCTGCGTCGTCACCCATACCTCGCGGTTGAGGTGGCTGAGCGACGTGATCGAGATCAGGTTGGAGAGGTCACGGAAATAGTCGTCGTCGGACACGCGGTCGAACAGCATGCCGGCCTGGGTGTTCGCGTTCAGCCGATAGCTGTTGTTGAGCGCGACGCTCCAGCGCGTCCGCGCGGCCTCGCTGTCGTCGAGGTATTCGACACGGTTCACGCCCCGGGCGTCTTCGAGCAGATAGCGAAATTCGCCGCCGAGCTGCACGCCGCGCTTCGACAGCAGACGGGGGTAGAGCGTAGCGTCGTAGTTGGGCGCGAGGTTGAGGTAATACGGCACGACGATGTCGAGGCCGCTGCGTTCGGTCGTGCCGATCGTCGGCGCGAGGATGCCGCTCTTGCGCGCGTCGCCGAGCGGAAAACTCATCCACGGCGTATACAGGATCGGTACGCCGAGAAAGCGCAGCGACGCGTGGTGGGCGGTGCCGACGTCGCGGCCGCGGTCGATGTCGAGGTCGGCGATCTTGAGGTACCAGTCCTCGTCCTCGACCGAGCAGGTCGTATAGGTCGCGTCGGCCAGGCTGAAATTGTTTTCGTCGATGAAGTCGATGCGCTCGGCGTCGCCGCGTCCCGGCTGGCCGACGAAGCGGTAGACGGGTGCGGCGAGCTGTCCGCTGTAGGTATCGAGATCGATGTCCAGCGAGTCGCCGGTCACGAGCAGGGCCGGCTGTTCGAGCCGGACCTTGCCGCGCGCCTGGACGCTGTTCTCGCGGGTGTCGTAGCGCAGCCAGTCGGCGAAGAAGTTGCGCCCGGCCTGGCGTGCCTCGACGCGGCCGGCCGCTTCGATGATGCCCACGGCCGTCGAGTCGATCCGGTCGGCGGTGAGGAAGAGCGGCGCCTCCTTCCCGGCAACGGTCGAACCCTTCAGTTCGAGGTCCTTCTTCAGCACGAGCCCGTTCGCCTCCGCGAGGGAGACGTTCAGCAACAGCGCAGCGAGCGTGAAACCGGGCAAGGCGGACAAGCGATGTAAAATCCGGAGTTCGTTATTCGGAGCCGACCGGCAGTGGAACGTTTGCAAGCATTGGAGGCCTGGGCCGCGCGTCAGCTGGGCCAGGAAACCGTCGACATCGCCCCGGCGTCGGCCGACGCAAGCTTTCGCCGCTATTTTCGCGTCACTGCCAAAGGCCGCGATTATATCGTGATGGATGCGCCGCCGGCGCACGAGGATTGCGGGCCGTTCATCGCGGTCGCCCGGCTGTTCGGCGACGCCGGCGTCCACGTCCCCGAGGTGCTGGCGCAGGATCTGGATCAGGGCTTTCTGCTGCTGACCGATCTCGGTCATACCACCTATCTGTCGGCCCTGAATGAGAGCACGGCGCGCGAGCTGTATCTGGCGGCGAACGACGCGCTGATCCGTATCCAGTTGGCGAGCCGGCCGGGCGTCCTGCCCGACTACGATCGCGCGCTGCTGACCCGCGAACTTATGCTGTTTCCCGAGTGGTACGTGGCGAAACATCTCGGTGTCGAGCTCAACGCCGCGCAGCGCGCCACGCTCGACACCGTGTTCGAACGCCTGCTCACCAACAACCTGGCGCAGCCGCAGGTCTACGTGCACCGCGACTGGCATTCGCGCAACCTGATGGTCAGCGATCCGAATCCGGGCATTCTCGATTTCCAGGACGCGGTCTTTGGCCCCATCACCTACGACCTCGCGTCGATCTACCGCGACGCCTACATCCAGTGGGACGAGGAGCGGCAGCTCGACTGGGTAATCCGCTACTGGGAGAAGGCGCGCGCCGCGCGTCTGCCGGTCGCCGCGGATTTCGGCGACTTCTGGCGCGATTTCGAATGGATGGGCGCGCAGCGCCACCTCAAGGTGCTCGGCATCTTCGCGCGCCTCTACCACCGCGACGGCAAGGACGGCTATCTCAAGGACATGCCGCTCGTCATGCATTACCTGCGCAGCGTGTGCGGGCGCTACGACGAACTCAAGCCCTTGCTGCTGCTGCTCGACGCGCTGCAGGACAGGCAGCCGCAGGCGGGGTACACGTTTTGAGCGTTGCGCCCTCGGCGATGATCCTTGCGGCGGGTCGCGGCGAACGCATGCGTCCCCTGACCGACCACACGCCCAAGCCGCTTCTGCACGTGGGCGGAAAACCGCTGATCGTCTGGCACATCGAACGGCTGCGCGCCGCCGGCTTCCGCCACGTCGTCATCAACCACGCGCATCTCGGCGAACAGATTGAGGCGGCGCTCGGCGATGGCGCGGCCTTGGGCGTTGCAATCGATTATTCGCGCGAAGCGAGCGCGCTCGAAACGGCGGGCGGCATCGCGACCGCGTTGCCCTTGATCCGTGGCGAGGCCTTTGCCGTCGTCAACGGCGACATCTATACCGACTACGACTTCGGGCGCCTGGCCGAGCCGCTCACCTGGCTCGCCGCAGGCGGCGACCAGGCCCATCTCGTCATGGTCGACAACCCGCCGCAGCACCCCAACGGCGATTTCGTGCTCGAAGACGGCCGGGTGAAAAGCGGCGAGCAGGCCGCCGAGTCATCTCGCCTGACCTTTTCCGGCATCGGCGTCTACCGGCGCGCGCTTTTCGCCGACCTACGCGCGGGCGAGAAGGCGCCGCTCGCGCCGCTGCTGCGGCAGGCGATGGACGCGGCCCGGGTCAGCGGCGAACATTACAGCGGGCGCTGGACCGACGTCGGCACGCCGGCGCGTCTTGCCGCGCTCGACGAGGAACTGAGACGACATGCAGCCTGATTCCGCGATTCATCGCGCGCGTCGCGAACGCGTGCTCGAACAGATGGGCGAGGGCGTGATGGTCATCGCGACCGCGCCCGAGGTCCCGCGCAACCGCGACACGCACTACCCCTACCGGCACGACAGCTACTTCTACTGGCTGACCGGCTTCAACGAGCCCGAAGCGGTCGTCGTGCTGATCGGCGGCAAGCACCCGCGCCACGTCCTCTTCTGCCGCGAGCGCAACGAGGAAAGGGAGATCTGGGACGGCTTCCGCTACGGACCGCAGGCCGCGCGCGAGACATTCGCGTTTGACGAGGCCTACGCTTACGACACGCTGCAGACCGAAGTGCCGCGGCTGCTCGAAAACCAGCCGCTGCTCGCCTACATCATCGGTCGCGACATGGCATGGGACACGCAGGTCATGGGCTGGCTCAACGTCGTGCGCAGCAAGGCGCGCAGCGGCGTGCGCGCGCCCGACCGCCTGGTCGACGCGCGGGTCTGGCTCGACGAGTTCCGGCTCGTCAAGGACGCCCACGAACTCGCGCTGATGCGGCGTGCCGCGGAAATCTCCGACGGCGCACACCGCGCGGCGATGCGCGCGACGCGTCCCGGCCGCCACGAATACGAGATCGAAGCCGAGCTTCTGTGCGCGTTCAGGAGCGGCGGGGCCGAGTCGCCGGCCTACACCTCGATCGTCGCGAGCGGTGCCAACGCCTGCGTGCTGCACTACGTCTTCAACAACCAACCGCTGCGCGAAGGCGACTTGCTGCTGATCGACGCGGCGGCCGAATTCGGCAGCTATGCCGCCGACATCACGCGGACCTTTCCGGTCAGCGGGCGCTACACGGCGGCGCAAAAAGACGTCTATGAACTCGTGCTGGCTGCCCAGCGCGCTGCGATCGACGCCGTGCGCCCGGGCAACCACTGGAACACGCCGCACGAGACGGCGGTGCGCGTACTGACCCAGGGTCTCGTCGACCTCGGCCTGCTCGCGGGCGCGGTCGACGGCCTGATCGAGTCGCAGGCCTATAGTCGTTTTTACATGCACCGCACCGGGCACTGGCTCGGCATGGACGTCCACGACGCCGGCGAATACAAGCTGCATGGCGAATGGCGCTCGCTCCAGCCGGGCATGACGCTCACGGTCGAGCCCGGCCTCTACATCCGTCCGGCGGACGATGTGCCGCAGGCGTTCTGGAACATCGGCATTCGCATCGAGGACGACGTCGCCGTGACCGAATCCGCGTGCGAGGTGCTGACCCATGCACCGAAGACCGTCGCCGAGATCGAGGCGTGGATGCGTCCGTGAACGAGGTCATCGTCGTCGGCGCCGGACCCGTGGGAGCCGTCAGTGCGCTGGCCTTGCAACAGCACGGCGTCGCCGCGCGCGTGCTCGAAGCGCGCGCCGAGGACGCCCGCGCCGATACGCGGACCCTGGCGCTCGCGCACGGCGCGCGTCTGATTCTCGAGCGGCTCGGGGTCTGGGCCCGCGTGCAGGACGTCACGCCGATCACGCGCATCCACATCTCGCAGCGCGGCGCGCTCGGCGTGACCCGGCTCTCCGCCGAGGCGCTCGGCGTCCCGGCCCTCGGTTACGTACTGTCCTACGCGCACCTGACCGAGGTGCTGAAGCAGGCGCTGGCTGAAGCGCCCATCGCCGTCGAGTACGGCGTGCCGGTCGAGCGCATCGAACCGGGCATCGAGGCAGCCTGCGTACAGGCGGCGGACGGTCGCACCTGGTCGGCCCCACTCGTCGCGGTCGCCGACGGCGGACGGGGCACGCAGACGCCCGCGCCGCGCTTCGCGCACGATTACGCGCAGACGGCCGTGGTGTGCGAAGTGCGGACCGAGCTCGCGCACGGCGGGCAGGCCTTCGAGCGCTTCACGCCGGAAGGCCCGGCGGCCTTGCTACCCAAGCGCGACGGCTACGCGCTGGTGTGGACCGCCGCGAGCGCCGAGGCCATGCGTATCGCCGCATTGTCCGACGCGGAATTTCTTGCCGCGCTCCAGCGCCATTTCGGCGGGCGCCAGGGCTTGTTCCTCGCCGCGACGCCGCGCAAGACCTTTCCGCTGCATTGTGTCTACGCCGGGCGCGAAGTCGGCGCGCGCGTCGTGCGCATCGGCAACGCGGCCCAGACGCTGCATCCGGTCGCAGGCCAGGGTTTCAACATCGGCCTGCGCGACGCCTGGGAGCTCGCGCGCCTCTGTGCCGACACCCCGGCGACCGCCCTCGGCGGCGAGGCGATGCTGCACGCCTACGCGCGCGGCCGCCGCTTCGACGTCGTCGCCGGACTCGGCTTCACCGACTTCCTGGTGCGCATGTTTTCGAACGACGTCGCGGTGCTGCGTCACGCCCGCGGGCTCGGCTTGCTGGCGCTCGAGGCGCTGCCGCCGCTGAAGGCCTTCGTCGCGCGGCGCATGATGTTCGGGGCGCGCGGGTGAGCCGCGCCCGCCATCAGGTAGTGGTCGTCGGCGCTGGCCTCGTCGGCGCCGCAACGGCACTCGCGCTCGCGCGACAAGGCCTGCGCGTGGCCTTGATCGAGCGGCGTCCGCCCGACGTTCCCGATGCGACCTGGGACACCCGGATCTACGCCATCAGCCCGGCGAGCCAGCGCTTTCTCGAACGGCTCGGCGCCTGGCAGAAAATGGACGCGGCGCGCATTCAGCCGATTTACCGCATGGAGGTGGCGGGCGACGGCCACGGCGCGGTGCGGCTCGACGCTTACGAAGCCGGCGTCTCGCATCTCGCCTCGATCGTCGAGAGCGGCCGCCTGCAGGACGCGCTGTGGCGCACGATCGAGGCCGACGGTAGCGTCGCCGTGCACTGCCCGGCTGCGATCGACGCGCTCGACCGCGGCGAAGATTCGACCCGCGTGACGCTCGCCGACGGCACCGTTCTCGAAGCCGATCTCGTCGTCGGCGCCGACGGCGCGGCGTCCCGCATCCGTGACTGGGCGGGCCTTGCCGCGGAGGTCACGCCCTATGAGCGAAGCGGGGTCGTTGCCAATTTCGATTGCGAACGACCCCATCACGGCACGGCCTTCCAGTGGTTTTCGGGCAGCGACGTCCTTGCCTGGCTACCGCTGCCCGGGAACCGCGTGTCGATCGTCTGGTCAACGGAGATGGCCTCCGCCGCGGCGCTGCTGGCGCTGCCTGCGTCCGAACTGGCGGAAAAGGTCCGCGCGGCGGGCGGTGACCGGCTCGGCGCCCTGCGTCTGCTGACGCCGCCCGCGGCTTTTCCCTTGCGACTTATCCGCGTCGAATCCCCGATCGCACCCGGCGTCGCGCTGGTCGGCGATGCCGCCCACGGCGTACACCCGCTTGCCGGACAAGGTGTGAACCTCGGCTTCGGTGACGCCGAGGCGCTCGTCGCCGTGCTCGCGCAGCATCGCCGTGCCAGCCCCGGTGATCCCGCGCTGCTGCGCCGCTACGCGCGCGCGCGGGCCGAACCGGTCGCGCGCATACAGGGCGTCACGCACGGGCTGCACCATCTCTTCGCGGCACCGCGCGCCCAGTGGCTGCGCAACGCCGGGATGGACCTCGTCGACCACCTGCCGCCACTCAAGGCGGCGCTGATACGTGAAGCAATGTCCTGATCTTTTTTCGATTTCTTTGGAGCGACGCATGAAATTCACTTCCCTGGCGCTGGCTGCAAGCCTGATGTTCGCCGCAGCCGCCCACGCCGACGAGAAGCTGATCCGCAAGACCCTGGCACAGCAGTTCCCGGGTGCGAAGGTCAGTTCGGTCAAGCCGACGCCTTACAGCGGCCTGTTCGAGGTCTACCTCGACGGCCAGCTCGTCTACGTCGACGCGAAGGCGAAATACGTCTTCGCGGGCGACGTGATCGACCTGAAGAATCGCACGAACCTGACGCAGGCGCGACTCAACCAGTTGCAGGCCGTGAGTTGGGACGTGTTTCCGCTCAACAACGCGCTGAAGACCGTGAAAGGCAACGGCGCGCGCAAGCTGGTGCTGTTCTCTGACGTCGATTGCCCGTATTGCCGCAAGTTCGAGGCTGAACTCACCAAGGTCGACAACATCACCGTCTACACTTTCCTCTACCCGATCGCCGGGCTGCACCCGAAGGCCGTCCAGACGTCGAAGCAGATCTGGTGTGCGCCCGACCGCAACAAGGCCTGGGACGCCTACATCACGCGCGGCACCGTGCCCGACAACGACGGCAAGTGCGCCAACCCGGTCGACGCCACGATCGCCCTCGGCAACCGGTTGAAAGTAAACGGCACGCCAACGCTGTTCTTCGCCAACGGCGTGCGCGTGCCCGGCATGGTGCCCGCCGCGCAACTCGAGCGACTGCTTGCCGCCAACGCGAAGTGAGCACCGAGTTCTGGAACGCGCGCTACGCGACCGACGAATACGTCTTCGGCACCGCGCCAAACGTGTTTCTGGCGAGCCAGAAGGCCTTGGTGCATCCGGGAATGCGGGCGCTGGCGATCGCCGACGGCGAGGGACGCAACGGCGTGTGGCTCGCCGAGCAGGGCGCGGCGGTGCATGCGATCGACGTCTCGCCGTTCGCGCTGGAGAAGGCCCGCAAGCTTGCGGCCGCGCGCGGCGTCGCGCTCGAGACCGAAGAGGCCGATGCGCTGAACTGGCACTGGCCGGAAGCGGCGTATGACCTGGTCGTCGCGATCTTCATTCAGTTCGCGCCGCCGCCCGCGCGGGACCGCGTCATCGACGGCATCCGCCGCACGCTCAAGTCAGGCGGCGTGCTGATCCTGCAGGGCTACACGCCTAAGCAGGGCGAGTTCGGCACCGGGGGCCCGCCGAACGCCGAGAACATGTACACCGCGGCGCTGCTGCGCGAATGGTTCGGCGACTGGGACATCCTGCACCTGCGCGAACACGAATCCTTCATCAGCGAAGGCTCGCATCATCATGGTCAGTCTGCCTTGATCGACCTCGTGGCGCGGAAAGCCTAGAAAAAAAGGGAGCCCGAGGCTCCCTTTTCTCAATGCGGCTGCAGGCGGATGCTCGGGCCGAACACCTCGTAGTGCAGTCGTTCCTCGCGGTAGCCCATCTCGCCGAGCGCGGTATTGAGCGCGGCCATGAAGGGCCTAGGCCCGCAGAAGTAGACGTCGGCGTCGGGCTCGCCGAGCCAGCGCGTGAGCACGTCGCGATCGAGATAGCCTTGATGATCACCGCCCTCGCCGCGCTCGTAGGCGACGCGGTAGGAGAAGCCGTGCGCGCGGGCAAGCTGCCGCAACTCGTCCGCCATCGCATGGTGCGCCTTGTCGCGGCAGCAGTGCACGAAGACGACGTCGGAGAGGTCGGCGCCGCGCTCGGCACGCGCGTGCAGCATGCTGAGCAGCGGTGTGATGCCGACGCCTCCGGCGATGAACGCGAGCCGGCGGTCTTCACGCTCGACCGTGAAGTCGCCGGTCGGCGGCTGTACCCAGACCCGGTCGCCGGGCTCGGCGCCGTGCAGATGGTGGGACACCTTGCCCGCAGGCGCGTCCCCCTCGGCCTTGACCGTGATGCGGTAGGTGCGCTTGCCCGGTGCGTCGGACAGCGAATACTGGCGGATCTCGTCGTACGCGTGGCCGGGCACCTGAACCTTGACGCCGAGGTACTGCCCCGGCTCGAAGTCGGCGATCGCCTGACCGTCCTCGGGAACCAGATAGATCGACTTGATGCCCTGCGCCTCGTCGCGGATCTCGTCGATCACGAAGGCGCGGAAGCCGCGCCAGCCGCCGGGCTTGTCGGCGTTTGCCGCGTAGATGCCCTCTTCGGTCGTGATGAAGATATCGGCGAGTTGCGCGTAGGCCTCGGACCAGGCGCCAAGCACCGGATGGCCGTCTTCCAGCCCGAGGTGGTCGCGGATCGCCTCGAGCAGATATTTGCCGACGATCGGATAGTGTTCGGGGGCGACCTGCAGGCTCGCGTGCTTGTGGGCGATGCGGCTGACCATCGGGCCGAGTTTCTGCAGCGCGTCGATGTGCGTCGCATACATGAAGACGGATTCTGCGAGCGCGCGCGACTGCTCGCCCTGCGCCTGGTTTGCCATGTTGAAGATGTGCTGCAGTTCCGGGTGTTCGGAAAAGAGCTTGGAATAAAACAGATCGGTGATTGCACGGCCCTGCTCGGCGAGGAGCGGTGCGGTGGACTTGATCGTTGCCAGGGTTTCGGCAGATAGCATCGTTTCTCCTTGAGGCGTTTCGGACAAAACATGCATACCGTATGCATGAAATGGACGCGCATAGTAGGTGAATCTAATTTTCGGGGCAAGCAAGATACTGGCGGTGACGCGGGTTTACGGCGCAAAGCGCGCCCCCGGGCGCCGCGTGGCGTGGCGCCGGCCGGTCGTTCGCGCGCGGCGGGGGAAACGGGGGGAGGACTTAGAGGCGCGCCTGCTCGTCGCGTGCGAGCGTGCGCAGCCCGTCGAGCGCGCTCTTCAGCGTGGCGCTGCCCTCACGCGGGAATACCATCCACGCGGTCAGCTTGAACTGCGGACTGTCGGGCACGCGCCATAGCCGACCGTCCTCGATGAGCTGGCGCACCAGCCGCTGCGGGAAATAGCCGCTGCCGCCGTAGGTCAGCAATTGCTGCACGCCGAGCCAGCCGATGTTGGCAACGACGGTCGGCGGCGGCGCGTCGGGGAAGTGGTCGCTGAACTGGGCGTGGAATTCGGGGCCCCAGTCGATGTGGATATAGCCCTCCTCGGGCCAGCCGCGCGCGAGATCGCTCGTGACGAGCATGAGGTTCTCGTCGAACAGCGGCTCGACGACGAGTCCGGGGCGCGAGGTCGGCGTGTACATGACGCCGATATCGGTCGTGCCTTCGATGAGGCCTTGCATGATATCGGCCTCGAAGCCGATCTCCAGCCGCAGCGACACGTCGGGTGCGGCTTCGCGCATCCACGCGACCCAGTGCGGCAGGAAACCTTCCCATAACGCGATCCGCCCTGACAGCGTCAGCACGTCGTGGAAGCCCTGCGGGAGGCCGACGTCGTGCAAGGCCTGTTCGACCGTGCGCACGAGGTGCTTCGCGTGACGCAGAAAGCGCTTGCCCGACGCCGTCAATTCCGCGCCGTTCCGCCCGCGCTGGAAAAGGCGCGCGCCGAGCGTCGTCTCGAGCGTCTGAATGCGCGCGCTGACGGTCGATTGCGTGACGTGGAGGCGGCTCGCCGCGGCGACGAAATTGCCGGTTGCCGCGACGGTCAGAAATGTCCGGGCGAGTTCGGTATCCATCGGTGGATTATCGCTTTTTTCGATATCAAAAACCAAAAATAATCGCTGGATAGATGGGTGCCCGATCCTTAAGCTGTAGGCAACAGCAACGAGGACGAAGGACACAGCATGAACCAGATTTCTGATGCCGCAGTGATGCCCGAGCGCGATGCTGAGGGTTATCTGATCGAGCCGGGTGACTGGAACGAAGACGTCGCCCGCCTGCTCGCCGCCGACGAGAACATCGAACTCAACGACGATCATTGGGACGCGATCAACTTCATGCGCGAGTACTATGAGGAGCATCAGGTCGCGGCCGACGCCCGCTTCGTGATCAAACACCTCGCCGAGCGCCTCGGCAAGGACGCGCAGAAAAAGTTGTTCGAGTTGTTTCCCTACGGCTACGTCAAGCAGGCCTGCAAAATCGCCGGCATGCGCCGGCCCCGGGCCTGGAGCACGGGCTGAACCCGAAGCGTACGCCTCATTCCGTCGGAGTCGCGTAACCCTGACGGTCGGCGCCCCGCCTCAGGGGCAGCCCGAGTCGCGGGCCGGCATTTTCAGGTGGATACCCGGAAACTGCTGACCACCGCGAAACACAAACCAACCGGTCGTCGCTTTGCCCGGCGCGCAGCGCAAGGGCCGGGCCCAGTCCAGCGCAGCGCCCACCGTTACATCGCACCGCAGCGGCTCTTGATGCCGCTCGAGCACGGTCGCTTCCGACCTCGAGGCACCGCCTGAACGGTTACCGAAGCGCGCTGTCCCGCGCGCAAGACTCTGCGGGCGCGTCCCGCAAGTCGCAGGGGCGAAAGCCCCAGAAAGATGTCCTGCAAAGTTGCCGGGGCGAAAGCCAGAAAGATCAAGTAGTCGCCGCCGGGAGCTATCGCGTCTTTCGATATCAGAACCCGGAATTTTTCGTTGGATGGGCACATTAGAGATCTCTAAACTTGCCCCCCTTCTAAGGAGCCGCCGTGAATAGTCGTGCCGACCTGGATGCCTTGCTCCCCGAATGCGACAACGAAGGCTATCTGCTCGACCCGGCTCAGTGGGTGGGGGCGCATGCCCCCTTGCTGGCCGCAAGAGACGGTCTGGTACTCGGCGACGCGCACTGGCAGGTGATCGACTTTATCCGCGACTGGTACGCCCGCAACGAGAGCGTGCCGGAGGCGCGCTGCGTGATCCAGCATCTCGCCGCGGATCGCGGCGACAAGCGGGCGGCCAAGCGTGCGCTGTATGAACTCTTTCCGCTGGGATACGGCCAGCAGGCCTGCCGCATCGCCGGGATGCGCAAGCCTTTGAAACTGATGCTCGATGTGTAAAGCGGAGACCAGGACACGATGAAGAATATCTACACGGTGCCCGAGGTGGTCAGCAAGAAGAAGGCAGGACTGCTGCGGGGCTGGCGCGGGCTGAAGATCGGCTATACCGTCTCGGAACGCGAGCACTGGGTGTCCGCGGCCGGCGGCCTGCTTGGCATGCTGACCCTCTTGTGGGTGAGCCATATCTGGCTGTACGGACAGACGGGTGTGGTGCCGATCGCGTCGATGGGCGCTTCGGCGGTGCTGCTGTTCGCCGCCCCCCATGGCGCGCTATCGCAGCCGTGGTCGGTTTTCGGCGGCCATGTCGTCTCGGCCTTGATCGGCGTGGCCTGCGCCAAATGGCTCGGCGCCGATCCGCTGCTCGCGGCCTCGCTCGCGGTCGCCCTGTCGATCGCCGCCATGTACAGCCTGCGCTGCCTGCATCCGCCCGGCGGCGCGACTGCGATGTACGCTGTCCTCGGCGGCGAGAGCGTGCACGCGCTGGGATATGGCTATGCGTTCGACCCGGTCGCGCTGAACGCGATCATCCTGATCCTGATGGCTGTGGCCTTCAACTATCCGTTCCCCTGGCGGCGGTACCCCGAGGTCTGGTGGCGTCAAAAGACGGCGGAAACCGTGCAGACGCCCTCAACCGAAGAGAAATGCATGATTCCGCACAGCGACCTCGTCTACGCGTTGAGCCAGATCGACACCTTCGTCGACATCAGCGAAGCGGATCTGCAGCGGATCTACGCGCTCGCCCTGGGTCATCAACATCAGCAGGAAGCCGGAACGCCCTCGCAGGCGCAGGCCACCGAGTCCGCGCCGGGCGCGGCGGTGCGCGCGTCTAACCAAGCGCTGTGTCCAGCATCATCATCAACACAAAACCGCCGATGAGGCCGAGCGTCGCGGCCTGCTCGTGCCCCTTGCGATGGGTCTCGGGCACGATCTCGTGCGACACGACCCAGATCATCGCGCCGGCCGCAAAGCCCAGGCCCAAGGGATAAAGCGGCGCGAACCCGCTCGTCAGCGCGACCCCGACGATCGCGCCGAGCGGCTCGGCGAGCCCGGTGAGCGCCGCCGCGAGCGTCGCCCGCCAGGGCAGATAGGCGACCGTGCGCAAGGCCACGGCGACGACCAGTCCCTCGGGGATGTCCTGGATCGCGATCGCCGCGGTCAAGGGCACGCCGACCGCCGGGTCTCCGCCCGAGAAGCCGACCCCGATCGCCATTCCCTCCGGAAAATTATGCAGCGCGATGGCGAAGACCATCAGCCACACCCGGCGCAGATGCACCCACTCTGGCCCGTGGCGGCCTGCTTGCGGGTGTTCGTGCGGCACGACCCGGTCGGCGAGCAGCAGGAATAGGGCGCCGAGGACGAGCCCCGCGGCGACCAGCGTAGCGCCGCCGGCGCGACTCCCGGTCGTCTCGGTACCCGCCGCGACTCCCGGCACGATCAGCGAGAAGCAGGCGGCGGCGATCATGACCCCGGCGCCAAAACCCAGCATGACGTCTTCCCAGCGCGGCGAGATCCGGCGAATGAAGAGCGCGGGCAGCGCACCCACGGCGGTGGCGAGCGCGGCGACGCCTGAGCCGGCCAGGGCCAGGCCCATCGGCGTACCGAGCCCCCCGCGGCCGTGAACCCAGGCGACCCAGACCAGGCCGCCGAGCAGCGCGAGCGCGAGCGCCGTCCCCAGGCGCCGCACGGCGGCAGTGCGACCCGGGTCGGTCAGGAAACGCTGCACGCTGCGGGCCCGGGTGTTCATGGCTTCAATTTAGCCGAGCGCGCCCTGGCACGCGCAGGGGGAACCGGCGGGGAGGGCTAGAATAGGCCGATCGCCTTAACCGACCGTCCGCATGACGCTCCAGGAACTGCGCTATCTCGTCGCCCTCGCCGATCACGGCCATTTCGGGCGGGCCGCCGAAGCCTGCTTCATCACCCAGTCGACGCTGTCGACGCAGATCAAGAAACTCGAGGACTTCCTCGGCGTGACGCTATTCGACCGCAGTCTCAAACGCGTGACGCCGACGCCGATCGGCCGCGAGATCCTGCAGGCCGCGCGCACGATCGTCGACGAGGCCGAGCGCATCCGCACGCTCGCCAAGCACGCGCAGGACCCGATGACGCGGACCGTCCATCTCGGCGTCATCCCGACGCTCGGCCCTTACTACCTGCCGCACGCGCTGACGCTCGTGCACAGAAAGCATCCGGGCCTGCGGCTCTTGCTGCGCGAGGAGATGACGCCGCAGATCCTCGAACATCTGGCCGACGGGAAACTCGACGCCGGCCTGCTCGCGCTTCCAGTCACCGACGAGGGGCTGCGCGTCGAGCCGCTGTTCCACGAGCCCTTCTACGCGGCCCTGCCGGCCGACCACGCGCTCGCCGCGCGCGAGGCCTTGAGCGTGGCCGACATCATGGCCGAGAAACTGCTGCTGCTCGACGAGGGCCACTGCCTGCGCGAGCAGGCGCTCGACGTCTGCGGCGCGCGCAGCAGCGGGCGCGAGGAGGTCCGCGCGACCAGTCTCGAGACGCTGCGCCAGATGGTCGGCATGGGTCTGGGGCTGACCCTGTTGCCTGCGCTCGCCGTCGACGCCGCGCCGCGCCAGACGAGAAAACTGGTCGAGATCCGGCCGTTCCGATCGCCCCCGCCCGGGCGCACGATCGGCCTTGTCTGGCGCCGTCGCGCGCCGTTTCCCGAGACCTTCGAGCGCCTCGCCGCAACGCTCAAAGCCAGCTTGCCGGCCGGCGTGGAGGCGGTCTGACGACGTCCGATCTGAACGACCCGCGTATTTTTCGCCGCCGAGCGCACGCTCGGGGCGTGGAAACCGCACCGGCCTCACGCTGATGGTGTTCGGCTTCGTGCTCGACCGGTTCGGGCTGTTCCTGCACGAGCCAGGCCGGACGCCGAGCGCTGCGGGGCGCGACACCTCTTTCTGAATCGGCATCGCCTTTTCGATCGTGCAGTTCCGCCGTGTCCTGAAGACCCTGAAACCGGTCGAAATTCCCCAGCGCTATTGCACCTCGGGCGGGGTCGCGACGAGCCTCGCGGTCGTCGTGCTGGGCATTGCCCTGCCCGGCTATCTCTTTTCCGAGCTGTAGGCGGCCATGCCCGTTGCGGCCCTGCCGAGGCGGCCGTGAGCGGGCACCCGGGGCGGTGGGGCGCCTGTGAAGTCGTTTAGAATTCAAACACCTTGAAGTCCTCCCTGTTCATTCTCTGGACGGCTGCGAGCGCCGGCATCGTCCACGCCGCCGCGCTCGAACCGCCTGCGCGGCCGGGTAGCTTCTGGCTGCCACCGCACGCCGTGGCCGAGCCGGCGCCGGCCATCGCGGCGCCGGTCCGTTTCGACAGCCTCGCGGCCTTGACCGATCACGCCTTGCGCGAGCGCGCCGAATCGCGCGCGGCGTGGCTCGCGGCGCAGGCCGAGGCGGCTCGCCTCGACGCAGCGACAGCCGAACTGTGGCCCAGCGTGACGGGGCAATTCAACTTCACGCGCAGCCGTGGCCTGTCGAGTTCGGGCGCGCCGGTCGCCACCCTGCATCGTTACGGGCCGAGTCTGAGCCTGAGCTACGTGCTGTTCGACTTCGGGGCGCGCGCGGCAGGCGTCGACGCCCAGCGCTACCGGTTGATCGCGAGTCTGCTATCGGCCAACCGCGCGCTCCAGGACGTGATTGCCGCGGTCGAGGCCGCGTATTACGGCGTGCAGGCGGCGGCAGCCCTGGTCGACGCCCAGGCGCAGCAGGAAGCCGCCCTGCGCACGAGTCTCGAGGCCGTCGAGGTCAGACTCCAGGCCGGACTCGCGGCGCGCGCCGATCGGCTGCGCGCCGAGGCGGCGCTGGTCGAGGCGCAACTCGCGCGCGAGGCCGCGGAACGCGACCAGGCAAACGCCATGGCGACGCTGAAGCAGGCCGCGGGAATCGCGCAGACCCAGCCGCTGACGCTGGCCTGGGACGTCGCGCCGCCAGCCTTGCCGGAGGTCGACGCACTGCTTGCCGACCTGCTCGCCGAGGCCGAGCGGCAGCGCCCCGATCTGCATGCGCTGCAGGCGACCGCGGCCAGCGCGCGGGCAGTGGCCGAGCGCGCCCGCGCCGCGCGCTGGCCGAGCGTGTCGCTCGCGGCGAACAGCGGCCGTACGTTTTTTCTCGAGGACGAACGGGTGCCATCGACGACGTATAGCGTCGGCCTCAGCGTCGCGCTTCCCCTATTCGACGGCGGCCGGCTCGCCGCCGAAGCGCGCGCGGCGGCGCGCGAGGCCGAGCGTCTGCAGGCCGAGGCCGAGGTGCAGCGCAGCCAGGTCGCGCTCGCGATCACGCGCGCCTACCACGACGTGCGTCACGCCCAGTCGCGCCGCGCCGGCGTCGCGGTGCAGTTCGAGAGCGCTGCCGAGTCGGCACGCGCAGCCGAGGCGCGCTACCGCGCCGGGGTGGGCAGCCTGCTTGAATGGCTGACCGCACAGGCCGACCTCGCACGCGCCCGCCAGGTGCGCGCCCAGTCCGACAGCGACTGGCTCGCCGCGTTTTCGGCCCTCAATCACGCGCTCGGACGTTTGCCGGGCGCCTCACCGGGAACGCCGCCATGAAACTGCGCATTCTTGTGTCGATCGTCGTGCTGGCGCTGCTCGCTGCGGTCGTTTATCGCGTCCAGCAGCAAGGCGCGGGCGAGCGCCGCGGCAGCGGCGACCGCGCGCTCGCCGTGCGCGCGGTCCCGGTCGAAGAGCGCGATTTCCCGCGTGTCCTCGATCTTCCCGGCACGCTCGAAGCCGCGCAACAGGTCGCGATCGTCGCTCAGGTCGGCGGCACCGTGCTGCGGCAACACGTCGAGGAGGGCGACGCGGTCGCCGCGGGCAAGATCCTCTTTACGCTCGACGCACGCCCGGCGCGCGCGCGCATCGCGCAGAGCCAGGCCACCCTCGCCGGTGCGCTCGCCGAGGCCGAGGAGGCCGAACGCCAGCTCCGTCGCCTCGACCCGCTGATGGCCTCCGGCTACATCAGCCGCCAGGAATACGAGACCGCACGCGTCGCGCTCGAGGCGGCACGGGCGCGCGCGGGCGCGGCCCGCGGCGAGCTCGAGGCCGCCCGGCTCGACGTCGCATACGCCGCGATACGCGCACCGATCGCCGGCCGCGTCGGACGGATATCCGTGCGGCCGGGCAGCCTCGTGCAGGCGGGCGGCGAACCGTTGACGACGCTAATCGCGCCCGGGACGCTCGACGTGCGGGCGAGCGTCGCCCAGCAGGACTGGCCCGAACTCGCGGCCGCCCGGGAGCAGGGGCGCGTCACCGCCGAAGTCTTCCTCGACACCCATCCGGGCGCGCGCGCCCGTGGCGAGCTCGTCTTCGTCGACACGCAGATCGACGCGCCGACCGGCGCCGTGCCGATCAAGGTCAGGCTCGCCGACCCGCCGCTCGGCCTGCTGTCGGGCCAGAGCGTGCGCGTGCGCCTGCTTCTCGGCAGCGATCCCGGTGCCCGGGTCGTTCCCGAGGCCGCGCTGCAGCACGGGCAGGCGGGCAGCTACGTCTACGTCGTGCGCGGGGGCAAGGCCGTCGTCCAGCCGGTGACCTCGGTGCGCAGCCTCGACGGCGAACACATGGTCGAGGGCGAGCTGCGTGCCGGCGAATCCGTGCTCACCGAAATCCCCCAGCGGCTCAAGGCCGGCGACGCGGTCAGGCTCGAGCCCGCGGCGGGCGCCGGTGCCCGGACCGGAACGGCGCGTCCGCGGTGAACCTGTCGCGGCGCTTCATCGAGCGGCCGGTCGCCACGCTCATGCTGGCGCTGGCGATGGCCTTGTTCGGCGCGCTCGCCTACACCCAGCTGCCGATTAACGACCTGCCGCAGGTCGATTTCCCGACCTTGCGCGTGAGCGCCGCGTTGCCCGGCGCGAACCCCGAGACGATGGCCAACACGGTCGCGACGCCGCTCGAACGGCAGCTCGCGACCGTCGCCGGGATCGAGTCGATGAGTTCGCAGTCGAGTCAGGGATCGACCAGCATCACGCTGCAGTTCGAGCTCGGTCGCGACATCGACGCCGCGGCGCAGGACGTGCAGACCGCCGTGGCGCAGGCGGCGCGCAATCTGCCCCAGGGCATGGACCCGCCACAGCTGCGGAAGATCAACCCGGCCGATTCACCGATCCTCTATCTCGCGCTCTCGTCCGAGCGCCTGCCGCTGACCGAGCTCGACGCGCTCGCCGATTCGCGCGTCGCGCAGCGCCTGTCGAGCCTCTCCGGGGTTGCCCAGGTGCTCGTGTTCGGCTCGCAGAAATACGCATTGCGGATCTACCTCGACCCGGCGAAGCTGCAGGCGCGCGGCCTCACCTTCGCCGACGTCATCGAGAAGGTACAGGCCGCCAACGCCAACCTGCCGGCCGGAACGCTAGACGGCGCGTCGCGCGCCTATACCGTGAAAGCGCCAGTCGCGCTCGCCGATGCGCGCGACTTCGGCGAAATCATCGTCGCCTACCGCGACGGCACCGCGCTCAGGGTGAAGGATCTCGGACGCGCCGAGGACAGCGTCGAGGACGACAAGCGCCGCACCTGGTACAACGGCACGCGCGCGATCGTCCTCGCCATCCAGCGCCAGCCCGGCGCGAACACGGTCGAGGTCGTCGAGCGCATCCGCGCGATGCTGCCGCAGATCGAGGCCGAGCTGCCCGACGGCGTGCGCCTGCAGGTGCATTCCGACCGTTCGCGCTTCGTCAAGGATTCGCTGCACGAAGTGAATTTCACGCTCTTGCTCGCGCTCGTGCTGGTGATCCTCGTCATCTTCGCCTTCCTGCACAACCTGCGCGCGACGCTGATCGCCGCGCTGGTGCTGCCGAGCTCGCTGCTCGGCACCTTCGCCTTCATGCATCTGCTTGGCTACAGCCTCAACAACCTCTCGCTGATGGCGATCACGCTCGCCATCGGTTTCGTCGTCGACGACGCCGTCGTCGTGATCGAGAACATCACGCGCCACCTCGACATGGGCAAGCCGCGCATGCAGGCCGCGCTCGATGGCGCCCAGGAGATCGGCTTCACGGTGCTGTCGATGACGATTTCGCTCGCCGCGGTCTTCCTGCCCATCCTGTTCATGGGCGGCATGGTCGGCCGGCTGTTCCAGGAATTCGCCGTCAGCATCGGCGTCGCCGTGCTGCTCTCGGGCGTCGTCGCGCTGACGCTGACGCCGATGCTGTGCGCGCGCGCGCTCGTTCGCGAATCGCCGACGAACCGGCTCTCGCGCGCGTTCGACGCCGGATTCACGCGCTTCCAGCGCTTTTACGGCGACAGTCTGCGCGCGTCGATGCGCCATCGCGGCGCCATGCTTCTGTTGTCGCTCGTCCTGCTCGTCGCGATGCTGTGGCTCGCCGGCCAGGTGAAGCAGGGATTCATTCCGCGCGTCGACTCGGGAATGATTTTCGCGAGCGTGCAGTATCCGGAAGGCATCCCTTTCGACGAGCTGTCCCGCCGCCAGCAGCAACTCGCGGCACGCGTGCAGCGGCACCCGGCCGTCGAGGGCCTGATGTCGTCGGCCGGGCAGGGCGGCGGCGGGGTCAGCGGCGGCAACGTCGGCCGCCTCGTGATCCGCCTCGCGCCGCGCGGGGACCGGCCGGGCGCCGACGAGGTCATCGACCAGCTGCGCGCAGAGACGCGCGGTCTCGCCGGCGTCAACGTGAGCTTCCAGAATCCGGCGTCGATCAACGTCGGCGCGCTCGCGTCGAGCAGCGATTACCAGCTGACGCTGACCTCGGGCGACTTCGAGGCGCTCAAGGCCGCCGCCAGCGAGGTCGAGACACGGCTCGCCAGCGTCGCGCAGATCGACGAGGTCACGAGCAACCTCGAGTTGCGCAACCCCGAGCTGCGCGTGAACCTCGACCCGGTCGCGGCGGCGCGCCTCGGCGTGACCACGCAACAGGTCCAGCAGGCGCTCTACGACGCCTTCGGCGGGCGCCGCATCAGCGAAATCTACGGCGCCAGCGACCAATACGTCGTGAGCGTCAAGGCGCTTCCCGAGGCGCAACAGAATCCAGCCGTCATCGGCGAGTTGCCGCTGAAGACCGCGTCGGGCACGCTGATCCGGCTCGACGCCGTCGCGACCGTCGAGGCCGGGGTCGGGCCGGTGGCGGTGCATCACTACGGCCAGCAGCCCGCCGTCACGCTGTCGTTCGACCTCGCACCGGGCGTCTCGCTCGACGCCGCCCTGGCCGCGGCGCATACGGCCGCCGCCGAAGTTGTCCCGGCCGACGTCGCGCTGGCGTTCACCGGGGCGGCGGAAAAATTCCAGGAATCGACCGTGCAACTGCCGCTGCTGCTGCTGTTCACGGTCGTCGTCATCTACATGGTGCTCGCGGTGCTGTACGAACACCTCGGCCATCCGCTCACGATCCTGACCGCCTTGCCGCTCGCCGGCTTCGGCGCGCTGCTCGTGCTGCTGCTCGCCGAGCAGGAACTCAACATCTTCAGCTTCGTCGGCATCATCCTGCTCGTCGGCCTGGTCAAGAAGAACGGCATCATGATGATCGACTTCGCACTGGCCCGGCAGCGCGCCGGCATGAGCGCCGAGGACGCGATCGTCGAGGCGAGCCTCGTGCGCCTGCGGCCGATCATGATGACGACCTTCGCCGCGATCCTCGCCACGCTGCCGATCGCGATCGGCTTCGGCGCGGGCGGCGAGGCGCGCCGCCCGCTCGGCATCGCCGTCGTCGGCGGGCTCGCGTTCTCGCAGTTCCTCACGCTCTACATCACGCCGACCTTCTACGTCAGCATGGCCAGCGCCGGCGCCGCGCTGACGCGCTGGCGCGCGCGCCACGCCTGATCACACCACCGTCCAGGCGAGCGCGGCGTAGCGCGCGAGCTTGCCGAGCGTCACCAGCACGACAAAGCTCGCGAGGCCGACGCGCAACGCGCCGGCGAGAAGACAGAGCGCGTCGCCGACGACCGGCAGCCAGGCCAGCAGCAGCACCGGGCGCCCGAAGCGCCCGAACCAACGTTCGGCGCGCGCCATGCGCCGCTCGGCTGCGGCAGCGGGGCGGACCAGTGCGGCGCGCCCGAAACGCCCCATCGCATAGGTCACGACACTGCCGAGCACGTTGCCCGCCGTCGCAGTTGCGACGCTCGCGAGCGGGTCCGCGCCGCCGTGCAGGCGATAGAGCAGCAAGGCTTCCGAGCCGCCCGGAAAGAGCGTCGACGACAACAGGGCCGAGCCGAACAAGGTCCAGTCGATCATCGCCGAGGCGCGTCGGCCCTGCGATCGGCCGACCGCCAGACCCGGCAGGACCTGCAGGCCGAGAACGGCCGATTGAAAACATCAATCATTGATATCAATACTATCCGTTGGATCGATTATTCGCTCATCTCTATCATCGCTTCTGTCTTGATTGACATCGTGAATAACTCGACAAGGAGCCGATCATGCAGCAAAACACGTCACCCACCATCCAGAACCTCGAAGCCGCGTTCGCAGGCGAGTCGATGGCCCACATCAAATACCTCTGGTTCGCCCGCCACTGTCGGCAGGCCGGCGACGAGGCAAGCGCCAAGGTGTTCGAGGACACCGCGGCGCAGGAACTTCTGCACGCCTTCGGCCACGCCGAACTGCTCTTCAGCGGCGAGTCGATGACGCCGGCGCGCTGCCTCGAATATGCGATCGAGGGCGAGACCTACGAGTACACCGAGATGTACCCGAAGTTCCGTCACGCGGCAATGATCGAGGGCAACAGCGCCGCGGTCGCCGAGATGGACGAGCAGATCGCCGAATCGAAGGAGCACGCGGAACGCTTCAAGGGCGTGCTCGAGAAGGCGGCAAAGCGCTTCGCCGCGCTGGCCAAGGTGGAAGAGAAGCACGCCCGCCACTATCAGGCGCAGAAAGACGCGATTACGGCCTGACCGCGAAACCCGAACAGACTCAATCGAAAGGAAGACTCATGAAAACCTGGCAATGCATCGTTTGCGGCTACATCTACGACGAAACCCAAGGCGACCCCGAGCACGGCATCGCGCCGGGCACCCGCTGGGAGGACGTGCCCGAAGGCTGGGAATGTCCCGACTGCGGCGTCGCGAAGGCCGACTTCGAGATGGTCGAAGTCGTCGCCTGACCGCCACGGGGGCCGCGGCCCCCGGTTTTAACAACCAAGGAGCGTCCCATGCAACCGATACTGATCGTCGGCTCCGGCCTCGCCGGCTACACCCTGCTCAAGGAAATCCGCAAGCGCGACAGCACGACGCCGGTCACGCTCGTGACGGCGGACGACGGCGTCTTCTATTCGAAGCCCAATCTGTCGAACGCGCTCGCCGCGGGCAAGTCGGCGGCCGCGCTGGCCGGGGCATCACCCGAGAAGATGGCAGCCGATTTCGGTGCGACGGTGAAGCCGCGGACGCGCGTTCTCGCGATCGACACGACCCGCCGGCGCGTGCAGACCGACCAGGGCGAACTCGGCTACGGCAAGCTCGTGCTCGCGCTCGGTGCCGACCCGATCCCGCACGGGCTGTCCGGCAGCGCGGCGGGTGACGTTCTGGCCGTGAACGATCTCGCCGACTACGCGGCCTTCCGTCGCGCGATCGAGGGCAAGAGGCGCGTCGCCGTGCTCGGCGGCGGCCTCATCGGCTGCGAATTCGCCAACGACCTCGCGCAGGCCGGTTTCGCGGTCGACGTCGTGCATCTCGGTGCCTGGCCGCTCGAACGCCTGATCCCGCCCGAAGCGGGGGAGCGCCTGGCCGACAGCCTCGCCGCGCTCGGCGTGACCTGGCATTTCGGGCGCAGCGCGAAAAGCGTCGAGCCGGATGCCGGCGGCTACCGCCTCGTGCTCGACGACGGCAGCGCCGTTGTCGCCGAGGTCGTGCTCTCCGCGATCGGCCTGCGGCCGCGCGTGCAACTCGCACAGGCGGCCGGGATGCAGGTGGGGCGCGGAATCCGGGCCGACCGCCTGCTCGAGACGAGCGCCGCAGACGTCTATGCGCTCGGCGACTGCGCCGAAGTCGACGGCGCCAATCTGCCATTCGTGCAGCCGCTGCTCGTGCAGGCGCGCGCACTCGCGGCGACCCTGACCGGCACGCCGACCGCTGTCGCGTATCCCGCGATGCCGGTGATGGTGAAGACGCCGGCACAACCGGTCGCGGTGCTGCCGCCCAAGGCCGGTGTTGCCGGCGGCTGGCAGGTCGACTGCGGCGAGGGCGGGGTCTGCGCGCTCCACCTCGGCAAGGCCGGCGAGATGCAGGGTTTCGTCCTGACCGGAAGCGAAACCGGCCGGCGAACGGCCCTGCTCAAGCAACTGGCAGCCTAGACGCCCGCGGCCGGCGGCGCACCCCCCGGCCGCGGCACGCATGGTCAGGCCGCGGCGCATCGGCGAGAATGCGTCATGGACATCTTCCGCATCTTTCACCTGCAATGCGCGCGGCGCCTGCCCGCGCTGCCCGCCAGCCACCGCTGCTCGCGCGTGCACGGGCATTCGTTCGAGGTCGAGCTGACGGTCAGCGGCGAGGTCGACGCGCGTCTTGGCTGGGTCTGCGATTTCGCCGAGATCGAGGCAGCGTGGCGGCCGATCCACGAGGCGCTCGACCACCGCTACCTCAACGACGTCGACAGACTCGACAATCCGACCAGCGAGCGGCTTGCCATCTGGCTGTGGGCGCAGTTGAAGCCGTCCTTGCCCGGCCTGTCACAGATCCGGGTCATGGAGACCCACGACTCGGGCTGCATCTACCGCGGCGAGCCGACCGCTTCCTAGCGCGGCGGCGGTCCTTGCCTCAACGTGCGTCGGGGGCCGCAGTGCCGGCCGGCGCATCTGGCAGACGCGTCGCCAGCACCTTGTCGATGCGCTTGCCGTCGAGGTCGATCAGTTCGAGCCGCCAGTCTTCCCAGTCCACGACGTCGCCGGTCTGCGGCAGGTGTCCCGACAGCCACATGACCATGCCGCTCAGGGTGTGGTAGCGGCCACGGCTTTCATCGGGCACGCTTTTCAGATCGAGGCGGTCCTTCAGCTCGGGGATCGGGATCAGCCCGTCGAGCAGCCACGAGCCGTCGGCCCGCTGCACCGCCCACGCCTCGTCGAGGTTGCGCGGCGTGAATTCGCCGGTCACCGCCTCGAGCACGTCCTGCAGCGTGACGAGGCCGTTGATTTCGCCGTATTCGTCGATCACGAGCACCATGTGCGCGTCGGAGGCGCGGAACTGCTCGAGCAGGTCCATGCCGGTCAGGCTCTCGGGCACGTAGACGGCCGGGCTCAGCTGCCCGCCGAGATCGGGCCGGCCCCGCTGCAGCGTCTGCTGGAGCAGTTGCCGGGCGGTGACGACGCCGAGCACCTCGTCGAGGCCGCCGCGGCAGACCGGAAAGCGCGAGTGCTCGGAGTCGGCGACACGTCGCAGGTTTTCCTCGAGCGGCAGCGTGACGTCGAGGTAGACGATGTCGGCACGCGGCACCATGAGCGAATGGATATGGCGCTCGTCGAGGCGGAAGACGTTGCGCACCATCTCGCGCTCCTGCCGCTCGATCGCGCCCGATTCCGAGCCCTCGTCGAGCAGCGCGTGGATTTCCTCCTCGATGACGTCGCTCTGGCTCGCGGCCTGCTTGCCGAGCAGGCGCAGGATCGTATCGGTCGACACCGAGAGCAGCCGCACGAAGGGCTGCGCCAGCAGGGCCAGCGCCTGCATCGGCCGCGCGACGCGGCGGGCGACGCTCTCGGGGTTGAACTGCGCAATGCGCTTGGGCACCAGTTCGCCGATGACGATCGAGACATAGGTGACGACGAGGACGACGAGCGCGGTCGCGGCGACCCCACCGACCTCGGCCTCGACGCCGAGGGAATGCAGCCACCGCGCCAAGGGCTCCGCGAGCACCGCCTGGCCGATCATGCCGTTGAGGATGCCGATCGAGGTGATGCCGACCTGCACGGTGGACAGGAAGCGCGTCGGGTCGTCGTGCAGGCGCAGGGCGACCGCGGCCGCAGCGCTGCCGTCCTCGGCGAGTCGAACGAGGCGCCCGCGGCGCGCGGTGATCAGCGCGATCTCGGACATGGCCAAGGCGCCGTTCAGCAGAATCAGGCCGGTCAACAGCAGGATTTCCATGGTCGGGTCTCGAAGGGGAGTGGCGAAACGATAGCAGCGGTCGGCCCGGCGGGCGCCGACACGAAAGAACGCCCGACCCCGCTGGGGAAAAAAACAAGGCGGCGCCTGAGGACGCCGCCCGAAAAAAACAAGCGGCGCCGCCGAGGGCGGCCGGCAAAAAAAAAGCGGCGCCCTAGGGACGCCGCGGCACGCGCAGGCGGGGAGCGACCGCTGCTGCGCGGCCTTACTGGATCGACAGTTTCTTCGCCGAGGCGGCGGCCTTCTTCGGCAGCGTCAGTTCGAGCACGCCGTCGCTGTATTTGGCCTGGCACTGGGCGTCGTCGACTTCATGAGGAAGCGTGAAGCTGCGCGCGATCTTGCCGACGTGGCGCTCGGAACGGAGGACCTTTTCGCCTTCCTTCTCTTCCTTTTCGCTCCGGGTTTCCGCGCTGATCGAGACCTGGTTGCCGTCGACGCTGACCTGGATGTCTTCCTTCTTCACCCCGGGGATGTCGGCGTGGATGGTGTAGGCGTTGTCGTTCTCCTTCACGTCCATCTTGATCTGCAGCGGGGCTTGCGCGCCGCCTTCCATGAGTGCCGGGCGGACGAAAAAGCCCTTGAAGAAATCATCGAGGTCGGTGAAGGGGTCGATCCGGGACATGCTGAACGGGTCGTACCGCGAAATGTTGGCCATGATTGCTCTCCAAAAAGAAGTTGGTGAATACAGCCTCAAGCCGCGCCGGGCGGCCATGCATTCAATGTAGTGGCGGCCCGGTCTAATTCAAGACCGGCCGAAAGTCGACCGCGGTTCGGGACACGATGTGGCGGACCGGCAGCCCCATCTCCCGAACCGCGGCAACACGAACATGGCCACGGCGAGAAACGGGTTGTCCGTAAACATTCCTGTCCTCCAACCGACGGTATCGCCTGCCCCGCGCAACGGGCCGAAAATCCCTCAAGGCCTTTTGCGCGGCGCGCAGGTTGACGCGCGCTCCGCGCTATTCCGCCGCGCGCCGTGCGCTCACGCGAGTAGTCGCACCGACGGTTCGCGGTCCCACTGCCGCGTTTTTGCCGCGGCGATGAAGGCGCCGACGTCGGCCGCATCGACGACACCCGCGTCGCGCACGACGTGGACGGCGTCGAGCAGCGCCTGGCCGCCCGCGTCGCTCGCGATCGCCTTGAGGTGGCCGAACGCGTCGTGGACGAAATCGAGCGCCGCGCTCTCCTTCAGCAGCATCTTCGCGGCGTCCTCGGAGACGACGACGGCCACGGCGTCGAAGAGGACCGACGGCGTTCCGGCGAGCTGCTTGTCGACCTTGAGCATCTTGCCGTTGGCGAGCTTCACCTGACCGACGTGCGCGGCGATGATCTTCACGGCGGCGCCGGCGTCCGTCGCGGCCCGGCGCAGCGCCTCGACGCGCGCGCCGTCGGAGCCGTCGCCGACGAGGATGCCGACCATGCGCCCTTCGAGCGTGTCCTTCATGTTGCCGATGATCTGCAGGGCGGGCGAGGGCGGCAGGTCCTGCACGGGCGCGGCGGCCTCGGGCGCCGGCGGCAAGGGATCGATGCCGAGCCCCTTCGCGACGCGGTGCGCGAGGTCCTCGTCGACATGACGCAAATGCCCGACCATCGCCTCGCGGATGTGAACGTGGTCGACCTTGGCGAGCTCGAACACGAGCGTCGACGCGATATGCGCCTGCTCGTATTCGGTCTGGCTGACGTAGAACTGGCGCGCCTGGCTGTAGTGGTCGGCGAAACGCTCGGCGCGGATGCGGCCCTTCTCGCCGCTTTCGGTCACGGCCGCGCTGCGGAAGCCTTGCGGCGTCTCGCGCGGCGTGTCCGTGCCGAGCGTGTTGGGTTCGTAGTTCACGCGCCCCTTCGGCCGCTCCATCTGCATGTGGCCGTCGCGCTGCAGGTTGGCGAACGGGCACTTCGGCATGTTGACCGGCACCTGGTGGAAATTCGGCGAGTTGAAGCGCAGCAACTGGGTGTCGACGTAGGAGAAGAGCCGGCCCTGCAGCAGCGGGTCGTTGGAAAAGTCGATGCCGGGCACGACGTGCGTCGGGCAGTAGGCGACCTGTTCGGTCTCGGCGAAGAAATTGTCCGGCCAGCGGTCGAGCACCATGCGGCCGATGACCTTGAGCGGCACGAGTTCTTCGGGGATGAGCTTGGTCGCGTCGAGATGGTCGAAGGGGAAGCGCTCGGCGTCGGCCTCGGTGAAGAGCTGCACGGCGAACTCCCATTCCGGGAAATTGCCCTCGCTGATCGCCTCGAAAAGGTCGCGGCGGTGGAAGTCGGGGTCGGCGCCGGCGATCTTGACCGTCTCGTCCCAGATCGTCGATTGCAGGCCGAGCTTGGGTCGCCAGTGGAATTTGACGAAGGTCGACGCGCCCTTCGCATTGACGAGACGGAAGCTGTGCACGCCGAAGGCCTCGATCATGCGCAGGGAGCGCGGCGTCGTGCGGTCGGACATGATCCACAGAATCATGTGCATGGACTCGGGCGTGAGCGACACGTAGTCCCAGAAGGTGTCGTGCGCCGTCGACGACTGCGGAAAGCCGCGGTCGGGCTCCATCTTGAACGAGTGGACGAGGTCGGGAAACTTGATCGCGTCCTGGATGAAGAACACGGGGATGTTGTTGCCGACGAGGTCCCAGTTGCCTTCCTTGGTGTAGAACTTGACCGCGAAGCCGCGCACGTCGCGCGGCGTGTCGACCGAGCCCGCGCCGCCGGCGACGGTCGAGAGCCGCGTGAACACCGGGGTCTTCTCGCCGACCTCGGTGAGGATGCGCGCGGTCGTGTATTTCTCGAGCGATTCGGTCAGTTCGAAGTAGCCGTGCGCCGCGCTGCCGCGGGCGTGGACGACGCGTTCGGGAATGCGCTCGTGGTCGAAGTGCGTGATCTTGTCGCGCAGGACGAAATCCTCGAGCAGCGTCGGGCCGCGCGGGTGGCTGCGCAGCGAATTCTGGTCGTCGGAAATCGGTACACCGTCGTTAGTCGTCAGCGGCGGATGCGCGCCGTTGGCGGTCTGGTGGATTTCACCCCCGGCGCCGCGCTCGAAATTTTCGTCGGGGCCGGCCTTCGCCGGCTTTTTTTTCTGGCTCATCGTTGCTTTCCTGAACGTGCGCTTGGACTCGTCTTTATAGGCGCTCAGGGGCGCTAGACAAGGCCGGGCGGCCAGCGGCGACTGTCTTGAAGCGGCGTCGCGGGACCCGGGCGCGCATCGGCGCCGCACCTCGCACCAATTTGCGGCGCGCGCCCCCCGAGGCGCACCGAGGGCGCGCGCCGGCGCCGGCTCGCTTCCGCCAAGTCCTTGAATTTGCGCGATACCGCGGCTGGCACGCGGCCTGCTGAAAGGCTCACCGAGGAGCCAACATGTCTGTCGTTTCATCTGTCTGCTGCTATTGCGGCACCGGCTGCGGGGTGCTGATCGAGGCCGACGCCGGCGTCGTCACCGGCGTCGCCGGCGATCCCGCGCATCCGGCCAACCGCGGTCGCCTGTGTACCAAGGGTGCGACACTTCACCTCGCCGCCGCGGCTGCGTCGGGCCGCGCGCGCCATCCGGAATTTCGCCGCGACAGGACGTCGGTGCGCGCACGCGCGGGCTGGGCCGACGCGCTCGACCACATCGCCGAGAAATTCCGCAGCGTCGTCGCCGAACACGGACCCGACGCGGTCGCGTTCTACGTTTCGGGCCAGCTCACGACCGAGGCGTACTACGTCTTCAACAAGCTCGCCCGCGGCCTCGTCGGCACCAACAACATCGACACCAACTCGCGCCTGTGCATGTCGTCCGCAGTCGCCGGCTACAAGGCGACGCTCGGCGTCGACGCGCCGCCGGGCTGCTACGACGACATCGAGGCAGCCGGAACGCTGTTCATCGCCGGGTCGAACACTGCCTACGCCCACCCGATCCTGTTCCGCCGCATCGAGGCCGCGCGGCGCGCCCGCCCCGACCTGAAGCTCGTCGTCGTCGACCCGCGTCGCACCGACACCGCGGCCGAGGCCGACCTGCACCTCGCGATCCTGCCGGGCACCGACGTCGCGCTGTTTCACGCCATGCTCAACGTCATGCTGTGGGAAGACCGCGTCGACCGCGCCTACATCGACGCGCATACCGAAGGCTGGACGGCGCTGCGCGACCTCGTGCGCGACTACACGCCCGAGAAGGCGGCCGCGATCTGCGGCGTGCCCGCGGCCGACATCGTCACCGCCGCGCGCTGGTTCGCGCGGGGGCCGACCCTGTCGCTCTACTGCCAGGGGCTCAACCAGTCGACCTGCGGCGTCGACAAGAACGCCGCGCTCATCAACCTGCACCTCGCCACCGCGCAGATTGGCAAACCCGGTGCCGCGCCGCTCTCGCTGACCGGCCAGCCCAACGCGATGGGCGGGCGCGAGGTCGGCGGCATGGCGAACCTTTTCTCGGCGCATCGCGAGCTCGACAATCCCGAACACCGTGCCGAGGTCGCGCGGCTCTGGGGCGTCGACGCGCTGCCCGGGCAGCCCGGCAAGACTGCGATAGAGATGTTCGACGCCGTCCGGCGCGGCGAAATCCGCGCGCTGTGGATCGCGTGCACCAACCCGGCTCAATCGCTGCCCGACCAGGCGCGTGTGCGCGAGGCGCTCGCCGCGGCCGAGCTCGTCGTGCTGCAGGACGCGTACGCCGACACCGAGACCGCGGGCTTCGCCGACGTGCTGCTGCCTGCCGCGGCCTGGGGCGAAACCGACGGCACGATGACCAACTCGGAACGCCGCATCGCGCGCGTCCGCGCCGCCGTCCCGCCGCCCGGTGAGGCGCGCGCTGACTGGGAGATCGTCACCGACTTCGCGCGTCGCCTCGATCCCGAGCGTGGCGTTCGTCTCTTTCCCTACGCGTGCGCCGAGGATGTCTTCGACGAGCATCGCGAAACGACGCGCGGACGCGACCTCGACATCACCGGGCTTTCCTATGCCAGGCTCGACGCAGGCCCGCAACACTGGCCGTTTGCCGAGGGCGCCGTCGAGGGGCGCGTGCGGCTCTACGCCGACGGCGTCTACCCGACCGGCTCGGGACGCGCACGTTTTCATGCCGCGCCCTACCGCCCGGTCGCCGAGGCGATCGACGCGCGCTTCCCGCTGCATCTGAACACCGGCCGCTTGCGCGACGCCTGGCACGGCATGAGCCGCACCGGTCGCGTCGCCCGGCTCTTCGCTCATGCCGACGCGCCGCGGCTGGCGATGCATCCGCGCGATCTCGCGCTGCGTCGGCTGGCGTCCGGCGAACTCGTGCGCGTGAAGAGCCGCCGCGGCGAGGTCGTCGTCGAAGTCGAGGCGAGCGAGGCTGTGCGGCCCGGCCAGTGCTTCCTGCCGATGCACTGGGGCGCGCGCTTCATGTCGGGCCTTGGAGCCAACGCGCTGACGCTGCCGGCCTTCGATGCCGTGTCGAAGCAGCCCGAACTCAAGCACGCGGCGGTGCAGGTCGCGCGCGCCGATCTGCCGTGGCGCATGGCCGCGATCGCGGTCGGCGACGGCGCGCGACTGCTCGACGCCGTGCAGCCGCTCCTGCGCGCGTGCGAGTACGGTGCCGCGGGGCTCGCCGGGCGCGCGCATGACGTGCTGACACTGCGCGTCGGGCACGCGCATCCCGTGCCCGACGAACTGCTCGCCGCACTCGACGCCGCGCTCGGCCTCGCCGACCCGCTCACGGTCATGCATTACGAGGACCGTCCGCGCGGGATCGCCAAGCGCGTGCGCGTCGAGGGCGGGCGCGTCGTCGCCGCGCGGCTCACCGGCGAGACCGCCGGGTTTGCCTGGCTGCGTGACCTCGCCGTCGAAGGCGTCGACGCGCAGGCGCTTCGCGCCTGGGTGCTCGCTCCGGTTGCGCATCCGCCGGCGGGCGGACGTGTGCGCGGGCGCGTGATCTGCAACTGCTTCGACGTTGCAGAGGCCGACATCGTCGCCGCGGCCGACGCGGGGGCCGACCTCGGCGCGCTGCAAGCGGCGTTGAAGTGTGGCACCGAATGCGGGTCGTGCGTGCCCGAGCTCAAACGGCTGCTCGCGGCCAGCCGCGCCGCGGCATGAGCGGCCGGCAGGTACGCGCGCGGCAACCGTGGATCCGGCGCAACGGCGTGCCGGTCCTCACTTTTGGCTATTCGTTTGGAGTGGTGAGATGGATATGAGTACGCCCATGGGGCAGGGCCCCAAGATGAAGCTCGTGATGGTCGGCAACGGCATGGCCGGCGTGCGCACGCTCGAAGAACTGCTGAAGCTTGCACCCGAGCTTTACGACATCACCGTATTCGGCGCCGAGCCGCATCCCAATTACAACCGCATCCTGCTCTCGCCGGTGCTCGCCGGCGAGCAGACCGTCGATGACATCATCCTCAACGGCGCCGACTGGTACAGCGAGAACGGCATCCGCCTCCACCTCGGGCAGAAGGTCGTCAGGATCGACCGCGCTGCGCGCGAAGTCGAGACTGCCGACGGCACGCGCGCGCGCTACGACCGGCTGCTGCTCGCGACCGGCAGCACGCCCTTCATCCTGCCGGTAGCCGGCGCCGATCTTCCCGGCGTCGTGAGCTTTCGCGACATCGCCGACGTCGACGCGATGGTCGACGCCGCGGGCCGCTACAAGCATGCGGTCGTGATCGGCGGAGGGCTCCTCGGGCTCGAGGCCGCCAACGGCCTCATGAAGCGCGGCATGGACGTGACCGTCGTGCACATCGGCCCGTGGCTCATGGAGCGCCAGCTCGACGAACCCGCCGCGCGCCTGTTGCAGAGAAGCCTCGAAGAGAAAGGCATGAAGTTCCTGCTGCAGAAACACACGGCTGAACTCGTCGCGGGCGCGTCCGGCCGCGTCACCGGGGTCCGCTTCAAGGACGGCGATGCGATTCCCGCCGACCTCGTCGTGATGGCGGTCGGCATCCGCCCCAACACCGAACTCGCCGAGTCCGCCGGCCTGCACTGCAATCGCGGCATCGTCGTCAACGACACGATGCAGACCTTCGACCCGCGCATCTACTCGATCGGCGAATGCGTCGCCCACCGCGGCGTCGCCTACGGCCTGGTCGCGCCGCTGTTTGAACAGGCCAAGGTCTGCGCCAATCATCTCGCGCACTACGGCATCGGCCGCTACCAGGGCTCGGCGACGTCGACCAAGCTCAAGGTCACCGGCGTCGACCTCTTCTCGGCCGGGGACTTCATGGGTGGCGAGGGCACCGAGACGATCCTCTATTCCGACCCGATCGGCGGCGTGTACAAGAAACTCGTGATCCGCGACGACAAGCTCGTCGGCGGCGTCATGGTCGGCGACACCGTCGACGGCGCGTGGTATTTCTCGCTGCTGCGCGACGGCAAGGACATCGGCGCGCTGCGCGACCATCTGATGTTCGGCCAGGATCATTGCGGCAATCTCGGCCACCAGGGCATCAACCGCGCCGCCGCGATGACCGACGACATGGAAGTCTGCGGCTGCAATGGCATCTGCAAAGGCGACATCGTCAAGGCGATCCGCGAGAAGGGCTTGTTCACGCTCGAGGACGTGCGTAAGCACACCAAGGCGTCGTCCTCGTGCGGCTCGTGCACGGGCCTCGTCGAGCAGATCCTCGCGGTCACCGCAGGCGGTGACTACTCGGCCGCGCCGAAAACCAAATCGATGTGCGGCTGCACCGATCACACCCACGAGGCCGTTCGCGCGGCGATCCGTGAACACCGGCTGCTGACGATTCCGCAGGCGATGGCCTTCCTCGAATGGCGCACACCCAACGGCTGCGCCTCGTGCCGGCCCGCGCTCAACTACTACCTGATCTCGACCTGGCCGGGCGAGGCCGAGGACGATCCGCAGTCGCGCTTCATCAACGAGCGCGCCCACGCCAACATCCAGAAGGACGGCAGCTATTCGGTCATCCCGCGCATGTGGGGCGGGCAGACGACCCCGGCCGAATTGCGCCGCATCGCCGAAGTCGCCGAGAAGTACGCCGTGCCTTCTGTCAAGGTCACCGGCGGCCAGCGCATCGACCTTCTGGGCGTCAAGAAGGAAGACCTGCCCAAGATCTGGGCCGACCTCGACATGCCGTCGGGCCACGCCTACGGAAAAGCGCTGCGCACCGTGAAGACCTGCGTTGGCTCGGAGTGGTGCCGCTTCGGCACTCAGGACTCGACGCAGATGGGCATCGATCTCGAAAAGGTGTTCTACAAGATGTGGGCGCCGCACAAGGTCAAGCTCGCGGTCTCGGGCTGCCCGCGCAATTGCGCCGAAGTCGCGATCAAGGACGTCGGCGTCATCGGCGTCGACTCGGGCTGGGAAATCTACGTCGGCGGCAACGGCGGCATCAAGACCGAGGTCGCGCAATTCCTCGTCAAGGTCAAGACGCCCGACGAAGTGCTGGAATATTCCGGCGCCTTCCTCCAGCTCTATCGCGAAGAGGCGCGCTACCTCGACCGCACCGTGCATTACCTCGAACGCGTCGGCCTCGACTACGTCAAGAAGAAAGTCGTCGACGACGCCGCGAGCAGGTGCGCCCTCTACGAGCGCCTGCTGTTCGCGCTCTCGGTCGAGCGCGACCCGTGGCTCGAGCGCGCCCAGGAAGGCAAGCTGAAGCACGAATTCGAAACCATTTCCGCCTGAGCGCAAAAGGACAGACAGCATGACCCAGTGGACAGACGTTCTCGACCTCAACAACATCCCCCGGCTCGGCGCGCGCATCGTGCGCCACGGCGCGATCGACATCGCCGTGTTCCGCACCGCCGACGACGCGGTCTTCGCGCTCGAGGACCGCTGCCCGCACAAGGGCGGGCCGCTCTCGCAGGGCATCGTGCACGGAAAGCGCGTCGCCTGCCCGATGCACAACTGGAACATCGAACTCGATTCGGGCTGCGCCGTCGCGCCCGACGAGGGTTGCGCACGCGAGTTTCCGGTCAGGGTCGAAGACGGGCGGGTGATGCTCGATCTGGCTGCGGTCGAGCGCGTCGCGGCGTGAGCGTCGCGCGCCCGGGCGCGCGGCCGACACCCCTATAATTCCGGCGATGCAGATCAGGGCGGCGGAAGCGCGCGATTACCCGGCGATCGTCGAAATCCTTCTCCCTGTCATGCGGGAAGGTGGGACGTACGCCATCGATCCGGCATTGCGCGCGGACGAGGCGCTCGGGTACTGGACCTCAGCGGACAAGGAATCCTTCGTCGCCGAGGACGAAGGCGGCATCGTCGGTACCTACTACCTGCGCCCGAATCAGGCCGGCGGCGGGCGGCACGTCTGCAACTGCGGTTACGTGACGCGCGCCGAGGCCCGCGGCCGCGGCGTCGCGCGCGCCATGTGCGAGCACTCGCTGGCGTACGCCGCATCGCGCGGATACCGGGCGATGCAGTTCAACTTTGTCGTCAGCACGAACACGCACGCCGTGCGCCTGTGGCAGGCCCTCGGATTTGAAATCGTCGGCCGCATTCCGGAGGCGTTCTGCCATCCCGAACACGCTTACGTCGATGCGTTCGTGATGCATCGATTTCTGTGAGCGCCCTTGCCCGCCCCGTGAAGAGGAACGCATGAACCCGACCGACGACCGCTCCGACCACAGAACCCACGTGATCCCCGCCACGCCCGCCGAGGTCTTCGCCGCGATCCGCGATCCCGACCGCATCGCGCGCTGGTGGGGGCCCGAGGGCTTCACGAGCACGATCCACACCTTCGAATTCCACCCGGGCGGGCGCTGGCTGCTGACGATGAACGGCCCCGACGGCAAGGACTATCCGAACGAGAGCCGCTTCACGCGCATCGAAACCGATCGGCTGTTCGAGATCGAGCATCTCAACGGCCACCATTTCGTGCTGACGCTGGAGTTGCGTCCGCACGCCGCGGGCACCGAGGCGGTGTGGCGGCAGACCTTCGACACGCCCGCGCACTACGCGCGCATTGCCGACTTCGTCGCCGCCGCGAACCAGCAAAATCTCGAGCGACTGGCGGCGGAAGTGGCGCGCGTAACTTCCGCCCAGGCAGACCGCGCGTCTTCCACTGGCTGAATCGCCGCGCCGTGGCCGGCGCCTGGCGACGGCGACATACTCGTCTATGTTTCAGGGCTGCGCGCGGACTTTCCGCCCGCAGAACCCGCAAACGCCGCACGGCATCGGACGAGGAGAAATCATGGAGCACTCGAAGCAGACGATGAGCATGAGCTGGGGCCGTTTCGCGGCGATGATCGCCGTGTCGACCTTCATCATGTTCTTCCTGATGTATCAGCTCGTTTATTCGCTCGACCACGCGCTGTTCAGCGCGAACCGCGCGGTCGCATCGCTGGTGATGGGATGCACAATGAGCGTCGTGATGCTCGCGTTCATGTGGCAGATGTACAAGGGCATGGCGACCAAGATCGCGGTCGTCGTCGTCGCCGCGCTGGCCGGCGTCATCCTGCTGGCGCTGAACAGGCGCCAGGCTCTGATCGACGATGTTCGCTTCATGCAGTCGATGATTCCCCACCACTCGATCGCGATCAACAATGCGCGCAAGGCCGAGATCAGCGACCCCCGGGTCCGTGAACTCGCCGACAAGATCATCGAATCCCAGGTCCGCGAAATCGAGGAGATGAAGCGACTTATCGACGATATTGGACGCAACGGCGAACGGGCCACCGCGCCGCTGCCGGCGCGTTCGACCGAAGTTACGCCGGAGATGGAACGCGAAATCCGCGAGGCGGTGAAATAGTGAAGCGAGGGTGGCTGACTCGAAGCGGTGCGGGGCGGTCAGCCCGTCGCCCGTGAGCGCGAAGGTTCAGCGGTGAGCCGCCTGCGCTCGGGCGGCCGTTCGTAGATTGGGAACCGTGCGGATCAGCGCATCTCGGGCAGCACGATGTTGACCTCGATGACCTCGTAGTTGCCCTGTTTTTCGAGGCCGACCTTGATGTCGTCGGGATCGATCTTGACGTATTTCGAAATCACCGCGACCAGGTCCTTCTGCAGGTCGGGCAGGAAGTCACGGCCCGACAGGCCGACGCGCTCGTGCGCGATGATGAGTTGCAGCCGCTCTTTGGCGACCGAGGCGGTCGATTTCTTTTCGCCGAAGATGAGGGAGAGCCAGGACATGTCACTTGCCTCCGAATAGTCGCTTGATGAGGCCGGGCTTCTCGTAATCGACGAAGCGCAGCGGGCGTTGTTCGCCGAGGAAACGCGCGATCGCGTCGAGGTAGGCCTCGGCCACCGGCGTGTCCTTCTGGTGAATCGCGGGAATGCCCTGGTTCGAAGCTTGCAGCACGGCTTCGGATTCGGGAATGACGCCGAGCAGCGGAATCCGCAGCAGTTCCTGGATATCCGTGTAGGTCAGCATCTCGCCGTCGACCGCGCGCTTGGGCGAATAGCGCGTGACGAGCAGGTGTTCCTTGACCGGCTCGCGCCCTTCGATCGCGCGCCGGCTCTTCGACTGGATGATGCCGAGGATGCGGTCGGAGTCGCGTACCGACGAGACTTCCGGGTTGGTCACGATGATCGCCTCGTCGGCGAAGGTCAGCGCCATCACCGCGCCGTGCTCGATGCCGGCCGGCGAATCGCAGACGATGTAGTCGAAGCCCTGGTGTTCGAGCTCCTTCAACACCTTTTCCACGCCTTCCTCGGTCAGCGCGTCCTTGTCGCGCGTCTGCGAGGCCGGCAGCACGAACAGGTTGTCGGCGTGTTTGTCCTTGATCAGCGCCTGGCTCAGGTTGGCGTCGCCCTGGATCACGTTGACGAAGTCGTACACCACGCGGCGCTCGCAGCCCATGATGAGGTCGAGATTGCGCAGGCCCACGTCGAAGTCGATCACTGCGGTCTTGAAGCCGCGCAGCGCGAGGCCGCTCGCGATCGATGCGCTGGTCGTCGTCTTGCCGACGCCGCCCTTGCCTGAGGTGACAGTGATGATGGTTGCCACAGAGCTTCCTTTTGGTGGGTTGGGTTAGAGAGGTTCGATGACGATCTGGCTCGCGTCGGCCAGGCGGATTTGCGCAGGCTTGCGCGCGACCGCGGCGTCGGGCGCCGCGTCGAAGGTGCGGTAGACGCCCGCGATCGAGACCAGCTCGGCCTCGAGGTGCGTCGTGAAAATCCGCGCCGAGGTGTCGCCGCGCGCACCCGCGAGCGCGCGGCCCTTGAGCGGCGCGTAGACGTGGATGCTGCCGTCGGCGATCACCTCCGCGCCGGGGTTCACCGCCGCGAGCACGACGATGTCGCCACCGGCGGCGTAGACGCGCTGGCCCGAGCGCAGCGGCTTGTCGATCACCCGCGTCGGCGCAGAGGCCGCGGCCGGCGCGGGGCGCTCGGGTTCGGGCGCGGGTTCCGGTTCAGGCGCGGGTGCCGGTGCCGCTTCCACCGGCGCCGCAGCCGCCGCAGCGTTCAGCACCAGCAGGCCCGCTTCGGCGGCCGCCGCCGCCATCTCGGGTGAAGCGTTCTGCACCGCGAAGGGATTGAGCCCGCGGTCCTTGAGTTCCTGCGCGAGCCAGCGCCAGTCGGGCGAGGCCGCGTCCGCCGCCAGCCGCCCGCACTCGAATACCGCCGCCTCGCCGCCGAAGAAATCCGGCGTCGCGGCGAAGATCGTGGTGAGGTGGCTGTTCAGCGCCTCATGCTCGGCGCTGTTGAGGACGACCTGGATGCCGGCGAGGCGCGTCGTTTTGAGTTCCAGCGCCGGCGCCGGACGAGGCTCACGTCGGCGTGGCATGGCGGGCGGGGCAGGGTGGATTCACGACAAAAGCGGTTAGAAAGCGACCCCGAGAGTCTAGCGGCAGCGGGGAGGCGGGGCAACCGCGTGGGGCCGGCGGCTAGGCGGGGTGTGGCTGCAGGTGCCTCTGGATAATCGCGGGGGACGACCGGTGTTTGAAGGCCGGCATAGGGGATGCGGCAACCTGACATCCTGTTAAGGACGGTTGTTCGGCCTTTGCAGCCAGTCGCTTCTTGCGGATTGCGGACGCTCGGTAATGTCTGTTTTCTGAAACATTGACGCGCGTCGCCGACTCATCGCAGAAGTTCATGCGGTTCATGGAGTACGTCTCGTTTTCGGCGAAAGAAAACTTACAGGCCTGAAATGCTGACGGTCTCGAAGGCTGTCGAGGGACCGATTCAAGTTTCAGTTCACCCCCGGAATTTCCATCATCATACGGTCACATTGAACCCCTAGAGTTCCCGAAACGTCATGTGGGGATGTCTAGATGAGTCTTGTGGCTTTGCAACGGAATGGCGGCGAAGCGATCTATAGCCAGATCGCGAAATTGCTCAAGGGGGAGATCGCTTCGTTCCTGTCGCCGGGCGCCTGCCTGCCTTCGGAAAATGAGTTGGCGGAGCGTTTTGGCGTCAATCGGCACACGATACGACGCGCAGTAGAGGACTTGATCGCCGCCGGGTTACTGGAGCGCCGCCACGGCAAGGGCACTTTCGTACTCGATGCCCCCGCCGACTATGTGCTGGGCAGCGGCACGCGCTTCACGGAAACCTTCGAATCCCTCGGCAAGACTGCCAGCAGCCGCGTCTTGCGCAAGTTGGTCATCCCGGCGAGAGGTGGCGTTGCCACCCGCCTGCGCCTGGCTGAAAACGATCCCGTCGTCTGGATCGAATCCCTGCGCCTGGCAGACGACCGGGCCATCTGCGTGATTTCCCATTTCCTGCCGCGGCAGGCCTTCCCCGACGTGCTGGCGGACTACCCCGGCGGCTCGCTGCACGAACATCTTGCCGTCCGCCACGGACTGAAGCTGCGGCGCATCGAAAGCCTGGTCAGCGCGGCACTCCCGCAAGGCGACGACGCCTCGCTGCTGGGCATGGCCCAGAACCAGCCGGTGCTGCGGGTCAAAAGCGTCAATGTAGACGAGCGGGACGGTACCCCGCTCGAATACGCCCTGACCCGGTTCCGCGCCGACCGGATCCAACTGCGCATCAATCCTTGACCTGTCTATCGATCAATCTTACGGGAGCAACCGCAATGTATGTGAAACACACTTTCTCGGCAAGCGCGCTGGCGCTGGTCCTTTCCCTCGCCGCCGCATCCGCCCAGGCGCGCGACATCGTCATGGGCCTCATCCCGGCGGAAAACAATGAAGAAATGGTGCAGAAGTTCGAGCCCATGCGCGCCCACCTGGAGAAGAAACTGGGCCAGAAGGTGAAGGTGTACACCGCCACCGACTACGCCGGCGTCATCGAAGGCATGAAGAAGAAGCGCGTCGACGTCGCCTGGTTCGGCCCGCTGTCCTATTACCTGGCCGAGCAGGAAGCCGGCGCCGAGGCCTTCGCCGTCGGCATCCGCGAGGGCGGCACCACCCATACCTACAAGAGCCTCTTCGTCGCGCCCTGCGACGCCGGCGTCAAGTCGATCAAGGACCTGAAGGGCAAGAGCGTGGCCTTCGTCGATCCGGCCTCGACATCGGGCGGCCTGATGCCGACCTACATGGTCAAGAAGGAAACCGGCATGATGCCGCAGCAGTTCTTCGGCAAGTTCACCTACTCCGGCTCGCACGACGCCGCCGAGCTGGCGGTCAAGAACAAGACCGTGGACGCCGCCGCCGACAACGACATCACCTACGAGAAGATGCTCGCCAAGGGCCTCATCACCAAAGAGACCAACTGCGTCGTCAAGGAATCCGATCCGCTGCCGGGCTCGCCCCTGGTCTATCGCAAGGATCTGCCGGCGGCGACGAAAAAGAAAATCCGGGACGCCATCCTGAACGCCCACAAGGAAATCAAGGTCAGCGGCTACGGCAACCTGAGCCATTACGTGGCGGTCGCGCCCAAGGATTACCAGATGATCCGCGACATGGTGAAGGACCTGGGCCTGAAGAAGAACGACCTGCTCAAGTAAGGGCAGAGGGGAAGACAGGCCGCCTTGGCCTGTCTTCCCGGACCAAGGAGAAAATCATGTCCGCGATTTCCATTCAATCCGTGACCAAGCGCTTCCCGAACGGCTTCGAAGCCCTGAAGGGCATCGATACGGAGATTCAAACCGGCAGTTTCACCGTCGTGCTGGGCCCCAGCGGCGCGGGCAAGTCCACCCTGCTGCGCCTGATGAACGGCCTGGAAACGCCGACCACGGGCGCCGTGCGCATCGACGGCGAAACCGTCGACGGGCACAGGCTGCGCCACATCCGCTCCAAAGTGGCCATGGTGTTCCAACAGTTCAACCTGGTCGAGCGCCTGTCGGTCGTCACCAATGTCCTTACCGGGCGGCTCGCGCAGCGCTCCTGGGTCGGCAGCGTGTTTTATCTCTTCCGCCAGGAAGACCTGGGGATCGCACGCGAAGCCCTGGCGCGCGTCGGCCTCACCGACAAGGCCTGGAGCCGCGCCGACAAGCTCTCCGGCGGCCAGCAGCAGCGCGTCGGCATCGCCCGCGCGCTGGCGCAGCGGCCGAAAGTGATCCTGGCCGACGAGCCGGTGGCCAGTCTCGATCCCGTATCGAGCGAGGAGATCATGGCGCTGCTGCGGGAGATTTGCGACCGCGACGGCATCACGGTGGTGGTCAACCTGCACCAGGTGGATCTCGCCAAGCGTTTCGCCGACCGCATCATCGGCATGAACGCCGGCCGCGTGGTGTTCGACGGCACGCCCGCCGAACTGTCGGCGCAGGCCCTGCGCACCATTTATCAACGCGAAGGCATCGAAGATGACACCAGTCTTGACCTGGCGCTGGCCTACGCCTAGCGGCCTGCCGCCGCTGCCGCTGGTCGGCGGCGCGCTGGCCCTGCTCGCCGCGCTGGCGCTGACCGCGCCCATCGTGGAGGTGGACTTCGTCCGCCTGATCGGCTCCGTCGGCAGGATGATCGACTTCGCCGGGCAGATGTTCGTCGCGCCCGACTGGGCCTACGTGCCGCAACTGCTGGACAAGATGCTCGAAACCATCGAAATGACGGTGCTGGGCACGGCCATCGCCATCGTCGTCAGCCTGCCGCTGGGCGTGCTGGCCGCGAGCAACGCCACCCCGCATCCGGCGGTGTACCGGGTCACGCGCGATCTGTTGAGCCTGATGCGCGCGCTGCCGGAACTGGTGTGGGCGCTGGTGTTCGTGTCGGCGGTCGGACTGGGTCCCTTGCCGGGCGTCATGGCGCTGGCCTTCGTGACCGTGGGCTTCATGGGCAAGTTCTTCGCCGAGGCCATCGAAGTGGTGGACAACAAGGCGGTGGAGGGCGTGCGCGCGCACGGCGCGGGCTGGCTGCAGGTGCGCCTGTTCGCCATGCTGCCGCAGGCGCTGCCGGATTTCGTCGGCACGGTGATGTACATCCTCGACCACAATCTGCGCGCGGCCGCCATCCTCGGCCTGGTCGGCGCCGGCGGCATCGGCTACGACCTGGTGATGTCCATGCGGCTGTTTCAGTACGAGCGGCTGCTGCTGATCGCGCTGTCCATCTATCTGGTGGTGACGCTGCTGGACCGCCTGTCCGATCAATTGCGCAGCCGCATCATCCACGGGAGACGGGTATGAACACACAGGAATTGAAACCGCGCGCGCCGGCGGCCGCGCTTCCGCCGCGGCCGCGCAACCTGTTCCCGGTGTGGGCGGCGGCGGCGCTGGCGGCGCTGTGGCTGATCGTGTGGGATCTGGAAATCTCCTTCGAGACGCTGGTCTGGGGCGTCGAGGACATGGGCGAGTATTTCAGCCGCTACGGCCAGCCCGATTTTTCAGACTTGTCTAGATATCTGGAACTGATGGGCGTCACCCTGGCCACGGCGCTGTGGGGCACGGCGTTCGCGCTGGTGGTGGCGTTTTTCCTGGCGCCGCTGGCCGCGCGCAACTTCACGCCGGGCGCCGTCTCTTATCGCATCGCGCGGGAAGTCCTCAACTTCATGCGCGCCATGCCCGACCTGCTGCTGGCGCTGATCTTCGTCGCGGCGCTGGGGCTGGGGCCGCTGCCCGGCGCGCTGGCGCTCGGCGTGCACACGGCCGGTTTCCTCGGCAAGTTCTTCGCCGAAAGTCTGGAACGCATCGACCAAGGGGTCTATGAAGGCGTGGCCGCCACCGGCGCGAATTTCCCGCAGCGCGTCATGTACGCCGGCTGGCCGTCCATTCTGCGCGAGGCCCTGGGCTACACCCTCTACATCCTCGACCGCAACGTGCGCATGGCCTCGGTGCTCGGCCTGGTCGGCGCCGGCGGCATCGGCCTGGCCTTGCACGACACCCTGCGCCTGTTCGACTACGGCCAGTCGGCGGCGCTGATCCTGGTGATACTCGCCACCATTCTGATCATCGACTACGCCTCGGCGTGGCTGCGAAGGAGACTGGGCTGATGGAACTGGAAAGAAAAGACTGGATCCGGGCGCTGACCGCCCATCCCGCGCCCGACTTGCACGCGCTGGCCGAGCGGCTGGCGGCGGGCTGCGAGCTCAGGCTCACCCGCCTGCCGCAGGCGGGCCTGGGCCTGCTTCAGCTTGCCGACGGCGCCTTTCACGAAGCCTATTACCTGGGCGAGTTTCCGCTGTCCACGTGCAGCCTCGAACTGACGCTGGCGGACGGCCGCCGCGCCGAGGGCGGCGCGCAGGTCATGGCCGACGACGCGGCGCTCGCCCGCACGCTGGCGATTCTCGACGCGGTGCTCGCGGCCCGGCTGCCGGGCTGGGAAGACGTGTCCGCGCAGGTGCAGGCCGGCGCCCGCCTGCGTGCCGAAGCAGACCGCCGCCGTCGCGCCATGCTCGCCGCGACCCGCGTCGACTTCGCCCTGCTGGGCAACACCGGGGAGGACGATGATGAAGCATGAATGCATCTGGCTGGCCGACGTCCAGCAGCGCGTGTTCCGCGAACTGGTCGAGGCGTTTTCGCGGCCGGGCGAGGTGCGCGATTTGACGCCATGGCTTGACGGCGCCACCGCGCAACGCGCCGTACTGGCCACGCTGATGGATGGCGAGACCACGCTCGCCGACCCCCATGCACGGCTCGGCGCGGCGGACTGGCCCCTGCTCCAGGCCCGGATCGGCACGGCGGAAGACGCGCGCTACGTCGTCGCCGACGGCCGCCGCGCGCCCGGTTTCGAGCCGGCGCTGGGCACGCTGGAAAGCCCGGAATCGGGCGCGACCCTGCTGATTGAGGTGGCGGCAGTGGGCAGCGGCCCGCTGGCCCTGGAACTCGCCGGGCCTGGAATTGATGGTCCGGGCATCGACGGCCGGCGCGAACTGCGCCTCGACGGCCTGCATCCCGACTGGCTGCTGCGCCGCGCCGACTGGACCGCCGGCTTTCCGCTCGGCGTCGACATCCTGTTCACCGACGCGACGCGCATCGTCGCCTTGCCGCGCACCACGCGCGCGGCCCCCATGGGGAACCCGCCGACATGAGTTACGTTGCCATCAAGGGCGGCGGGCGCGCCATCGCCGGCGCCGCCGCCGTGACCGAATATCTGCGCACCGAGGAAGGGCTGGGCAATCCCGATGCCGAGCCGCTCGAAATTGATGCCATCCTGCACCAGTTGCGCCATCTGGTGGATCGCGTGGTTTCGGAAGGCGGGGTGTATCACCCGCAATTCGCCGCGCTCGCCGTCAAGCAGAGCCTGGGCGACACGCTGGAAGCCGCCTTCGCGCTGCGCGCCTGGCGCTCGACGCGGCCGCGCCTGAGCGCGACGCCGCCGCTCGACACTTCGCGCATGCGCCTGATCCGCCGCATCTCGTCCGCCTTCAAGGAGATTCCCGGCGGCCAGATGCTGGGGCCGACCCCCGATTACGCCCTGCGCCTGCTGCGCCTGGAGCTGATGGACGAATCGCCGGAAGCCTTCCGCGCCGTGGCCCGCGACTGGCTGGAGAACTGCCGCGAGGCGCAACTGCCCGACAGCTATCCCAAGGTGCTCGACGCCCTGCGCGCGGAGGGCCTGCTGCCGCCGGTCGCGAAGACCCGACGGCAAACGGCCTTCGACATCACCCGCGAGCCGCTGGTGTTCCCGGTGCCGCGCTCGGCCGCATTGGCGACCATGGCCAGGGCGGAAACCGGCTCGCTGCTGGCCATCGCCTATTCCAACATGCGTGGCTACGGCGACGTCCATCCCACGGTGGCGGAACTGCGCGTCGGCTATCTGCCGGTGCTGCTGCCGCACCCGGTCACCGGCGAGCTTGCCGAAGCGGGCGAAGTGCTGATGACCGAATGCGAGGTGGTGGCGATGTACGCGGCCGCCGAGCCCGGCGGCAAGCCCCAGTTCACCGTCGGCTACGGCGCCTGTTTCGGCCACAACGAGGTCAAGGCCATCTCCATGGCCATTCTCGACCGCGCGCTGCAGAAGGGCATGCAGGACGGCCCGGCGAATCCTTCCGAAGATCCGGAGTTCGTGCTGCTGCACGTCGACGGCGTCGATTCCATGGGCTTCGCCTCGCACTACAAGATGCCGCACTACGTCACCTTCCAGTCCGACCTGGACCGGCTGCGCACCACGCAGCAGAAGTCGGGAGAACCCGCATGAACGCCATGCCCCACACCACCGGCGGCAACGCCTACAACTTCGGCTTCCTCGACGAATACGCCAAGAAGGAAATCCGCCGCGCCGTCCTCAAGGCCATCGCCATCCCCGGCTACCAGGTGCCCTACGCCTCGCGCGAAATGCCCATGGGACGCGGCTTCGGCACCGGCGGCCTGCAACTGACGCTGGCCCTGATCGGTCCCGGCGAGGTGGTCAAGGTCATCGACCAGGGTTCGGACGATTCGGTGAACGCGGTCAATCTGCGCCGGTTCATCGAAATGACCTGCCCCGGCGTCTCCACCACCACCCGCACCGCGGAGGCGAGCCTGATCCAGTCGCGCCACCGCATCCCGGAACGGCCGCTGACCCCGACGCAGATCCTCGTGCTGCAAGTGCCTTACCCGGACCCGCTGGTGGTGGTCGAGCCGTCCGAGGACAAGCGCAAGATCATGCACGGCGAGGCCGACTATTCGCGCCTGCTGGTGAAGCTGTACGAGGACATCGTCCAGTTCGACGAGATCACCATCTCGCACCGCTATCCGACGCGCATCAACGGCCACTACGTCATCGACCCCTCGCCGATTCCGCGCTGGGACGTGCCCAGGCTCGACCATGCGGCGGCGCTGACCCTGTTCGGCGCCGGGCGCGAGAAGAAGATTTACGCGGTGCCGCCGCACACTCGCGCGGAGCCGCTGGCGTTTTCCGACGTGCCGTTCCGGGTCGAGGATTTCCGCGACGAGGCGGGACGCCGCCGCGCCTGCGCGCGCTGCGGCTGCACGGATTCCTTTCTCGACGAGTTCAGCAGCGATGCCGGCGAGAAGGTCTACCAATGCTCGGACACCGACTGGTGCGACGAAAAACTGCTGCGCAAGGAATCGCTGCGGGGAGAAGCGGCATGAATAAAATTCTCGAAGTCAGGAATCTGTCGAAAATCTACGGCCCCGGCTGCCCGCACTGCATCGAATCGACCGGGCCGGAAGCGGACACCAACCTGTGCCCGCATTGCGGCAGCGTGGTCGCCCTCCACGACGTGTCCTTCGACCTGTTCGAGGGCGAAATTCTGGGCGTCATGGGCGAATCGGGCAGCGGCAAGTCGACGGTGGTGAAGGCCCTCTATTTCGATCAGGCGCCCTCGGGCGGCGAGGCGATCTTTTTCGACGGCGACACGCAGCACGAGCTGTTCGCGCTCAACGCCGCCCGGCAGCGCTGGCTGCGCAACCACCGCTTCGGCATGGTCTACCAGAACCCGAATCTGGGCCTGAATTTCAACATCAGTGCCGGCGGCAACATCGCCGAGCGACTGCTGATGAGCGACCTGATGGACTACGGCGCGATCCGCGAGCGGGCCAAGGCCCTGCTGGCGCGCACCGAGGTGCTGCTGTCCCGCGTCGACGACCTGCCGAAGCATTTTTCCGGCGGCATGCAGCAGCGGGTGCAGATCGCCAAGGCGCTCGCCACCCAGCCGCCGCTGCTGTTCCTCGACGAAGTGACCACCGGGCTCGACCTGTCGGTGCAGGCGCGCATTCTCGATCTGATCCTGGAAATCCAGCAGGAGCTGAAGACCGCCATGGTCGTCGTCACCCACGACCTCGGCGTGATCCGCCTGCTGACCGGCCGCGCCATCGTCATGAAATACGGCCGCGTCATCGAGACGGGGCTCACCGATCAAATCCTGGAAGATCCCCAGCACGCCTATACCCAGCGGCTGGTGGCTTCCGCCCTGTGAGGCGCGCGACATGACCCCCCCCATACTCCAGGTCGAAGGCTACGCCAAGCATTTCCAGCTGCACGAGCAGAACAAGCTGATCCCGTCCTCGCACAACGTCAGCTTCACGGTACGCAGCGGCGAACTCACGGCCCTGATCGGCCCCACCGGCGCCGGCAAGTCCTCGGTGCTGAAAGGCATCTACCGCACCTATCTGCCGAGCGCCGGCCGCATGCTTTATCGCGACGCGCTGGGCCACGAACTCGATCTGGCCCTGGCCAGCGAGCACCAGATCCTGGAGCTGCGGCGCCGCGAAATCGGCTTCGTCACCCAGTTTCTGCATTGCCTGCCGCGCCAGGCGACGCTCGACGTGGTGGCGCAGCCGCTGTTCGCGCTGGGCGTCCCGCGCCCGGAAGCGAGGCAGCGCGCCGCCGACCTGCTCTCGGCCATGAAGCTGCCGGAGCGCCTGTGGAGCGTCTCGCCGGCGACCTTCTCCGGCGGCGAACGCCAGCGGGTGAACCTCGCCCGCGGCTTCATCGCCCGCCCGCGCCTGCTGCTGCTCGACGAGCCCACGGCCAGCCTCGACCCGGCGACCGCCGAATGCGTGATCGGCCTGATCGAAGGGCTGAAGGCCGGGGGCACGGCCATGCTCGCCATTTTCCACCACCCCGAAACCACCCGCCGGCTGGCCGACCAGGTCGTCGAATTGGCCCCACCGCCCGCCGTGGAAACCCTCCTCAAGGAAATCGCATGAACCCGCTGTATCTGACCGGCGCCCGCGTGGTGCTGCCCGACGCCGTGCTCGAAGACGCCGCCGTGCTGATCGAGGACGGCGTCATCGCCGCCATCGACCCCGAATCGGGCAAGGGCGCGCAAGCCATCGACCTCCGCGGCAAGACGCTGATCCCCGGCATGATCGACCTGCATTGCGACGCCCTGGAAAAGGAAGTCGAGCCGCGCCCGAACGTGCATTTCCCGCTCGACTTCGCCTGCGCCCAGGCCGACAAGCGCAACGCCGCCGCCGGCGTGACCACGGTGTTCCATGCCCTGTCCTTCGCCAACGAGGAGCTCGGCGTGCGCAACAACGCCTTCGCCGCCTCGGTGGCGCGCGCGGTGCACGCCTGGAACCCGCACGGCCTGGTCGACAACCGCGTGCACTGCCGCTACGAGGTGACCGACCCGACCGCGCCCGACATCCTGCTCGAACTGATGGCCGCCGGCGAGATGCACCTGCTGTCGGTGATGGATCATTCGCCGGGCCAGGGGCAGTTCAGGGACATCGCCGCCTACCGCGATTATCTGGCGCGCACCTACAAGAAAACCGAGGGCGAACTGGATGCGCTGGTCGAGAACAAGCTGGCCCAGGCGGAAGGGGCCATGGCGCGCATCCGCTTGCTGATCGACGCGGCGCAGGCGCAGGGCATCCACGTCGCCAGCCACGACGACGACACGCCGGAAAAGGTGGAAACCCTGCACGGTCTGGGCGTGGGCATCTCGGAGTTCCCCATCAACCTGGAATCCGCCCAGGCCGCCCGCGAACGCGGCATGAGCACGGTGTTCGGCGCGCCCAACATCCTGCGCGGCAAGAGCCAGTCGGGTGCGATGCGGGCGCTCGACGCGGTGCAGGCCGGCGTGGCCGATTGCCTGTGCGCCGACTATCACCCGGCGACGCTGATCGTGGCGGTGTTCCGCCTGCCGGAACTGGCGGGCATCACGCTGGCCGACGCGGTGCGGCTGGTCAGCGCCAACCCGGCGCGCGCCGCGGGATTGACGGATCGCGGCGAAATTGCCGTCGGCAGGCGCGCCGATCTGGTCGCCGTCGCCCACATCAACGGGCTGGCCCAAGCGAGCAGCGTGTTTTCGGCGGGCAAGCCGGTCTTCGAAGCCCGTTTCGACCATGTCTGAAGGGAAACTGTTCTACGTCATCGGCCCTTCCGGCAGTGGCAAGGACAGCCTGATGCGCTACGGCCGCGAGCGTCTCGCCGGCGACCCCGGCGTTGTCTTCGCCCACCGCTACATCACGCGGCCGGTGGAACTTCACGGGGAGAATCACGTCGCCCTGACCGAGGACGAATTCGATGCCCGCCTCGCTACCGGCCTCTTCGCCCTGCACTGGGACAGCCACGGCCTGCGCTACGGCATCGGCCGGGAAATCAACCTTTGGCTGGCCAAGGGCTGCAACGTGGTGTTGAACGGCTCGCGCGAATACCTGCCAGAGGCAAGGCGCCGCTACCCGGGGTTGACCGCGATTCTGGTCAACGTTTCGCCCGAAGTTCTTGCCGAGAGACTGCGCGCCCGTGGCCGGGAAACGGAAGATCAGATATCCCGGCGGGTCGCACGCGCGAAGCAATTCATGCACCCTGAGGGGCGCCTGGAAGTCATTGCGAACGACGCTGAATTGCACGTAGCCGGTGAACGCTTGGTACAGTTGTTGTCGGACGCCGACGCTTCCAAACGAGCGTTTGCCTGACATGCGCGTGACGTTTCTCGGTACGGGTGCCGCAGGCGGTGTGCCGCTTTACGGCTGCGATTGTCCGGCTTGCACGCGAGCGCGGGCGGTGGTCGACTTTCGTCGCCAGCCTTGTACAGCACTTATAGAAGCTGGCGAAACCCGCATTCTGCTGGATGCCGGCCTGACCGATCTCGCCGAGCGATTCCCGTCCGGCAGCCTGTCGGCCATCGTGCTGACCCATTTCCATCCCGATCACGTGCAGGGTCTGTTTCCTCTGCGCTGGGGAATCGGTAAAAATATTCCAGTCTACGGCCCGCCAGATTCAGAAGGCTGCGCTGACCTCTACAAGAATCATGGCCTCCTCGAATTCCGGCGGCTCAGCAAGTTCGAGCCGGTCACGATCGGCAATCTGGTACTGACGCCGTTGCCCTTGATCCATTCGAAGGCAACGTTTGGCTACGCTATCGAAGACACCGACGGCCAGCGCTTCGCTTATCTGACCGACACCGCGGGCCTTCCGCCGCGGACGGAAGCGTTCTTGAAAAATTGGCGGCCTGCATCGTTCGCCTTGGACTGCAGCTATCCACCGCAATCCGATTTGCCGCGCAACCACAACGATTTGACTCTCGCCCTGACGATTGCGGAAACCCTCGCGCCAGCCAAGGTCTGGCTGACCCACGTCAGCCACGAACTTGACGCTTGGCTACTAGAGAACATCGGCGATCTGCCACCGCACATGGCTGTTGCCTATGACTCACAAGTCGTATCGGATGCAGGCTTTCTATAGCAATGCCGATAAGAGGCGCGACGTGAGTGCCGCCGCATTGCGGACATTCGTGAGGGGCCGGGCACTCATCAACCGTCTGCTTCGGCCGAATATGAGGCATTCACCGCAAGCCCGCTGAATTTCCCTTTCCGGTCCATCGCTGGCCTGGCGGCCGAGGACGGATCCCGACACGCCATGCTAATCCCGCCCGCAGCGCCCTCGCCGCCGCAACCATGCTCCCCAAAGTCGGGCACCTCATTCCACTGCCGCGTCTTGAGGTCGCAGTCGGGTTGACCCACAGGCGTTCTGTGGGGATGCGCTCGGCGGCCTTCCTGATCAGGTCTTTGCGACGAAGACCGCGGGGATCAAGCGCGGCGCTTGAGCATGCGTGCCAGCGCATACTCGCCCAGCGGCCGCGGCTCCTTTACCTTGAGGCTCTGCGCCCATTCCTCGGCGAAGTCGCGTTGCAGCGTGCGGTTGATGGCGTAGGTGATCAGCATGGCGATCAACGCGCCAAGGCTTGCAAGCGCCATGTCCTTGTGCGCGTCCCAAACGTCGCCCTGGGTGCCGAGGTAGGCGACGCCGAGGCCGCCGCCGAACAGTTCGGCTGCCGCCCACTCGAAGAGCTCGAACATCGCTGACGTGGACATGGTCAGGTCGAGCGGCAGGAAGTAGCCCCAGAAGCCCCGTACCGCCGCCACGCGCAGGAAGATTTCGCGCACCGGGTAGGCGATCAGCAGGCCATACAGAAAGTGCACGACCCGGTCGAAATTGTTGCGCTCCCACCCCAGCACGTCGTTGAGGCTGACTCCGCTGACGGCCATGAACCAGTCGTCGTACGGCACCTCGGCGTAGGTGTAGTGCGCGCCGACCTCGTGCAGGCAGAGGAACAGAAATATCAGCGTGTACGATATGCGCGACAGGGGCAGCCGCCTGTAGCTCAGGGCGATCGCCAGCACGAACACGACGACCAGGGCGTTCTCGAGCGCCCAGTCGTCGCGGTATAGCGGATCGATCGCGAGCGCTATCCACAGCAGCGCGAACAGCCCGCTGAGGATCAGGAGATACCTGCGGTGTGTGCGGCGAGGATCGTCGATTGCAGCTGCGTTGTCGCTGACCATGACCTGTCGTGGAGTCGGTTGTTCGGGTTATGCGCCCGGGGTGGCTGGCTGAGCTTGAGCCCGAAGCCGAGCGATCAGGTCCGACGACATCCCCTGGAAAGCTTCATTCGTTGTCATGGGCGCCTCCCTGGGGCATCCGCAAGCCCACGCATCATAGGCCGGTGGCCTGCGGGGCCGCAAGGCGCTGGCCGGCCTTGCGGGGTTAGCCTGCGCGTCCTGTCTCCTGCCATCCCGCCCGCAATGTCCTCGCCGCCGCAACCATGTTCCCCAACGCCGGAATCACCTCGTTCCACTGCCGCGTCTTGAGGCCGCAGTCCGGGTTGATCCACAGGCGCTCCGCGGGGATGCGCTCGGCGGCCTTTTTGATCAGGTTGACGATGTGCTGCGGCGTCGGGATGTTGGGCGAGTGGATGTCGTAGACGCCGGGGCCGATTTCGTTCGGATAGCTGAAATGATCGAAGGCGTCGAGCAGTTCCATGTCGGAGCGCGAGGTCTCGATGGTGATGACGTCGGCGTCCATCGCGGCGATCGCTTCGATGATGTCGTTGAATTCCGAGTAGCACATGTGGGTGTGGATCTGGGTTTCGTCGGCGACGCCGTTGGCGGCGATGCGGAAGGATTCGACGGCCCAGCCGAGGTAGGTTTTCCATTGCGACCGGCGCAGCGGCAGGCCTTCGCGCAGCGCGGCCTCGTCGATCTGGATCACGCGCACGCCGGCCTTTTCGAGATCGGCCACTTCGTCGCGGATCGTGAGGGCGAGCTGTTTGCACGACTCCGCGCGCGGCTGGTCGTCGCGCACGAAGGACCAGTTGAGCAGCGTCACCGGGCCGGTCAGCATGCCCTTCATCGGCTTCTCGGTCAGCGACTGGCCGTACCGGGTCCACTCAACGGTCATGGGGCGGGGGCGGCGCACGTCGCCGAACAGGATCGGCGGCTTGACGCAGCGTGAGCCGTAGGACTGCACCCAGCCGAAGCGGCTGAACGCGTAGCCGTCGAGCTGCTCGCCGAAATATTCGACCATGTCGTTGCGCTCGGCCTCGCCGTGCACGAGCACGTCGAGCCCCAGTGCTTCCTGCGCGCGCACGCTGTGTGCGATCTCGTCCTGCATCGCGGCGCGGTAGGCGGCGTCGTCGATCTCGCCGGCCTTAAAGCGGCGGCGTGCCTGGCGGATTTCGGCGGTTTGCGGAAACGAGCCGATCGTCGTGGTGGGGAACCGGGGAAGCCTGAGGTGGGCGGCCTGCTTCGCGGCACGCACGGCGTAGGGGCTCTGGCGCGCACCGGATTGCGGCGTGATCGCGGCGACCGCGGCTTTGACCGCCGGGTCGTTGACGCGCGGCGAGTTGCGGCGCGCGTCGCACGCGGCGCGGTTGGCAGCGAGCTCGGCGCTGACCGTGTCGCGGCCGTGGTTCAACGCGGCGACCAGCACGCGCAGTTCGTCGAGCTTCTGCTTCGCGAAGGCGAGCCAGGACTTGATCTCGCCGTCCAACGCATCTTCGCTGTCGAGGTCGACCGGCACATGCAGCAGCGAGCACGACGGCGCGATCCACAGGCGCTCGCCGAGGCGCTCGGCGACGGGTTCGAGCCAGTCGAGCGTGGCGCCGAGGTCGGTCTTCCAGATGTTGCGGCCGTTGACGACGCCGAGCGAAAGGACCTTGTGCGCGGGCAAGAGGCCGAGGAGCGGCTCGACGTCGTCGCGGCCGCTGATCGCGTCGACGTGCAGACCGGCGACGGGCAGGGTGGCGGCGAGGTAGCGGTTTTCGAGGAGCTGGCCGAAATAGGTCGCGAGCAGCAGCTTGACCCGGCTCGCCTTGAGCGCGTGATAGGCGCGATTGAAGGCGTGTTGCCATTCGGCGTTGAGTTCGGTGACGAGCAGCGGTTCGTCGATCTGCACCCATTCCGCCCCGGCGCCAGCCAGCGCCTCGAGCAGTTCGACGTAGACCGGCAGCAGGCGGTCGAGCAGGCCGAGTTTGTCGGAGCCGTCCTTGGCCTTGCCGAGCGCAAGGTAGGTCACCGGGCCGATGATCACGGGCTTGGCGCGCACGCCCGCCGCTTGCGCTTCGGCCAGTTGCGCGAGCAGGCGCGACGCGTCGAGCTTAAATGACGTGGAAGCCGCGAATTCGGGGACGATGTAGTGGTAGTTGGTGTCGAACCACTTGGTCATCTCGCCGGCGGCCACGCCGCTGCACGCAGCGCTGCAGCAGTGCGTCTCGGCGATGTCGGCCGAGCGGCCGCGGGCGACGCGAAAGGCATTGTCGAGCGGGTGGCCGTCGAAACCCTGCACGCGTTCGGGCAGGTTGCCGAGCGTGAAACTCATGTCGAGCACCTGGTCGTAGAAGGCGAAGTCGCCGACCGGCACGAGGTCGAGCGCGGCCTGATCCTGCCAATGGCGGCGGCGCAGGTCCGCGCCGACCGCTTCGAGCGCGTCGCGCGAGGATTCGCCCTTCCAGTAGGACTCGAGCGCGAATTTGAGTTCGCGCCGGGCGCCGATGCGCGGGAAGCCGAGGTTGTGGGTGAGAGCCATGGCGGGATACCTTTTTTGATGGAACGTGGAGGCATCCTAGGCAAAACGGTACATGAACAAAAATGGTATGTTCTCATCCATCGATGAATAACACTCATGGAACGTCATGGCCGCTCTCGAACGCATCCATCTCGAAATCGTCCGCGCGGTCGACCAGCACGGCTCGCTGACCGCCGCCGCCGAAACGCTCCACCTCACCCAATCGGCCTTGAGCCACGCGGTGCGCAAACTCGAGGATCAGCTCGGGCTCGCGGTCTGGCACCGCGAGGGACGCAGCCTGCGGTCGACACAAGCGGGCGCCTACCTGCTGTCCATAGCCAATCGGCTGCTGCCGCAACTCGAACGCGCCGAGGCCCAACTCGACCAGTTCGCCCGTGGCGAGCGCGGCACGCTGCGCATCGGCATGGAATGCCATCCCTGCTACGCGTGGCTGCTGAAGATTGTGTCGCCCTACCTGGCCGCGTGGCCTGCAGTCGACGTCGACGTGAAGCAGAAATTCCAGTTCGGCGGCGTCGGCGCGCTGTTCGCTTACGAGATCGACCTGCTCGTCACGCCCGATCCCTTCGACGCGCCTGGCCTGCGCTTCGAGCCGGTGTTCGACTACGAGCAGGTGCTCGTCGTCGGCCCCGGCCACCCGTTGCGCCGGGCCGCCTACGTGCGCCCGCAGCAACTCGCCGACGAGACGCTCATCACCTATCCGGTGGAGACCGACCGGCTCGACATCTACACGCGCTTCCTCACGCCGGCCGGCGTCAGCCCCCGGCGCCACAAGACCATCGAGACCACCGACATCATGCTGCAGATGGTCGCCAGCGGCCGCGGCGTCGCGGCGCTGCCGCGCTGGCTCGTCGAAGCGCAGGCCGACAGCTTCGACGTCGCCGCGGTCAGGCTCGGTCGCCGCGGCATGGCCAAGCAGATCTTCGTGGGTTTGCGCGAGGCGGATGTGGAGATCGACTACCTGCGCGCATTCGTCGAGTTGGCGCGCGGCCGCGCGACGCGTTCGGGGCGCGGAAAGGAGCGCGCGCGCGGCTCTTGAGTTCTGCGCGAGCCAGCGCCGCTCGGGCGAAACCGCATCCGCCGCCAACCGGCCACAGGCGACTACCCCCGCCTCGCCGCCGAAAAAATCCGGCGCGGCAACGTCGGGGTGGGGTGGTTGTTCAGCGCCTCATGCTCGGCGCCGTGAGGGCGACCTGGACGCCGGCGAGGCGTGTCGTTTTGCGTTCCAGCGGGGCGCCGCAGGAGGCTCACGTCGGCGCGGCGTGCGGGTCAGGGTGGATTCGAGACCGGGGCGGTTCGAAAGCACCCCGGAGGTCTTGCCGCGGCGGCTTGGGGAACGACCGGCCGTTAGCGGCACCGCTGCGCCGAAACGAGGGCCCGACGCGGGCACCCGCACCGAGCCATTGTCAGACATCTCCTACACAGCCATGCACCACTATCCGCTGTCGGCGGCATCCCGATGGACCACACTGTAGCTAGCGGTTAGTCGGCACGACCTCTGGCGGCGCGCGTGATCGAGGGCGCCCGCTGTTCTGAAAGAGACCGGCCGTTCTGGAGACGTGAGGCGTTCGAGGGCAGCGGAAAATCCGTGCACGCTGTTCGGTGGCCGGCAGATATCCGTGAACTGCGGTCCCATACACGAAATCGCCAAGCTATCCCCGCTGCATCTTCAAAGCTCGCACAGATGTCGTGTTCGTATTCCTGAGATCGGAGGAGACCCGAGCCCATGATCGACAGTAACCCCTTTGCCGAACTCGCCGCCTTCATCTCCCCGACTGCGATGCAGGCCTACGTCGTACTGATGGTTGTTCTTGTGGCGGTCGGGACGATACTCGACATGCTGCACAAGAAGAGCGGCCAATACTTTTTCGAGAATGCCAGGCGGGCCAAAAGAAACGCGACGCGCACGCTAAGTTCGGGCGAAAAAGGCGCACTGGCCTTGAAGACACTCGGCAAGGAGGTGCTGACCTCGGGCGAATTCAACAATCCGAAGCGCCGCATTTCCCACCTCCTCACGATGTACGGCTTCATCATTTTCGTCGTCACCACGGCGATCCTGATCTTTGCCTATCCGACCCCGGACGATCCTGCGCCAACCGTCGTGCCGCTGCTTTGGCACCTGGGCGCCGCCATGCTGGCCTTCGGGGGTTACTGGTTCTGGTTCAGCATCCGCGTCGACGTCGCCTCCGAAGGCGTCAAGTGGTATCAGCTGAACGGGCGCGGCGACCTTTTCATCGTCGGCCTGCTAGGCATGGCGACTTTTGCGCTGCTCTGGTCGTTCACCCGGGACGTCGACACGCTGGGCACGCTGTTTTTCGTGCTCTTCGTCGCGTTCAGCACGCTGCTCTTCGGCTCGGTGTACTGGTCCAAGTTCGCCCACATGTTCTTCAAGCCCGCGGCCGCGTTCCAGAAGCGCGTCATCAAGGCCGACGGATCGAGGGAGAACATGCCCGCCGTCTACGATCCGTCGGATCCCGACGTGCAGGCGAGGTTTCCCGATGTCCCAGCCTACATGGGCCCCAACCCGCCCAACATGGGACTGGGCATCAAGCGCGAAGCGCCGAGCCATTTTTAACGGGCTGAGCCACCCCCGAACCGAGCCCACAGAATCGAGAGGAGCCCCATGCCTACCTTTGTGTACATGACGCGTTGCGACGGCTGCGGGTACTGCGTCGACATCTGTCCCTCGGACATCATGCACATCGACAAAGTCACACGGCGCGCCTACAACATCGAGCCGAACATGTGCTGGGAGTGCTATTCGTGCGTCAAGGCCTGCCCCATGGACGCGATCGACGTGCGCGGCTACGCCGAGTTCGCGCCGCTGGGCCATTCGGTGCGCGTCCGCCGCGACGAAGAAAAAGGCGTCATCGCCTGGCGCATCAAGTTCCGCAACGGCGAAAAAGACATGGAGCTGCTGGCGCCGATCACGACCAAACCCTGGGGCAAGCACATCCCGCAACTCGCCGATGTGCCCGCGCCGAGCCAGGCGATGCGCGACAGCCAGCTGCTGTTCAACGAGCCCAAATACATCCGCCTGGACGAAGGTGATCTGCACACGCTGGCATCGAACGGTCTCGTGATGAAAGAGGGGGTGTACTACTGATGGCTTACAACACGGTGGTCGAAGACAACATCGACATCCTCGTCGTCGGCGCGGGCCTCGGCGGCACGGGCGCTGCATGGGAAGCGCGCTACTGGGGCCAGAACAAGAAAATCGTCATCGCCGAAAAGGCCAACATCGACCGGTCGGGCGCGGTGGCCCAGGGTCTCTACGCGATCAACTGTTACATGGGCACGCGCTGGGGCGAGAACAAGCCTGAAGACCACGTCCGTTATGCGCGCATGGACCTGATGGGCATGGTGCGCGAAGACCTGCTGTTCGACATGGCGCGTCACGTCGATTCCGCCGTCCACCAGTTCGAGGAGTGGGGCCTGCCGATCATGCGCGACCCCAAGACCGGCCACTACCAGCGCGAGGGGCGCTGGCAGATCATGATCCACGGCGAATCGTACAAGCCCATCGTCGCCGAGGCCGCCAAGAAATCCGCCGACAAGGTTTACAACCGGATCTGCGTGACCCATCTGCTGATGGACGACGCCAAGGAGAATCGCGTCGCCGGCGCGGTCGGCTTCAACGTGCGGACTGGTGATTACCACGTCTTCAAGTCGAAAACGGTCATCGTCGGCGCGGGCGGCGCCTCCAACATCTTCAAGCCGCGCTCGGTGGGTGAAGGCGCGGGCCGTGTCTGGTACGCGCCGTGGTCGTCGGGCTCGGCCTATGGCCTGATGATTCAGGCCGGCGCGAAAATGACCCAGATGGAAAACCGCATCGTGCTGGCGCGATTCAAGGACGGCTACGGTCCGGTGGGCGCCTATTTCCTGCACCTCAAGACCTACACGCAGAACTGCAACGGCGAAGAGTACGAGTCGAAGTGGTTCCCGGCGCTGACCGAAATGGTCGGCAAGGAATACCTCGACACCGAAGGCCAGCATCTGTCCCACAAACCGATTCCGACCTGTCTGCGCAACCACGCCTTCATCTCCGAGGTGAACGCCGGTCGCGGGCCGATCCACATGGTGACCATGGAGGCGTTCCAGGATCCTCACCTCGAGGAGATCGGCTGGCACAACTTTCTCGGCATGACCGTGGGTCAGGCCGTGCTGTGGGCGGCGACCGACGTCAATCCGAAATATGAAAACCCCGAACTGACCACCTCCGAGCCCTACGTGATGGGCTCGCATGCGACCGGCTGCGGCGCATGGTGTTCAGGACCCGAGGACGTCTCCCCGCCGGAGTACTACTGGGGCTACAACCGCATGACCACGGTCGAGGGCCTGTTCGGCGCGGGCGATGCCGTCGGCGGCACGCCGCATGCGTTCTCGTCGGGTTCGTTCACCGAAGGCCGGCTGGCCGCCAAGGCGGCGTGCAAATACATCGACGATGGCAAGGCCGAAGGCATCCGGGTGACCGATGAGCAGATCCAGCGCCGTCGCGAAGAAATCTACAAGCCGATGGAGCATTACCGGATCTTCCGGAACGAAATCACGGCGGGCAGCGTCAACCCCAATTACATCAACCCGCGGCAGGGCCTCGACCGCCTGCAGAAACTGATGGACGAGTACTGCGCCGGGGCGACGGTCAACTACATGACCAACGACAAGCTGCTGCAGATCGGCCTCAAGAAACTCAAGCTCATGGAAGAAGACCTGGAGAAGGTGGCCGCCGAAGACATCCACGAACTGCTGCGTGCCTGGGAGTTGAAGCACCGCCACCTCACCTCGGAGGCGGTCATGCAACACACCCTGTTCCGCAAGGAAACCCGTTGGCCCGGTTACTACTACCGGGGCGATGCGATGAAGCTCGACGACGCCAACTGGCACGTCCTCACGGTCTCGCGACGCGACCCCGCGACGGGCGAATACACCATGGAAAAGGCCCCGTGCTACCACCTGGTCGGTGCGGGCGAGTAAGCCGCAGTTCCGGTCGGCGCCTGGGTGTGCGCCGCCTCACGGCGCTCACTTTTTTTGCGTGTTTTTCAAGCGACCCAGCGACCCTATCAGGAATGACCCATGAGCAGCTCCGTCGTCCAGGCCACACCCCAGACCACCCTGAACATCATCGACCACACGGACGAGGAGATCCTGGCGCTCGCCCACCCGATGTGGAACGACCTGATCAAATACTCCACCCTGGGGCAATACGGCAAATTCATCCGCAGGTTCTCCTACGACCTGCTGCTCGGTCTCAACGAAGTCGAGCTCGGCAAACAGTTCGCCAACAGCGAACTGGCTCGAAGCCTGCGCAAGGACTGGGATTACCTGGGCATCATCCGCAGGGGCCAGCACGTCACGGTGCTGTACCGCGTCCGCAGCACCAAGCGGGAAGGTGAATGGCTCGGGCGGCTGGTGCTGGGCTATGAACAAGGCGAGGTGCGCATCTTTGCCGCCTCCATATTCTGAACGGCCGGACACCTCATGAAAGCCATCATCGAAGCCAACAAATACGTCGAACTGACCTACAAGGTCATCGACCAGAAAACCTGCCAGGTGCTGACGCAGGTCGAGTTTCCGCTGGGCTACGTCCACGGCGTCAACGAGATATTGTCGCCGCGCGTCATGGACGCGCTGGAAGGCAAATCCGAGGGCGACGTCATCGAGGTCCCCATCGACTGCAACGACATCTATGGCCCGCGCGATGAATCCCTCGTGATCATCGAAGCGATCGCGAACGTCCCCGAGGCCTACCGCGAAGTCGGCACCGCCATCCTGATGGAAAACGACGCCGGGCAAACCAAAAGCTTTCTGGTGACGCGGGTCGACCACAGAACAGTGACGATAGACGGCAACAACCCGCTGTGCGGCCGGCAGGTCGTTTTCAAGCTCGAGATCCTGATGGTGCGTGACGCCACCGACGCGGAAATCCGCTACGGTGGCAAGGTGGAAGCGCCGCCAGACCTCAACAACTGTCGCGCCGTTCCCGTTTGACTGGCGTTGAAGCCGCCTGTTTCCGAGTCCCATTTTTTCGAGAGGTCATCATGAGCGAACCCACCAAAACCAGGCGTCCGGTTCCCGAAGGCAAATCGCGCTTCGTGACAACGCGGCAAAAACCGCCGAACGAGAAGGGCTACGTCGGATACGAGACCGTCTGGGAGCCGTTCCATAAAGAAGTCAAATACACCACGCCTAAGAAGCCGTGAATCGATGGCGCGAATCTGACCGGTCGCGCGCGTCGTACTGATTGACCCGAGCGGGGCTTGGAGACGGGTGTACCGCCGGACGGAGCTTCAGCTTGAGGAGTTCGAGGGCCCGCTGTTCGCAGGCCAAAGCTACCGCTCGGCTGACCTCTTTCCTGCGCCGGATCGACCCGGAGTGGGCAGAGCGCAATTCGACGCCGCCCCGCCGCTTGCCGCCGCCTTTGTGTCGCCATGCTTGTCGTCTTCGGCAGGCTGCGCCCGCGGAAGCCGGGCCGTGAACGTCGTGCCTTCCTGTGCTGTCGAGACGACGTCGACGGTGCCCCCGTGCGCGACGACGATCTCGCGCACGATGTACAAGCCCAGCCCGACGCTGCCCGGGACGCGCCGCACAGCCGCGTCCGGCGCGTAGCGCACCAGCGGATCGAAGATCGTCGCCAACAGCTCCGACGGAATCGGCGCGCCTTCGTTGTGCACGGCTAGTACGGCGGTAGCCCCTTCTGACGCGAGCGACAGCCCGACTGCCCCTGTTTCAGACCCGTGTTGCAGTGCGTTGCCCACCAGGTTGGAGACCACCTGGCGAAGTCGGCCCGCATCCCAATGGCCGGCGAGATCGCCGTCGGCGTGGAAGCGAAGCGTGCGCCCGGGGTGCGCGGTGCGAGACGCGTCGACCACTTCGCGGCCGAGTCTTTCCAGATCCACCGGCCCGCGCGTCAGGGGCATGGCGCTGCCGAGGCCGGTCGATGCGAAGTCGATCAGGTCGTCGATCAGCCGTCTGATCGCGTCCGCGTTCGTCTCGATCTGCGACAGGAGGCGGCTAGCCTTCGCGTTTCCCTCTGCACTACGCGATATAACCAGAGCGGCCATGCGGATGCAGGTCAGCGGGTTGCGCAGGTCGTGGCTGAGGACCGCGAGAAACATGCGGCGCGACTGATCCACGCGCCTGCTGTAGCTGCCAACGGCCGTGGCGAGCGACTGATCCATCGACTCGTTGAAACGCGTGATGTCGTCGATGTCGTCGATGTCCGGCTGCGGGAGACTCTCGCGCCAGAGGCGCAGCACGCTGGCGCGCAGTGCGCGGTATTCCGAGACCACCTCCAGGATGTCGAAGCCCGAGCCGGCGCGCCCGACGCCGTGCAGTGCCGACGCGTCGTCGAGCCGCTCGCTCTCCGCGCCGCCAGCACCACCGTGCCCTTGAGACTTGCTCGTCTGTTGGACGCCGCTCTGGCCGACCTGCATGTCGCGCGCCGCCGCCAGAAGGATCGACTCCGCATCATCGCGCAGCGCAAGCTTGGTCATCTTCGCGCCCGGCGCGAGGCTCCCCGCGAAAGCCTCCCACTCGCTGAGGATCGGCTGGACGTTCTCCAAAATGAATTCCCTCAGTCGCATCGAATCCTCCGTCGAGAAAAGGGCCGATTTCCCGTGAGGGCGGGAAATTCCCGTGTTGCGACGCGCAGCCATGGCCTGCGTCCGTGTCATGCCGCCGCGCCCGCCGCCGCGGCGACACGACGGTGTATTTTCCCTGAAAGTGCGCGTCCGGCGCAGCGCGAAGCGGATCGATCAATCATAGCCGTCGCGACGCGGCGATGAAGCGGCGGATCGGCTCCTGTTCGCGAGCGATTGCGCGTAGCGGATTTTTCGAGCCAGGCGATTCAGCCCGCAAGGACGGTCATTGCGGGGCCAGCGCGCGCTCGGAACCAAGAGCCGCGCAACCCGCAACAAGGCCGGGCCGCGAGCACTCGGATCGACCCGAGTGGAGACCGCTTGCAGCGCCTTACTGTCATCGCTCCGCCGGATGCGGAAGCACCGAGGATGGACGGAGCGGGGTGACGCGCAGTATGCTGTGCACAATTCTGTCATCCCATTCGAGGAGCTTGCCATGGGGTTTACTACTGGAGACGTGGTGCCATTCACGCAGGCACGCGCGAATCTTTCGGAGTTGGCCGACCAGGCCAAGGCCGGCGCCGAGAAGATCATCACCAAGAACGGCGAGAGTTATGTCGCCCTGATCGACGCCGACCGGCTCGATTACTACCACCGGCTGGAACGCGAGCGCATCCACCTGCTGCTGATCGACGATGCGCGCCGCGGTCTGGCCGACATCGATGCGGGCCGCACCTTCGCTGCGGATGACGCCATCGAGCGGCTGCAACAGCGCCGCGCCGCGACTGGAGCTGTCGAATCGGCTGCAGGAAAGCCCAGCAGAAAGCCCGCCAATAAGCGTGGCTGACCGCCCCTGCCGGGTCGAACTGACCGCGAGCTTCCTGCAATGCCTCGAAGCGGTCGAAGCCTTTCTGCGGGAAGCTGACGCCGAGCAAACCTTCGATGCGCTGCTGGCCGAGTTGCGCGGCTCGGTCATTCCGAACCTGAGCCGCTTCCCACGCATCGGCCGGCGCTACCTCGACAATCCACCGCAGTCAGCCGAAGCACTGGCCGTGCTCGCAGCGCTGCCGGCCGGCCGAGCCGATGCCCTGCGCGTATACCTGCACGGCGATTACCTGATTCTGTATATCGCATCGGAAACCGATGCCACCGTTTACCTGCTGTCCGTCCGGCATCACCGCCAGCTTTCGTTCGACTTTGCCAGGCTGTGGCTCGGGGCCTGATGGCTACCGCGCAAGCCAGAAACTGACCGCTACAACCAACAACATGCCAACACTGCACTGGGTAGGAAAAGACAAGGTGATCAACCACCACCACGATGTGCCGTTTCGCGTGCTCCAGAAGGTTTCGACCTTTACCGCGCCCGAAGGCACGCCCGCGAATACCACCGACAACCGCATCATCCACGGCGACAACCTCGAAGCCCTGAAGAGCCTGCTACCCGAGTTCGAGGGCCGCGTGAAGTGCATCTACATCGATCCGCCGTACAACACCGGCAACGAGGGGTGGGTCTACAACGACGCCGTCAACGATCCGAAGATCAAGCGCTGGCTCGGCCAAGTGGTGGGCAAGGAAGGCGAGGACCTGTCGCGCCACGACAAGTGGCTGTGCATGATGTATCCGCGTCTGAAACTCCTGCATCGCTTGCTGCATGACGACGGGTCAATTTGGGTTTCGATTGACGACAACGCCTCCGGCCTGCTGCGTCCATTGTTGGACGAAATTTTCGGGGGTGCCAACTTCGTCGCGACCGTCATCTGGGAAAAGGCAGACTCCCCCAGGAACTCGGCGCGCCAGTTCTCGACCGATCACGACTACATCCTCGTCTACTCCAAGAAGCCAGGCTGGACGCCTGCTCGCCTGCCACGCAACGAAGAATCCGATGCGATCTATCAAAATCAGGATGATGACGAGCGCGGCCCTTGGATACCAGGCGATCCCTTTGCCAACAAGCCGTATTCAAAGGGCTTGTACACGATCACGGGGCCTACCGGCCGGGAGTTTTCGCCTCCGGCTGGTCGCTACTGGCGTGTGTCAGAGGAAAAGCTGAGGGAGTTGGATGACGACGGCCGGATTTGGTGGGGTCCGACCGGCGAAGCTAGGCCCAGCATCAAACGCTATTTGAACGAGGTGGCCGACCTTGTGCCCCGCACACTCTGGACCAAGGAGGCCGTAGGTAGCAATCGTTCGTCCAAAAACGAACAGCGCGCGATCTTTGCTGGCACTGCGTCGTTTGACACGCCGAAGCCCAGCGCATTGATCGAGCGAGTTATCCAGATAGCAGCGTCGTCCAGCGACATCGTGCTGGATTCTTTCGCTGGCTCCGGAACAACTGGGCACGCAGTGATGAAGCTGAACGCTCAGGACTCAGGGGCGCGGCGCTTCGTGATGATCGAGACCGAAAGCTATGCGGATACGTTGACCGCCGAGCGGATCAGACGGGTGATGACTGGCTACGGCGAAGGCACGAAGGCAATGCAAGGCCTCGGCGGCGGCTTCGACTACTACATCGTCGGCGAGCCGATGTTTCTACCCGACGACAACCTCAATGAAGCCGCCGGCACCGAGGCCATCCGGGGCTACGTGGCCTACAGCGAGGGCATCCCCACTGCCGACCAGACCACAACCGACAACCCGCACAGCCCTTATCTGCTGGGCCTGAACCGGGAAACGGCCTGGCTCTTCCACTACGAGCCGGACCGTGCGACCAGCCTGGACATGGACTTTCTGGCCGGCCTGCGCTTTGGCGGCGATACCGGCGCCGGCAAGCCCGACACTGTGATCGTCTACGCCGACCGTTGCCTGCTGTCGAAGGACTTCATGATCCGGCACGGCATCGTCTTCAAGAAGATTCCCCGCGACATCACCCGCTTCTGACCGAAAAGAACAACAACGAGAGCAGACACACCATGGAACTCAAGGATTATCAGGCCCGCGTGCTGGCCGATCTGGCGGGCTACCTCGACGTGCTGGACGGCACGCCCAATCTTGCGCAGGCGTTCCGGGACTACTGGGCCGGCAAAGGCGTGCGGGTAGGCGGCGACGACGGTATCGAGCCCTACAAGAACACCGTGCCCGGCGTGCCGCACATCTGCGCCAAGGTGCCCACGGCGGGCGGCAAAACTTTCATTGCCGTGAACGCGCTCGATACGGTCTTTACCGCGTTGGCCAAACGCAGCCCAAGGCGGCCGAAGATGGTGGTGTGGCTGGTGCCTTCGCTGACCATCCTGGACCAGACGGTGAAGGCACTGAACAGCCCGGAGCATCCGTATCGAAAAAGGTTGGATCAGTTATTCCGGCATCGGGTGGCGGTGTACGAGAAGCGCGACCTGTTGATGGGCGCCGGCTTCTCCTACGACACGGCACAGGAGCAACTGTCCATCGTTGTGATGAGCTTCGATTCGCTGCGCGCCCGCAACAAGGAAGACCGCAAGATTTACCAGGAGAACGGCAACCTGGCTTCTTTCCTGCAGCCTGACCAGGGCGACCCCGGCGACTGGCTGCTGCCCGAGCACGATGCTTCGGCCCTGATCAACGTGATCCGGCGGCTGCGGCCGGTGGTGGTGGTGGACGAGAGCCACAACGCCGAGAGCCAGTTGTCGGTGGAGATGACGACGAACCTGAACCCGGACTTCATCCTCGACCTGACCGCCACGCCGCGCAACAACAGCAACATCATCAGTTTCGTGGACGCGCTGGCGCTGAAAAAGCAGCACATGGTGAAGCTGCCGGTGATCGTGGCCAACCGCACCAGCAAGGGCGAGGTGATCGAGTCGGCGCTGATCCTGCGCAGGCAGCTCGAAGACCTGGCCAAGCAGGAAGAGGCGGCAGGCGGCAAGTACATCCGCCCCATCGTGCTGTTCCAGGCGCAGCCGCGCACGGATGAGGACAACACCACCTTCGAGAAGATTCGCGAGAAGCTGATTGAGCTGAAGATTCCGGCCGAGCAGATCAAGATCAAGACCGCCGACATCAACGAGCTGAAAGACGTTGACTTGATGAAACGGGATTGCCCGGTGCGTTTCATCATTACGGTGAACGCGCTCAAGGAGGGCTGGGATTGCCCGTTTGCGTACATCCTGGCTTCGCTGGCCGACAAGACTTCGGCCGTGGACGTAGAGCAGATACTGGGGCGCGTGCTGCGCATGCCGCATGTCCAACAGCACGGCCATGACCTGCTGAACCTCGCCTATGTATTTACCGCCAGCAACCGCTTCATGGATACGCTGCAAAGCGTGGTGAAGGGCCTGAACCGCGCCGGCTTTTCTGACAAGGACTATCGCGCCATCGACGCCCAGGCAGCGGACACGGCGGCACAAGCGGGTGCTGCCGGTACCGAGCAACTGCCCTTGGGGGGGCTGTTTGGGCAGGCAACAGCCGATGCCGAGGCAGAACCGGTCGGTGAACTGGACGTGAGCGGCGTTTCACCAGATTGGGAGGCCGCAGCCGCTACCACGGCGCAGGCTGGCACGGGCGCGAGGGAGTCCGGCGCCACGACGCCAGACGTCACACCGGCCAGCGCGGCCTTCGTCGCCGACATCAAAGCCCGCGCACTGGCTGAAAACCAGGCCTTCGAGGAAAAGGCGCAGGCCGGCAACGACGACGTTTCACCGGAACTGGAAGACAAGATGAACCGCCACAAGATCAAAGACATCTTCCGCGACGAAGCCTTGGCGGTACGCCTGCCGCAGTTCTTCATCCAGGTGCAGAACGGCGGCTTCTTCACGGAAGAGCAGCCGTTTCAGTTGTTCGAGCGCGAGGAATTACTTAAGGACTTTCGCCTGTCGCAGGGCGACGCGACGATCTCGTTCGAGGATGTCGAAACCGAGATTTATCGTGTCGACCTGGAGCAGTTGGGCGATGAGAACTACGCGCCGCGTGCTTTCAAATTGGCGGCGCGTGAGCGCGTGCAGTTCACCAACTACCTGCTGGCGTTGTCGCACGAAAGCCAGATGATGAACCTCGTGTCACGCCTGACTGAACTCGTGGGCAACATGTACCCGATCACCGACCCCGAGGTGAAGGAGTACATCCGTCGCGTGGTGACCGGCATGAATGCCGAGCAAATCCGTGATTGCATCGAGCGCGATGTGGCCTACGTCCGCAAGATCAAGCAGAAGATCACGGCGCTGGCCAACGCGCATGCGCAGAAAACCTTCACCGACATGCTGGACGTAGACCGGATCGCCATGCAGCCAAGTTTCGCGCTGCCGGACTCGATCACGCCCAGCGCCAATGCCTCCGCGGTGCCGAAGAGCTTGTACGTCACCGAAGCCGCCATGGGGGACTTCGAGCGCCGCGTAATTAACGACGTAGCCAACCTGGGCAGCGTGCAGTGGTGGCACCGTAATGGCTCGCGTGGGAAGGGCTTCAGGATCAACGGTTTTCTGAACCACTACCCCGACTTCATCGTGAAAACTAAGCCAGGCCGGATCATTTTGTTGGAGACCAAAGGCGACGACCGGGACAACACGGATTCCGAATTGAAGCTGAAGCTCGGCAAGCTGTGGGAGGCGAAGGCCGGGCGCGGCTATCGCTACATGATGGTGTTCGAGCACAACCCAATCGACGGGGCCGAGCGGCTGGCCGATGCGTTGGTGAAGCTCCGCCAGCTTTGACCAACGCGTAAGCGACCAGCTCAAGGATTTCTGCTCCCTCCGCGGGCCGCATGGATCGGCATCCTGTGTCCCTTTAGGCCGCCTCCTTCGGCCGCATCTGCCGGTTATACAAAAACTCCAGCACCCGACTGCGCAGCGCGTGGTATTGCGGGTCGTGGGCGAGTCGCAGCCGGTCGCGCGGACGCGGCAGGTCGACGTCGAGGATATCGCCGATCGTCGCCGCCGGGCCGTTGGTCATCATCACGATGCGGTCCGATAGCAGCACGGCCTCGTCGACGTCGTGGGTCACCATGATGACGGTGCTTCCGGTCGCGGCGACGATCTTCATGAGTTCGTCCTGCAGGTGGGCGCGGGTCAGGGCGTCGAGCGCACCGAACGGCTCGTCCATCAGCAGCACCTTCGGCTCCATCGCGAGCGCCCGTGCGATGCCGACGCGCTGCTTCATGCCGCCGGAGATTTCGCCCGGCAGCTTTGCCGCCGCGTGGGCGAGGCCGACGAGGTCGAGCGCGGCGGCCGTGCGCACCTTCAACTGCGCGCGCGGCTCCTTGCCGCCGAAGACCTTCTCGACCGCGAGGTAGACGTTCTGAAAGGTCGTGAGCCACGGCAGCAGCGAGTGGTTCTGGAACACCACCGCGCGCTCGGGCCCGGGGCCGCGGATTTCCTTGTTGGCGAGCAGCAGCACGCCGTCGGTCGCGTCGAGCAGGCCGGCGACGAGGTTGAGCAGCGTCGACTTGCCGCACCCCGAGTGGCCGATCAGCGCGATGAATTCGCCGCGCGCGACGTCGAGGTTGACGTCGGTCAGCGCGGTGAACGTGCCCTTGCGGGTGTGGAACGCCATGCCGGCGTTTTCGATCTGGAGGTAACGTTGCATGTTTGAATTCCTTCGGGGGATCAGGATTCAGGGGTCGGGGGTCAGGGGAGGTCGCTTCGCGGATATGGGAAGGCGCGGCCGGAGGCCGCACGTCCCCTGATCCCTGCATCCTGACCCCTGATCCCTACTCGTAAGAGAACCGCTTCGCCAGCACCATCAGCCCCTGCTCGAGCGCGAGCCCGACGAGGCCGACGATGAAGATCGCGATGATGATGTGGGCGACGTTGAGGTTGTTCCATTCGTCCCACACCCAGAAGCCGATGCCGACGCCGCCGGTCAGCATTTCGGCGGCGACGATGACGAGCCAGGCGACGCCGATCGACAGGCGCACGCCGGTCAGCACGTGGGGCAGCACGGCGGGGAAGAGGATGCGCGTGAACACGCGGAACTCGGACAGCTTCAACACCCGCGCGACGTTCATGTAATCCTGCGGCACGCGCTGCACGCCGGCAGCGGTGTTGAGCACCATCGGCCAGATGCTCGAGATGAAGATCACCCAGATCGACGCCGGCTCGGCCTTCTGCAGCACGAGCAGGCCGATCGGCAGCCACGCGAGCGGAGAGACCGGGCGCAGGATGCCGATGATCGGCGCGAGCATGCGGTTCAGAAAATCGAAGCGGCCGATCATGAAGCCGAGCGGTATCCCGACTGCTGCTGCTGCGCCGAAGCCGACGCCGACGCGATAGAGCGAGTTGAGGACGTTCCAGCCGATGCCCTGGTCGTTGGGCCCGTTGTCGTAGAAGGGGTCGGCGAACAGCGCGCGTGCCGCCTCCCAGGTCTCCGTCGGCCCCGGAAGCGTTTGCCCGCTGTTCGCGACCAGCGCCCACAGCGCCGTGAAAAGCAGCAGGCCAAGCAGCGGCGGAATCGCGTTCTTCACCAGCGTCGCGCCGCCGTCGAGCAGGCGGCGGCCGGCGTCGGTCTCGAAATAGGGCGCGTGTCGCGCCGGCGGCGTGGGAAGCGCGACGACTTCGGCTTTCGCCGGAAGCGCGCTGCGCGCTTGGTTTCTTGCGTTGATTGCGTGCATGGGGTAGTCCTCCAAGGGTGATGCGTCGGACTCGGATCGAAGCGGCGCTCGCTCAGGCCTTGATTCGGAAGCCGTCGGCGTAGGCCTGCGGGTTCGAGCCGTCCCAGACCACGCCGTCGATGAGTTTCGAGGCGCGCATGTCGGACGACGGCAGGGGCGTTTTGGTCAGTGCCGCGGCGTCCTTGTAGACGTCGATGCGGTTGACCGTCCTCGCGACCGCGAGATAGTCGGGATGCGTCTTCAGCAGCCCCCAGCGCTTGTGCTGGGTCAGGAACCACATGCCGTCGGAGAGGTAGGGGAAGCCGACCTGGCCGCCGGCGAAGAACTTCATGGAGTTCGCGTCGACCCACTTGCGGCCGATGCCGTTGTCGTACTGGCCGCGCATGCGGCCTTCGATCGAAGCGACGTCGGTGTTGACGTAGGACTTGGCGGCGATGAGCTTCGCGACTTCGGCGCGGTTTTTCAGGTCGTCGATGTACTTCGACGCGTCGAGGATCGCCGCGACCATCGCCCGTGCGGTGTTGGGATAGCGCTCTACGAATTCGGCGGTCGTGCCGAGCACCTTCTCGGGGTGGTCCTTCCAGATTTCCTGCGTCGTGACTGCGGTGAAGCCGATACGGTCGCGGATCGCGCGCGCCCCCCAGGGTTCGCCGACGCAGAAGCCGTCCATGTTGCCGACGCGCATGTTGGCGACCATCTGCGGCGGTGGCACGACGATGTTCTTGACGTCGCGGAAGGGATCGATGCCGTAGGCGGCGAGCCAGTAGTAGAGCCACATCGCGTGGGTGCCGGTGGGAAAGGTCTGGGCGAAGGTGTATTCGCGCGGCTCGGCCTTGACGAGCTTGGCGAGGCTCGCGCCGCCGCTCACGCCCTTCGCCCTCAACTGGTTCGAGAGCGTGATCGCCTGGCCGTTGTTGTTGATCGTCGCGAGCACCGCCATGTCCTTTTTCGGCCCACCGATGCCGAGCTGCACGCCGTAGATGAGGCCGTAGAGCACGTGTGCGGCGTCGAGCTCGCCGTTGACGAGCTTGTCGCGCACCGCCGCCCACGACGCCTCCTTGCTCGGCGTGATCGTGAGGCCGTACTTCTTGTCGAAGCCCTTGACCGCCGCGACGACGACCGACGCGCAGTCGGTCAACGGAATGAAGCCGATCTTGAGCGCGGCCTTCTCGGGCGCGTCGGAGCCCGCGGCCCACGCGCCGCTGCGCACGCCCGGCGGCACCAGCGCCATGAGCGCGGCGGCGGCCGAAAGTCGAGCGCCCTGCTTGATGAAGTCGCGTTTGCTCGGGTCCTGTATGCGGGATTTGTCCTGGCTGTCGGTCACGGTCGTTTCTCCAGATGAAGCAAATAAAAAAGGCGTCGCCTCGGAGGGCGGACGCCTTTGTCCAGAAATCGGAATGCGGGGGGATGCCGAATGCCGCTGCGTTGCGACGCTCAACCGGGATTTAGCAACGGCTGTGCCAGATCGGCCAAACCCAGGCGGGAGCAGGGTTTGCGGACCACGTCGACAAACGCTGCGCGTGCCTGTGGCGGGACTTTCGCACGCGCCCGGTGCAGCGAAGCCGTGTCGCGCACCAAGGCGACCCGCTCACGCCGGCGGCTTTTGCAGGATCTGTCGTGCGATGTCGGCAAGCTTCAGTCCGCGGTCCATCGCCGCGCGGCGCATCTCGCCGTAGACCTCGGGCTCCGATGCGCCGCTGTGCTTGATCAGTAGCGCCTTTGCGCGATCGATGAGCTTGCGTTCGGACAGTTCGCGCCGTGCTCGCTCGAGTTCGTCGTGCAAGCCCTGGAAGGCCTCGAAGCGCGAGACCGCGACGTCGAGAATCGCGCGCAGCCGCGCCGGGTCGAGGCCGTCGACGACGTAGGACGTGACGCCGGCCTGCGTCGCGGCGCGGATCGATGCCGGGCTGCCGTCGCCGGTGAACATCACGATCGGCCGTGGGCAGTCGCGGCTGGCGACACAGACCTGCTCGAGCGTATCGCGGTCTGGCGAATCCTGCGCGACGATCACGACGTCGGGCTGCAGCGTCCGGACCTGTGCGTCGAGGCTGCGCGCCGAATCGAGCGTCGCCGCGACCACGCAGCCCGCGTGCTCGAGCGCGGGCACCAGCATTGCCAGCCGTTCCGGCTGGTTCTCTACGATCAGTACGCGCATGTTCTATCCGCCCGTTTGCAGCCGTCCAAAAAAAGGCAACACGGACCGCCGTCGATCGGTGCTGTCCGACAACGCCCACGGCCAGTGAGCAGTGCGAATAGAGCAGGCGGCGTGCCAACTGTGCCGGCCTTTGCGTATCAAGGGATTAGGGCGTTGCGCCGCGAAAGTCCGCGGCCCCACGGCGGGCGCTTGTGGTGCATGCACGCGCGGAGCGGGTCAAAACGGGGCGCTCGATCGGCGGCGGACCCTGCCGCCCGTATTGGCCGCGGCAGAACTTTTGCGCGGTCCCGCCGGTCCTCTTCGCTTCTGCGAGACGCCAAGGAGCCGCCATGAATACCTTTGTCCACACGCTGATGACCGGGCTGATCGGGCTGTTCGCACTCGTCGGCGCGGCGCAGGCCGCCGAAACGCTGAACGTCTACGGCCCCGGCGGCCCGGCGCCGGCGATGAAGGAGGCCGCGAGCGCGTTCGAGAAAAAAACCGGCACGAAGGTCGTGGTCACCGCCGGGCCGACGCCGGAATGGATCGACAAAGCCAAGGCCGACGCCGACGTCGTCTACGGCGGGTCCGAGCACATGATGACCGACTTCGTCGGCGCGATGGAGGGGCGGATCGACGCGCCCGAGGTGGAGCCGCTGTACCTGCGCCCCTACGCGATTCTCGTCCGTCCGGGCAACCCCGCGAAAATTTCGGGCGTCAAGGATCTGCTGCGCCCCGGCGTGCAGATTCTTGTCGTGAACGGCGCCGGGCAGACCGGGGCGTGGGAGGACATGGCCGGCCGCAAAGGCGACATCGAAACGGTCAAGCGCCTGCGCAAGAACATCGTCGCCTACGCCAAGAACAGCGCCGAGGCGAAAAAGACCTGGACCGAAACGCCCGACATCGACGCGTGGCTGATCTGGAACATCTGGCAGGTGGCGAATCCCGATCTCGCCGAGGTCGTCAAAATCGAGCGCGACTACGCGATCTACCGCGACACCAACGTCGTCCTCACGACGCAGGGCAAGACCCGCGCCCCGGCCCGCGAATTCGTCGACTTCCTCGCCTCCGACGCGGGCGAGGCGATCTTCCGCAAGTGGGGCTGGTCGCGCTGAACGCCGGGGTCGGCCCGGGCGTTCAGGAACGTGCGCAGCGCATGTCGGGCGAGAGCTTCATCCATTGCACGAGCCAGTTCTTGGCCCGCTCGCGCGCGTGCCGCGTCGCGACTTTTTCCTCCGGCGTCTGGTCCGGACGGAAGTCGAACGCGCGCCGCGCCATCGGGTATTCCTGCCATTCCACCGGCACCCCGCGCTCCCACAGCGCATAGAACGCGCGTCCGCCGTTCATGCGGCGCAGCTCGTAGTCGGCGTCGCCGATCAGGAACAGCATCGGCGTCGTGATCTGCGTGACTTCGGGCGCGATGCGGAAGAGTTGGTCCGGCTCGGGCGCGTTGGGGTTCTGCATGTGGCCGTAGTAGCTCACGATCGCGGCGAGGTCGGCGCCGCGCTTGGCGGCGAGCCGGATCGCGTAATAGGGCCCGCGTGACAGGCCGACGACGCCGACCTTGCCCTTGCACGCGTTCGGCAGCGACTTCAGATAGTCGAGCCCGGCCTCGACGTCCATCTCGGTCTCGGGGTCGTGCGCCGACGGCCAGCGCTCGATGAAGCGGCCGCTCTGCCAGTCCGGGGCGACGACGAGGAAGCCCTGGGCCGCAAGCTCCCGCACGTGGGCGCGCTCGTCGCCTTCGTAGCCGCGCTTGGCGTGGATGAAGAGGACCGGCGGGAACGGACCCTTGCCGGCAGGCGTCGCGACCTCGACCGGGACGTCGCTGCCGTCGGCCGCGCGGATCGTGGCCTTGACGAGTTCGACGTCGGCGCCGCGCGCGGGCGCCGCAAGGGCCGATGCTAAGATGGCGGCCGCGATGACGAGTCTTTTCATGCTGTGCTCCCTGGCTGTGTCCCGGCCTCATTCTAGGGCCGCCGCGTCGCTTTTCCCTGCAGTCCAAACGTACCTGACGCGGCCCCGGTTCGCGCAGGACACGCGCGCGTGAACCGCGCCGAATTCGAAGAACCGACGATCCCGACGCGGCTGCGCCGCCCGCTCGCCGCGGTCTGGATCTCGATCGGCGTGCACGCGGCGCTGGTCGCGCTGATCCAGGTCGCGCCGCCAACCTCGCGTGGCGTCGACCCAGCCGTCATCGAGGCGCGGCTGATCGACGCGTGGACGCAGCAGCGGGAGCCGGCGCAATCCGAAGCCGCGCCGGCCCCCCCGACCACGCGGGTGGCCGAAGCGCGCCAATCCAACGAGCGCCCGGCCGAGCCGCCCCGAGCGGAACAGCCCCGATCCGAACCAGCAAGCCCCGAAGTCGCGCCTGTTCGCCGGCCCGCGGCGCCGGACCTTGAGGCGCGCGCGGAGGCCCGACAGGGGAAATCGCCTGATCCGGCGCCTGCGCCAGCCCAACCGGCGCCCGGTGCGGCCGCGGCTCCGGTGCCAGCGCCCGCCGCGAACGAGGCAAGCGAGGCAAGCGAGGCAAGCGAGGCAAGCGAGGCGCGCCGGTCGGTCGCCCCGCTCGAAGTCACGAGCGCCGTCGACCTCACCTATTACAGCGCGCGCGAACTCGACGTGCAGCCGCGCGCGCTGCGCGAAATCGTCCCCGACTATCCGCCGCTCGCCGATCGCAGCAGGATCTCCGGCACGGTCCGCCTGCAGGTCGAGCTCGAGGCCGACGGCCGCGTGCGCGACGTCAGCGTCGTCAGCGCCGACCCGCCCGGCGTGTTCGACGATTCCGCGCGTGCTGCGTTTCGCGAGGCGCGCTTCGCGCCGGCGCAAAGACAGGGTCGCCCGGTTCGTTCTCGCGTGCTGATCGAGGTCGTGTACGACTGGGAGGGGCGGAATTGAGCTCAGTCCGCGCGCGGGGACGCGAGGTCGGCGAGGATCGGGCAATCGGGACGGTGGTCGCCGCGGCAGTCGCGGGCGAGCGTGACGAGCGTCGCGCGCATCTCGCTCAGCGCTGCGATGCGCGCGTCGAGTTCCGCGATGTGCGCTTCGGCCAGCCGCTTGACGTCCGCGCTCGCGCGCGCCGGGTCCTCCCACAGCGACAACAACTGCCGGATCTGCTCGAGCGAGAAGCCGAGGTCGCGCGCGCGGCGCACGAAGCGCAGCAGGTGGACGTCGCGCGCCTCGTATTGCCGGTATCCGGCCGGCGTACGGCCGCTCTCGCGCACGAGCCCGATGCGCTCGTAGTGCCGGATCATCTTCGCCGATATGCCACTCGCGGCGGCGGCCTCGCCGATGTTCATCGCCTGTCCTCGGCCGGGCGCCAGCGTTTCAGCGTCAGCGCGTTGGTGACGACGCTCACGCTCGAGAACGCCATCGCCGCGCCCGCAATGACCGGGCTCAGCAGGCCGGCCGCGGCGAGCGGGATGCCGACGACGTTGTAGACGAAGGCCCAGAACAGATTCTGCCGGATCTTGGCGTAGGTGCGCTTGGAGATGTCGATCGCGTCGGCCACGAGCGCCGGGTCGCCGCGCATCAGCGTGACGCCGGCGGTATGCATCGCGACGTCGCTGCCCGAGGACATCGCGATGCCGACGTCGGCCGCGGCGAGCGCGGGCGCGTCGTTGACGCCGTCGCCGACCATCGCCACGGTCCTGCCGCGGCCCTTGAGCGCGCCGACGTGGCCGGCCTTGTCTTCCGGCAGCACTTCGGCGAACACGTTTTCGACGCCCAGCGCCTGCGCCGCGTAGGCCGCGGCGCCGCGGTTGTCGCCCGTCAGCATCGCCGTCTCGACGCCCTGCGCCTTGAGCTTCGCTACGGCCTGCGCCGCGCTCGGCTTGACCGCGTCGGCGAAGGCGAGCAGGCCGAGGAGCCGGCGCTCGTCGGCGCGCGCGAGCCAGGAGACGCTGCGTCCGGCGGCTTCGTGTTCGCGTGCGGCGGGGTCGAGCGCGCTCGTGTCGACCTGCTGATCCTGCATCAGCCGGCGGTTGCCGAGCCAGTAGCCGGTGCCCTCGACTTTGCCCGCGATGCCGCGGCCGGGCAGGGCCTGCTGGGCTTCGGCCGGCAACGGCGCGAGCCCGGCCGCGTCGCTCGCGGCGAGCACCGCGCGCGCGAGCGGATGTTCGCTGCCGCGCTGCAGGCCCGCTGCCAGCGCGAGCAGCCGGTTCGCGTCTTCGCCCGGCGCGGCGACGTGTGCGGCGAGGTGAGGCGTGCCGTCGGTCAGCGTGCCGGTCTTGTCGAACACGACGGTGTCGATGCTGTGCGCGAGTTCGAGCGCTTCGGCGTCCTTGATCAGGATGCCGTGCCGCGCCGCGACGCCGGTGCCGGCCATGATCGCGGTCGGCGTCGCAAGTCCGAGCGCGCAGGGGCAGGCGATCACGAGCACGGCGACGGCGTTGAGGATCGCCTGTTCTGCGCTGCCGCCCCACGCCCACCAGCCGATGAAGGTCACGAGCGCGATGACCATGACGACCGGCACGAACACCGCGCTGACCTTGTCGACCAGACGCTGGATCGGCGCCTTGGCTGCCTGGGCGTTCTCGACCAGTCGAATGATGCGCGCGAGCGTCGTCTCGGCGCCGACGGCGGTCGTGCGCGCGACGAGCACGCCGTGGGCGTTGATCGCGCCTCCGGTGAGCCCCGCGCCCGGCTGCTTGTCGACCGGCAGCGATTCGCCGGTCAGCAGCGATTCGTCGACCTGGCTCGTGCCTTCGATCACCTCGCCGTCGACCGGCACGCGTTCGCCGGGGCGGATCACGACGAGGTCGCCGACGCGGATCGCCTCGATCGGTACGTCGCGGTCGACGCCGTCGACGCGCACACGTGCGGTCGCCGGGCGCAGCGCCTGCAGCGCGCGGATCGCCTCGGTCGTCTGCCGCTTCGCGCGCGCCTCGAGCCACTTGCCGAGCAGCACGAGGCTGATGACGACGGCCGAGGCCTCGAAATACAGGTGCATCGGATCGTCGCGGGTCAGCAGCAGATAGACGGAAAGGCCCCAGGCCGCGCTGGTGCCGACGGCGACGAGCAGGTCCATGTTGCCGCTGCCCGCGCGCAAGGCCTTCCAGCCCGCGCGGTAGAAGCGCGCGCCGAGCCAGAACTGCACCGGGGTCGCGAGCGCGAGCTGCAGCCAGCCGGGCAGCATCCAGTGCGCGCCGGCAAGGCTCGCGAGCATCGGCGCAACGAGCGGCGCCGACAGGGCCATCGCGAGCGCGACCGGCCACCAGTCGGGCAGCGCCGCGGCCGGTGCCGGCGCGGCAGCCGCCTGTTGCGGCAGTTGCGCGCCGTAGCCCGCGCGCTCGACCGCCGCGATCAGCGCTGCCGGCGAGGTGCCGCGCGCGACGTCGACCGTCGCCTGTTCGGTCGCGAGATTGACGCTCGCGCCGACCACGCCGGGAACCCGCGCGAGGGCTTTTTCGACGCGTGCCGAGCAGCTCGCGCAGGTCATGCCGGTGATCGCGAGCGTGAGCGATTCGGTCGGCACGCTGAAGCCGGTTTTCTCGATCGCCTGCTGCACGGCGGCGAGGTCCGCGTCGCCGGTGACGGTCGCGGTCTCGGTCGCGAGGTTGACGCAGGCGTCGGTCACGCCGGGCAGCTGCCGGAGCGCTTTTTCGACCCGGGTCGCGCAACTCGCGCAGGTCATGCCTTCGATGCCGATGGAATGCGAGGAAGCCATGCGATCGCTCCTGATGGACTGGGACAAGTCGAGCATAAACCTTGCCATCATGGCAAGGTCAAGCGGGCGCTTTTTTCGGGCCCGTGCGCGGGCGCGACGCCTGTTGCTGAGAGCGTCGGCGCGGGCGGACGTTTCCCTGCGGCGCCGCGCTCAACCCCCCGGTACGCGGCGGTGGCGTGCCCTGCGCGCCGTCATCGCGCCGTCATGGGCGCGTCATCGCGCGGCGTGATCATGGCGGCCTCGCCTGACGGAGGAAGGTCATGACCGAACGTCGCGAATTGCTGTATCTGAGTGCGCTCGCCGGAGGGGTGTCGCCGGCCTGCGTCGGCGGCATCGTCCGCCACGCGCGCAGCCGCAACGTCGGCCGCGGCATCCGCAGCGTGCTCGTCTTTGACGGCTGGCGCTTTTGTCAGTATTTCTCGGGCAGCGCCGGCGCGCTCGAGACGCTCGCGCAGCGCCTGCAGGCCGATGCGCGCCACGCCGACTTCACGCTCCTCCATACCGGGCCGCCCTCGGGCGCGCCGCTCGTCGCCCTGCCGCTGGTCTTCGCGCTGTGTTACGACGCGGGCCTCGACGCGGTCGCCGCGGCGCGCGGTGCGGAGGCGCTGGACGCGTTCCGCCGGCTTCTGCCGCAGCTCGACGCCAGCACCGCCGAGCCTTTGCTGAAGCGGGTTTCGGGTTTTTAGGACTCCTCCTACGCGGGGCGGCAACAGGCTCCGACTGGTGCTCTGCGGAGGGTTTCCCACAATGGTCTCACCACAGCCGGTTTTGATCCGGCGGGCCAGAAGTCCAAGCTGTACTGGCCGCGCACGCGCATCCGCCGTGCGCAACCCAAGACAGGAGACGAGTCCGATGAAATCCAGCAGTTCCAAATCCCCCGGTGTGCAAGGCGAAGGCGACTACGCCTCGGCCAAGAAGTACAACGAGCACGCGCGTTCGTTCGCCCAGTCGGGCCGTACCGAGCAGGCAGCCAAGGACGCTGCGCCGCGCGACCCCCGCGAAGCGGAGGAGATGCGTCGCGCCGAAGCGGAAGGCCGCGCGCACGCAAAGGGCGCGCGTACCGGTGACGGCCGGCGCGTGCAGGGCCGCGAAGACGAGAAGTTGCAGGGCGAGCACCCTGAGGGCAACAACCCCGTTCCGCGCAAGATCCCGGGCCGCTGAGCCCTCGTGCGTGAAGTCCTTTTTTGTTCTTAGATCGATAGGAGATAAGTCATGAACCGTATTGATACAGGCCACGTCCTTTCCTCGAGCACCATCTCCGGCGACAAGGTCGTCAACCGCGCCGGCGAAGACCTCGGTGAGATCAAGGATCTCATGATCGACGTCGACACGGGCCGCGTTGCCTACGCCGTGCTCGAGTCGGGCGGCTTCCTCGGCCTCGGCAGCAAGCTCTTCGCCGTGCCGCTGCCGGCGATGGAGGTCGACACCGAGCACCATCGTTTCGTCTTCGACCAGGACAAGGAAACACTGAAGAACGCGCCCGGCTTCGACAAGGACCATTGGCCCGACTTCGCCGACCGGACCTGGGGCGCGAGCGTCCACTCGCATTACGGCATTCGGCCGTACTGGGAGTAAGCCCTGAGCGAAACCGGCGCGCCCCGGCGTTTCGCCCGCGCGCGCCGCGTGCTCATGCAGTGGTCGACCGCGGCGTGCTTCGCCGCGGTCGCATTTGCGGCGCATGCCGCAACCGGGACAACCGGCGCGGCGCATGCGGCCGATGCAGCCCTCATCGCCAGTACTCCCCGCTGTGGCGCGGCCACGGGGGCGCGTGGCAAGCCTTGCGACCAGGATGCCGCGCCTGCGCCCCGAGCACGGCGCGACGAGGCGCGGGTCTATGCCGATGCGCGTTCGACGCGTTTGCGCAACCGGGCCTACCTGCGCGCGGCCGCCGTTTACTGCGAGCGCTACAGCGGGCGGGTCCGCGCGGCCTGCGTCGACGAAGCCGAGGCAATCTACCAGCCCTGAGCCGCGGGGCGCTGCGCATTTCGCGCGGCGCCGTCGCGCGAAGCAGGGCACACACGAACCGGACGCGCGTGCAGGAAGTGCGAGTCGGGACACGTCGAGGAAATCCCATGCCCAGGAGTGCGCTGCTGCTGAGTCTGATCGTCACCGTCGCGACACCCGCGCTCGCGGCCGACGCGGTCGAGACGCCGACCCATCCGCCCGGTGCCGAGGCCTCTTCCAAGACCCAGGTGCTGAAGGCCGGCTCCGCGGTGCTGCAGTCCGAAAGCCCGCTCAAACCCATGCACGTCCATCTAAGCGGTTTTCACGCGATGAAGAACGACCCCGCGCACCAGATGGCGGCCGAGCACTACTGCAGCCAGGTCAACGAGGACTTCGCGCAGTGTGCGCTGTTCGACGGCAACACGCGGAGCGCCAACCTGACCGGTATCGAATACATCATTTCGGAAAAGCTCTTCAAGCAGCTACCGGCGCAGGAGAGGCAGTACTGGCACCCCCACAACTACGAGATCCTGTCGGGCCAGCTCGTCGCGCCGGGGCTGCCGGACGTCGCCGAGAAGGCCTTGATGAAAGGCAAGATGAACAGCTACGGCAAGACCTGGCACGTCTGGAACACGGGGGACGCCACGAAAAAGGGCGACCCCTTGCCGTACGGCGACCCGGCGCTCGCCTGGTCGTTCAACCGCGACGGCGAGGCCGACGCAGGCATGGTCCAGCGCCGCGACCGCGCACTCGAGATCGACCCGGTGAAGAAGCGCCGCGGACGCGCCGACCTGACCCCGCTCGCGCGGCCGCAGCAGGGCGTCGACGCCCTGCACGGCAAGTTCGCCGGCCCGGGCCAACCCGTACCTGGCGTCCTCGAGGCCGCCGGCAGCACCGGCCCGGCGCCACGTCCGACCGTCCCGCGTTGAGCGGGACATCATCCGGAGGGACAGATCATGCCCAGAGGTGACAAATCCAGTTACAGCGGCAAACAGAAACGGCAGGCCGAGCACATCGAGGAAGGCTATCGCCAGCGCGGCGTCTCGGAGAAGGAAGCCGAATCGCGCGCCTGGGCCACGGTCAACAAAATGACCGGCGGCGGCAAGAAGAGCGGGTCGGGTCGCGGCAAGGCGGTCGATACCTCGCCCGCGAAAAAAGGCGGCAAGGCCGGTGGCGCGGCCTCGGCGTCGCGTACCGCGGCGCAGCGCAGCGCGTCGGCGAAGAAGGGGGCGCAGACGCGTGCGCGCAACGCCGCGAAAAGGAAGGCCGCTTCCTGAGCGGCCGTCGCCGCCTGCAGCGCATCGAGGAGATTCCGTATGGCTCGTACAAGCAAGCGGGCGGCGACTGCCCCCGGGGTGAAGGCCGCGCCGCGACGCGGCAGAAAGATCCGCTACGCCGTCGTCGGCCTCGGCTACATCGCGCAGATCGCCGTGCTGCCGGCTTTTGCCCAGGCCGCGAAGAACGCCGAACTCGCGGCGCTGGTGTCGGATGACCCGGTCAAGCTCAAGAAGCTGGCGAAGCAATACGGCGTCCCGCGCGTCGCGAGCTACGCGGAATACGACGCGCTGCTGGCGAGCGGCGAGATCGACGCCGTCTACATCGCGCTGCCCAACCACCTGCACCTCGATTACACATTGCGCGCGGCGCGCGCCGGGGTGCACGTGCTGTGCGAAAAACCGATGGCGGTGACCGAGGCCGAATGCCGGCGCATGACGCGTGAATGCGAAAAGCGCGGGGTCAAGCTGATGATCGCCTACCGTCTGCACTTCGAGAAGGCGAATCTCGCGGCGGCCGAACTCGTCAATTCGGGCAAGCTCGGCGACGCGCGGATTTTCAATTCGGTGTTCACGATGCAGGTCAACGATCCCGACAACATCCGCCTGCAGGACGAAACCGGCGGCGGGGTGCTCTACGACATCGGCGTCTACTGCATCAACGCTGCGCGTTACCTGTTTCGCGACGAGCCGACCGAGGTCTTCGCGGCGACGGCGCGCAAGCCGGACGCGCGCTTCGACGAGGTCGAGGAGATGGCGAGCGCGCTCATGCGCTTTCCGGGCGACCGCCTCGCGAGCTTCACCGCGAGCTTCGGCGCGGCCCGCGGCTCGTCCTACGAGGTCGTCGGCACCAAGGGTTCATTGCGCGTCGCGCCCGCCTACGGTTACGCCGAGGATCTCAAACACGTCGTGACGATCGGCGGCAAGACGCGGGAGCGCGTGTTTCCGCGCGGCGACCAGTTCGCCCCGCAACTGCTCTATTTCTCCGATTGCATCCTGCAGGACCGGACGCCCGAGCCTTCGGGCGAGGAGGGCCGGCTCGACGTGCGCATTATCGAGGCGCTCTACCGCTCGGCCAAAATCGGAAAGCTCGTCCGCCTCGCGCCCGCCGGCAAGGTGGAGCGGCCCGACAGCGATCAGGAACGCTCGCGGCCGCCGATCGACAAACCGCGGCTCGTGCGCGCCCGCGCGCCATCTGACAAGGGCTAGGCTGCGCCTGCAGCGCTCGCGTCGGTCGGAGAATCCCTACACGGCCCCCTCCGGCCCGCTCACGCCTTTCTCAGTACAACCGGATTTCGCGCCCCGGGGCGGGCATGTAGATTGCTCCCGTGCCCTGGACGCTTCGGCCAGGCGAGATACGGGTCCGTCCCCTTCCCACGTCTCGCAGTGCCTGACCGTGGAGTCCAGTGCATACCCGATTCTTTTTTCCAGGAGAGAAAAATGAAACTTGCCAGCGCCCTGCTCATCGCCATGACCCTCGCGGCAGCGAGCCCCTTGTACGCCCGCGACTACCCCAGCGACGTGAAAAACACCATGGAGGATCGTACCGAGGCGCGTTCCGACATGGCGCACGACACGGCCGAACAAAACTACGAACGCGCGAAGGAGAAGTGCGACGATCTGCGCGGCCAGGCGAAGGACGCCTGCATCGCCCAGGCCAAGGCCGACCTCAAGAAAGCCAAGTCGCAGGCCAAGGCATACGAGAAGGGCGGCAAGGCGCAGGCCGAGGCCACCGAGGAGCAGCTGAAGGCGGACTACAAGGCCGCCCGCGAGCGCTGCGACCAGCTTTCGGGCGCGGCCAAGGACAGCTGCATCAGCGAGGCCAAGATCAAGTACGCGAAGTGAGCGCTGCTTCGAACATGACCGGTGGGGCGCGCAGTCTCGCGCGCCAGCCGGACGACAGCGTCGTGTTCCGCGCGGTACGGGGATGCGCCGCCGTCCCTGCGCGAGACAGGATCGAGGAGAACTCAGCAGTAATGAATGCATTAAAGATGGCATGGACCGCGCCGCCCACGCGACAGACCATGGAAACCGGGATGTCCGCAGGCGAATGCGGCATCTGCACGTCCACGATCGAGGCGATGCGCTTCCCCTACGAGCTTCCGCCACTGCCGTACGGGCCGGACGCCCTGCGGCCGCTGATTTCCGGGAACACGATCCGTTTCCACCATCGCGAGCATCACCAGCGTTACATCGACGGACTCAATCGCGGGATCGACGACACCGAGTTCGGGGCGATGCCCTTGCGCGCGGTCATCCGCGCGACGGCCGGCAAACCGGAGACGGCCGTGATCTTCAACAATGCCGCGCAGGCGTGGAACCACGCCTTCTACTGGGACAGCCTCACGCCGCAAGGCGGCGGCCTGCCACCGCCTGCGCTGCGGAAAATGATCGACGCGTCGTTCGGCTCGGTCGACGCCTGCCTGCGCCAGCTCGCCCACGCGGCCATCGCGCAGTTCGGCACGGGCTGGGTGTGGCTCGCGCGCGACGACAAGAAGATCCGGGTCGTGCGGACCTGTGGTGCCGACAACCCGCTGACGCGGGAGCTGACCCCGCTGCTCGCGATCGACCTGTGGGAACACGCGTACTACCTCGATTACCAGAACCGGCTCGAAGATCACGTCAGCGGCGTGATCGGCCGCCTGGTCAACTGGGATTTCGCGGCGAAGAATCTTGTCTGACGAGCTTCGACGCCCCGCCCGAGGAAACCGTATGACTGACAGCACCCCGACGCCGGACCGCGAAACGCCGATCTACGACGCGGTCCGCTACGTGACCCCCGAGCAGATCGAGCAGACCGCGCGACGCAACGCCGCCGCACGATGTTTCGACCTCGGCGACGAGCATCTGAACGTGATCCGCTCGTTGATCGCGCACTACAAACGAGGCTGCTGCGCGCGCGGCAGCCGCCTCGTCCACGAGGCGATGCGCTTCCTCGAGGAGGCCTACGAGTTCCGCGGCGGCCGCGCCTACCTGCATTCGCTGTTCGCGGTCGTCGCGGACGCGCGCGGCGTACTCGCGCGCATCCACGAACTCGCCGGCCTGCCCGCGCTTGCGCCAGCGGTCGAAAGCCCCGGAGGCGGCGCGTGAGCGCGTCGTCGCCCTCGGCGCTTGCGCTCGACGGGCGTCAGCGGCGGCCATGGCGCGGCGTGCGCTGAAATGGTTCGCGATCAGCTTCGCCGTCGTCGTCGCGGCGGTCCTCATTCTTTTTGCCCTGCCGAACTGGAACGCGCTGCGTGATCCGATCGAGCGCCTCGTCGCCGAGAAAACCGGCCGCGAACTGCGCATCGGCGGCGACCTGAAGGTCCGCCTCGCATGGCCGCCGGCGATCCGGATCGGCGCCGCCGACGTCAGTTTTGCCAATCCGTCCTGGGCGGCCCAAAAGAACATGCTCGACATCGGGCAGGTCGCGTTCCACGTCGAGCTTGTCCCGCTGCTCGGCGGTGACCTGGTTTTCGCCGACGTCCGCCTCGACCGGGCCGAGGTCGATCTCGAAAAGAGCGCCGACGGTCGCAAGAACTGGCTGCTCGACCGCGAGCAGCGCGACGAGGAGGCGCGTGTCGTCGTCAAGCACGTCTCCGTGAGCGATGGCCGGGTGGCGTACAGCGACCCGGCCGCCGAAACCTCGCTGCGCGCGCGCGTCGCGACTGTGCGTCCGGACGCTGGCGAGACCACCGGCGGGCTGCGCTTCGATGTCGAGGGCCGCTACAAGGGCGAGCCGATCGTCGCCCGCGGCAGCGGTGAAAGCGTGCTCGGCCTGCGCGAACAGCAGGAGCCGTACCGCCTCGCGGTCGCGGGGCGCGTCGGACAGACGCGCGCGAGTGCTGCAGGCCGGATCACCAATCTGCTCAAGCCCTCCGCGGTCGATCTGCAGATCAAAGTCGCGGGCGCGAGCCTCGGCCACCTCTATCCCTTGATCGGCACCGTATTTCCGCGCACGCCGCCTTACGAAACCGCGGGTCGCCTGATCCACCGTGGCAGCCTGTGGCGTTACGAGAACTTCCGCGGCCGCGTCGGCAAGAGCGACGTCGCCGGAACCCTGCAGGTCGATCGTGCCGGCGAGCGGCCGGTACTGGCGGCGACGCTGCGTTCGGACAAGCTCGATCTCGGCGACCTCGGGCCGGTCATCGGTGGAAGCGACGAGCCGGTGGTGGATCGCGCCGGCGGCGTGCTGCCCGACCGCCCGTTCTCGACCGAGCGCTGGCGGCGCATGGATGCCGATGTCCGGCTGACCGCAGGCGCGATCGCGCGCCCCGACGCGCTGCCGATCGACAATCTCACGACCCGGCTGCGCCTCGACAACGGCGTGCTGACGCTCGACCCGCTGAAGTTCGACGCCGCCGGCGGCACGCTCGCGGGCACGATCCGCCTCGACGGTCGACAGGGCCCGATCGAGGCGGCGGTCGACCTCGAGGCGCGCAAGATGCAACTGGCGCGCCTGTTTCCGGACGCCCGTATCAAGAAGGCGAGGGTCGGCCGGGTCAGCGGCGACTTCGACCTCGCCGGAAAGGGCGACTCGGTCGCCGAAATGCTCCGCAACGCCGACGGCAAGCTCGCGCTCGTCGTCGACGGCGGAACGGTCAGCCGTTTCATGATGGAGGCGGTCGGCCTGCATCTGCTCGAGATGCTGAAGCTCACGCTTACCGGCGACGAGATCATCACCATCGATTGCGGCGTCGCCGATTTCGGCGTGAAAGATGGCGTCATGGAGGCGCGCAGCCTGGTGCTCGATACCGACGTCGTGCGTATCGATGGCCGCGGCACCGTCGACCTCGGCGAAGAAAGGCTCGATCTCGAGATCGTGCCGAGGTCGAAGAAACTACGCGTCGCCTCCCTGCGTACCCCGATCCATATCGAGGGCCGTTTCGCCAAGCCCGACATCGGCCTCGACAAGGGCAAGCTCGCGCTGCGCGGGCTCGGCGCGCTCGCGCTCGGTATCGTCAACCCGGCGCTGGCGCTCGCGCCGCTGATCGAAGCGAACACTGCGGAAGACAGCGCGTGCCGCCGCCTGATCGCCGAGGCCCGGCAGTCGCCCTGACCCCCGCCGAGAAAAGGGGCGCGAACATGGACGAGAACAAACCTGCCAGCCCGGTGACTGCTGCCCGCGATGCGCAGTGCGACGTTGACACGCCGGCCGTACAGCTCTCCGGCGAAAACCGCAACGGGCCGCTTCTGTTGCTCAGCGTGCTGTCGACGGTGTTCGTGCTCGACTGGGCGCAGGCCGTGTTCATCCCGCTCGTGCTCGCCGTCATCATCAGTTACGCGCTGGCGCCGCCCATGCGTCTGCTCGGCCGGCTGCACGTGCCGCAGATCGTCGGCGCGTCGCTGCTGCTGGCGCTGATCGTCGGTGCGGGCGGATCGCTCGCGTATTCGCTGCGCGACGAGGCCATCGGAATGATCGAAACCCTGCCGCAGGCGGCGAAAAAACTGCGCCGCACCGTGCAGAAGGAGATTGCAGGGCTCGAAAGCGGCGCGATCGGCAACGTCCAGGAAGCGGCCAGCCAGATCGAGCGCGCGGCGCGCGAAACCGCGTCCGATCCGGTCGTCCCGCGCGGCGTGACGCGCGTGCAGATCGAAGAGCCGCGCTTCCGCCTCGAGGACTATCTGTGGAACGGTACGCTCGGCGCCCTCTCGATCGTGAGCCTCGCGGTCATGGTGCTCTTCCTCGCCTTTTTCATGATGATTTCCGGCGACACCTACCGCCGCAAGCTGGTGCAGATTTCGGGCCCCGCGTTCAGCAAAAAGAAGATAACGCTGCAGGTGCTGAACGAAATCAGCGTGCAGATCCAGCGCTACCTGCTGGTGCAGGCCTTCGCCGGCGCCATCGTCGGCCTCGCCACCTGGGCCGCGTTCAGCTGGCTCGGCGTCGAGCACGCGGCGCTCTGGGGCGTCGTCGCCGGGGTGCTCAACATCATTCCCTATCTCGGCGCGGTGATCGTCGCCGGCGGGGCGGCGCTGGTCGGGCTGCTGCAATTCGGCAGCGTGAGCACGGCGCTGACGGTCGGCGGCGTTTCGCTCGTCATCAACAGCCTCGAGGGCTACCTCCTCATGCCCTGGCTCACCGGCCGCGCCAACCGCATGAACGCGGTCGTGATCTTCATCGGCGTGCTGTTCTGGGGCTGGCTGTGGGGCGCCTGGGGGCTGCTGCTCGGCATGCCGATCATGATCGCGATCAAGGCGATCTGCGACCACATCGAGGACTTCAGGTCGATAGGCGAACTGTTGGGCGACTGAGTGTCCGACAGCGCCTTCCCTCAACAAGGCTTCGCCGATTCCTACACCCTAAAGCGCGGCGGGCCGATGGGCGGAAACCCGCGCCGCTCGTAGAGTTCCAGCATGTCGTGCGGAGCGTCTGCTTCCCGCGCGTCGAGCCTGAAACGGGCGCGAAGCGCGATCCGCGCATGCATTTCGTGTCCGCTTCAAGCACATGCCGAACCTCGCGAGAGGGACGGTCGAGAGCCTGGCCAGCCCAGGTTCTTCTATTCCCAAAGGCAATTTTAAGGAGCGATCCATGAAGCATATGAAAAAAGCGGCAGTAGCTGTCTTCCTGCTTGGGCAAGCACTGTCCGGCGCAGCGTCGGCGGCGTCCGTCACGCTGACCGGAGATACCGTCGACTACACCTTCGACGACGAATTGCTGGGCCTATTCGGCACCCCGACCCTGGTCGGCGACACCCTGTCGTTCACGCCGGTGGAATTCCAGGCCGAATCGCTCAACGGCGCAGGCATCGACCTGACCAATAACACGGTCAACGTCCAGGTCACCGCCCACAGCGGCTACAACTTCTCGAGCGTCGACATGACCGAGCGCGGCGACTACATGCTGCTCGGCGGCGGCAGCAGCGCCAACGTCGCGGGCCAGGTTCGCGTCTTCGACGTCGCGAATCCGCTCTCCGACGTGACGACCGCGATCGCGCCCGACGCGCCGCTGGACGTCATCAGCAGCGGCGGCACGACCAACTGGTCCGCCAGCAACTCGACCGACATCTCGAGCTGGACCGACGCGCAGACCGTCAATGTCACCTGGCAGAATCTGTTGATCGGCGAGACGAACGCCGGTTCGTCGATGGCCTTCGTCGACAAGAAGTACGGCGGCCTGACCGTCGCCACGGCGCCGATCCCGGAAGCCGAGACCTACGCGATGATGCTCGCCGGCCTCGGCCTCATCGGCTGGCAGGTCAGCCGTCGTCGCGGCCTGACGACCAAGGCCTAAGCCTTAGTCGGGTCGCGCAAGGGGCGGGCGACGCCCGCCCCGGAACAAAAAGGACATCATCATGGCGACCGGAAAACTCATTGCCGCGGTATTCGTCGCGAGCACGCTCGGCCTTGCGGGTTGCGCGGTCACGCGCGACCAGTCGACGGTCGGCCAGTTCGTCGACGACTCGGCGATCACGACCCAGGTCAAGGCACGCTTTGCCGAAAGCCCCGTCGTCAGTGCGATGGCGATCAAGGTCAAGACGCTCAACGGCACCGTGCAGCTATCGGGCTTCGCCAAGAACGCCAGCGAGCGCGAGGCGGCCGAGTCGATCGCCCGCAGCGTCGCCAACGTCAAGGACGTACGCAACGACATCGTCGTGCAACCCTGAGCGCGCGCAGGCGCACTTCACGAACACGCATTGGAAGGAGACAGCATGAACTGGGACATCATCCAAGGTAACTGGAAGCAGGCCAAGGGCAAGCTCAAGGAGCAGTGGGGACAGTTGACCGACGACGACTTCGACAGGATCCAGGGGCAGCGCGACCAGCTGGCCGGGCGTATCCAGGAGCGCTACGGGGTCACCAAGGACGAAGCGGAAAGACAGATCAACGACTGGCAGACGCGCGCGCGCGACGACTGGTTCCATTGACCGGTTCCATCGAGCGGGCGACCCCGGTCGCCGGCGCTCAAGCCGCGCAGGCGGCGGGTACGACGGCTGCGCGCTTTGCGCAGCCGTTGCTGCGTCGAGGGGAGGCGATTTACCCGCCGCCGGCCGGTCTTCTCAGCATAAGGAGCGGCGATGAGACTGAAGCAACTGCTGTTCGGTGAACGCTCGCTGACCAAGGTTGCGGCGCTGTTCGCCAGCAAGGCGCAGGCCGAGAGCGTGGCGCAGGAGCTCAAGCGCGCCGCGCAGGTCGACGATGCCCAGGTCTATCTGATCGGACCGGAAGACGACGCCGCTGCTCCGACACCGGCGTTCTCGCGCAAGCTCGAGCCCGAGCAGGCGGGAATCTGGCGGACGATGATCCGCACCCACCTGGTGATGGGATTCGTCGGCGGCGCGATCGGGGTGTTGATCTGGCTCGGCCTGATGGCCGCGGGAAATCCGGCGGTCAGGAGCACGCCGGGCATGGCCTTGTTCGGCTTCGTCGCCTTCGCCGGCGCGATCGGGCTGCTGCTCGGCGGTCTGCTCACCGCGCGGCCCGACCACAGCCGCGTGATCTCCACGGTGCGGCGTGCGATCCGGCAGGGACGCTGGGCGCTGGTCGTCCACCCGCTCACGCCGCAGCAATTGCACGCCGCGATGCGCGAACTGCGTCAGCGCAGCGAGCGAGTCGTGCGCAGCCTCTGAACGGCGCCTGCGGCCCGCGTTTCGCTGGTCTGCCCCCGCCGTGCCGGCAGGGGATGCCACTTCCATGTAGGGGGATCGCCTCGTCGCACGGGGAGTCCCACCGCGCGCGAGGTGTGTTGGCGTCCCGGCGTCGCCGGGCGCGGGGGTAGGGCGGAGAGTCGCCCCGCCCGGGTCTGCATCAGGCCGCGGCCTTTTCCTCGTATTCCGCCATCAGTTCCTCCTTGCGCGCCTGCAGCGCATCGCGCATCTTCACGAGGTCGACCTTGGTCGCGCGCGCCTTGGGGAACATCTCGTTGCGCTCCTCCTTGACGTGGTGGTCGACGTATTCGCCGAGCACCATCACCTTGGCGTCGTAGTGCGCGTCACCCGGCTCCATGGCCTGGATCTGCGCGATGAGCTGCTTGGCGCTTTCGTGCTCGACTTCGGCCTCGCTCATCATGAGCTCGTCGCGGATCGCGTTGCGGATGCCGGGATAGAAGATCTCCTCCTCGATCCGGGTATGGACCGTCAGTTCGCGGCAGATCTTCTCCGCGAGCGCGCGTTTCTTCTCACGGGTATTGCCGCGCGCCTCGGTCAGTTCCTCGAATTCACCGAACATCTTCTTGACCGCCTTGTGATCGGCGTCGAGCAGATCGCAGGCGTCCTTCTGTTTTGCTGTGGTCATGGTGTGTCCTTTCGCATCACGGGTTGAAGGAAGATGAGTGGCGACCACATCGGGCGGGCCGAGGGTCGCTCCCCTCTATTTCACGGCGCGGCGCGCGGTGCTTCAAGGGCGATCGGCGCGACGTGTTGTCGGACGCGGCCTATGCCGGCGTTTTCGGAACGTGGCCCAGCGTCTTCATCGCCCGGGTCAGGCTGTGGCTCGAGGCGTCGTAGGCCTCCCACGGCGCGTTGCCGATTTCGAGGCGCGAGTCGATGTTCGGGACCGTCCACTGCGCAGCGCTCGTGAGCGCGTCGAGTTCGCGCCATTCGAGTGGCACCGAGACGCCGAGCCCTGGGCGTGCGCGCACCGACCAGGCGGCGACCGTGGTCGCGCCGAAGCCGTTGCGCAGGTAATCGATGAAGATCTTGCCGACCCGGTTTTTCGGCCCGCTCTTGGCGGCAAAGCGTTGCGGCAGCGTCCTCGCGAGATGGCGCACGATCGCGTGCGAAAAATCCTTGACCGTATCCCAGTCGTGCAGGCGCTTGAGCGGCACGACGATGTGCAGGCCCTTGCCGCCGCTGGTCTTGAGAAACGACGCCAGCCCGAGCTGGGAGAGAAATTCGCGCACGAGGTGGGCGGATTCCTGCACCGTGGTCCAGCCGACGCCCTCGCCGGGATCGAGGTCGAAGGTCATGCGGTCCGGCTTGTCGATCCGGGTCTTGCGCGCGTTCCAGGTATGGAATTCGATCACGTTCATCTGCGCTGCGGTCAGCAGGCCCTCGGCCGCGGCGACCTCGATGAGCGGCGCGTGACCCGGGTCGAGCGTGCGCGGCAGCGTCTTGACGCCGCGCATCTGCGACGCCTCGACGTGCTTCTGGAAAAAGAGCGATCCGCCCACGCCGTCGGGCGCGCGCACCAGCGACACCGGCCGCGCCTTCAGGTGCGGCATCATCAGCGGGGCGACCCGCGCGTAGTAGGCGATGAGCGCGAGCTTGGTGGTGCCGCTCGCCTTGTCGACCACGCGCTCCGGGTGCGAGACCTTCAGATCGGCCGGCAGGCGCGGGGCGGCGGCCGCCGCGGCAACGGGTTCCTCGCGGACGACGCTGGCCGCGCGCTTGTCGAGCCGCAGCCCCTCGAACACCGCGTGGCGGATCCGGCCGCTCTTGGTCCATTCGCCGAACGACACCTCGGCGACAAGTTTGGGGTCGACCCAGTGCGGCTTGCCCGCGATGCCCGTCGCGTCGACGAACGGGCTCGTGTCGCGCGCGTGCGCCGCGAGTTTTTTCCTGAGATCGCCGAGCGTGCCGTGGTCGAAGCCGGTGCCGACGTTGCCGGCGTAGACGAGTTCGCCGCGCGCGTCGTGCACGCCGAGCAGCAGCGAGCCGAGCCCGGGCCGGGAGCCGCGCGGATCGGTGTAGCCGCCGATCACGAATTCCTGGCGCCGCGTGCACTTGAGCTTGAGCCAGTCGGTCGAGCGGCGCGAGACGTAGGGCGCGTCGCGGCGCTTCGCGATCACGCCCTCGAGCCCCATCTTGCAGGCTGATGCGAGGATGTCGCGCGGCGCTGCGTCGAAGCTTTCACTCAAGCGCAGCGCGTCGCTGTGCGGCGTGTCGAGCAAGCCCGCGAGCAGCGCCTTGCGCGCGACGAGCGGCGCCGCGCGCAGGTCGTAACCGTCGTAGAACGGCAGGTCGAAGACGTAGTAGACGATGGCGTCCGCGCGCGCCTGGTCGAAGGCGTTCTGCAGCGCCTGGAAGTCCGGCACGCCGGCCGCGTTCGGTACGACGACCTCGCCGTCGAGCCAGCCGGGCCGCAGCCCGGCCGCTTCGATCGCCTTGACCAGCGGCGCGAGCCTGTGGCTCCAGTCGTTGCCGTTGCGCGTGAACAGGCGGACCGTCTTGTCGATGCGCGCGAGCATGCGATAGCCGTCGAACTTTACCTCGTAGACCCAGCCGTCGCCGTCGTCCGGCGGCTTGTCGGCGAGCGTCGCGAGCTGGGGGGCCAGCGTCGCCGGCAGCGCGCTTTTCACCGCGCCCTCGACGGCCGCCGCGCCCGCTTTTTCCGTGGCCTTCGCCGCGCGCGCCTTGCGCGGGCGCGGCGTTTCGCCTGCACGCCGCCGCGGCGCCGCGGCCTTCGTCACGGCCGCGGCGTCGTCCTTGTCCGCGACGCTGTCGGGCAGGGCGTCGACGACGCTGTAGTCGGCGGCGGGGCGCGCATGTTCGTCCTTTTCCTTGATCAGGAGCCAGGGCTCCTTGGCTTCGCCTTTACCCTTCATGCGCACGAGCGCCCACCGCCCCTGCAGCTTGTGACCGTGGAGTTCGAATTTGAGATGGCCTTCCTCGTAGCCGCGGCGCGGATCGACGAGCGGAACCCAGGTGCCTTTGTCCCAGATGATGACCTTGCCGGCGCCGTATTGCCTGGGCGGGATCGTCCCCTCGAACGCGTTGTAGGCGATCGGGTGGTCCTCGACGTGCACGGCCATGCGCTTGTCCGCGGGGTCGAGGCTCGGCCCCTTCGGTACGGCCCAGCTTTTCATGCTGCCGTCGAGTTCGAGCCGGAAGTCGTAATGCAGTCGCGTCGCCCAGTGTTTCTGCACGACGAACGAGCGCGCCGCCTCATTGGCCTGGCCGCCCGACACTGGCTCCGGGCTGATCGAAAAATCGCGTTTCTCGGTGTAGGTGGAAAGCGGGTCGCGCTTGGCCATTGGTTACGCGGCCTTGCGCTTGCCGCCCGACTTGGTCGGCGTCTTCGCACCCGCGCGGGCCTTGGGCGTGGCGCGCGCCGAAGGCTGTTTGTCCTGCTTCGCCTTGCTCAGGCTGCGCTGCAGCAGTTCGGTGAGGTCGTAGATCGTGGCGCCGGCCGGTTCGTGCTCGCGCGCTTCGATCGGCGCGACCGATTCGAGTTTGCCGGCTTGTGCCTTCGCCTCGACGAGCTGCAGGATCTGCTCCTTGAACGAGTCGCGGGTCGCGGCCGGATCCCAGGGGGCGCTCATGTCCTCGACGAGCTGCTCACCGATGCGCATTTCCTTGTCGCTCACGCCGGCCGCCTTGATGCCTTCCGCCGGCAGATCGAGGGCGTCGTAGCCGCGTATCTTGTCGCCCCAGCGCAGCAGGTTGAGGACCATGACCGGGCCATAGGGCATCAGCGCCGCGAGATGCTGCTTGCTCTGGATGACGACGCGCGCGATGCCCACCTTGCCGGTCTTGCGCAGGATCTCGCGCAGCAGGGCGTAGACCTTCGCGCCCTTGTTGATCGGCGCGACGTAGTAGGGTCGATCGAGGTAGATGAAGGGGATGTCCGCGGCCGGCGCGAAGGTCTCGATCTCTATCGTCTGCGTCGTCTTCGGGTAGGCTGCGGCAATCTCTTCGGGCGACAGCACGACGTAGCGGCCGTCCTCGTACTCGATGCCCTTGACGATGTTCTCGCGCGAAATCTCCTTGCCGGTGCGCTTGTTGACGCGCTTGTAGCCGACCGGATCCATGCTGCGCTTGTCGAGCCAGTCGAAGTCGAGTCCCTGCTCGGTGGTCGCGGTGTAGAGGGCGATCGGAATGTGTACCAGGCCGAAACTGATGGCGCCTTTCCAGAGCGTTCGTGGGCTTGTCGCCATGCTTCACCTCCGGTCGTCAAAAACGTGGATCCAGACTCTTTCGAGCCACCCGCAGGCCGGGCGTTCCGCGGCCTGCGCTCAGGTCACGCGGCGGAGCGGGCGCGCCCAGGGCAGCGGCGTGGGCGCCGGCGTCGCCGCTGGAATGCGCTCCCACTGGGCGGCCGGCGGGAGGAAGCGGACCTGGATCGTCTTCTGCGGCGCTTCGCGCGGCACGGCCGGTGGCGTGATGGTCGCCGGCGCGCCCTCGTGCACTGCGTCGCCGCCTGTCGGGATCCGCGTGTCGACGGGCGTGAGGTCGTCGGCCTCGGCGCGTGTCAGGAGCACGGCCGCGCCCCAGACCAGCGCGGCAAGAAAGGCCGATACGATGACGCCGATCAGGATCCAGGACGGATGGAATTTGCGCGTCTGGGTCAGATTCTCGAACCAATTCCGCAGCCAGCTAGCCATTTTTTCCCTCCTTTCGCAGGCGAAAGGCCCTCGGAGGCGAGCGCGCAGAGGCCGCGCGCAAGTGGCGACGCGCCGGGCCGTGGGGGCTGCTCCGTATGTTTGTCATTATCGGTCGCACCGGAACCCACCCTTCCACAACCCGGCGCGACGTACGGTCCCTCGGATATTAGCCGGGGCGCGTCTTCGCAGCCGTCAGGCGCGGGTGGAGGCGGATGTAGGAGACGTCCGAAGCGGCGTGACGGTAGCGCCGCCGCGTCGGACTCAGGGGCGTGGGGCGGCGGAGGGGATCAGCTTGCGCGGGGCGAGCGGGTCGAAATCAACCCAGTCGCCGTTCTGCAGCGTGCCCTGCGCCTCTTCGAGTTCATCGGCCTGGGCGCCGAGAACCTCGACGGCAGTTTGACGCTCGTCGGCCGTGTCGACCGCGACCGCGAGCATGATGCCGGCCTTGCGCGTGTCCGCGGCGGCGGCACGTGGGGCCCGCTCGGGCGGCGGACTTGCGGCTTCCTCGGACTCTTCCATGTGCTTGAGCGCGCCGACGAGCGAACCCGTGTAGGCGCCGACGGCCGCACCGAACAGCGGCGCGGCCGGACCGAGAACCGGAATGGTCGCCGCACCGACGAGCGTGCCGGCGCCGACGCCGCCCACCGCGCCGCGTACCGCCCCGCTCTTGGCGTCGTGGGTGCCGGGCGATTCATTCTCGTCGCCACCGATCGGGTAGGTCGCGTGTTGTCCCTGCGGGTTGAAGTAAAAGAGGCCCAGTTCGGCGGCCGGAAAGCCGGCCCGCAGCAATTCGCGTGCGGCGTTGTCCGCGTCGGTCTGCTGGCCGTAGTGGCCGACGATCAGCGTTTTCATGTCTCTCTCCTTACTGTTCTGGCCCGGAAGGGGCCGCTTGTAATTCGGCGCGACTCGAATTCGTCGCCGCGTTGGCGATTAAGTTCCGTTCCCGCGTTCTCCGAGGCGCTCGCGATCTACAGCCAGTACTCGAAGCGCCGGGCGATCCATTCCTGCATGCGGATGTGCAGCGCGCGACGACGCCATTTCTCGAGGTCGATCTTTTCCGATGCCGCCCGGTCGCGCACGAACATCGCGTCGAGCTGGCGGGCGAAGTCGGTTCCGAGCACGACCGCGTTGAGCTCGTCGTTGTGAAGAAAGCTGCGCCAGTCGAGGTTGGTCGAACCGATCGTCGACCAGACGCCGTCGACCGACGCGGTCTTGGCGTGCAGCACGGTACCGTGGCGTTCGTAGATCTTCACGCCGGCGTCGAGCAGTTCGTCGTAGTGCGAGCGTCCGGCGTGGAACACGGCCCACGAGTCGGTCCGGCTCGGCAGGATGATCTGCACGTCGACGCCGCGCCGGGACGCGGCGGCGAGCGCCCGGCGCAATTGCGGGTCGGGGACGAAATACGCGTTGGTCAGGCGGATGCTGCGCTCGGCGTGTTCGATCGCCGAGAGCAGCGTCAGATAGATCGGGCTGTCGCCCTCGTCGGCTTCGCTCGCGATCGCGCGCACGATTTCGTTGCCTTGGCGCGCGAGCTTGGGGAAATACGCGCGCGCGGGCAGCGGCGGGCCTTTCTGCCGCGCCCAGGTGTCGAGAAACAGCTTCTGGAATTCGGCGACGGCAGGACCGTCGACCTGCAGATGCGTGTCGCGCCATCCCTCCGATTCACGGTCCTTGGCTTTTTTCTTGCTCGGGCGCGACAGCGAGCCGCTCGAATAGGTCTCGCTGATGTTGATCCCGCCGAGAAAAGCCGTCTTGCCGTCGACGACGAGCAGCTTCCGGTGATCGCGGTTGTTGAGCCGCCATTTCTTCTTCTTGAGCTTGGCCGGGTTGACCGGATTGAATTCGAGCACGCGCATGCCGGCGTCGCGCAGCCGCTGGAAGAAAGCGGGCGGCGTGTCGATCGAGCCGACACTGTCGTAGATGATGTTGACCTGCACGCCGGCAGCCTGTTTCTCGAGCAGCAGGCGCGCGAAGGTCTCGCCGGTCTGCCCCGCCTCGAAAATATAGGTCTGCAGGTTGACGTGATCGCGAGCGCTGCGGATCGCGGCGAACATCGCGCGGTAGGTCGCCGGCCCGTCCTGCAGCAACGTCAGCCGGTTGCCGACGACGAGCGGGCTGTCGCGATTGACCGCTTCCTCGAGCGCGAGGTGGCGCAGCAGGATCGCGCTGTCGCCGCCGTCGCGCTTGAGCTCGGCGAAGATCGCCGCGTTGCGGCGTGCCGAAACCGGGCCGCGAGCGGACTCGAAATTGACCGGCGGACTGGCGACTGGACCCGCCGCGAGACGCGGCGCCTCGGGCAGGGTGGCGCAGGCGCAGAGCGGCGCCGCGCAACAAGCGATCAGGATTCTTGTCAGGCCCGCGATCCCGCCGCGACTGCGTCGCGGGATGGGTGAGGGGCTCGGATGCGGCATCGCGTATCCCCGCCCTCACGCGATTACGGCGGTGGACTGCTGTCCTCGGCGGCGGCCGCCGCGTTGAGCCGTTCCAGCCAGCTGCGACCCGACGACAGCGATACCTTGACGACCTCGCGGGCGACGGCACCCGCGATCAGCGACCCGCCGAGCGTGCGCCAGAGGTTGCCGCGCGCGAGCAGTGCGCCGACCACGGCGGCACCGCCGATGGCGGCGTAGGGGTGCTTGCGCACGAGCCGACGTGCGAGCGGCGCGGCGATCTCGACGAAGTCGGACACGCCGTCGAGCGAGTGCTTTTCCTGCTCCCGCTGTGCCAGACGCTGGCGCAGCACGTCGCGGTTCTGCTGCAGTGCGCTCTCGGCGTCGCCAAACGCCGGCGCTGCGACGGACGCGTCATGATCTTGGTTGTAGTTTTGGTTCATGGGCTGGTTCATGGGTCCGCTCCTTGAGGCTGAATAAGCGCATGTCCTGCGCGACCTGCTCGCGGACGCGTGGAAATATTTCCGATTCCGGCCGCGGGTGACGCAGGCGCCAAGCTGCAACGAGTGCGACGAGCGCGGGCGCGACGGGGACGGCCCACAACAGCCAGTGGGCCACGCCGGTCACGGCGAACATCATCAACGCCACGCCGCCGAACAGCACGGCGAAAAATCCGCCGCCGACGAGGGCGGCGAGATTCACCAGGCGGCGCACCTGCTTGGTTCGCCACCATGCCGCGTCCTGTTTGAACAACACGGCGTAGGCTTTGACGTACCCGGTGAACAGGCCGGGCTCCTCGAGCATCGCGCGCACGAGCGGTGGCAACATGGCAGGCCGCCTAGGGTCGTCGATCAGTGCGTGTGGTGGCTCTTGCTGAGCAGGCCGGCGAGCATCGCGATCGCCGCGCCCGCCGCCGCGGCCATCAGCAGGGCTTTCAAGGGCTGCTGCTGGATGTAATGGGCGGCCTGATCGGTCGTGTGATGGATCGCTTCGCGCGCACGCGCCGTGCTGCTGCGGATCGCGTCGCTGCCGCGAGCGGCGAGGTCTTCGGCGCTCGCGCGAACCTCCTCGAGCGAGCGGCGGGCGTGTTCGGCCGCGGGGTCGCCGGTGCTCACGCCGCCGGCCGGATTTTCAGTGTTCCATGGGTCCATGTGATTCTCCTATGTGGTCTTGGCAGACTGGTTTTGCGGACGGTGCCGGACACGCGCCGGGCACAGCTTCAGTCTAGGAAACGTACAGGCGGGTACACAGGAGAGTCGACCGCGGCTCGGTGTCCGTCACGTTGCCAAGCCGCTGTAGGTGGTCCCCTACATCGTTCGTACAGTCCAATCGGACGACACTTACGCGACAAGACAGCGTTGACCGAGTCCGATCGCGGTCGTCTCCGACATTCATGGCGTGACGCGTAGGCAATGATGCGATCAGATGGGCAGGCGGGTACGGTACCGCATACGCCGCCGAAGGCGGAAGTATCGGCCCCCCAGGTCTGCCGTCATTTGGAAGGAGATGCGTCATGCTGAAATGGGCACTGGTGTTTTTCGTCATCTCGTTGATTGCCGGATTTTTCGGCTTTACCGGGGTGGCTTCCGGCGCGGCCGCCATCGCCAAGATCCTGTTCTACATTGCCGTTGCACTGTTCCTGCTGTTCCTGGTTCTCGGTGTGTTCGCGGTCAAAAGCATCAAGTAGCTCAGGTGTGTGTAGGCGGAATCCCACAAACGGGCCCGGCTCAGGCTGATGGCTCACGCTTGCCATGTGTTTAGTCTTTGAGACACGGCAGATCTGATCGGCACTCATCCCCAGGTCTATCGAGGAGAATTTGATGTTGTACTATGCGTTGGTATTCTTCATCATCGCCATTGTGGCGGCCGTGTTCGGGTTCTCCGGAATCGCGGCAGGTGCGGTAGGCATCGCAAAGATTCTTTTTGTCGTCTTTCTAATAATGGCAATCGCGACGTTCGTGGTGAACCTGCTGCGTGGGCGCTAGCAGGCGCGAAAATACCGGATCGATCGTAGCGGCATTGCCACGGAGCGCTACATGATTCAGGTTGCCATCGTCGATGACCATCAAATCGTCCGGACCGGCTTTCGCGAGCTTCTCGGCGACGATTCCGCGATTCGCATCAGTTTCGAGGCCGCGGATGGCGACGAGGCGCTTGCGCAGTTGCGGACCGCGCCCTGCGACGTGCTGCTGCTCGACATTTCCCTCCCCGGGAAAAGTGGGGTCGACGTGCTGAGAACGATCAGGCAGCGTCATCCTGACGTCAAGGTACTGATCCTGAGCGGCTTTCCCGAGGAAAGCTATGCGCTCGCAATGATCAAGAACGGCGCCAACGGCTACCTGTGCAAGGACTGCGAACAGGAAGACCTGCTGCGGGCGATCCACACCGTTTCCAATGGGCGGCGCTACGTTTCCGCGCGCACAGCCGAGTTGCTCGCCGAAGAAATGAGCGGCGAGCGGCGCGGGGTGCTGCACGAAGCCTTGTCGGACCGCGAGCTTCAGGTGTTTCTCAGGCTCGCGCGCGGCGAGTCGGTGTCCGACATTGCCTCGCAACTCCACCTCAGCGTCAAAACCATCAGTACCTATCGCTCGCGCGTGACCGAAAAGCTCAACGTCGCGAGCAATGCGGAACTTGCGACCTATGCATTACGACACGGACTCATTGCAGAATAAGCCGGCTCACAATGAGTTCTCGGCTCGGCTCTCGCCCTCGCATCCCGACATGCTGAAGATCTTCCTGATCGAGGATTCGCTGCTGCTCCAGGAATTGCTCGGCAGCATGCTGAGCGAGCTCGACGGCGTGGAGTACGTCGGGTGCGCCGACGGCGAGGCCGAAGCCCTGCGCCGGCTCGCCGAGAACCCCGTCGACCTCGTGATCATCGACGTCGAGCTCAAGCAGGGCAGCGGGATCGGCGTGCTCGACGCGCTGCAGACCGATTCGGATCGCTACGGCACGCCGCGCAAGGTCGTGCTGACCAACTACGGGCACACCACGATGCGCCAGCGCTGCGAGCGCTTCGGCATGGATGCCTTCTTCGACAAGTCCCTGCACATCAACCAGCTCCTGGATTACGTCGCGGCCGCCGCGCACGACAAGTCCGCGCACTGACTCAGAGCGGCAGCATCACGCTGATCGCCACGCCTTTTCCCGGCGCCGTACGAATATCGAGTTGGCCGCCGTGGTCGAACACCCGATGCTTGATTCCCGCGAGACCGTGGCGCGCGACTTTCGGCGAATGCGGGTCGAAGCCGACGCCGTCGTCCGTGATCGACAACTCGACCGCGTCGCTCTTCGTCCGTAGTGCGATATGTACGTGCTTCGCCTGGGCGTATTTGCGCACATTGGTGAGCGCTTCCTGGACGATGCGAAAAAGGCTCAATGACACCTCTTCGGAGAGTTCGGGGCAGTCTTCCGGAAGTTCCGCGGTGATATCCGCCTCGCCGTCCTCGCGGAACTCGGCGACCAGCGACTTGAGGGCCTCGATCAGCCCGAGGTCATAGAGCAGCGCAGGACGCAGGTTGTTCGTGATCCGTCGCTTGAGCGTGATCCCCCCGACCAGGCTTTGGCGCAGACGCGTGAGCCGCTGCTCGACGAGGGCGCGCATTTCCGGCGGCAGCTTGCGCTCGATCCAGTCCGCGTCGAGCTTGGCCGCGGTGAGCAGGGCGCCGAGTTCGTCGTGCAGTTCGCGCGCGAGATGCAGTTTCTCGCTCTCGCGCACGTCCGTGAGGTAGGTCGCAAGATTCGTCAATTCGGCCGTGCGCAGCTGGACCTCGTGATCGAGCCGTTCGTTTTCCGCTTCGAGCAGGTGACGAATCCTGGCTTGCAGCTCCTGCTTCTTCTGCTGCTGCGAGATCGTCAGCAACAGCAGCAGCAAGGAGGCAATCGCGAGCAGGACCGTGCTCACGCGCGCCATCTCGAAGCCGCTGACCGACTGGCGGACGTTCTGCAGGTTGTCGGTGAGCAGATCGACTTTGATCTTGTTGTGTTGCTGGAGGTAGGCGTCCATCGCCAGCGTGCCTTCCTCGAACCAAGTTTTCTTCGCCGGAAGGCCGCTTTCGAGGTGGCGCGTCGTGATTTCCTGGCGCGCGGCGACGCCGTGCGCGAGCTGTACCAGGCGGGCGGTGTCGGAGCGCGATTCCGTGACGTGGTCGCGCTCGATCACGCGCAGGATGTCCTGGATCAGGGGCACGGTCGCGCGATAGGAATCGAGCTGCGACTGACTGCCGGTCAGCGCGTAGCCGCGCGTCGCCGACTGCGCATGGAGCAGGAGCTGGCTCAGGCGGTCGAGATGGTCGGCGCGTTGGTTGGCGACGCCGAATTGCTTGAGCGCGGTGAGGCCCGCCGAGGCCTGCATGTAGCTCGCGACGAGCATGCCGATCAGCAGCGCCATGCCGGCTGCAAGATACAAATGCGTGCTGACGCGCAAATCCTCGGATGGCCGCGGCAGCGCGTGAATAGGGGGGCGGGCGGAGGCGTTGGGCATGATCGATAGCGTAACGCGAATGGTCGTTTGTTATTGCAGGAATCTTCCGACAGGTCAATCCGCGCGCACTGACAGATGGCGCCCGGGCCGGCGCTTAGGATGGATTCGTCATCCGGCGTGTGCCAAAGCGCCCCGCTTGTGACGCATTCAGTCATGAAACCCTAGGAGAAAACCATGAAAAAGCTTCTTGCACTGTTGATGTCGTCGTTCTTTGTCGTCCTGGCGGGCTGCAACACGATGGAAGGCGCGGGCAAGGATATCGAGAGCGGTGGCGAAAAGATTCAGGACGCCGCTGACCGCGACAAGTAATCCGCAAACGCTGTCCGTTCATTTCAACCCGAGGAGCAACTCATGAATGACACCGCGCGCCCGGCGGCGGGTACCGGCAAGGCGGAAGGGAGCACGGCCGCAGGCGGATTTCTGACCGACGTCGCGACGCTGCGGGCGCGCGCCCGCCAGCACATCGAAGCGGGCGCGGTGACCGGGGACTACGGCCTCAAGGCCGAGGCCGCGGTCGGGTTGCTCAACGCCGCCCTGGCGACCGAACTCGTCTGCACGCTGCGGTATCGCCAGCATGCGTTCGTCGCCAAGGGCATCAATTCCGAGCCGATCGCGCAGGAGTTTCTCGTCCACTCGAACGAGGAACTTGCCCACGCCGACCTGCTCGCCAAGCGCATCGTGCAACTCGGCGGTGCGCCCGAATTCAATCCGGAGTGCCTGACCTCGCTGTCCCACGCCGAATACGTGACGAGCGCGTCGCTCGAGGACATGATTCGCGAAAACCTGGTCGCGGAACGGATCGCGATCGAGAGCTACCGCGAAATGGTGCGTTATTTCGGCGAGCACGATCCGACGACGCGCGCCATGCTCGAAGGCATCCTCGCGATGGAGGAGGACCACGCCGACGAGCTGGCGGACTTGCTGCACTGAGTCCGCGCAGTCGCGCGATCCGGCCGGCGTTGTCGTTCCGAGCCGGTTAGCGCCGCAGCTCGGCTGCGGTCTCGATTGCCGTACGCGGCAGCAATACCCACATCCGGCCGCGCTGCTTCATGCGGCCCGCTTGTTCCCCGGCCGCCGTGCCGAACCCCCAGAAGAAATCCGCGCGCACGCCGCCGCGAATCGCACCGCCCGTGTCCTGTGCCATGACCAGCCGGTTTAGCGGAACGCTCGAGTTCGGCTCGGTCGTCGCGAGAAAGACCGGCGCGCCGAGTGGAATGAAGCGCGGGTCGACCGCGATGGAGCGCCCGCCCGTGAGCGGCACACCGAGCGCGCCGAGGGGCCCCTCAGTGCCGTTCGGCAACTCGCGGAAGAAGACGTAGCTCGGATTGCTGGCGAGAAGTTCGGGCAGCTTCTCGGGATTTTTCGCGCCCCAGTTCTTGATTCCCTGCATCGAAGCCTCTTCGAGCTTGAGTTCGCCGCGTTCGACCAGGAGCTTGCCGATCGAGCGGTAGGGGTGGCCGTTCTGGTCCGCATAGCCGACGCGCAAGTGCGAACCGTCGGGCAATTCGATGCGGCCTGACCCCTGGATCTGCAGAAAGAACAGGTCGACCGGGTCTTCGGCCCAGGCGATCGGCCTGCCGCGGAAGCCCCCGTTGTCGCCGCCCGTGGTGATCTCGCCACGCGACGGGTAGGGCACGACCTTTTTCCCGACCAGACGTCCGCGCAGCCGCAGGTTCTTCAACTCGGGGTAGACGCTCGCCAGTTCGACCGCGACGAGATCGTCGGGCGCGGCGTAGAGCGGGTAGCGCGCGCGTTGGGTGCGCACGCGGTCGCCCTTGAGCAGCGGTTCGTAGTAGCCGGTTACGAGCCCTTCGGCGCTGCCGTCCTCCTGGCGCGCTTCGTGGGGCTGGAAGCGCTGCTCGAAAAAGGCGCGGGCAGCGGCCGCGTCGGGCGTGGGCATGGCCGCGGCGTCGGCGCAGACCGCCTGCCACGCCGGACGCTTGCCGAGCGCGCTGCAGCTTTGCAGGAACGCGCCCCAGGCTTCTTCGGCGCTGTCGCTCTGCCAGGAAGTGACCGCCGACCAGTCGGCCGGAACGAGCGTTGGCAGCAGGGGCGCGGCCACCGGCGGGACGGGTTGCGGTGCTTGCGCGGGCGGCGGGACCTCGGGCGCGGGAGGACGGACCGCGCACGCCGAAAGCAGCAGCGCGACCAGCCACGGACTTGCGCGTAGTGGCGTCACGGGTGAATATCGTTCACGGCAGGAAAAACGAGCGCCGAGTATAGCAAGCGAGGAGGACGACTCATGGAGAGCCAGGGCTTGGGCTGGCTGGTGCTGGAAGCCGGGATTGCGCTGGGACTGCTCGCTTTCATCGTCTGGTGGACCATGAAGAAATAAGCCCCGTGCGCCAGCGGCGTCAGTGCAGCACGCGCGGCATGGCCAGCGTGAAGCGGGGAATCTCGGCGTCGAACTTGTTGCCGTCCTCGGCCACCATCTGATAGCTGCCCTGCATGGTTCCGACCGGCGTCGCGAGCGCTGCCCCGCTGCTGTATTCGAAGGTCTCGCCGGGGCGCAGCAGCGGCTGCTCGCCGACGACGCCGAGGCCCTTGACTTCCTGCACGACGTCGTCGGCGTCGGTGATCACCCAGTGACGCGAGATCAGCTGCGCGGCGACCGTGCCGACGTTTTCGATCGTGATGGTGTAGGCGAACACGTAACGGTCGGCCGACGGGTCGCTCTGCTCCGCCAGATAAGCCGTGTTGACGCTGATGTTTATCTGGTATTTCTTGCCTTCGGCCACGGTTGTGCTGGGCTCCGCTCGACGGGATGGATCGCCGAGTGTAACGCAATGGGCCGGTGCACTTAAGCTAAAATGCGGGGTCGACAAAAATTCCGGAGCTCCCCCATGACGTACCGCATCGCCCCGTCCATTCTGTCCGCCAACTTCGCCCGCCTAGGCGAGGAGGTCGACAACGTGCTCGCGTCCGGCGCCGACATCGTTCATTTCGATGTCATGGACAACCATTACGTGCCCAACCTCACGATCGGCCCGCTGGTGTGCGAAGCGCTGCGCAAGCACGGCGTCACCGCACCGATCGACGTGCATCTCATGGTCAAGCCGGTCGACCGCATCATTCCCGACTTCGCCAAGGCCGGCGCGACCTACATCACCTTCCACCCCGAAGCGTCGGAGCACATCGACCGCACCATCGGACTGATCAAGGAAAACGGCTGCAAGGCCGGCCTCGTCTTCAACCCCGCGACGCCGCTCGACGTGCTCGAATACACGCTCGACAAGCTCGACATGGTGCTCCTGATGAGCGTGAACCCTGGCTTCGGCGGGCAGAAGTTCATCCCCTATGTGCTCGACAAGGCGCGCGCCGTGCGCAAGATGATCGACGACCGCGGCCTCGACGTGAGCCTCGAGATCGACGGCGGCGTGGGCCCGGCCAACATCGCCGAAGTCGCGCGCGCCGGCGTCGACACCTTCGTCGCCGGCTCGGCCGTGTTCGGCGCGGCCAAAGAGGGCGACCCGCAGCGCTATAACAGCATCATCGCCGCGATGCGCGCGGAGTTGGCGAAAGTGTAAAACCGCAGGGGCCAGGATTCGGGGGTCAGGGGTCGGGGGGCTTTGTGCTTCGCGCCTTTCGAAATTGTGCGGCCGCAGGCCGCTCGTCCCCTGAACCCCGACCCCTGAATCCTGACCCCTACTCAAATGAAAAGCTTCCCCCTTCCCATCAAGGCCGTCGTCATCGACCTCGACGGCACCCTGCTCAATACGGCGCCCGATCTCGCGCATGCCGCCGAACTCATGATGGCAGAGCTCGGGCGGCCCTGCCCGTCGCTCGAGACCATTTCGACCTATATCGGCAACGGCGTCTCGCGTCTGGTCAAGCGGGTGCTCACCGGCGAGATGGACGCCGAGCCGGATCCGGCGTTGTTCGCGCAGGCGATCGCGTCCTACCAGAAGCATTACGGCGAGCACGTGTCGCTGCACTCGCGCCCCTTCGACGGCGTGGTCGAGGGCCTACAGGCCTTCAAGGCGATGGGGTTGCACATGGCGTGCATCACCAACAAGGCCGAGCAGTTCACCGTCCCGCTCCTCAAGGGCACGGGGCTGTACGACTACTTCGAGCTGATCCTCTCCGGCGATACGCTGCCCAAGCGCAAGCCCGACCCACTGCCGCTGTTGCATGCGTGCGAGGTGTTCGGCGTAGCCCCAGCCGAGCTGTTGCTGATCGGCGATTCGCTCAACGACACGCAGGCCGCGCGCGCCGCAGGCTGCCCGGTATTCTGCGTGCCCTACGGCTACAACCGCGGGCGCCCGGTCACCGAACTCGATCTCGACGCAGTCGTGCCGAGTCTCGCCGAGGCGGCGCTGATGGTGACGAAGGCGTGATGGCAAGGGGGCGGGATTCGGGGATCAGGATTCAGGGGCCGTGCCGCCGATGGCGGCGCTCGTCCTGACAAGACGCGCAGCACATTCCCTGACCCCTGAATCCCGGATCCCGACCCCTGCCATGACCGAACAAGAATTCTTCGACCTTGCCCGCCAGGGCTTCAACCGTATCCCGCTGGTGCGCGAACTGCCCGGCGACCTCGAGACGCCGCTGTCGGTCTATCTCAAGCTCGCCAACGCGCCCTATACCTATCTCCTCGAATCGGTCGTCGGCGGCGAACGCTTCGGACGCTATTCCTTCATCGGCCTGCCGGCGCGCACCGTGCTCAGGGTGCGCGCCCACCTCCTGACGGTCGAAACCGACGGCCAGGTCGTCGAGGAATGCAGCACGCCCGATCCGCTCGCTTTCATCGCCGAGTATCAGACCCGCTTCAAGGCCGCGCCGGTCCTGGGCTTGCCGCGCTTCACCGGCGGCCTGGCCGGCTACTTCGGCTACGACACGATCCGTTACATCGAGAAGCGACTGACGCCGGAATTCAACAAGAACCTCGTGCGCAAGGACGACGTCCTGCACACGCCCGACATCCTGCTGATGCTGACCGAGGAACTCGCCGTCTTCGACAACCTCGCCGGCAAGCTCTATCTCGTCACCCACGCCGACCCGATGCAGGCGGACGCCTATGCGCAGGGGCACTTGCGGCTCGCGGAGCTTGCCGAGAAGCTGCACGCGCCGGTCACGCTGCCGAGCGAGCCGCGCCCGGTCGTCGCCGAAGCGAGCTCCGAATTCGGCGAAGCCGAGTTCAAGGCCGCGGTTGCCAAGGCCAAGGAGTACATCGCGGCCGGCGACGTCATGCAGGTCGTGCTGTCGCAGCGGATGGCGCGGCCGTTCGAGGCCTCGCCGCTGTCGCTCTACCGTGCGCTGCGCAGCCTCAACCCGTCGCCCTACATGTATTTCTACGACCTTGGCGGCTTCCACATCGTCGGCTCGTCGCCCGAGATCCTGGTCCGGCTCGAGGGCGACACGGTCACGCTGCGGCCGATCGCCGGCACGCGGCCGCGCGGGCTCACGCGCGAGGACGATCAGCGCCTCGCGGCCGAATTGATGGCCGACCCGAAGGAATGCGCCGAACATCTGCAGCTCCTCGACCTCGGGCGCAACGACACGGGGCGGGTCGCCGTGACCGGCAGCGTCAAGGTCACGGAACACATGCAGATCGAGCGCTATTCGCACGTCATGCACATCGTCTCGAACGTCGAAGGCAAGCTCAAGCCCGGACTCTCCGCGCTCGACGTCCTGCGCGCGAGCTTTCCGGCAGGTACGGTCTCGGGGGCGCCCAAGGTGCGGGCGATGGAGATCATCGACGAGCTCGAACCGAGCAAGCGCGGGGTCTACGCCGGCGCCGTCGGCTACCTCGGCTTCAGCGGCGACATGGATCTCGCGATCGCGATCCGCACGGCCGTCGTCAAGGATGGAATGCTCTACGCCCAGGCCGGCGCCGGCATCGTCGCCGACTCGGTCCCCGACAACGAGTGGACCGAGACGCTCAACAAGGCGCGGGCGGTCGTGCGTGCGGCCGAGCTCGCCTACGCGCGCTTCGGCGACGTCGTCGAATAAGGCGTTTGCCCGGCCCGCCGAAACGCGCGGGCGCTAACTCAGGCCGTAGCGTTTGAGCTTGCGGTACAGCGTGCGCTCGGTGACGCCGAGTGCCTGGGCGACCCGTCCGCGGTGGCCGCCGCGGCTGGCGAGCAGCGCGCGAATGTGCGCGCGCTCGATGTCGGCGAGCCCCTGCGTCGCCGGCTGGACCGGCGTCACGGCGGCGACGGGCAGGTTCAGATCGGCGGCGCCGATCACGCCGTCGCGGCAGGTCAGCACCGCGCGCTGCAGCAGGTTGCGCAGTTCGCGCACGTTCCCCGGAAAATCGTAGGCCTGCAGCGCCGCCAGTCCGCTCGCGTCGAGCCGGCAGGCTCGGCGGCCGCCGGCCAGTCGCTTGAGCAGGAAGGCGGCCAGCGCGGGCAGGTCGGCGCGGCGCTCGCGCAGCGGCGGCAGCACGACGTCGATGCCGGCCAGCCGGTAGTAGAGGTCGAGCCGGAAGCGCTTTTCGTCGACTTCGTCCAGCAGGCGGCGGTTGGTCGCCGACACCAGCCGCACGTCCGCGGTCAGCGTGTGGGTGCCGCCGACACGGCGGAATTCCCCGGTCTCCAGTACGCGCAGCAGCTTGGCCTGCAGCGCCAGCGGGATCTCCGCGACCTCGTCGAGGAATAGCGTGCCACCGTCGGCGAGTTCGAACAGGCCTTTCTTGAGGCCGCTGCTGCCCGAGAACGCGCCGCGTTCGTGGCCGAACAGCTCGCTTTCGAACAGGGTTTCGGGCACCGCGGCGCAGTTGATCACGATGAAGGCGCCGCCCCTGCGCTGCGAGCGAGCATGGATGAAGCGCGCGGCGAGTTCCTTGCCGACGCCGCTTTCGCCATACAGCAGGATCGACGCTTCGCTTTCGGCGACGCGCGCGAGATTGTCGACGCACGCGAGAAACGCCGGGGACTGCCCGACCATCTGCATGGCGTCGCAATCCAGGCCGATGTCGGCTTCGAGCGGGTAGAGCTGCTCGCCCAGGTAGCGCTCGCCGTCCGGGCCGCGCAGCGCGTGGCCGCGGATGCGAGTGCGCTCGGGCTGATCGTTGGCATGAAAGTGCGTGTGCACGACCTCGACCGCCTCGCCGTTCTCGAACAGGGCGCGGTGCGGGCATTGCTCGCCGTTTTCGTGGCAGGGCCGCGGCGAGTGGTGAGACACGGCGTAGCAGTGCTCGCCGACGATCGCCTCGGGCGTCGCGCCATAGGTTTCCGCGTAGCGCCGGTTGGCCGCGACGATGCGGTATGCGCTGTCGATCACGACGAAAGGCTGGTCGTTCGCGTCGATGATGTCCTGCAGTTCGATGGATGGCATGGCGTGGTCCCCGCTGATCGTCATGACACATGCTAACAGTGCCATGACATCAAAGCCATGTCAGCGTTGGACCACCGCCGCGCCCCGCGTAATTACGGCCCCTCGCGGTTGGCATGCCGGTTGCTATAACAGGGAGACACAACCCTCGATAGGACGGAGCGAACATGTCTGAAAACACGAACTGGAAGCTGAAGCCGGGCGTGAACATCCCCCCGGAACTGGTCGACGATGTGGCCAGGATCGCCTGTGCGCTGAAGAGCCTGTCCGCCTACACGACCCTCGCGCTCGAGCGCGAGGACTGCCCCGAGGACTTGCAGAAGATCGTTCAGGACGGCCTCGACGCCATGGTGCGCGTCTTCGAGTGGTGAGTCGCCTACCCAACCACACAGCACCCCAGGAGAACAACACATGGCACACATCGTAATACTCGGCGCCGGCGTCGGCGGCATGACCATGGCGTATGAAATGCGCGAGTCGGCACGGGCCGAGGACAAGGTCACCGTCATTTCCAACAATTCGTACTTCCAGTTCACGCCGTCCAACCCCTGGGTGGGGGTGAACTGGCGCAAGCGTGACGACGTCACGCTCGAGGCCGCGCCTTACCTCAACAAGAAAAACATCGACTTCATTCCGGTCGGCGCCGCGCGCGTGCATCCCGACAGGAACCAGATCGACCTCACCGACGGCAGGACCGTCGACTATGACTTCCTCGTCATCGCGACGGGGCCCAAGCTCGCGTTCGACGAAGTCCCGGGCCTCGGCCCCGAGGGTTACACCCAGTCGGTATGCACGGTCGACCATGCCCAGGCCGCGGGCCGCGCGTGGGACGATTTTGTGAAGAACCCGGGGCCGATCGTGGTCGGCGCGGTGCAGGGGGCTTCCTGCTACGGCCCGGCGTACGAGTACGCGATGATCATGGACACCGACCTGCGCAAGCGCAAGATTCGTGACCGCGTGCCGATGACCTACGTCACGGCCGAGCCGTATATCGGCCATCTGGGACTGGGCGGCGTCGGCGATTCCAAGGGCATGCTCGAATCGGTCCTCCGCGAGCGCCACATCAAGTGGATCTGCAACGCCAAGGTCACCAAGGTCGAGGCTGGCAAGATGTTCGTCGCCGAGCACAACGACAAGGGCGAAGTGATCAAGGAGCACGAACTGCCGTTCGGCTACTCGATGATGCTGCCGGCGTTCAAGGGCATCGATGCTGTGTTCGGCATCGAGGGGCTGACCAATCCGCGCGGCTTCATCACGATCGACCCCTACCAGCGCAACGCGAAGTACCCGAACGTCTACTCCGTCGGCGTGTGCGTCGCGATCCCACCCGTCGAGGTCACTCCCGTGCCGACCGGCACGCCGAAGACCGGCTACATGATCGAATCGATGGTGACGGCGACCGCGCACAACATCCGCGCCGTGCTCGACGGCCGCGAGCCTGCCGAGAAGGCGACCTGGAACGCGATCTGCCTCGCCGACTTCGGCGACACCGGCGCCGCCTTCGTGGCCCTGCCGCAGATTCCGCCGCGCAATGTCAACTGGTTCAAGGAAGGCAAGTGGGTGCATCTGGCCAAGGTCGCCTTCGAGAAGTACTTCATCCGCAAGATGAAAAAAGGCTCGACCGAGCCGCTGTACGAGAAGTACGTGCTCGGCCTCATGGGCATCAAGAAACTCAAGTAAACAATTTCGGACTCCTGCCCCCTAAGCGCCTTCGGGCGCTTTTTTTATGGGGCGCGCTTTTTTTATGGCCGGCGGGCCGCGCAGCTATAATTTCCGGTCCGGCGGCGCGCGCGAGCGCGGGTGCCGCGAGCCGAAGGACAGCCATGCTTTTGATGATCGACAACTACGACAGCTTCACCTACAACCTTGTGCAGTACTTCGGCGAGCTCGGTGAAGCGGTCAAGGTCGTGCGCAACGACGAAATCGACCTCGCCGGAATCGCGACACTCGCGCCCGACCACATCGTCGTCTCGCCCGGCCCCTGCACGCCCAACGAAGCCGGCGTCTCGGTGCCGCTGATCAAGGAATTTTCGGGGCGGATTCCGATCCTCGGCGTCTGCCTCGGGCACCAGAGCATCGGTCAGGCCTTCGGCGGCAGGATCGTGCGCGCGAAGGAACTCATGCACGGCAAGACCTCGATGATCGAGCATCTGGACGCGGGCGTCTTCAAGGGCCTGCCCAATCCCTTCCGCGCCACGCGCTACCACTCGCTCGTGATCGAGCGCGAATCGCTGCCCGACTGCCTGGAGATCACGGCCTGGAGCGACGACGGCGAGATCATGGGGGTACGTCACAAGACGCTTGCGGTCGAGGGCGTGCAGTTCCATCCCGAATCGATCCTGACCGAGCACGGCCACGCGATGTTGAAGAACTTCCTGAAGGGAACGCGATGATCACGCCGCAGCAGGCGCTGACCCGCCTGGTCGAACAGCGCGAAATCTTTCACGACGAGATGCTCGCGCTGATGCGCCAGATCATGCGCGGCGAGCTCACGCCCGTGCAGATCGCCGGCGTCATCACCGGGCTCAGGGTGAAGAAGGAGACTGTCGGCGAGATCGCGGCGGCGGCGGAGGTCATGCGCGAGTTCGCGCTCGAGGTACCGGTGCAGCAGCGCGAGCATCTCGTCGACACCTGCGGCACCGGCGGCGACGCCGCGCACACCTTCAACATTTCGACGACCGCGGCCTTCGTCGCCGCAGCTGCCGGCGCGCGGGTCGCCAAGCACGGCGGCCGCTCGGTCTCATCGACGAGCGGCAGCGCCGACGTGCTCGAGGCGCTTGGCGTCAACCTCGCGCTCACGCCCGAGCAGGTCGCCGCGAGCATCGACGCGATCGGCATCGGCTTCATGTTCGCGCCGAACTTCCACGGCGCGATGAGGCACGCGGCGCCGGTCCGCCGCGAACTCGGCGTGCGCACGCTTTTCAACATTCTCGGGCCGCTGACCAATCCGGCGAACGCGCCGCATCAACTGCTCGGCGTCTTCCACGCCGACCTCGTCGGCATCCTCGTGCGCGTGCTGCAACGCCTTGGCAGCAGCCACGTCATGGTCGTTCACGGTAGCGACGGCATGGACGAAATCACGCTCGCCGGCGATACCCTGATCGGCGAACTGAAGGACGGCGAGGTCAGCGAATACACGATCAACCCGCGCGAGTTCGGGCTGCAGCCCTGCGGCAGCGACGCGCTCAAGGTGTGGGATGCGACGCAGGCCAAGGACATGTTGCTGTCGGTGCTTGACGACCTGCCGGGCCCGGCGCGCGACATCGTGCTGTTCAACGCCGGCGCGGCGATCTACGTCGCCGACCGCGCGGCGACGCTCGGCGAGGGCATCGAGCTGGCGCGCGAGGCGATCCGCAGCGGCGCTGCACGCGACAAGTTGCAACAACTCGTCGCCTACTCGACGCAGGCAAAGCAGGCGTGAGCACGATGTCGGACATCCTCGAAAAAATCCTCGCGACCAAACGCGCCGAGGTCGCGGCCGGCCTCGCCCGGGTGCCGCTCGCCGAAATGCGCGCGCGTGCCGAGGCGGCCGCGCCGGCACGCGATTTCGTCGGCGCGCTGCGGGCAAAGCGCGATGCCGGCCGGCCGGCCGTGATCGCAGAGATCAAGAAGGCAAGTCCGTCCAAGGGCGTGATCCGGGCCGACTTCCGGCCCGCGGAAATCGCCGCCAGTTATGAAAAGGGCGGCGCGGCATGTCTGTCCATACTGACCGACGCGGAATATTTCCAGGGCAGCGCGGACTACCTCAAGGCCGCACGCGCGGCCTGTACGCTTCCGGTCCTGCGCAAGGATTTCATGATCGACGCCTACCAGGTCTACGAGGCGCGCGCGATGGGCGCCGACTGCATCCTGCTGATCGTCGCCGCGCTCGAGTTGCCGGCGATGCAGGCGCTCGAAGCGCTGGCGAATGAATTGGGGATGGCGGTTCTCGTGGAGTCGCACGACGCCGCCGAACTCGACGCCGCGCTGACGCTGCGCACGCCGCTGCAGGGCATCAACAACCGCAACCTGCGCACCTTCGAGGTCAGCCTCGATACCACGCTTTCGCTGCTGCCGAAGATAGGCCCCGAGCGCATCGTCGTCACCGAGTCCGGCATCCTCGCGCCGGCCGACGTGGATACGATGCGCAGCCGCGGCGTCAATACCTTTCTGGTCGGCGAGGCCTTCATGCGTGCGGCCGACCCGGGCGCCGAGCTTGCCAGGCTGTTTGCCTGACGCGTCTCCGGGGCGACGTCAAAAACGACTTCACGAGAGAGGGGCTTCCGGCGACTCCTCGGGAAGGCTCGGCGTTCAGCGCTTGCCGCCGAAAAGACTCCCGAGCACGCCGCGGATGAGCGCACGGCCGACCTGGCTGCCGATCGAGCGCGCGGCGGACTTTGCCATCGCCTCGACCGCGCTTTCGCGCCGGCCGCCGCGTCCGCCAAGAATGTCGCCCAGGATGCCGCCGCCTGCGGGCTGGCTCGCGGCGGACTTCGCCTTTGCTTCGGCTTCCGCGTTCTCGAGCGCACGCTGTGCGCGCGCTTTGAGGATCTCGTGCGCGGACTCGCGGTCGACGGCCTTGTCGTAGACGCCGGCGACAAGCGAGGTCTGCATCAACTGCCTGCGTTGATCTTCGCTGATCGGGCCGATCTGCCCCTCGGGCGGCACGATGTAGGCGCGCTCGACGACGCCGGGGCGCCCCTTGGCGTCGAGGAAGGAAACCAGCGCCTCGCCGACGCCGAGTTCGGTGATCGCCGTCGTCTCGTCGAGCTCGGGGTTGTCGCGCATCGTCTCCGCAGCCGCGCGCACCGCCTTCTGGTCGCGCGCGGAGAAGGCCCGCAGCGCGTGCTGCACGCGGTTGCCGAGTTGCGACAGCACCTTGTCGGGAACGTCGGCCGGATTCTGCGTCACGAAGTAGACGCCGACGCCCTTCGAGCGGATCAGGCGCACGACCTGTTCGATCTTCTCGACCAGCGCGGCCGGCGCATCGGCGAACAGCAGGTGCGCCTCGTCGAAAAAGAAGACGAGCTTGGGCTTGTCGAGGTCGCCCGCCTCGGGCAGGTTCTCGAACAGTTCCGCCAACAGCCACAGCAGCAGCGTTGCGTACATCTTCGGCGCCTGCATCAGGCGGTCGGCCGCGAGGATGTTGATCACGCCGCGCCCGCGGTCGGTCTGCATGAGGTCGGCGATGTCGAGCATCGGCTCGCCGAAGACCGCGGCGCCGCCCTGCGACTCGAGCGCGAGCACGCCGCGCTGGATCGCGCCGATCGACGCGGCCGAGACGTTGCCGTATTCGGTCGTGAACTTCCGCGCGTTCTCGCCGACGAAAGTGAGCATCGCGCGCAGGTCGGCGAGGTCGAGCAGCAGCAGCCCGTTGTCGTCGGCGATGCGGAACACGAGATTGAGGACGCCCGCCTGCGTGTCGTTGAGGTCGAGCATGCGCGAGAGCAGCAGCGGCCCGAGGTCGGATACCGTCGTCCGCACCGGATGGCCGGCCTCGCCGAAGGGGTCCCAGAGCGTGACCGGGCAGGCGCGGTGTTCGAAGCCCTCGAGCTTGAGCATCTCGACGCGCTCGGCAACCTTGGCGTTGCCGCCGCCGGGCTGCGAGATTCCCGAGAGGTCGCCTTTCACGTCGGACATGAAGCAGGGCACGCCGATCGACGAGAAGTGCTCGGCGAGCGTCTGCAGGGTCACCGTCTTTCCGGTACCGGTCGCACCCGTGACGAGGCCGTGGCGGTTGGCCATCTGCGGCAACAGGACAAGATCGGCGGTCGCGCTTTTCGCGATGAGCAAGGGTTCGGTCATGGCGGCTCCTGGTTCCCGGATGCGAGGATTCTAAACGGCTTCCCGCCGCCGCCCGCGCCCTATAGAAGCGCCGGCTAATGTTGCGGTTATCATCGCCGCCTATCAAAAGGGGGACACGTGACAGAGAAACACGAAATCGTCATCGTCGGCGGCGGTGCGGGCGGTCTGGAACTCGCGACGCGGCTCGGCGACAAGCTCGGAGGCAAGAAGCGCGCGAACATCACGCTGATCGACGCCTCACCCTCGCATCTGTGGAAGCCGTTGCTTTACGAAGTCGCTGCAGGCAGCCTCGATTCCTACGCCGAGCGTCTCGAATATCTGGCGCAGGGCCACTGGCACGGCTTCACCTTCCGCCTCGGGCGCATGGACGGCCTCGACCGCGCACGCCAGGAGGTCAGCGTCGCACCGACTTTCGACGAGGAGGGTCGCGAGATCATCCCGCGCCGCAGCTTCCGCTACGACACGCTGGTCATCGCGGTCGGTTCGGTCGGCAACGACTTCGGCGTCCCGGGCGTCAAGGAGCATTGCATCATGCTCGATACGCCGGAACAGGCGCGCGAATTCCATCGCCGCCACATCAACGCCTGCCTGCGCGCCAACACCCAGACCGAGGCCGTCGCGCCCGGACAGCTCACGGTCGGCATCGTCGGTGCCGGCGCGACCGGTGTCGAACTCGCCGCCGAACTGCACGACACGACGCGCGAGCTTTCGTCCTACGGCATGGATCAGATCGAGCCGGACAAGAGCCTGAAGCTTCTGATCGTGGAGGCGTCGGACCGCATCCTGCCCGGATTGCCGCCGCGCCTGTCGGCGGCCGCCGCCGAGCGCCTCGCCGAGCTCGGCGTCGAAATGCATACCCGCGAGCGCATCGTCGAGGTGCGCGAGAACGGCATGGTCACTGCCGACGGCAAGCTCATCCCGGCGAGCATGATGGTGTGGTCGGCCGGCATCAAGGCGCCCGATTTCCTCAAGGACATCGACGGCCTCGAGACCAATCGCATCAACCAGCTGGTCGTGCGACCGACGCTGCAGACGACGCGCGACGACAACATCTTCGCCTTCGGCGATTGCGCCGCGTGCCCACTGCCCGACGGCAGCGGCTTCGTGCCACCGCGGGCGCAGGCCGCGCACCAGCAGGCATCGATGCTCGTCAAGTCGATCTGCCGGCGCTTCCGCGGCAAATCCCTGCCTGAATACGTCTATCGCGACTACGGTTCACTGGTCGCGCTCGGACGTTTTTCCACCGTCGGCAACCTGATGGGTGGACTCACCGGCGGCAGCATCATGATCGAGGGCGCGCTGGCCCGACTCGTGTACTGGTCGCTGCACAAGATGCACCAGGTCGCATTGCACGGCTGGTTCAAGACCTCGCTCACGACCTACGCGCATTTCATCAGCACGCCGACACGGGCGCGGATCAAGCTGCACTGATTTTTCCCGAATTGTTGCTGCATGCGATCGGGCCACCGGCACACTTCCGCTCATAGGGCGGCGTGCGCTCGCCGCTTAGCTTCAGGTGGACAGCAATCCGGAAGGCGATATCCGGTTTAGGGAGAATTTCCCGCGTGCGGGGTTGCTTGCACTCAAGTTTGACCCCCCGTCGCCCGAAATGGTGAGTGTCGTGGATTCCGCCCACAGCGATGGCGGAACACGCCGACGTCTTAAAGAAAACACATAAGGGGGGATCGATGGAGTTTCTGCTCAGCGAGGGGAACTGGCTATTCTCGGCCGCGCTGGTAGTGGTGGTCGGCATCGGCGCGCTCGAATTGTTCGCGCTCGCAGTCGGTGGGTCGCTGTCGTCCGTCGTCGATGGCTTCGTCGGTGAGGCCCCGGATGGCGGAGGCTTGGCCTGGTTACACGTCGGACGATTACCTTTCCTGGTGATCCTGGTTCTATTTCTCACCTTGTTTTCGCTGCTGGGGTTTGCGCTCCAAGGCGTGGCGGCCGCGGTACTCGGACAGGCGCTCCCTGCACTTGCAGCATCACCGCTGGCGCTGGTTGGTACTCTACCGGCGACGCGTGCGGTCGGTTTCACGCTTTCTCGCGCCATGCCGCGTGATGAGTCCGCGGCGATCGCCGCATCCAGTTTCGTCGGGCGCACTGCCGTGGTCACGGCAGGGGAGGCTCGGCCTGGCAAATCCGCCGAAGCCCGTTTTCAGGACGAATATGGGCAGACGCACTACGTGATGGTGGAGCCTGCCGCAGACTCGCCCAATCTTGGTGCCGGGGAACGTGTGCTGCTGCTGCGTGAGTTGAGCGCTGGGCGCTATCAGGCCACCCCCAATCCGATCACCGAATAATCACACCAAAGGGAGCAACACCATGCTGGAAAATCTGTATCCCGCGCTCATGCTGGGGGCGGTCGTTTTGCTGGCCATTCTGGTCATTGGCATCATCATCGTGCGCCTCTACCAGCGCGCCTCGAAGGAGCTTTCTTTCGTTCGCACCGGGCTCGGCGGGCAGAAGGTGGTCATGGACGGCGGCGCGATCGTGCTGCCCGGCTTCCATCAGATCATTCCGGTCAATATGAACACGCTGAAGCTGGAGGTTGCGCGCAGCGGCAAGGACAGCTTGTTCACCAAGGATCGGATGCGGGTGGACGCGGTTGCAGCATTCTTCGTGCGGGTGCGTCCCATGCTTGAGGGCATCGCGCAGGCCGCGCAGACGCTGGGGCAACGAACAATGGACCCGACTGCACTGAAGGAGTTGATCGAGGACAAGTTCGTCGATTCGCTGCGCGCGGCAGCCGTGTCGATGACGATGCAGGAGCTGCTCGACATGCGTCAGGACTTCATACAGGCGGTGCAGAACACCGTGCAGGAAGACCTGATGAAGAACGGGCTTGAGCTGGAGTCGGTTTCGCTGACCCGGATCGACCAGACGGCGATGCAGTTCTTCGACCCCAACAATGCCTTCGATGCCGAGGGTTTGACCAAACTCACCGAAGAAACCCAGTTGCGAGCCAAACAGCGCAATGACATCGAGCAGGACACGGCGGTGCAGATCGCCGAGAAGAACTTCATGACCAAGCAGGAGCAATTGCGCATTGCGCAGCAGCAGACTTTTGCCGTGCTCTCCCAAGAACAGGAAGTGGCCAACCGACAGGCGGAGCAGAGTGCCCAGGTGGCGGGATTCGAGGCAGCCAAGAAGCAGGAATCCGAACAGGCGCGCATCACCGCCGAGCGACAGATCAAGGAAGCCGAGGTCGAACGTGACCGCAGCGTCCAACAGCGGCAGATCGAGGCCGAACGTGGGCTGAAAGTCGCAGCGATCGAACAGCAGCGCTCGATCGAGATCGCCGAGCAGGAACGTGCGATCGCCATCGCGCAGAAATCCGAGCAGCAGTCGGTCGCCGAGGCGCAGGCCAACCTGGCGCGTGCCGAATCGGTCAAGGCGGCACAAAGCGTGGTCACCGCGGAAGAGGTGGCACGTGCCGAACGCGAAAAGCAGGTGGCGATGGTGAAGGCGGACGAAGATGCCCAGCGTCGGGCGATCGAGTTGACCGTGGCAGCCGAGGCAGAGCGGCAGGCAGCCGAAGATCGCGCACAGGCGATCCGTACGCTGGCCGAGGCGAATGCCACCAACTATGAGGTCGAAGCCGAGGGCAAGCGCAAGCTCAACGATGCCGTCAACGTGCTCTCGCCCGAGCAGATCGCGATGAACGTCAAGCTGGAATTGATCCGTGCCCTGCCCGAAATCATTGCCGCCTCGGTCAAGCCGATCGAGCGCATCGACGGCATCAAGATCATTCAGGTGGATGGGTTGAATCGCGGCAGTGCCGCCGGCGCGGCCAGTGCGGGGCTTGGCGCATCGGCTACTGGCAACCTCGCCGAGCAGGCCGTATCGGCTGCGCTGGCCTACCGAGCGCAGCAGCCGCTGATCGACTCCCTGCTCAGCGAGGTTGGCCTCAAGGAAGGGGTGTCCGCGCGGCTGGACGCATCGCTTTTTACGCCGAACGCTTCCGTCAAGACTGAGCGCGTACCGGAGCTGGAAGAATGAATATGGAAGCGCCATTGTCCGCAGCCGGTCCCTCCATGGAGTTGTCTCCGCCAGAACTTCTCGCCCCCGTGGCCAAAAGCGAGGCCAACGACCTGGTGACGTTGAAACCCGAACGCGCTAACGCGCTTTCCGCGCAGGTGGAAAGCTACGTCCAGGGGCTTCTGGCTGCCGATCTGGGCAGCGAGGAGTTTCGTGTCAAGCTGGACGCGGCCAATGCATTGGGACGGCAGTCGATTGCGAACGCCAGCGCCTTGACCGGGCGCTTCATGGACAAAAGCTTCGTCGGATTCTCCGACAGCCTGGCTTTCAAGACCATCAACGAGCTACGCGGCGTCTTTGCGGAACTCAACCCCGCGCGTGCCGGCGACCTGCTCTCGGCGCACAAGCTCTTTGGGCTCATCCCCTACGGGACCAAGCTGCAGGCCTATTTCCGAAAATTCGATTCGGCGGGCGGGGAGATCGCCATGCTGATGAGCGAGCTCCGGACCGCGCAGGATGAAATCAAGCGCGACCTGACCGCGCTCGCGGAGATGGAAGGCCAGTTGTGGGAGGGGATGGGCCGCATTCGCGAAGCGGCGTTCTTCGCGGAAAAACTGGATGTTCGGCTTGCCGCGGAAGTGTCGGTGTTGAAACGGGCCAATCCCCTGAAGGCCGAGGCGCTGGAGCAGGAGGTGCTGTTCTACGTGCGTCAGGTGCATTCGGATCTGCTCGCGCAGCAAGTGGTCAACGTGAACGCCTATCGCCAGATCGGTATCTTGAAAAAGACCGGGCGCGAGCTCGTCAATGGCTGCGACCGCATGGCCACCACCGGGATGAGCGCTCTCGCCACCGCCCAGGCTGTGGCGCGCGCGACCGGCGCGCAAATCAAGGTCATGGACATGCTCAATGCCGGTTCACAGGCGATCGGCGACCTGGTCGAGCAAACTTCGGTGATGATCGGCAAGCATGTCGAGACAACCGGTGCGTTTGCGTCGGCTCCGGTGATTGCCGTCGATCACCTGAAGGCCGCCTTCGAGAACACCACGCGCGCAATGGACGCCATGGACGCCTTCCGCAGCCAGGCACTGGACATCATGGGCAAGAATACCCAACTGTTAAAAGGCATGATCGAAACCGCCGAGCGCGAAATCTCGGCGCGGCGCGGGGCGGTTGGGGCGCCGGCCGCAATGCTACCGAGTTAAACCGGCTACTCCCATAACCAGGCCGCGCCGCGCACGCCGCTCGAATCGCCGTATTTCGGCGGCACGAACTTGGTGTCGACGCGATCGGAAAACACGTAACGCGGCCATAGACGCGGCACGGTGTCATACAGCCGGGCGATATTGGAGAGCCCGCCACCGAGCACGATCACGTCGGGGTCGACGAGGTTGATGACGCCGGCGAGCGCGCGCGCAAGTCTTTCTTCGTAGCGCGCGAGCGTCGCGCTGCATGGGCCGTAGCCCGCGTTCGCCAGTTGCACGATCTCGTGCGCGGGCAGGTCCTCGCCGCCGTAGCGCACGTGGTCGGCGGCGAGACCGGGTCCCGAGAGCCAGGTTTCGATGCAGCCCTTCTTGCCGCAGTAGCAGGCGGGGGCGGCGTCCAGTTCGCGCGGTTGCGGCCAGGGGTGGACGATCGCTTCGCCGGTCGCAGGATGGTGTCCAGTCATGGCGCGGTCGGCCTGCGCGCCGGCGAACTGGAAATAGGGCAGCGGTGAGTGCCCCCATTCCCCGGCGATGGCATTGGCGCCCTGGAGCAGCCGGCCGTGCACGACCACGCCGCCGCCGACGCCGGTACCGAGGATTACGCCGAACACGCTCTCGGCCCCGGCCGCCGAACCGTCGGTCGCTTCCGACAGCGCCAGGCAATTGGCGTCGTTGGCGACCCGGACCTCGCGGCCGAGCGCGCGTTCGAGATCCTCCCTGAGCGGCTGGCCGTTGAGGCAGGTCGAGTTGCAGTTCTTCATGCGGCCGCTCGCCGGTGAGACCGCGCCCGGGGTTCCGACGCCGACGCTGCCCTGCTGTCCCAAGCCCGATTCGGCGTGGCCGACCAGCGCGGCGATCGCGGCGACCGTCGCGGGGTAGTCGCCCTGCGGCGTCGGGACGCGCCGACGCAGGATTTCCCGGCCGTCGCGGTCGAGTGCGATGAGTTCGATTTTGCTGCCGCCGAGGTCGATGCCGAAACGGAGGGAAGGGGCCACGGTGTAAAATCTCCGGCTATTCAAATTGCGTTGGAATCGACATGGCAGGACATTCGAAGTGGGCCAACATCCAGCACCGCAAGGGTCGCCAGGATGCCAAGCGCGGCAAGATCTTCACCAAGCTTATCAAGGAAATCACGGTCGCCGCGAAGATGGGTGGCGGTGATCCAGCGATGAACCCGCGCCTGCGCCTCGCGATCGAGAAAGGCAAGGCCGAGTCGCTGCCGAAGGACAACATCGAGAACGCGATCAAGCGCGGCACCGGCCAGCTCGAAGGCGTGAACTATGAGGAGGCGCGCTACGAGGGCTACGGCATCGGTGGCGTAGCAGTGATGGTCGACTGCCTGACCGACAACAAGACGCGCACCGTCGCCGACGTGCGCCACGCCTTCACCAAGCACGGCGGCAACATGGGCACCGACGGTTGCGTCGCCTTCCAGTTCAAGCATGTCGGGCAGATCGTGCTCGAGCCCGGCGCGAGCGAAGAGGCGGTCATGGAAGCCGCGCTCGACGCCGGCGCGGACGACGTGATCCCCAATGACGACGGATCGATCGAGGTCCTGACCTCGCCCGACCCCAAGGCCTTCGAAGCGGTCAAAGAGGCACTCGAGAAAGCCGGTTTCAAACCAGCCGTCGCCGAAATCACGATGCGGCCCGAAGCCGAGACCGAACTCGCCGGCGACGACGCCGCGAAGATGCAGAAGATCCTGGACGCGCTCGAAAGCCTCGACGACGTGCAGGAGGTCTACACCAACGCCGTGTTGCCGGACTAGGCGTCTTTGCGCATCCTCGGCATCGATCCCGGCCTCAGGCTCACCGGCTTCGGCCTGATCGAGCAGACCGGGCAGAAGCTCGCCTACGTCGCGAGCGGCGTGGTCAAGAGCGGCGAGGGCAGCCTGCCGGCGCGCCTGGGCATACTATTCGGCGGGATCAACGAGGTCATCGCGACCTATCGGCCCGACACCTGCGCCGTCGAGATCGTTTTCGTCAACGTCAACCCGCAATCGACGCTGCTGCTCGGGCAGGCCCGCGGCGCCGCGATCTGCGCGGCGGTCTCGAACGACCTCACGGTCGCCGAATACACGGCGCTGCAGATCAAGCAGGCCGTCGTCGGCCACGGCAAGGCGGCGAAGACGCAGGTCCAAGAAATGGTCAAGCGGCTGCTCGCCCTGCCGATCGCGCCGACGGCCGACGCCGCCGACGCGCTGGCCTGCGCGATCACCCATGCCCACGGCAGCCGCCTCGGCGCGCAGTCGACCGCGGGCTATCGTCTCAAGGGCGGGCGGCTGGTCTGAGCCGCCGCTTGTTTTCCGCACCCTTTTCGCCCTCGCGCCGGTTCGCTTCCGGCGGTGCGCGCCGCGGTCCCGTGCAGTCGCCGCGTATTGCGGATATCCTGTTGAAAAAAATGGAGAACTTATGATTGGCCGCATCACTGGCACGCTCGCCGCGAAGCAGCCGCCGCAGGTGCTCGTCGACGTCAATGGCGTCTGCTACGAGATCGACGTGCCGATGAGCACCTTCTACAACCTGCCGGGCATCGGCGAGAAGGTCGCGCTGCTCACGCATCTGGCGATACGCGAGGACGCGCACCTGTTGTACGGCTTCGGCAGCGAGGTCGAACGCGCGGCGTTTCGCGAACTCCTCAAGGTTTCCGGCATCGGTGCGAAGACGGCGCTGTCGGTGCTGTCGGGACTCTCGGTGAACGACCTCTCTGCCGCGATCGCGGCGCAGGAAATCGGCCGCATCGTCAAGGTGCCGGGCATCGGCAAGAAGACCGCCGAGCGCCTGCTGCTCGAACTGAAGGGCAAGCCCGTGTTCGCCGGCGCCCTGGCCAGCGTGCCGTCCGCCGGCGCGTCCGACGACGTGCGCCAGGCGCTGCTTGCGCTCGGTTACAACGAGCGCGAGACGGCCGCGACCGTGCGCGAGCTCCCCGCCGGTCTGGCGGTCGGCGAGGCCATCCGCCAGGCGCTGCGCGCCCTGTCGCGGGCCTGATCGGCATGCCTGCTCATGCGCCCGCCCGAGCCGCGACCGCCTCCTTGCGGCGCCATTTCGTATGGCTGCTGCTTGGGGTCGTGCTGATGCTGGTTGGGGGGGTGGGCCTGAGCCTGTGGTTCAGCCTGAAGGCCGAACGCCAGAACCGGGATGGGTTGCTGCGATTACACGCCGAAAGCGCGCGGGATGGCGTGAAGCGGCGTCTTGACCACTATCGCAGCCTGGTCGACAAGCTGGCGCGCGATCCCGAGCTGGAGGACCTGCTGCGCTTCGGTGGCTCGCCCGCCCCGCAGGACTGGGTCCAGTCGCGCCAGCCCCTGATCCCGGACTTGCACGGCTTGACCTTGCTCACGCCCGAGGGTGAGGTGCTGGGCGACGGGACGACCTTGCGGATCGGCCCGGACTGCCGCGCGGAACTGCGGTCCCGACAACCGCTTCGCGGCAGGAGACTGCACCTCCAGCGGGGCGTCGGCGGCCGCGACCATCTCGACCTGGTATCCGCCGTGCGCGGGGTCGATAACGAGCTGCTGGGCGGTGTTCTTCTGAGTATGCGACTGGATGCCCTGAAGCGGATTCTCGAAGAGGCCGCCCATCCCGGGCAGACCCTCACTCTGCTCGACGCCGCCGGCAAGACCGTCGTCAGCAACGGCGAGGTGGCTGACGCCGCCCACGAGGTCCGACTGGACGTGGGGGAAGGTGGCTGGACGCTGGTCGGGCGGATGCCGGGTCAGACCCTGACGCACAGCGGCAAGGCGCAGCTCATCGCCGGTGGCGCGACCCTGCTGGCCGTTCTGCTGCTACTGCAGGCGAGCATGCTGCACCTGCGCCGGGCGATGCTGCGGGATATCGACGCGACCCGCGACGCCCTGACCGCCTTGGCGCATGGCGAGCCGGTGCAGGCCATCGTGCCGCACTACGTCGAATTCGCGCCGACGGCTGGCGAGATCAACCTGATCGCCCTGCAGCTTCAGGCGCAGCGCGAGCAGCTGGAGCATCTGAGCCTGACCGATCCGCTGACCGGCTTGCCCAATCGCCGCGCATTCGAGACGCGGTTCCCGCAGGCGCTGGGATTCGCCGGGCGCGGCCTTCGCATTGCGCTGGTGCTGCTCGACATCGATTATTTCAAGCGCATCAATGACAGCTTCGGCCATGGTGTCGGCGACCAGGTGCTGCTCGCGCTGGCGCAGACGCTCAAGGCCCTGACCCGCCGTGCCGATCTGCCGGCGCGGCTGGCAGGCGACGAGTTCGTCATCCTGCTGGCCGATCTCGATACGGCCGGCGTGGCCTTGTGGTACCGGCGCCTGGCCGACCATTTCCGCAGCGAGCTCGCTGCCTTGGGCCTGGATATCCAGACCGGCATCAGCGCTGGGCAGACGTGGCTGCGCCGGACGTCGCGCGACACTATGAACGACGCGCTGGGCCGTGCCGACCGGGCCCTGTATCAAGCCAAGGCCAGCGGGCGCAATCAGATCGTCATCGACGCGCCGCTGGACGAAACCGGCGCAGGGTAGAATTCCCGCATGCCCGCTGTCCGCTGCGTTCCATGATCGAAACCGACCGCCTTATCGTACCGACCGCCGTCGGCCCGCAGGAAGAGCAGATCGAGCGCGCGCTGCGTCCGCGCACGCTCGCCGAATACGTGGGCCAGGCCAAGGCGCGCGAGCAGCTCGAGATTTTCATCCACGCCGCGAGAAAGCGCAGCGAGGCGCTCGACCACGTCCTGCTGTTCGGCCCGCCGGGGCTCGGCAAGACGACGCTCGCGCACATCATCGCGCGCGAAATGGGGGTCAACCTGCGCCAGACTTCGGGTCCGGTGCTCGAGCGCGCCGGCGACCTCGCGGCGCTGTTGACCAACCTCGAACCGCACGACGTGCTGTTCATCGACGAGATCCACCGTCTCTCGCCCGTAGTCGAGGAAGTGCTCTATCCCGCGCTCGAGGATTTCCAGATCGACATCATGATCGGGGAGGGACCGGCGGCGCGCTCGGTCAAACTCGACCTGCCGCCGTTCACGCTCGTTGGCGCGACGACGCGCGCAGGCATGCTGACCAACCCCCTGCGCGACCGTTTCGGCATCGTCGCGCGGCTCGAGTTCTATTCGGCCGAGGAGCTCGGCTACATCGTCCACCGTTCGGCCGGTCTGCTGCAGATGAACCTCGACGAGGCCGGCGCGCTCGAGATCGCGCGGCGCTCGCGCGGAACGCCGCGCATCGCCAACCGCCTGCTGCGGCGCGTCCGTGACTACGCGGAGGTCAAGGCGGGCGGAGAGGCGACCGGCGCGGTCGCCGATGCCGCCCTGGTGATGCTCGACGTCGACCGCGCCGGGCTCGACGTCATGGACCGCAAGCTGCTCGGCGCCGTGGTCGAGAAATTCATGGGCGGACCGGTCGGTCTCGACAATCTCGCGGCCGCGATCGGCGAAGAGCGCGACACGATCGAGGACGTGCTCGAACCCTATCTCATCCAGCAGGGCTATCTGCAGCGCACGCCGCGCGGCCGGGTCGCGACGCCGCTGGCTTACCGGCATCTCGGGATCGCCACGCCCGCCAGCGACGCCGAACTCTTCTGAGTATGACGTTTCGCTGGCCCATCCGCGTGTACTGGGAAGACACCGACGCCGGCGGGGTCGTCTACTACGCGAATTATCTGAAATTCATGGAGCGGGCGCGCAGCGAGTGGCTGCGTGCGCTCGGTTTCGAGCAGGACATGCTGCGCGACGCGCAGGGAATCGTCTTCGTCGTCCGCCGGGTCGAGATCGACTACCTGTCGCCGGCGCGCTTCAACGACGCGCTCGAGGTCTCGGCCGTCCTGCACAGCGCGGGCCGCGCGAGCCTGACGGTGCGCCAGGAACTCATGCGCGGCACGCAGCGTCTAGCTGAGGCCGTGGTGACGCTGGCCTGCGTCGACGTCGCGAATTTCAAACCCGTTAAAATGCCCGCAACGATACTTCAAGCCCTGAGCCCCACGCCGTGAACCCCGATATCAGTCAGGACCTGTCGCTGCTCCATCTCATCCTCAACGCCTCGCTGCCCGTGCAGATCGTGATGCTGCTTCTGCTTGGCGCATCGCTGATGTCGTGGTGGTACATCTTCATCAAGATGTTCGCGCTCAAGCGCGCGCTGCGCGTCACCGATCGCTTCGAGCACGAGTTCTGGGGCGGCGGCGACATTCATGCGATGTACGAAAGGGTCGCCGCCGGCCGTGAGGAAGCGAGCGAGATGGAGCGCATCTTCGAAGCCGGCTTTCGCGAGTTCATGAAGCTGCGCCAGCAGGCCGGGCTCTCGCTCAACGTCATCATCGACGGCACGCGACGGGCGATGCGCGCGAGCTATCAGCGCGAGCTCGACGCGCTCGAGTCGCATCTCGCGTTTCTCGCCACGGTCGGCTCGGTGTCGCCCTACGTGGGCCTGTTCGGCACGGTGTGGGGCATCATGCTGGCCTTCCAGGGCCTCGCGACCGTGGCGCAGGCGACGCTCGCCCAGGTCGCGCCGGGCATCGCCGAGGCGCTGATCGCGACCGCGATGGGGCTCTTTGCGGCGATCCCCGCGGTCGTCGGCTACAACCGCTACACCCACGACGTCGACCGTCTCGCCAACCGGATGGAGAGCTTCATGGAGGAGTTTTCCAACATCCTGCAGCGACAGGTCACGCAACGGCCCGCCTGAACGCGATGGCACGCTCGCGCAAACAGGTCGCCCAGATCAACGTCGTGCCGATGATCGACGTGATGTTGGTGCTGCTGGTGATCTTCATGGTCACCGCACCCTTCATCAACCCGGCCCAGGTCGAATTGCCGAGCGTCGGACAGACCTCGCAGACGCCGTCGCAGCCGCTCGAAATCATCATCAAGGAGTCGGGCGAGTACGTCCTGCGCGACCGCGCACAGGGCGGCGCCGAGCGCCAGGTGGGCGCGGCGGACCTGGCGGATGAGATCGCGGGCCTGCATCGCGCCTCGCCCGAGCAGGCCGTCGTCATCGCGGCCGACAAGAACGTCCGCTACGACGAAGTGATGAAGACCATGACGCTTCTTCAGCGCGAGCAGATCACGCGCATCGGCCTGCTCGCCCGGCCTGCGCCATGACGCGCGGCGACGGGCGTTTCGTCTCCCGCCCCGTGCCGAGGCTCGCCGCGGGACTTCTCGCGCTCGGCGTGCACCTGCTCTTCGTGTTGCTGCTCGTGTTCGGCGTGTCGTGGCAGACGCGGCATCCCGCGCCGGTAACGGTCGACCTCTGGGAATCGATCCCGCAACCGCCGGCACCCCGTCCACCCGTGCCGGCGCCGCCCCCGCCCGAGCCGCCGCAGCCCGCGCCGCGGCCGGTCCCCGAACCCGAAGTGAAGAATGAGCCCCCGCCGCCGAAGGCGCCCGACATCGCGCTCGAGAAGAAAAAGGCCGCGGCGGCGAAGGCGGCCGCGCTGGAAAAAGCCGCATTAGAAAAAGCGGCGCAGGAAAAGGCAGCGCAGGAAAAGGCAGCGCAGGAAAAGGCAGCGCAGCAAAAAGCTGAACAGGAAAAGGCCGCCGCGCAGAGAAAACGCGACCTGCTGCGGCAGATGGAGGAAGAGGACGCGATACGGCGGATGGCCGACGAAGAGGCGGCGAATCAGGCGCGTCTGCTGAAGCAGGCGGAAGCGAAAGCGGCCGCCGGCGCGCGGCAGAGCGAAATCGCCCGTCTCGTCGGGCAGCATCGCGATCTCATCAGCGCCAAGGTGCGCGGCAATACGCGCCTGCCCGACAACCTGGCCGGCAATCCCGAAGTGCGATGCCTGGTCAGGCTGCTTCCGACAGGCGAAGTGCAGAGCGTGCGGGTGACGCGTTCGAGCGGCAACCCCGCGTACGACGACGCCGTCAAGCGCGCGATCGAGAAATCCTCGCCTTTGCCCTTGCCCGCCGACCGCGATGCGCGGGCCGAGTTCGTGCCGGAACTTTCCTTCGTACATCGCCCTAAGGAGTGAGCTGTAGCGCCCCGTGGGGCGCCACGCCGCCGCCGGCCTGGCCTGAAGGCCTGTGCTAAACTCACCCGCCAACCCTGTGCTAGCGAACAAGATGCCTGTATCCCTGTTGCGTGCCCTCCTGGTTTTTTCCCTGCTGTGCCTGGGTCTGAGCGCCACGCGCGCTGCTCACGCCGCGATGGAGATCGAAGTCGTCGGCGGTGCCGCGAACAAGATCGCGATCGCGATGGTGCCCTTCCAGACCGCTGCGGGTCAGCCTTCGCCGCCGCTCACGCAGATCGTCGCCGACGATCTCGCGCGCAGCGGACAGTTCAGCATGACCGACGTCACCGGTGCGGCGCAGCCGGTCGAGCCGTCCCAGGTGGACTATGCGGCGTGGCGGACCAAGGGCGCGGAAGCGATGGTCATCGGGCAGGTCGTCGCGCTGGGCGGCGGGCGTTTCGAAGTACGCTTCAGATTGCTCGACGTCGTCAAGGGCACGCAACTCGCAGGCTATAGCTACAAGATCACGGCGGCGCAGTGGCGCGCCACGGGCCATCGAATCGCCGATGTCGTGTACGAAAAATTGACCGGCATCCCCGGCGCGTTCAGCAGCCGCATCGCCTACGTGCAGAAGCAGGGCAAGCGTTACGAACTGCGCGTCGCCGACGCCGACGGGCAGAATCCGCGCACGATCGTGCGTTCGCTCGAGCCCTTGATTTCGCCGATGTTTTCGCCCGACGGCACGCGTCTCGCCTACGTGTCCTTCGAGGACAAGAAGCCCGTGGTGTACGTGCAGTCGCTGCAGCAGGGCGGACGGCGCAAGGTCGCCGCGTTCAAGGGTTCCAATTCGGCGCCGGCCTGGTCGCCCGACGGCCGGCAGCTCGCGGTCGTGCTGACCCGCGACGGGGCGTCGCAGATCTACCTGATCAACGTCGACGGCAGCGGCCTCACACGTCTCATGCGAAGCGGCGACATCGACACCGAACCGGTATTCTCGCCGGACGGGCAGACGCTTTATTTCACGTCCGATCGCGGGGGCAGTCCGCAGATTTACCGCGTCGCGAAAAGCGGCGGCGACGCGAAGCGGGTGAGCTTCGAGGGCAGTTACAATGTTTCGCCGACGATCAGCCCGGACGGACGCTATCTTGCATACATCAGCCGCGACGGCGGGCGCTTTCGCGTCGTGCTGCAGGAACTTGCCTCCGGACAGACGCGTGTGCTGACCGAAACGACGCGCGACGAGGCGCCGAGCTTCGCGCCGAACGGGCAGGCCGTGCTGTACGCGACGGTGCAGGGCGGACGCGGCGTGCTCGGAACCGTCACCCTCGACGGCAAAACGCGCGCCCGCCTCTCGGAATCCGGCGTCGACGCGCGCGAGCCTGCGTGGGGGCCGTAGGTGTTGGCTTGAGTTTGGGAGGGTTGGGCAGCCATCCGCTTGCGGAAGCTGAACTGCCCATACATTGTTTTCATTAAAAGGAGAGATCCATGAAGAAGATTGCTATCCCCGTCCTGCTGGCCCTGGTCCTGTCCGCATGTGGCACCACCGGCAGCAAGGACGCGACCGTCGAAGATCGTACCGGCGGCTCGAGTGTCACGACGGTCGACAAGGTTGGGGCCGGCGCCGAGAGCACCGGCGTTGACGGCGCAGGCGTCGAGGGGAGCGCGCTGCCGGGCGATCAGGCCGCGGGCGATCCGCGCAAGGAGCCGGCCAACGCCTTGTCCAAGCGCAGCGTCTTTTTCGATTTCGACAGCTTTGTCGTCAAGGATGAATACCGCCCGGTCCTCGAAGCACACGCCGGTTACCTCGCGTCGAAGCGCGACGCACGCATCACGCTGCAGGGCAACGCCGACGAGCGGGGCAGCCGCGAATACAACCTCGCCCTGGGACAGAAGCGCGCCGAAGCGGTGCGCAAGGCGCTGGCCGTGCTCGGCGTGAGCGACGCGCAGATGGAAGCGATCAGCTTCGGTGAGGAAAAGCCGCGCAACGAGGCCGATACGGAAGAGGCCTACGCCGAAAATCGCCGTACCGACATCGTCTATGGCGACGAATAAGGGGCGCCTGCGCTTCTCCGGCGTTTTCCTCGCGTCGGCCGTCGCGCTGGCGACGCCGGCGTCCGCGGCCCTGTTCGGCGACAGCGAACTCGCGCGCCAGACCCAGGCGCTGCAGCAACGGGTCGAGGCGCTCGACGCCCGTCTGGCCAAGCTCGAGACCGCGATGCAGCAGAACTCGAAGCTGCTCGACGTGCAGCAGGAAGTCGAGCGTCTCAAGGCCGAAGTCGCCCGGCTGCGCGGTCAGGCCGAAGTTCAGGTACACCAGCTCGACACGCTGGCGAAGCGGCAAAGCGATCTCTACGCCGACCTTGACCAGCGCGTCGGTGAGATGGCGAAGGCGGCAGCGCCGGCCGCAGCCGCAAGCACTGCAGCGCCCGGCGACGCGGCGTCGGCCGCTGCGCCCGACGCCGTCTCCGAATCGCGCGCCTACGAGGCTGCGCTGGGCCAGTTCCGCCAAGGCAAATACGAAGACGCGATCGCGAGCTTCAAGGGTTTCCTGAAGACGTATCCGGCCAGCACGCTCGCGGCCAACGCGCAATACTGGGTCGGTTACGCCTATTACGCGCTGAAGGACTACAAGGCGGCGCTCGCGCAACAGCAGAAGCTCGTTGCGGCGTATCCCGCGAGCCCGAAAGTGCCGGACGCGCTGCTCAATATGGCGACCAGCCAGATCGCGCTGGACGACATGGCCGGTGCCCGCAAGACGCTCGAGCAGATCGTCGCGAAGCATCCAGGCACGAATGCCGCGGCCCTCGCCGAACGCCGGCTGGCCGTCCTTAAATAGACTCCTCCGCAGCGTCTTCGCGGCGCTGCGCCCGATACGCCCGCCGTGCTCGCTCCGCCCACGCTTCGCATCACCGAGATCTTCCTTTCGCTCCAGGGCGAGACCAGCCGCACCGGTCTTGCGACCGTCTTCGTGCGCCTCGCCGGCTGCCCCTTGCGCTGTCGCTGGTGCGATACGACCTATAGTTTCCAGGGCGGCGAGACCGTGTCACTCGACGAGGTCCTCGCGCGTGTCGCGGGGTTCGGCGTCTCCGTCGTCTGTGTGACCGGCGGCGAACCGCTCGCACAAAAGAATTGCCTGCCGCTGCTTGCGCGCCTGTGCGACGCTGGGTATTCGGTGTCCCTCGAGACGAGCGGCGCGCTCGACGTGAGCGCGGTCGACCCGCGCGTGTCGCGCATCGTCGACGTCAAGCCGCCCGAGTCGGGCGAGGTCGCCCGCAACCGCTGGGAGAACCTCGCCCATCTCGGCGCGCACGACGAGATCAAATTCGTGCTCGCCGACCGCGCGGACTACGAGTGGGCGCGCGAGGTGCTGCGCGAACGCGCGCTCGAGCGGGTATGCCCGGTCCTGTTTTCGCCGGTGCAGGGCGAACTCGCGCCGGCGCAACTCGCCGAGTGGATCCTCGCCGACCGCCTGCCGGTGCGGATGCAGGTGCAGCTGCACAAGCTGTTGTGGGGCAGCGCCCCGGGCCGATGAAGCCGTGTGCGATCGTCCTCTTGTCGGGTGGCCTCGATTCCGCCACCGCGCTCGCGATGGCGCGCGAGGCGGGCTTTGCCTGCCACGCCCTGAGCCTCGATTACGGCCAGCGTCACACCGCCGAACTCGCCGCCGCGGCGCGCCTTGCCGCGCAGCTCGGCGCGGTCGAGCATCGCGTGATCCGTCTCGGCCTCGGCGACTTCGGTGGTTCGGCGCTGACCGACGCGTCGATCGCCGTGCCCGAGAGTCCTGTCGCGGGCATTCCCGTCACCTATGTGCCCGCCCGCAATACCGTCATGCTCGCCCTCGCGCTGGCGTGGGCCGAGGTGCTCGGCGCGCGCGACATCTTCATCGGCGTCAACGCCGTCGACTATTCGGGCTATCCGGACTGCCGTCCCGAATTCATCGAGGCTTTCGAGCGCATGGCGAATCTGGCAACCAAGGCCGGCGTCGAAGGTGCGCAACTCCGTATCCACGCCCCCCTGCAACACCTCTCGAAAGCCGAGATCATCCATCGCGGGACGGCGCTCGGTGTCGACTACGCGCAAACGGTGAGCTGTTACCAGGCCGACGCCGAAGGGCGCGCCTGCGGACGCTGCGACGCCTGTCGCCTCAGGCGTGAGGGGTTTCTTGCCGCCGGCTTGGCCGACCCCACGCGATACGCCCGGTGACCTGAATCCGAAGGCCGGTCCGGCGGCCCGGCGAAGTGGTCGGAGCCGCGAAGGCGGCCGATTTGGGGCGCATGGACGGCCGCTAATGGTACTTATTATCCAGCCTGGCCTTGGCGCGAACGCATTATGATTCTGCCTTTGGCAGAGCACGCGGCAGCAGCTCGCCTCCCCGACGAGAGGAGACAGACTCATGACTTATGAAGATTTCGCAAGCGCCCAATCGTTCTTACTGTGGTCGACCTTCGCGGTCGCCCTCGTCATGGGCGCGGTCGTCAACAAGACCAATTTCTGCACCATGGGCGCCGTGTCCGACTGGGTCAACATGGGCGACACCGGACGCATGCGCGCCTGGGTCCTCGCGATCGCGGTCGGCGTGCTCGGCGTCATGGGCCTCGAGGCCGCCGGTCTCGTGAATGTCACGAATACCTTCCCACCGTACCGCCAGAACAATTTCCCCTGGCTCGAAAACCTGCTCGGCGGCGCGCTCTTCGGAATAGGCATGGTGCTCGCCTCGGGTTGCGGCAACAAGACCCTGGTCCGCATCGGCGGCGGCAACCTCAAGTCGGTCATGGTGTTCCTGGTCATCGCCGTGATCGCCTATTTCATGATCAACCCCTTCCCGGGCAGCGACAAGACCCTGTACTCGACGCTGTTCTACGGCTGGACCAACCCGACCGCCGTCTCCTTGACCACCAACCAGGATCTCGGCGCGATGCTGTTCGCGGAGAACGCCGACACCGGCCGCATGGTCATGGGCGCGGTCATCGGCGGCCTGCTGCTGATCTGGGCGTTCAAGTCGGCCGAATTCCGCAGCAGCTTCGACAACATCCTCGGCGGCCTCGTCGTCGGCCTCGCCGTGCTTGCGGCCTGGTATATCACGAGCAACGTCATGGTCGACGCTGACGGCGAGATCATGTCGCTGCAGACCTACGTGCAGGACTGGGACCTCTACGCGCCCGCCGATGCGGTTCGCCCCGCCGCCGCCGGCCCGCTCGCCTCGCAGTCGTTCACCTTCATCAACCCGATGGGCCAGTCTCTTGGCTACGCGACCAACGGCTTCGACCGCACTCTGCTCACCTTTGGCATCATGGCGCTCGCCGGCGTCGTCGCCGGCTCGCTGCTGTGGGCGCTCATTTCGCGCAGCTTCCGCTTCGAATGGTTCGCCTCGGTGCGCGACTTCTTCAATCATCTCGTCGGTGCAGTCCTCATGGGCTTCGGCGGCGTTCTCGCCATGGGCTGCACGATCGGTCAGGGCGTCACGGGCTTCTCCACCCTGGCGATCGGGTCCATTCTGACCTTCGTCGCGATCGTGCTTGGCAGCGCCGTGACGATGAAAGTGCAGTACTACAAGATGGTGTACGAGAGCGAGGCGACCTTCCTCAAGGCCTTCGTCACCGCGCTCGCCGACCTTCGGCTGCTGCCGGCCGGAATGCGCAAGCTGGAAGCGGTTTAAAGCACATCCGGCTTTGACGACGATTCAAAATTAAGTATAATTTCGGGCTTTGCCGGACACCAAACGTGTCAGACAAAGCGGGTCGGTAGCTCAGCCGGTAGAGCAGCGGACTTTTAATCCGTTGGTCGCGAGTTCGAATCTCGCCCGACCCACCAAATCTAAAAAAGCCACGCGCAAGCGTGGCTTTTTTCTTTCCCGGACCTGACGGAAATTGTCACTGCATGCCGCTGCGGGCAGGCGTGTGCGGGGATGGGTCGCCCCTCTGAATCCTGCGCCGCTCGCCCAAACACAGTGAAAGCCGCGCCTGGCTTGGGATCAGCCCTTGGAGCGGGGTGAAGCTTCTTTTTTCCTAAAGTTGGCACGGCGTCTGCTCGTTAATGCGTCAGACACGGCAACTCGTGTTTACCTGCCCCCATCCAAGGAGATATCAAATGCGCAAGATTCAAAAAGGCTTCACCCTGATCGAACTGATGATCGTCGTGGCGATTATCGGTATTCTGGCCGCCGTGGCCATTCCTGCTTACAGTCAGTATGTCGACAAGTCGAAGGTCAGTGCCTGCAAGGCCGAGGCTGTGGCTTACGCCCGTATCGCCCTCGCCGAAGCATCCCAGAACAACTCGATTCCCGCTGCCAACGTGGCAGCCTGTGCGACTATCGACGACACCACGGCGGGCAAGAATAAAACGGTCTATGCGGCCTTTACCGCGACTGCAAAGGACAGCAAACCCACCACTATTAGCTGCGATGCCAACGCCAACTGTAAGTAAGTCTTCTGCGTTCAAAAAAGCCCCTCTTCGGAGGGGCTTTTTTGTCTGGGGCACTGTGAGCAGATGTTGCGGACCGAGGGGATCGGGGAATGTGCAAACGGTTTCACCTTGATACGATGGAAAGACCGCCGCTGCGACCATCAGCGATTCTGATTCGGTCGCGCTATGCCGATATTCTATGAGGTGAATATGATCGATCGCCTAAAAGGACTGATCCCGTTTCTACTGCTAGGTGCGACTTTCGCCCTGTACTGGCCTTCGCTCGACTATGCGCCTTTTTTTGACGATACGAATTTCTTCGAGCGAGGGGGACTTGATAAGGTTTTCCTGAACGGCTTCTCGTTTGCGCCTCGATGGCTCCCTTATTTCATGACGGCCTGGGTCGACCTGATTTTTGAAGACCCTCTATTCGTCCAGCGCTTTCTGAACGTATGCCTGCATCTGGCTACGGCTTTTGTGCTGCACAAGCTTATTCGGCAGGTGGCGGATCATGTTGCTCCGCATCCAAACAATAGACGCGCCGCCTTGGCGGCGGCCTTGCTCTTCTTGCTGCATCCGGCAGCTGTCTACGCGGTCGGGTACCTGATCCAGCGAACAATCCTGATGGCCACGCTGTTCGGCCTGTTGGCGTTGAGCGCGTATTTCGACGGTCTGGTGACGCGCAAGAAAGCGTTTTTCATTTTTTCTGCCTTCTTTTATTTGCTTTCGAGTTTCAGCAAGGAACACGCGGTCACGATCCCTGCTGCGGCGCTGGCGCTGACGACATTGGCGGCGCCGCTGACGCGGCAGACGATGCGTCGGCTGATACTGCCGGCAGCCCTGTACCTGGGGATCGCGATCCTGGTTGTGGTCAAGATGCGCGGTCTCCTCGGGACCACCTATGAGCCTTTCGCGGCAGCGCTCGTGCACCAGCAGGGTGGAAGCGAGAGCGTGCCGTCCTTGTGGGCACTGAGCGCCCTGACCCAAGCCTCGCTTTTTTTCAAATACCTCGGTCTGATGCTCATGCCTTATCCGGGCTGGATGTCCATCGACATACGCGTTCCCTTTGCACAGCATTTTGCGCAGCCAAAGTACTTGGTGGGCCTCTTCGCGCTAGCCACGTACGCCTTGACTACGCTGGTCTGGCTGCTGAAGGGGGGACGGCGCGGTCTTGTGGGATACGCGCTATTGGCACCTTTGCTTCTGTTCGTAGTCGAGTTTTCGACCGTGAAAATCCAGGAGCCCTTCGTGCTTTACCGGTCCTATTTATGGCTGGCGCCATTGTTTATCGCGATGCCCGTGCTCACTTATAGGCTTTCCAACGGTATGTTTTGGTCGTTGGCCTTGAGCGTCGCACTGGCTTTCGCGTGGGTGTCCAGTGACCGGCTTCAGACTTTTTCCAGTACCTATGCGCTATGGGACGATGCGGCGAAAAAATTGCCGGACGAGCGGGTGCTGGGCTCGGCGCGTGTATACGCGAATCGCGGCGGGCTGCGAATGGAGCGTGGCGATTTCGGTGGTGCGGTGGATGACTTTACCCGAGCGTTGCGGGCAGATCCCGGGTATCGGGAGGCGCTCAAGGGACGGGCGTTCGCACACATGAAGCGCGGAGACCACTCGCGCGCGCTTGCCGATGCGACGGCCTTGATCCGGCTTGACCCAAGCAGACGGGACAGTTATATCGCGCGCGGGCACGTTTACAAGGATCAAGGTGACTGGCGGCTGGCAAAGGCTGACTTCGAATACGGCTGCGCTGGAATGCGATTTCCAGCTGCTTGCATGGCCGTTCTCACGCGAGACTCCGAGAAGAGCGACCCTGCTGCCCAACGTGGGAAGCCGTTAGGGGAGGTCTAGATGACCTTCGCCGAATCGACGATCTGGCGAACGACGTCCAGCGTAAACCCCCGACTCTGAAGAAACCGCATCTGCTTCATTTTCTCGGCAGCGTCGGCAGGGGCGCCTGCGTACTTTCGCCGCCACACCGCTCGTGCACGTTCGAGTTCGTTGTCCGCGGTGTCGGCGAGCACTGTAGCGATCAGCTCTTCGGCGACACCGCGCTGCCTGAGTTCGTAGGCCAGCTTCATGCTCCCGGCCTTGGCTTGGTGATCGGCCACCCAACTCTCAGCAAACCGCCGGTCCGACAACCAGTTCTTTTCTTCAAACTCATCGAGCAGAGGCGCGATTTCCTCAATGACAAACCCCGCCTGCTCGAGCTTGCGCGCCAGTTCCCAACGGCTATGCTCGCGCCGCGCCAGATAGCGCAGCGCGCGCTCACGCAACTCGCTCGGCTCAGGCCTCGACTTCGTCTTCATCCTCGACCGCGATCGTGGGGTTGTTGACGCCGACGGCAGCGCGAACCTTGGCCTCGATCTCGTGCGCGATTTCCGGGTGTTCTTTTAGGAATTCGCGCGCGTTGTCCTTGCCCTGGCCGATCTTTTCGCCGTTGTAGGCGTACCAGGCGCCGGACTTGTCGACGAGTTTGTGGGCGACGCCGAGTTCGATGATCTCGCCTTCGCGCGAGATGCCCTGGCCGTAGAGGATGTCGAAGTAGGCTTCCTTGAACGGCGGCGAGACCTTGTTCTTGACGACCTTGACCTTGGTTTCGTTGCCGATGATCTCGTCGCCCTTCTTGATCGCGCCGGTGCGGCGGATGTCGAGGCGCACGCTGGCGTAGAACTTGAGTGCATTGCCGCCGGTAGTCGTCTCGGGGTTGCCGAACATGACGCCGATCTTCATGCGAATTTGATTAATAAAGATGACCAGCGTATTCGTCCGCTTGATGTTGGCGGTGAGCTTGCGCAGGGCCTGGCTCATCAGCCGCGCCTGGAGCCCCATGTGTGAGTCGCCCATCTCGCCTTCGATTTCGGCCTTCGGCGTCAAGGCGGCGACCGAGTCGACGACGACGACGTCGACGCTGCCCGAGCGCACCAGCATGTCGGCGATTTCGAGCGCCTGTTCGCCGGTGTCGGGTTGCGAGACCAGCAGGTTGTCGACGTCGACGCCGAGCTTGTGCGCGTAGCTCGGATCGAGCGCGTGTTCGGCGTCGATGAACGCGGCAGTGCCGCCCATTTTTTGCATTTCGGCGATGACCTGCAGCGTGAGCGTGGTCTTGCCGGACGACTCCGGGCCGTAGATCTCGATCACGCGGCCGCGCGGCAGGCCGCCGACGCCGAGCGCGATGTCGAGTCCGAGCGAGCCGGTGGAGACGGCCTGGATGTCGCGCGAAACGTCATGGTCGCCCAAGCGCATGACCGAGCCCTTGCCGAACTGCTTTTCGATCTGTCCGAGCGCGGCGGCGAGTGCCTTCGATTTGTCGTCTGTCAATGCGGGGGATGCCATGGTTCTCTCTCCTGGGTTTAAATGGAAGCGGAGCAGCGTCCGCATGCCGTGAATGTAGGAGATACATTTCGTGGTGTCAATAAAAAATATCACCTGTATAGAAAATACTGTCTAATCGTTCCGTATAGGCGTGGTGCGGCCCTATAATCCCAGGCCACGACCGCAAGCGGAGCGAGCGACATGATTACAAAAGAAAAAATGCGCCTGGATCTCAAATGGGCGACGCGCCAGCGGCTGCAGTACATTGAAATCATGGCTTGGTACGCGGGGGTCGTGACGCGCAGCGACGTCGCCCGCGCCTTCGGACTCTCAGACCCGGCGGCGACCAAGGACCTCAAGCTCTACAGCGATCTCGCCCCCGGCAACCTGGCCTACAATCACGGCGTATTTGGCTTCGTCCCGGCCCATGGCTTTGCCGCGGCGTTCGCCGACCTCAGCCCCGCGCGCGCCCTGCCCGTGATCGCGGCGAATCTCGCGGTCGCGAACGGGCCGTACGGCGACACGCTGATCTACGGCCTGCCGACCGCCTCGCTGCCGCTCCCGGTGCGCCTGCCCAGCGCGCATACGCTCGCCGCGATCACCCGGGCGATCCACGGCAGGCGCAAGCTGAGGGTGACTTACCGTTCGCTTTCGGGACGCGACAATCAAGAGCCGCGCCTCCTCGAGCCGCACACCCTGGTCGACACCGGCCTGCGCTGGCACGTCCGCGCTTATAGCGAGGACGGCTGCGACTTTCGCGATTTCGTGCTGTCCAGGATCGTCGACGCCGAGTGCCTGGACGCGCCTGCCGAATCGGGCGGGCAGTACGACGACGACTGGGTCGAGCAGGTGACGCTGCAACTCGTCCCCCATTCGGGCCTCGACCCGGCGCGCCGCGAGAATCTGCTGCTCGATTACGGCGCGTCCGGCGAAGTCATCGAAGTGACGGTGCGGCGCGCGCTTCTGGGTTATGTCCTGCAGCGCCTCGCCGTCGACACGACGGCCGACCACAGCCTGAACCCGCACGCCAACCAGCTGATGCTGCTCAACCGTGAGGAGATCGAACCGTTCGCGGCGTGGGCGTTTCGATAGAGTCAGGGGTCGGGACTCAGGGGGTAAAAGGCAGGGGGCAGGAGGCAGGAGGCAGGAGGCAGGAGGCAGGAGGCAGGAGGCAGGAGGCAGGAGGCAGGAGGCAGGAGGCAGGAGGCAGGAGGCAGGAGGCAGGAGGCAGGAGGCAGGAGGCAGGAGGCAGGAGGCAGGAGGCAGGAGGCAGGGTTTGGGGCGCGGAATTCAGGGGGTGAGACTCAGTGGCAGCGCTCGGTGCTGGCCCTGCTTTGCGAGGCGTGGCAGCTTGACCGCAGCGCGAACGGGGCTACGCTTTTCCCGCCCCTAGCCCCTAGCCCCTAGCCCCTAGCCCCTAGCCCCTAGCCCCTAGCCCCTAGCCCCTAGCCCCTAGCCCCTAGCCCCTAGCCCCTAGCCCCTCATCCCACCAGCTCAATCAACCCGCGCAGCGACGCGGCGACCGCGCGCGAACGGATCTCCTCGCGGTCGCCGTCGAGGCGGCAGGTCGACGACATGACCGTGCCGTCGGCGAGCGCCCAGCCGTAACACACGAGGCCGACGGGTTTCTGCGGCGTGCCGCCCCCGGGGCCGGCGATGCCGGAAACCGCGAGCGCCGCCTGCGCGTGGCTGTACGTCAAGGCACCTGCGGCCATTGCGCTCGCGATCTCCTCGGAGACGGCGCCGTGGCGCTCGAGCAGATCGGCTGGCACGCCGAGCATCTCGACCTTCGCGGCGTTGGCGTAGGTGATGAAGCCGCGCTCGTACCAGTGCGAACTGCCGGGCAGCGAGGTCAGCAACTGCCCGACCCAGCCGCCGGTGCAGGATTCGGCAGTGGCGAGCATCCAGCCGCGCGCGCGCAGCTTCTCGCTCAATTCGACCGCGAGGTGGTGTAGTTCTTCGTCGCTCACACGAGCCATTGCAGTCCTTTCAGCGCAGCGATCGCATAGGCCGCCGCGAGCAGATCGTCGAACATGACGCCGAAACCGTTCTTGAGGCGCCGGTCGGCGAGCCGGATCGGCCAGGGTTTAAGGATATCGAAGAGGCGGAACAGCGCGAAGGCGGCTGCGGTCCAGGCCCATCCCGCCGGCGTGAACAGCAGGACGAGCGCGAAGGCGACGATCTCGTCCCACACGATGCCGCCGTGGTCCGCGACGCCGAGCGCGCGCCCCGTGCGTGCGCAGGCCCAGATCCCGAGCAGGAAGGCGGCGAGGACGAGCACGAGGCGGTTCGCGAGATCGGGCGCCGACGCCGCGATCAGGAGGAACAGGGGCAAGCCGAGCAGCGTGCCGACGGTGCCCGGCGCCCTGGGCGCGAGGCCGCTGCCGAAGCCGAAGGCGAGCGCATGCGCCGGATGCGCGAAGACGAATCTGAGATCAGGCCGCAAAATGGTCGTAGCCCGTGCGGGTGATGGCGAGGGCATGGCCGTCGGCGCCGACGACCTGCAGGCCGGGGTCGGCGGTGATACGGCCGACGCGGGTCACCGGGGTGTCGGCGCGGGCGGCGGCTTCGAGCACCGCATCGCGCCGCGCCGCGGGCGCCGTGAAGCACAATTCATAGTCGTCGCCGCCGGCGAGGATGCAGTCGCGCGCAACCGATTCGTGCAGATAGCGCTGCAGCACCGGCAGCGTGGGCAGGGCGGCGAGATCGACGACCGCGCCGACCGCCGAGCGTTCGAGGATATGGCCGAGGTCGGCGAGCAGTCCGTCCGAGATGTCGATCGCGCTCGCGGCGACGCCACGCAGCGCGATGCCGAGCGCGACCCGTGGTGTCGGCAGATAGAGCGCCGGCAAGACCTTGGCGGCGTCGATCTGTTCCATGAAGAGGCGGCCCTGGCGATACGCGAGTGCGGTGGCGGCCGAGCCGATGACGCCTGACACCCACACGTCGTCGCCGGGCCTCGCGCCGTCGCGGCGCAAGGCCTCGCCCGGCGGCAGTTCACCGATCACCGTGATGCTGATCGTGAGCGCGCCGCGAGTCGTGTCGCCGCCGACGAGTTCGATGCCGTGCGCATCGGCCATGCGAAAAAATCCGCGCGCGAAGGCCTTGAGCCAGGCGTCGTCGTCGGCCGGAAGCGCGATGGCCAGCGTCGCCCAGCGCGGGCTTGCGCCCATCGCCGCGAGGTCAGACAGATTGACGGCGAGCGACTTGTGGCCGATCCCGGCGGGACTGTCCTGCGGCGCGAAATGCCGGCCCTCGAGCAGCATGTCGGAGGACACCGCGAGCTGCATGCCCGACGTCGGCGCGACGAGCGCGCAGTCATCGCCGACGCCGAGCACCGCGCCCGGGGTGGGGCGGGTGAAGTGGCGCGCGATGAGGTCGAATTCCATCTCAGGGGTCGGGGATCAGGGGCTAGGGTTCAGGGGGCTTCGTGCGGCTGCGCCGCGCAGCCTGAATTCGGGGGACTCGCTTTTCCCTGACCCCTGAATCCCGATCCCTAATCCCTTTTTTTTGCATGCTCGATCTCCACCGCGCGCACATCCTGCGCGAGTTTGTCGAGCACGCCGTTGATGTATTTATGGCCGTCGGTGCCGCCGAACTTCTTCGCCAGCTCGACGCTTTCGTTGATCGCGACGCGCCAGGGGACGTCGGGGCAGTGCAGCAGCTCGTAGGCGCCGATCAGCAGGATGGAGCGCTCGATCGGCGAGAGCTCGGCGACCGCGCGGTCGAGCAGCGGCGCGATGCGCGAGCTCAGCATGTCCTCTTCCTTGAGCACGCCGTAGAGCAGGGTGCGGAAGTAGGCTTCGTCGGCGCGCTTGAACTGTTCGTCCTCTTTGAGATTCGCGGCGATGAGCGTGACGTCGGCGCCGCCGATCATCCAGGCGTAGATGCCCTGCAGCGTGAATTCGCGCGCGACCTTGCGGGAGCCGGCCATCAGAGACGCTTCAGCAGGTTGGCCATCTCGACCGCTACGCGCGCGGCGTCGCGGCCTTTTTCGGCCATGCGCACGTGCGCCTGCTCCTCGGTGTCGACGGTGAGGATCGCGTTGGCGATCGGCACGCCGGTTTCGAGCTGGACGTCGAGGATGCCGCGCGAGGACTCGTTCGACACGATCTCGAAATGGTAGGTGTCGCCGCGCACGACGGCGCCGATCGCGATCAGGGCGTCGTAGCGGGCGGACTGCGCCATTTTCTGCAGCGCGAGCGGATGTTCGAGTGCGCCGGGCACGTCGACGAGCAGCACGTCCTCGCGTGCGACCCCGAGACGGTCGAGCTCGGTCTCGCAGGCCGACAGAAGGCCTTCGCAGATGTCCTTGTTGAAGCGGCTCATGACGATGCCGATCCTGAGCCCCTTGCCCTGGTAGATCGGGTCGAGCTCAAAAATGTCGCTGCTGGTTCCCATGGTCGTGCCTTCGTTGATTATGCTTTTTCAGAATAGCCGGTGACTTCCAGGCCGAAGCCGTCCATCGCCGGCATCTTGCGCGGGCTGGCGAGCAGCTTCATCTTGCCGACGCCGAGGTCGCGCAGGATCTGTGCGCCGATGCCGTAGTCGCGCAGGTCGTATTTGTGGCTCGCGGCGGGCGCGGGATTGATGCGGCCGAGCAGCGCGTCGGCGGTTTCGGGACGGTGCAGCAAGACCAGCACGCCGCTCTGCGACTCGGCGATGCGCTCCATCGCGCCCATGATCGGCCACGAATGGCCACCGCCCGTCACGTCGAGAAAATCCATCACGCTCAAGGGCTCGTGCACGCGCACGAGGGTTTCGCGGTCGGCGTGGATCTCGCCCTTGACCAGCGCGATGTGCGTTTCCTTGGCGCACTTGTCGCGATACGCGATCAGGCGGAAGGCGCCGTAGATCGTCTGGATCAGGCGGTCGGCCGCGCGCTCGACGAGGCTCTCGGTCTGGTTGCGGTAATGGATCAGGTCGGCGATCGCGCCGATCTTGAGGCCGTGTTCCTGCGCGAACGGAACGAGGTCGGGCAGGCGCGCCATGCTGCCGTCGTCCTTGAGGATTTCGCAGATGACCGACGCCGGCTCGAGGCCCGCGAGCCCGGCGAGGTCGCAGCCGGCCTCGGTGTGGCCGGCGCGCACGAGCACGCCGCCGGGCTGGGCGCGCAGCGGGAAGATGTGGCCGGGCTGGATGATGTCGGAGGGCTTCGCGTCCTTCGTGACCGCGGCGCGGATCGTGACCGCGCGGTCGGCCGCCGAGATGCCCGTGGTCACCCCCTCGGCCGCTTCGATCGAGATCGTGAACGCGGTGCCGTGCGGCGTCTGGTTGTCGGAGACCATCTGCTTCAGGCCGAGCTGGCGGCAGCGCGCGTCGGTCAGCGTGAGGCAGATGAGGCCGCGGCCGTATTTGGCCATGAAGTTGATCGCGTCGGGCGTGACATGCTCGGCGGCCATCACGAGGTCGCCCTCGTTTTCCCTGTCCTCCTCGTCGACGAGCACGACCATGCGGCCGGCCTTCAGTTCTTCGATGATTTCGAGGGTGGAGGCGAGGCTCATCAGTCTTTGTCCGTAGGATGGGTGAATTGCGTCATGCGCTCGACGTAGCGCGCGATCATGTCGACTTCGAGGTTGACGCGGCTGCCCGGGCGCAAATGCTTGAGCGCGGTGACGTCGACCGTATGGGGAATCAGGTTGAGGGCAAAGCGGGCGCCGTCGATGTGATTGACCGTCAGCGACACGCCGTTCACGGCGATCGAGCCCTTGCGAATGATGTAGCGCGCGAGCGCGGCCGGCGCGTCGATCTCGAGCAGCTGCGATTCGCCGACGCGCTCGAAGCGGTGGACCGTGCCGACGCCGTCGACGTGGCCCGAGACGAGGTGCCCGCCGAGCCTGTCCGCCAGGCGCAGGGCCTTTTCAAGGTTGACTTCGGCGCCCGGCGTGAAGCCTTCGGTGCACGAGAGGGTTTCGGCGGAGACGTCGACCGTGAAGCTGCCCGCGGCGAGGCTCACGGCGGTCAGGCAGACGCCGTTGACTGCGATGCTGTCGCCCGGCGCGACGTCGGAAAAATCCAGCCCGCCGCCCTCGATGACCATGCGGGCGTCGGCGCCGCGCGCTTCGTATTCGTGGATGCGGCCGATGGCCTGGATGATGCCTGTGAACATGCGTGGGGAGGCCTGCAGTGAGACCCGGCATTGTAGGCGTTTAGGGGGGGCGGGTGAACCCCGGGAAGGCGGCGATGACTGCGTCGCCTCCGGCGAAGGCGCAGGCCGGCGGTCGAATCGCGGTCAAATTGAAGATAAGCAGGTCGTCAAGTGGTTATAATGCCGCCATGTCGCAATCGCTGAACCCCCTGACGCTGCCCGATCGCTTCGCCATTCGTGGCCGTTCCTTGCTGCCCATCGTCCAGGGCGGCATGGGCGTGGGCGTTTCGGCACACGGGCTGGCCGGTTCGGTGGCGCATGCCGGTGCCGTCGGCACGATCGCGAGCGTCGACCTGCGTCATCACCACGCCGATCTCACGGCCGCGGCGCAGCGTTGCCGCGATCGCGACACGCTCCATCGGCTCAATCTGGTCGCGCTCGACCGCGAGATCAAGGCGGCGCTCGCGACCGCAGCGGGGCGCGGGCTGGTTGCAGTGAACGTGATGAAGGCCGTCGACGCGTATCCCGACCACGTCCGGCAGGCCTGCGCCTCGGGCGCCCACGCGATCGTCATGGGTGCAGGCCTGCCGCTCGACCTGCCCGAACTCGCCGCGGGCTACCCCGACGTCGCGCTGATCCCGATCCTCTCGGACGCCCGCGGTGTCGCGGTGGTGCTGAAAAAATGGATGCGCCAGAAGCCGTCCGGCCGCCTGCCGGACGCGATCGTGATCGAGCATCCCCGCTACGCCGGCGGTCATCTCGGGGCGCCGGACGCCAACGATCTGAACGACGCGCGTTTCGACTTCGCGCGCGTGTTGCCGGAAATCTTCGAGGTCTTCGACGCGCTCTGTATCGCGCGCGGCCAGATACCGGTCATCGTCGCAGGCGGCATCAACAGCCATGAGAAACTTCTCGCCGCGCTCGCGGCCGGGGCGAGCGCGGTGCAGGTCGGCACCGCGTTCGCGGTCACGACCGAGGGCGACGCTCACCCGAATTTCAAGCGCGTGCTTGCCGAAGCCCGGCCCGAGGACATCGTCACCTTCATGAGCGTCGCGGGCCTGCCGGCGCGCGCGGTGAAGACGCCGTGGCTCGTCAATTACCTGAAGCGCGAACGCAAGCTCCAGGGCGTCGCCAAGGCCGATCCCGACCGCTGTGCGATCGGCCTGCACTGTCTGACGCGCTGCGGCTTACGCGACGGGCTCGCGCGCGCCGGGCAGTTCTGCATCGATTCGCAACTCGTCGCCGCGCTCAAGGGCGATCTCGCGAAGGGCCTCTTCTTTCGCGGCTCGGAGTCGCTGCCGTTCGGCAGCGAGATCCGCAGCGTGCGCGAACTGATCGATTACCTGCTGACCGGCGTGAAACAGGTCGTCGCGCAGCTGCAGGAAGCACCGGCATGAGCATGCTCAGCGAACGCGTGCATACCTTCGGCCGAGCGATGCTCGACCGCTATGGGGAGCGCGTGCACAAGATCGCGCTCGACGCCGGCTTCACCTGCCCGAACCGCGACGGCAGCAAGGGCATCGGCGGCTGCACCTTCTGCAACAACAAGTCCTTCGCGCCCGGCGCGCGCGAGCCTGCTTCGCTCGTCGCGCAATTTGACCGCGCGCGCGGGCGCATCGGGCGGGCGACCGGGGCACGCCGCTTCATCGCCTACTTCCAGGCCTACACGAACACCTACGCTCACGTCGACGAACTCCGCGCGCTCTACGATTCGGCGCTCGCCGCGCCCGACGTCGTCGGCCTCGCCATCGGCACGCGCCCCGACTGCGTCCCGCCGCCGGTGCTCGCGCTGCTCGCCGAATACCGCGACCGCGGGCACGAGGTCTGGCTTGAGCTCGGCCTGCAGTCGAGCTTCGACGCGACGCTTGCGCGGGTCAATCGCGGACATGGCTTCGCCGAATACCGCACGGCGACGCGCGCGGCGCGCGCGCTGGGCATCCCGGTGTGCTGCCACCTGATCGTCGGCCTGCCCGGCGAGGACGAATCGCACAGCCACGTCAGTCTCGACCGCGTGCTCGACATCGGCGTCGACGGTCTCAAGCTGCACCCGCTGCACGTAGTCAAGCACACCAAGCTTGCGATCGAGTGGAAACGCGGCGAATACCAGCCGCTCGACGAAGCCGACTACACGCGCATCGCCGCCGACCTGATCGAGCGCACGCCGTGGGACGTGGTCTATCACCGCGTTACCGGCACGGCGTCGCCCGACATCCTGCTCGCGCCGGCATGGTGCGCCAAGAAATGGGACGTATTGAACGGCATCGCCGACGAACTGCTGCGCCGTGGCACGCGGCAAGGTTCGCGCGCGGCCGAGCACTGGAAGGAGACGCATCATGCCGCTTGATCTCGTCTGCCCGGCGGGCAGTCTCGTTTCGCTCAAGGCGGCGGTCGACAATGGCGCCGACGCCGTCTATATGGGATTTCGCGACAACACCAACGCGCGCGCCTTCCCCGGGCTCAATTTCGACGAGGCGCAGGCCGCGGAGGGACTGCGCTACGCGCGCGACCGCGGGCGCAAGGTTCTGCTCGCGCTCAACACCTACCCGCAGAGCGACACCTGGACGCGCTGGACGGGTGCCGTGGACCGCGCGGCGAAGCTCGGGATGGACGCGATCATCCTCGCCGACCCCGGGCTCATGCGCTACGCGGTCAAACACCATCCGCAGCTGCGGCTTCACCTCTCGGTGCAGGGTTCGGCGACGAGCTACGAAGCGGTCAATTTCTACCGCGAGCACTTCGGCGTCCAGCGCGCCGTGTTGCCGCGCGTGCTCTCGCTTCCGCAGGTCGAAAACGTCGTCATGCACACCGACGTCGAAATCGAGTTGTTCGGCTTCGGCGGCCTGTGCGTCATGGTCGAGGGGCGCTGTCTGCTGTCGTCGTATTGCACGGGTGAATCGCCGAATTCGGCGGGGGTGTGCTCGCCGGCGAAGGCCGTGCAGTGGAAGGACACGCCGACGGGGCTGGAGTCGCGGCTGAACGGCGTGCTGCTCGACCGTTACGGGAAGGATGAAAAAGCCGGCTATCCGACGCTGTGCAAGGGCCGCTTCGAAGTCGGCGGCGAGACCTATTACGCGATCGAGGAGCCGACGAGTCTGAACACCCTCGATCTGTTGCCCGAGATGCTGAAGATGGGGATCGCGGCGATCAAGATCGAAGGTCGCCAGCGCAGCCCGGCCTATGTCGCGCAGGTCACCAAAGTGTGGCGCGCGGCGATCGACGCGGTGAAGAAGGATGCCGTCGATTTCAAACCGACGCCGGCCTGGCAGGCCGAACTCAACAAGCTGTCGGAAGGGCAGAGCCACACGCTCGGCGCCTACCACCGTCCCTGGAAGTGAGGCAGGCATGAATCTGAGTCTGGGTCCCCTCCTGTATTACTGGCCGCGCGACGACGTGCTCGCCTTCTACGGCGAGGCCGCACATTGGCCGGTCGCGCGCGTCTACCTCGGCGAGAGCGTGTGCTCGCGCCGCCACGTGCTGCGCCTGCCCGACTGGCTCGCCCTTGCGGTGGAACTGGCCGCGGCGGGCAAGCAAGTGCTGCTCTCGACGCAGACGCTGATCGAGTCCGAATCCGACCTGAAGACGCTGCGGCGCATCGCGTCCGACGGCCGCTTCGGCGTCGAGGCCAACGAGTGGGGGGCGGTGCGGCTGCTCGCCGAGGCCGGCGTGCCTTTCGTCGCGGGCTCGACGCTCAACGTCTACAACGCGCAAACGCTGGCGCTGCTCGCGGAGCTCGGCGCGACGCGCTGGCTGCCGCCCGTAGAGACCTCGCGCGCCGGGCTTGCCGCGTTGCTCGCGCACGCGCCGGCGGGGATCGAGACCGAAGTCTTCGCCTACGGACGTCTGCCGCTCGCGTACTCGGCGCGCTGCTTCACCGCGCGCCACTACAACCTGCCGAAGGACGACTGCCAGTTCCGCTGCCTCGATCATCCCGACGGCCTCGCGCTCGGGACCCGCGAAGGCGAAGCCTTCCTGACCTTGAACGGCATCCAGACGCAGTCTTCCGGCGTCCATACCCTGATCGACCAACTGCCAGCCCTGCGCGAAATCGGCGTCGCGAGCCTGCGGCTGTCGCCGCAGTCGCGGCACATGGGGCGCGTGGTCGAGGCCTTTGCCGCCGCGCTGAACGGCGACGGCTGGGACGCGGCTGCCTTGCAGCGGGCGATGCCGGGCGCGGCGATCGATGGCTATTGGCATGGCCGCGCAGGCCTCGAATACCTGCGGGAAGAACCGTGCTGAAGGGGCCCGAGCCATGCTGATCACGCGCCGGCTCGAATTCGACGCCGGTCACCGCATCCCCAACCACGGCAGCCAGTGCCGCCACCTGCACGGCCACCGCTACGCGCTCGAGATCACGCTCGCGGGTGCGATCGTCGCGACCGAGGGGGCGCGGGAGCAGGGGATGGTGATGGATTTTTCCGACGTCAAGGCGATCGCGCGCGAGGTTCTGGTCGACCGCTGGGATCACGCCTTTCTCGTGTATGAGGGCGATCGCGTCGTGGTCGACTTGCTGGCCGCGCTTCCCGAGCACAAGACGGTCGTGCTGCCGGTCGTGCCGACGGCCGAGCACCTCGCCGAAGAGGCCTTCCGCGTCCTGGATGCAGCCTATCGCGAGCGCTACGGCGGCCGGCTCGGCCTGCAGCGCGTACGCCTGTACGAAACCCCGAACAACTGGGCCGACGCGACGCGCGCGGCCGATTGAGGAGCCTCCGATGCTGAATCTCGCCGTGCCGCCGCAGCTTGCCAAGGTCGTCGCCCGGCTTCCGCCCGCGCCACCGAGCATCGCGTTTTCGGCGGCGGCGAACCGGCTGCTGTGGCCCGCGCTGCAGGCCTTCGACTGGCAGCCGCTGGTCGGACGCCGCTACGCGATCCGCGTCAACGACCTCGGCCTCACGCTGCGTTTCACGGTGAGCGCGCGCGGCTTCGCGGCCGACAGCGGCACGCCCGACCTCACGATCAGCGCGAGCGCACGCGATTTTCTGTTGCTGCTCGGACGCCGGGAAGACCCCGATACGCTGTTCTTCAGTCGACGCCTCGTCAGCGAGGGCGACACCGCGCTCGGGCTGACGGTCAAGAATCTGCTCGATGCGCTCGACCCCGACGCCGTTCTCGCGCAACTACCGGCGCCGCTCGCGCGCCTTGCGCGCCGGGTGCTCGCGGCCTAGGGCCGCGGCGCTGTCGCCGTGGACGCGGTCAGGCAGGCAGCGCGACTTTGTCGTCGACGCTGAATTGATAGTCGTTGAATACGTGCTCGGCGCTCAGGATCCGGTAGCTGCCGTCGTCGGCACGCGTGGTGGTGTCCTTGAGCCGATAGGCGGTCTGCCCGCAGGTCCAGATGTCGAAGTTGCGCATGTGCGTGCACAGGCAGGTTTTTTCCATGACCGAAATTTTCTTCGCGTCGGGCTGCAGTTCGACCTGGCGGTTGTACGCGTCGATGTAGGCGCAGCGGCCGTTGGCATCGAGCAGGTAGCCGTAGGCCTCGCAATTCGGGCGGATGCCGGCGCCGATTCCCGGGCTGCCCTTGAGCATGCGCATGGGATAGCCGGTCGGCGAGATCGTGTTGACCTCGATGTCTTCCTCGCTCGCCTTGAAGTACTCCTGCTTGACCTTGTCGGGCAGGCCGCATTCGCGCGTGACGGTGAAACGCGTGGCGACCTGCACCGCCGCGGCGCCCTGCTCGAGAAAGGCCGCGGCGTCGCTGCCGGTGAAGATCCCGCCCGCGGCGATGACCGGGATGTCCAGGTGTTCGCTCTGCAGATAGGCCTGCACCTCGGCGACGATCGTCGCGAGCTCGTACTGCGCCCAGTCGAGGCCGAAGCCGAGATGGCCGCCGGCCAGCGGGCCCTCGACCACGACGAAGTCGGGCAGGCGCTGCAGGCGCGCGTTCTTGCGCAGGAACATCGCGAGCGCGCGCGGCGACGAGACGATGATGCCGAGCCGCGCGTCGCGGAAGCGCGGATGGTCCTCGATCAGCGCGAACGAGCCGAGATGCAGACCCGCGGAGAGCGTGATGCCGTCGATCCCCGCGTCGAGTGCGGCCGACAGGCGAACGCGCAGCGTCTCGCGCGGCGCGTTCATCGTCAGCTTCTCCATGCAGTTGATGAAGATCATGCCGTCGCCGCGCTTGGCGTCCATCGTGCGGCCGACGTGATTGCGCGTGGCTTCCTCGAGCACGCCGAGATTGAAGTGCACCTCGGATTTGTCGCTGCTCGCGACGTTGGCCTTGTAGGTCTTGAGCTTCTGGCTGACGAAGTTGGTGTCGAAGCGCCGGTCCGAGACGGTCTGCACCATCGCGTCGGAAATGTGGCCGATGCCGCCGAGGCGGGCGGCTTCGAGCGCGAGTTCCGCGGTCGAGATGTCGACCCCCATCCCGCCGATGACGATCGGCACCAGTTCTTTGTTGCCGAAATTGAGGCGGAAATCATCGACGCGTTTCATTTGAGCTTTAAACCGGTTGACATTCTGATGAGAGGCGAGTGTTCGTGCCGGCGCGCGGCCGGGACTGTGGCTTCGCGCGAAATCTGCGCGCGGAAACAAGACATTATATCCGCTCGCCCCCGGAAAAAAGTCGCAGCCCGGGCGCGCGAATTTTCCTTGCATCCGCCCGCGAAAACGAATATATAATCGGACGATCATGTGATCGACAGATCACATGATCTAACGATCGCTTATCGTCCTTTGATGCTTGGAGAACTCATGATTACCCGACTGCCGATTCCCTTGCTCGCCGCCGCGAGCCTTGCCTCCGCCGCGGCGCTCGCCGCCGACCCCGCCTCGCCGCCGATGCCGCCGGCCGAGATGCAGCAGATGATGAAGAGCTATACGCCAGAACTGCGGCAGAAAGCGATGGCGCTCTCGCCCGAACTGAAGGGAACGATCCAGAAGCTCCACGCCGGGCACACGCGGCGCGCCAAGGAAACGACCCTGCGCCAGGTCATGCACGAAATCCTTGCGGACTACCAGGCCGTTGCGGCGGCGCTCGCGACCGACAACGCGGAGTTCGCGTCCGAAGCCGCGCGCCGGCTGGCGAACCACCGCATCCCCAAGGGCGGCCTGCTTCCTTACTTTCCGCTCAAGCAGGTCAACGACGCCGACCTCGGCGTGTTGCCGACGATGAACGAAGTCGTCGAGGGCAGCGCGCTGAAGCTCGCCGACGCGGCCGACGCGGGCGACCTGCCCAAAGCGGCTTCCTATCTCAGCGACATCATGACCGGCTGCGTCGCCTGTCATCAGAAATTCCGCGGCACGCCGGGCGTGTCGTCGAATCTGCTGAGCCCGGTTCGGAAATAACCCACCCCTGATCGAGGAGACTGAATATGAATAAGAAACTTTTTGCCGCCGTGTCGGCTGCATTGGCGGGCTTTGCCGCGAATGCTCACGCGACCAACGGCGACCAGATGCTCGGCGTCACCGCGACCCAGTGGGGCATGGGCGGCGCCATCGTCGCCGCGCCCCAGGACGCGGCCACTCTGCTGTACAACCCGGCGGGCCTCGCCACGCTCGGCATCAAGGACGTGCGCTTCGACATGGGCGTCGGCGTGCTCAACCCGCCGCGCAAGGTCAACGGCCAGGACAGCGATTCCGATTACTACCTAATGCCGGCGGGGGCGGTTGCGTTCAACGTCGACGACAAGCTGTTTCTGGGCCTCAACATGGGCGGCGTTTCCGGCAGCGGCGTCGATTTTGCCGACGTGCGGCCCTTGCTCGCGGGCACGCAGGCCGTGGTCACGACCAAGCAGTCCTACAAGATCGCCCCGGGCTTCGCCTACCGGTTCAGCGACCGGCTTGCGCTCGGGGCCGCGCTGCAGATCGGCTATCAGAGCCTGGCGATCCACAACAACGCCTTCACCCTGCCGCAGACCCAGGTCTACGGCGTCGGCATGAACGCGGGCGTGATCTATAAGTTCAACGAGGCTGTGCAGCTCGGCGCGAGCTGGACCAGCAAGACCAGCATGGACGAGTTCCAGTGGAACACCACCGCCGGCCCTTACAGCATGACGCTCGACATGCCGCAGGTCGTCGCGCTCGGCGTCGCCTTCCGGCCCATGCCGGGCTTGCTGATCGAGGCCGACGTGAAGCGCATCGGCTTCCAGGACGTGCTGGATCGAGTCCCCTTCGAGACCCCCGGCGGCGCGAGCACGATGAATTTCGGCTGGGACGACCAGACCGTTTATGCGATCGGCGTGCAGAAGCAGATCAACGACAAGACGACCGTGCGCGCGGGCTTCAACTACGGCAAATCGCCGATCGGTGAGGAAGACGTCGACAACAACATCGGCTCGCTGGCGATCACCGAGAAACATCTCTCGCTCGGCATCACGCGCGAATTCAGCGACAAGGTGTCCGGCTCGTTGGCCTATACCCGCGCTTTCCATAACGAGATCACCTCGAATACGGGAAGCAACACCACGATCGAGCTCGAGCAGAACATCGTCAATCTGCAGGTGAGTTACAAGTACTGAGCGGTGCGCCGGCTCCGGCCGGCCTCCGCGCATTTCCCGCCCCCCACGGGGCTTTTCACTCGGAGGTTCTCATGACCGTAGACCGTATCGTGCACCTGATGGCGGGCCTGATGGTGCTTGTCAGCATCGCACTCGCGCATTTCACCAACAATCCGGCCTGGCTCTGGCTGACCGCCTTCGTCGGAGCGAATCTCGCGCAGAGCGGCGTGACCGGCTTCTGTCCGCTCGCCTTCATGCTCAAGCGCGCCGGCGTCAGGGAAGGAGGCTGCTGCTCCTGAGGATCGTCCCCGCGCCCGCGGAATGCTCGCGGGCGTTCCGCGGTTCTTTGCCGTCCGGCCCCGGGGACGCTTAATATCCGGCAACCCAGGTCGCAACGATCGAGCCCGATGCCCGCAAAAAAAAGGAAATCCGCAGAAGTCCGTCGTCATGACGTGGTCGAGGCGGCCATGGAGATCATCCGCCACGAAGGCGTCGCCAAGCTCACCACGCGCTCGCTGTCGCAGGCGGTCGGCATCGCGCAGCCGACGCTGTTTCTCCACTTCGGCAGCAAGAGCCACGTCCTCGTCGCGCTGATCGACACCATCCAGGAGCGCCTGCAGCAGGAAATGGCGGGCCTCGGCCTTGCCCGGCTGCCGCCGCTCGAGCGCTTGAAGGCCGTGATCCGCGCGCACCTCAATTTCATCCAGCGCCAGCCCGGGATCCCGCGCCTGCTGTTCTCGGAGGAACTGCAAAGCGGCGATCCGGTGTTTCGCGCGCGCATGAACGGTCTCGTGCAGTTCTTTCTCGGCTTCATCGCCGACCTGATCGCCGCCGCGCAGGCCGAAGGCGAGATCCGGCCCGAAATCGTTCCGCAGCAGAACGCCTGCATCCTGATCGCGGCCGTTCAGGGGCTCGCATTTCGCTGGGTGCTTTCGGACAATCGCTTCGAACTGAGCGAGCAGGCCGACGCCGTCATCGCGACCTTCATCGACGGCTGGGCCGCGCGCCCCTAGCAGGGCGACTTCAATCCGCCGCGTCGATGCGACACTCGATCAGCGCCGGGTCGTCGCAATGGTCGATCAGGATGCGCTTGACCCGCAGCTGCCACTGTCGTCCGAATTCCTCGCGTTCCTGTGCGCTCGCCGTCCCGCTCAGCGCCGCGGCCATCAAGGCCTGCAGCGCAGGCTCGGCCGGCACCGTCTCGGGATGGTAGGCGAGCGTCGCCCGCGCGCCGGTGTCGAGACGAGTGACGCACATGTCGTCTGCGCCCGCCGCGTCGAAAGTCAATAGGTCGCGCCGCGCGTAGCGTCCGGCCAGCCCCTTGAACCCGCCGGTGCCGGCAGCACCCGTCACCAGGCCTGCGACGGCCGCGATCACGCCGGTCACGCCGGCGGACTGCGACGCCGCGAAGTCGACCCGGATGCCACCGCGCTCGGGCAACGCGTCCGGGTAGAGGCGCGCCAGCGCGGCGCGCGTCATCAGGTAGGCGCCCGCGACGGTCGGGCAGGAGTGGCCCGCGAGCTTGACCGCGTCGCCATAGCCGTACTCGATCCGCCCGCCGTCGGCGGCACCGAGAAATTCGGCGAGCGGGTCGTATACGGCGATGCGCGGTGCAGCGTCGAAAAAAGCCGGGGTGTTCATGAGGGCCTCCTTTTGCGAATGGACGTGCCGTGAGCCAACGCGAGCACGACTTGTAGCAGGAACAGGATCAGCACCGCGGCCGCGAGCACGAGCCCCCAGGCAAGGCCGACCCCGGCCGCGATCCCGCCGACGAGGAAGAGCCCAGCCCGCGCCCCGCCGTAGCGACCGAGGCGACGGCGCAGGTCGGCGTGCCACGGCCCCTGCTGACCGGGGCGCAGCCAAACGGGCAGCAACTGGCTGGCTGCGCCCGAGACGAGGGGCAGCAGAAAGCCGGCGACGAAGGCGAAGAGCGGTTGCGCGTCGAACGCGGCGAGAGCCGGAACGGCGTCGGCGACGCCGAAGCCCAAGCTCAGCGTCAGGCCGGCCCAGGCGGCACCGAGCAGCGGCGCGGCGCCGTGCAGCGAAAGGATGTCGGCGCGATAACGGCGCGCCCAGCGCCGCCCGACATGCAGCAGCACCGCCCCCCAGAGCAGCGCACCTAGCCAGGCGATCGGCTCCGCCCACGCCGCGCCGATCGCCGTCAGCAGCGTGCCGCCCAGGGCGAGCGGCAGATCGGCGCGCAGCCAGGGTCCCGCTTCGGGATCGGGCTTGCCGCTCGCGGTGGGCAGCAGGACCGCGAGCGTGCCGAGCGCGGTCATGCCGACGAAACCGATGGTGTTGAGGTGAACGTGGAGGCGACGCAGCGCACCCCACTGCTGCGGCCAGATCGCACCGGCAAGAATCGCCGCGAGCGCGAGAGTGAGACAGACGAGCGCGGCGTCGTACCAGGCGAGACCGGGGTGCGCCTGGCCGAGCATCGACCGTCGCCTGCCGCGGCTCCAGACGAATAGGGCAGTCGTCGCCATGAGGCCGAGCCCGGCCGCGGCGTGACGGGCGCCCGCGAAACGCGGGTCGACGAGCGAGCCGACGACGAGGGCGCCAGCGGCGATGGCCGCGAGCGGAATCGCGGCCAGCCGCGGCGGTGCGCCGCGGCTGCGCGTGAGCACCGGGATGAAGTGCGTCATCGCGCCGAATATCAGCGGCATGGCGCCGAGCGCAAATACCAGGTGCAGGACGGCGGCGCGCCCGCCGTGCGGCGACGCCAGCAAGGCCGCCGCGAACACCGTCAGGGCGAGCAATACCAGCGCCGGCAACACCATGGAAAGACTCAGTTGCGAATGAAGTCGATCACGATCTGCCCGGGCTCGCGCTGCAAGTACTGGATCTCGACCCCCTCGCCGTAGCGCGCGCGCAGTTGGTCGAGCAGCGGCAGCGGATCGTGGTCGTTGACGAAGCGCATGCGTTCCCCGGCATTGAGCGCGTCGAGCGCGCCGAAGATCGCGGCGTGGCGGAAGCGCTTGGCGATGCCGCGGGCGTCGAAGGGATAGACCTGATCCTGCCGAAGGTGGAGATGGGCACTCATGGCTGTCGTCCTATAGATGTAGATGGAATACTTATTATAACCCTGGCGCACGATTTGTATGTCGGACGCAGCCGCGCGATTTTCAGTCCGCGCCCAAAGCCCGGGAACGGGTCGAGCGCGGCGCCGGGGGAAGGATCAGGGGAATGCGGGACTTAGAGGAAGCGTCCGCCGTGGCGCCAAAAACGCCGCACGGCGGCCAGCAGATTGAGCCACAGCAACAGCGCCGATGCGGCGAGGGCCACGCCTGCCGCCGGCGTCCATTCCGCCCGGACGGCGGCGACGAGCAGCAGGCTGCAGGCGAGAAGGTGGAGGTAGAACTGGGCGCGCATCCAGCGTTCGCCGATCATCTCCTTCATCGTCGGTATGCTGCCGGCGCGCGCCTGCAGTTGCGCCTGGAGGTGGAACCAGGCGAGGAAGGGCACGATCTTGTAGAGCATGCCGCTCACGACGCTCACTGCGAAACCGGCGATGAACAGGATCCCGAGCAACATCGGATAGGCGTCGCTCGCGCGCCAGTCCGGGGCGAGGCGCGCGCCCAGCCACACCGCGACGCAGGCGATCAGGCTCGCCATGCCTACGCGCCAGTAGGCGAGTGTGACGTCGGGCAGCTTTCTGCGCCGCTTGGCCTGCAGCCTCAGCGTGATCAGCGCGAACAGCGTGATCACGCCGGCGACGCCGATTGCCGCGGCGGAGGCGGCGACCGGCAAGACCGTCGGCGCCACGGCATAGAGCAGCAGCAAGGCGAACAGGATGCCGCCGAGCCAGCGCCGCAGCGCGGGCGGATAAGGCGGCGTCATCTGGAACATCGGCACGACCTGGTAGGCGACGCCGATCACGAGCAGCAGCACCCAGCCCAGCAGCCCGAACGCGATGTGGGCGGTGACCACGGTGGGGACGCCAGGCAGCGTCCACCAGCCCATGCGCAGCAGCGCGAGCGCGCCGCCGAGAACGACCGTGAGCGCGAGGCCGAGGGCGGCGAGGCGCATGCCGCCGACTGTCGCGGAGTGCGCCGCGCGGGCGAGGCTCACGCTCGCGGCGAGCAGGAAGACCACGAGGCCGAAGCCGAGGAGGCCGACCGCGATGCCGAAGGCGACCGGCGCCGCGGTCAGGAATCCTGCCATCAGGGCGAGCGTACCGACGACGAGCGGCAGATGGACGAGCCAGGCGACCAGCCGCGGCCGCGGGACCTTCGCGCCGGCGACGACCGGCAGCATCTGTGTCAGCGCGCCGAGCATCGTCATCGCGAGGAATCCGAGCGTCAGGGCGTGGGTCAGTGCGAACGCATGCGGGGTCGAACGCGCCGCGAGCGCGTCGGGCGCCGCGACGATGAGAGCCGCGGCGAGCAGCAGGAACAATGGCGCGGTCAGGAAGAACCGCAGGGGAAGCGTGAACGGGGGAGCTTGATCGAAGGAAAGGCCGGCTTGCAAACTCATTCTCGGGCGGGCGGCGCGGTCGGGTCGTGGGAGGATCGAATGAGGATAACGTAATTCCCCTCGACGTCCTCGTGCGTCGCGTGCGCATAGCCCCGCTCGGCGAGCAGCTCGTAAAGCGGAAACGGCTCGCGATGCAGCAGCAGGCGGATCGTCTGCCCCGGACCCAGCGTGTCGAGCGCGTCCATGACGCGTTCGAGCGGCTCGGGTGCCGCCAGGCCGCGCGCGTCGACGAGGATTTCGTCCGACCCCTCCATGCGCAGTCTTACCGCGCCATGCCTTCCATGGTCCGGATCAGGCCGTCGCGTTCGCTGTTCAGCACCTGGTCGGACATCGGATAGAGCATGTTCTCCTCCTTCAGGTTGTGCTGCTGCATCAGCATGTTGAGCGTCTCGGACAGCCCGAGATAGCCGTCGCGGTTGCTCGCGGCGACCGCGTTGGCCATGTCGTCCATGAGTCCGCGCATCTGCACATGCTCCGAGCGCATGACCTGGGTCGGCCCGGCGGCCATGCCGGGGCGCTTCTCGAAGGCCGGGAACAGGACTTCTTCCTCCATCGTCAGGTGGTGTTCCATGGCCTCGTGGAAGCGCGTGAAGAGCGTGCGCGCGCTATCCCAGTTTTTTTGCGCCGCGGCCGCTTCGGCCGAGGCGAACAAGTCGTCGCAGGCGCGGTGGTCGGCGCCCAGAAAATCCACGATAGTGCTCATAGGTTTTCCTCCGTGATGGCTGAGTGGGGAGTGTAACAGGACAAGACAACCTGAAATTCATCTTGACCTTTAATCAACATGTTGTATCGTTACGCCGTGGTTGCCACAAAATATTGATACCGAGGAGAAACTCATGACGGATAGAGGTCGCGACACGGTTACGGTTTCAGCGCTGCGCGAGGTGCTCAAGCGCGACGGGCGGCGGGCGCCCTTCGACGCCGGAAAGATTCGCTCGGCGCTCCTGCGCGCGGGGCAGGCGAGCGGCGAATTCGGCGGCGACGAAGCCGACCTGCTGACCGCCCAGGTGGTCAAGGTGCTCGCGCACAGCTTCCGCAACACCCCGCCCGACATCGAGCGCATCCAGGACGTCGTCGAGCAGAGCCTGATCGCATCCAACCATTTCCAGACCGCGCGCGCCTACATCGCCTACCGCGAAAGCCACAAGAAGCTGCGCGAGGACCGCAAGACCGTCGTCGACGTCGAAGCGTCCATCAACGAGTACCTCTCGCGCCAGGACTGGCGCGTCAACGCCAACGCCAACCAGGGCTACTCGCTCGGCGGCCTGATCCTCAACGTCTCGGGCAAGGTCGTCGCGAACTACTGGCTCAACCACGTCTATCCGCCCGAGCTTGGCGAAGCCCACCGCGACGGCTCGATCCACGTCCACGACCTCGACATGCTGGCCGGCTACTGCGCCGGCTGGTCGCTGCGCACGCTACTCCACGAGGGCTTGAACGGTGTGCCCGGCAAGGTCGAGGCGGGGCCGCCCAAGCACATGTCGTCCGCTGTCGGGCAGATCGTCAATTTTCTCGGCACGCTGCAGAACGAGTGGGCCGGCGCGCAGGCGTTCTCGTCCTTCGACACCTACATGGCGCCCTTCATCCGCAATGACCGGATGAGTTACGCAGAGGTTCGCCAGTGCATCCAGGAATTGATCTACAACCTCAACGTGCCGTCGCGCTGGGGTACGCAGACGCCGTTCACCAACCTGACCTTCGACTGGACCTGCCCGGAGGATCTGCGCGAGCAGGTGCCGGTGATCGGCGGCAAGGAAATGCCCTTCACCTACGGCGAGCTGCAGGTCGAGATGGACATGATCAACCGCGCCTACATCGAGGTCATGACGACCGGCGACGCCAAGGGCCGCGTCTTCACCTTCCCGATCCCGACCTACAACATGACGCCGGACTTTCCCTGGGAATCGGAAAACGCCGGCCGCCTGTTCGCGATGACGGCACGCTACGGCCTGCCGTACTTCCAGAATTTCATCAATTCGGAAATGAAGCCGAACCACATCCGCTCGATGTGCTGCCGCCTGCAGCTCGACCTGCGCGAACTCCTCAAGCGTGGAAACGGCCTCTTCGGCTCGGCCGAGCAGACCGGATCGGTCGGTGTCGTCACGGTCAACTGCGCGCGCCTGGGCTACGAGTACAAAGGCGACGAGGCGGGCCTGCTGCGCCGTCTCGACGCCTTGCTCGACATGGCGAGGAACGGCCTCGAGATCAAGCGCAAGGAAATCCAGCGCCTGATGGACAACGGCCTCTTCCCCTACACCAAGCGTTATCTCGGCACGCTGCGCAATCACTTCTCGACTGTCGGCGTCAACGGCGTCAATGAGATGATCCGCAACTTCACCGCGGATGAGCACGACATCACCACGGTATGGGGCCACGACTTCGCGGTGCGCCTGCTCGACCACATCCGTGGCCGGATCGCGGCCTTCCAGGAAGAGACCGGCCACATGTACAACCTCGAGGCGACGCCGGCCGAAGGCACGACCTACCGCTTCGCGAAGGAAGACGCCAAGCGCTATCCGGGCATCCTGCAGGCCGGCGCCGAGGGCGCGCCGTATTACACCAACTCGACGCAGCTTCCGGTCGGCTTCACCGACGACGCGTTCGAGGCGCTCGAGCGCCAGGACGAGCTGCAGCGCAAGTACACCGGCGGCACCGTGCTGCATCTCTACATGTCGGAGCACATCTCGTCGGCCGAGGCGTGCAAGAACCTCGTGCGCCGCTCGCTCGAGCGCTTCAGCCTGCCCTACATCACGATCACGCCCACTTTCTCGATCTGTCCCAAACATGGCTACCTCGCCGGCGAACACGAGTTCTGTCCGAAGTGCGACGAGGAAGCCCTGTCGCGCAAGCGTGTTGTTTCAGCCTAAACCCAAGGAGACGAAGATGAACGATATGACAATCCCCCACAGCCTCGACGCCGCGGCCCTCAAGGACGAGGAGCGCACGCGCTGCGAAGTCTGGACCCGCGTCATGGGCTATCACCGGCCGGTGACGAGCTTCAACAAGGGCAAGCAGAGCGAGCACCGCGAGCGGCAATTCTTCGTCGAAGGCCGCTGCGCGCTCGGCTGATCTGTCCTTGGCGGCGAGCGCCAACATGCTCCGCGTCGGCGGCCTCACGCCGCTGTCCACCACCGACTGGCCCGGCATGCTGGCCGCGGTGGTGTTCTGCCAGGGCTGCCCGTGGCGCTGCGGCTACTGCCATAACCCCGACCTGATTCCGCCGCGCGGCGAACGCGAAATTCCGTGGGACGACGTCCTGTCCTTCCTTCGCCGTCGCCAGGGCCTGCTCGACGCCGTCGTGTTCTCGGGCGGCGAACCGACCTTGCAGGCCGGCCTCGTCGACGCAGTGCGTGAAGTGCGCGCGCTCGGCTTCAGGATCGGGCTGCATACCGGCGGCATGTACCCGAAGAAACTCGCCACCGTGTTGCCGTTTGTCGACTGGGTCGGCATGGACGTCAAGGCGCCGTTCGCCGACTACGCGCAGATCACCGCCGCGGCAGGCAGCGGAGAACCGGCGCTTGCCGGGCTGCAGACGCTGCTCGCATCGGGCGTTGCGCACGAAATCCGCACGACGGTGCATCCGGCGCTGCTGCCCGACTCCGCGCTGACCGCGCTGGCGCACGACCTCGCGGCACGCGGCGTCAAGCATTACGTGATCCAGGCGTTCCGCAGTCAGGGCTGCGCGAACGCGGCGCTCGGCCGCAGCGCGACGCGCGAGCGCCCGCTGCACGACGTCGGCGAGCAATTCGCCGATCTCTTCACAGATTTTTCGGTGCGCAGCTAGACCCGTCCGACGCGCAGGAACAGCGGCCAGCGCAAGGTCATGGCCGCGTTCGCATCGCCCCACAGCGGCGCGAGTTCGGCGTTCAGCGCCGGCAAGGGGTCGCGTCCCCGCGCGGTCTGGAAGCGCTTCACGGCGGACCAGGTCGAGAGATAGTCGATGAGCCGCGGGAGCGTCCACGCGACTTCGATCGCGAACGCTGGCGGCGGGATTTCGACAAACGGAAAATCGAGGCCGCGGTAGGCGTCGTCGATCAGCGCCCGTTCCGCGGGCCAGTAGGGACCGACCGTCTCGGCGTAGAAATACCGCAGCGGCGCGTCCATCGCACCCGGCAGCACGATGCGGCCGTAGCCCCAGAGCGCCGCGACGCCGGCGGGCTTCAGCACGCGCGCGACCTCGGCGTAAAAGCGCGGCAGATCGAACCAGTGCGCGGCCTGTGCGACCGTGACGAGGTCGACGCTGCGCTCGGCGAGCCCGCTCGCCTCCGCGGTCGCGACTCGGTAATCGACCCCTGGATGCGGCGTGGCGTGACGGACCTGCTCGGCCGATGCGTCGCTCGCGACGACACGTGGGAAATGCGCCGCGAGCCCGCGTGCGGCCTGGCCGCTTCCGGTCGCGCAGTCCCAGGCGAGGCGGCGTTCCGCACAGAGGCTAGAGAGCCAGGCGAAGAGCGTGGCGGGATAGTCGGGCCGGTATGCCGCGTAGCCTTCGGACCCCGACGAGAAATGGTCCTTGAAGCCCGTCATGCCGGCAGCAGGGTCAGGCGCAGGTCGCCGCCGATCTGCCGCAGGTCTTGCAACCGGAAACGCGCGGCCTCGGCGAGCGTGGCGAGCGGCGCGTGGGCGAACAGCCCGCGCGCGTCATCGCCGACCGCGAGCGGCGCGAGGTAGGCGACCCACTCGTCGACCAAGCCGGCCGCGAGCAGCGCGCCGTTCAGCGCCGCACCGGCTTCGACGTGGACTTCGTTGACGCCGCGCTGCGCGAGGAGCGCGAGCAGCGCGGCGAGGTCGACGCGGCCATCTACGCCCGGCATCTCGATCACCTCCGCCCCCGCCGCTTCGAGCGCCGTCCGCGTAGCCGGCGAGGCGTCGCGGCAGGCGACGAGCGCGGGCAGGATCGCCGCGCTGGCCGGCGTGCGCAGGGTCGAATCGACGACGACGCGTAGCGGCGCCCGGCCGATGTCGAAGTCACGCACGTTCATGCGCGGATCGTCGGCGAGCACCGTGCCGCTGCCGGTCAGGATTGCGCAGGCGCGCGCGCGCAGTCTTTGGACGTCGGCGCGTGCGGCCTCGCCGGTGATCCACTGCGAGGCGCCGTTGGCGAGCGCGGTCTTGCCGTCCAGCGTCGACGCGGTCTTGAGCCGCACCCAGGGACGGCGCCGCGTCATGCGCGAAACGAAGCCGGGATTGAGCGCGCGCGCCTCGGCCTCCATCAACCCGACCTCGGCCGCGATCCCCGCGAGCGTCAGCATCGAAATGCCACCGCCGGCGACCAGCGGGTTGGGATCGGTCATCGCCGCGACGACGCGGCTGACGCCGGCGTCGATGAGCGCCTCCGCGCAGGGCGGCGTGCGGCCATGGTGCGAGCAGGGCTCGAGCGTGACGTAGGCCGTTGCGCCGCGCGCGGCTTCGCCCGCGGCGCGCAGGGCATGGATTTCGGCGTGCGGCGTGCCGGCGCGTTCGTGCCAGCCTTCGCCGACGATGCGATCATCCTTGACGAGGACGCAGCCGACGCGCGGATTGGGGCTCGTCGTGAAAAGCCCGCGCGCCGCGAGTTGCAGGGCGCGCGACATGAAACGGGAATCGGCGGCGGTAAATCTCATCGACGTGCGGAGCAGATACGAAACCGCGTGAACAGTAGCACGGCGGGCCCGCTCTGCGCAGCGTGACAGATCCCCTGGCGCGCCCCCGCCGTGCGGCGAACGCCCCGCGGCAATCAGGGGTGGTCGATCACCTGCCGGCCGTGCAGCGCCTGCACCGGGCGGGCGTTGTGCGGGTAGAGCGTGCGCAACTGGCCGATCTGTGCACGCGAGGCCTCGACCGGGGTCTTCAGCACATACCAGGCGACACCCTCCGAACACGGCGGCGTCGTCAGCGAGCCCTGGAAGTGGTAGTAGGCGTGCTGCTTGGGCAGCAGGTCGGCCGGGTTGAACTGCACGCCTTCGACCTTATGCTCCGGCCCTGCGCCGAGCGGCATGTTGTCGAACACGGTCTTCAGCGCAGCGTTTTCGCGGCCGGCCTTGAATAGCACGGCGACCGCGGCGAGTTTCCCGGAAGCGTCCTTGTGGACCAGATGCGCAACCATGTCGTAGGCCTTGCCGCGCACACGTTCCTCGCTCGGCGTATGGAAGTGGAACTGGGCGAGCGCGTAGCGATGGCCGCCGATCGTCAGCGTGCCCGCATCCGATTCGTCGACCTGCACGGTATGGCCGTTGTTGATCAGACGAAGCGGCGTCGCCTGATAACGGAAATCGAGGTCCGGCGCGTCGGCCCTCGGCGTCGCGTCGCGGATGTCGATCGGCGATTGCGCGTGGCCGAGCGCGCATTCGGCAAAGCCCTTGTCGAGTTGGGCCCAATGCGTGGGGCCGTGCTCGCCCTCGTAGGTCCAGTGCGATCCCGGTGCCGCGGCAGCGGCGAAGCTTAGAGAGGACAGAAGGGCGGCGGACAGGCGAAGCAGCATGCGTTTTCTCCATGTGAGGGTAAGAAACAGCATGCGCGAAGTCCTGTCGCGCGCGCGTCAAGGCGGCGTCAGCGGGACGTCAAGGCCGCGCTCCGGCAGCCTAGGCGGGATCGTCGCCGGCTTGCGGTCCCTGCGCGAGGTCCTCGAGCACGTCGCGGAAATCGTCAGGGTCCTTGAAGCTTTTGTAGACCGACGCGAAGCGGATGTAGGCGATCTTGTCGAGCTTCTTCAACTCGGTCATCACGAGCTCGCCGACCTCGCGCGCCGGCACCTCGCGCTCGCCGAGCGTTAGGAGGCGCTGGCGGATGCGGTCGACGGCCGCATCGACGAGTTCGGTCGAAACGGGACGCTTGTGCAGCGCGCGGCGAAAGCCCTCACGCAGCTTGGTTTCGGAAAAATCCTCGCGTGTGCCGTTGGTCTTGACGATCTGCGGCGGCCGCAATTCGGCGGTCTCCCAGGTCGTGAAGCGCTTGTCGCAGGCGGCGCAGCGCCGGCGCCGGCGAATCGCGTCGCCGGCCTCGTTCGCGCGCGAGTCGATGACCTGGGTGTCGAGGGAGCCGCAGAAGGGACATTTCATGGTTAGGGGTCGGGATCCAGGGGTCAGGGGTCAGAGGGTTTTGCGCGGCATGGCCGCGTTCATATTCAAGGAAACGCGAAGCAACATTCCCTGATCCCCGAATCCCGACCCCGGACCCCTGGGCCTCAGCCGTAAACCGGAAACTTCGCCGTCAGCTTCGCCACTTCACCCTTCACACGCTCGACGACGGCCTCGTCGTTCGGCGCGTCAAGGACGTCGGCGATCAGGTGGGCGAGCTGCTCGGCTTCGAGTTCGGTGAAGCCGCGCGTCGTCATCGCCGGCGTGCCGATGCGGATGCCGCTCGTGACAAAGGGCTTCTGCGGATCGTTGGGGATCGCGTTCTTGTTGACGGTGATGTGCGCGCGGCCCAGGAGCGCCTCGGCTTCCTTGCCGGTCAGGTTCTTCGCGCGCAGGTCGACGAGGAACACGTGGCTCTCGGTGCGGCCCGAGATGATCCGGAGGCCGCGCTCGACGAGTACCTTGCACATCACGAGCGCGTTATCGATCACCTGTTCCTGGTAGCGCTTGAAGTCCTTGGTCGCCGCTTCCTTGAACGCGGTCGCCTTGCCGGCGATGACGTGCATGAGCGGGCCGCCCTGCAGGCCGGGAAAGATCGCGCTGTTGATCGCCTTCTCGTGTTCGGCCTTCATCAGGATGATGCCGCCGCGCGGGCCGCGCAGCGTCTTGTGCGTGGTCGAAGTGACGACGTCGGCGTGCGGCACCGGGTTGGGGTAGAGGCCGGCGGCGATCAGGCCCGCGTAGTGCGCCATGTCGACCATGAAGATCGCACCGATTTCCTTCGCGATCTTGGCGAAGCGCTCGAAGTCGATCCTGAGCGCGTAGGCCGAGGCGCCGGCGATGATCAGTTTCGGCTTGTGCTCGCGCGCGAGCCGTTCCATCGCTTCGTAGTCGATCTCTTCCTTTTCGTTGAGGCCGTAGGCGACGACGTTGAACCATTTGCCGCTCATGTTGAGCGCCATGCCGTGCGTCAGGTGGCCGCCCTCGGCGAGGCTCATGCCCATGATCGTGTCGCCGGGCTTCAGGAAGGCCATGAACACGGCCTGGTTCGCCTGCGAGCCCGAGTTCGGCTGTACGTTCGCCGCCTCGGCGCCGAACAGCGCCTTGACGCGATCGATCGCGAGCTGTTCGACGATGTCGACGTATTCGCAGCCGCCGTAGTAGCGCTTGCCGGGATAGCCCTCGGCGTACTTGTTGGTGAGCTGCGAGCCCTGCGCCTGCATCACCGCCGGGCTCGTGTAGTTCTCCGACGCGATCAGCTCGATGTGATCCTGCTGGCGGCGGTCTTCCTGCTGGATCGCGGCCCACAGGTCGGGATCGGTTTTGGCGAGGGTGTCTTGGCGGTTGAACATGGCAGAGGGGGGGGGGCTTGAGAGGCGGCGATTTTATCACGCGGCGGTTTCGTCGAAGCGGCTCGTATAATCGGCGAAAAACCGGGACCAAGCATGCAAAGACGAGATTTCCTGAGCGGCGCCGCGGTCGCCGCCGTGCTGCCCGTGAGCGCACGGGCAGCGACCGAGCCCGTCGTCCGCTGGCGCCTCGCGTCGAGCTTTCCGAAGAGCCTAGACACGATCTACGGCGCCGGGGAGACGCTGGCCAAGCGCGTCGCCGCGCTGACCGGCGGAAAGTTCCAGATCCGCGTCTTCGCCGGCGGCGAACTGGTGCCCGGCCTGCAGGTGCTCGACGCGGTCGGCAACGGCACGGCCGAATGCGGCCATTCGGCGGGCTATTACTACGTCGGCAAGAACCTCGCGCTCGCGTTCGACACGGCGGTGCCCTTCGGCCTCACGGCGCGCCAGCAGAACGCCTGGATGTACGCGGGCGGCGGCATCGAGGCGCTGCGCAAGCTCTACGCCAAGTACAAGGTCCTGCAGTTCCCGGGCGGCAACACCGGCACCCAGATGGGCGGCTGGTTCAGGAAGCCGATCAAGTCGCTCGCCGATCTGCGCGGGCTCAAGATGCGCATCCCGGGCATCGGCGGCCAGATCATGGCGAAGCTCGGCGCCGTGCCGCAGACCCTGCCCGGCGGCGACATCTATCCTGCGCTCGAACGCGGCGCGCTCGACGCGGCCGAATGGGTCGGGCCCTACGACGACGAGAAGCTCGGCTTCCACAAGATCGCGAAGCACTACTACTACCCCGGCTGGTGGGAGGGCGGGCCGCAGCTCTCGTTCTACGTCAACCAGACGGCGTGGCAGGCTTTGCCAGAGCTGTACCGACAGGCGTTCGAGGCCGCGGCGGCCGAAGCCAACCAGCTCATGCTCGCGCAGTACGACGCCAAGAATCCGCCAGCCTTGCTGCGGCTGGTCGGGCAGGGCGTCAAGCTTCATCCTTACCCCAAGGATGTGATGCTCGCGGCGCGGCGCGCGACCTTCGAGCTCTACGAAGCCGAGGCGAAGACCAACGCCGACTTCGCCGCGATCTACCGGCCGTGGAAGGCTTTCCGCGACACCGAATTCCAGTGGTTCAAGGTCAACGAGGCGGCCTACGCCAACTTCAACTACTACGTGAAGTGACCCGACAGGAGCAAACATGAATCGACTCGACCAACTGATCAGCACCTTCGATCTGGGTCTGCGCACGGTTTTCGCGACGCCGCACGCGGGCCGCCCCTATCCGGGCAGTCCGCAGGAGGCGGAGCTGAGCGAAACCGAGCGCGCGCACGCCGCCGCGCTCATGCGCGTCAACCACGTCGGCGAGGTCTGCGCGCAGGCGCTCTACGCCGGCCAGGCGTTGACCGCGAAGAACGCGCAGGTGCGCAGCGAACTCGAACGCGCCGCGCGCGAGGAAACCGACCACCTGGCGTGGTGTGAGCAGCGCATCGACGAACTCGGCGGCCGCAAGAGCCTGCTCAATCCGCTCTGGTTCGGCGGGGCGTTCGGCATCGGCGTCGTCGCCGGCCTGCTCGGCGACAAATGGAATCTCGGCTTTCTCGCCGAAACCGAGCGTCAGGTCGAAGCGCATCTCGACGGCCATCTGCAAAAACTCCCCGAGGCCGATGCCAAAAGCCGCGCCGTGGTCGAGCAGATGAAGCTCGACGAAGCGCAGCACGCGCAAATCGCGATCGCCCACGGTGGCGCGTCACTGCCGCCGCCAGTGAAATGGGCAATGCGCTTCGCTGCGGATGTGATGCGGCAGACAGCCAGCCGGATCTAGCGTGTGGGACCGATCGCCTGAGGCGTTGACGCAAGCCCTGCCCGGTCGCGCATGACATCAGGGTTATCTACACGCTTGAACATACGAGGCACGCGATCCGGCCCCCGCTTGCTGGCAGCTGTCGGCCCGGCGGAAGGACCATGCTCCAGCTTCAGGCGGCTCGCTTCTGCGCTACGGCTGTGCAGAAGCGCTTGAGCGTGTTTTGGGGGGCCTCGAAATCGGCGAACTCCATGCGCTCGATCGTCCAGCCTGCGAATCGGTGTTGCAATTCTGACGGGGCGAAGAGGCAGTGATCCAATGGATCGAACATCTCGAGGTAGGTCGTCCCCTCGACGAGGACATTGATGACAGCGACCCCGCCGGGGCGCACGTGGGCCTGCAAATCTGCCAAGACCCGAAATGCCGTTGAGCAGTTGAAGAACATCAGCAGGCCGATGGAGACGACGCAGTCGTATTCGCGCGTCAGCGGGTAGTCACGCAGGTCGGCAAGGGACGCGAACACCGAAGCGCCTTCCGTAGCGGCGCGGCAACGGATGTGTTCGATGGCGGCCGGACTGCCATCGAGAGCCGTGACCGTGCAACCCCTGCCCGCCGCGGCGAAGGCGAGATTGCCCAGGCCGCAACCGAAATCGAGCACGTCGCCCGTAAGGTAGGGAAGCGCGAGCGCCTCGAACGGGTTAAGTTTCAGTGCAACGTCATTCGGCTGACGGCGGAACTGCTCATCGAAGAATGCAATGCTCCGGTTCTCGTTCATGGTTGCATGCGTCTCCTTCAAGGGGGTTTTTGCGATCCGTAACGTGGAGCGAGACGCGGGGAGCCCCGGGCTGAACGTTGTTGGATCAGGCCATCACGAAATCCAGCGGTGGCCTCCTACTCGTCATTTACGCCGATATCGCTAGCGTTCCAGTTCGACGAGATGAGGCAGAATCTCGGCGTTCCTTTGCACATGAAAGATGAAACGCGGTACGTCGCGTTCAGTGGTCTGTGCCATGAAAGGCTCACCCCAGAAGCTCAGTAACGCTTCCGTTCCACCGCTTAATTGGCTATCGGCGAGAATATAGGAAACGGTCTTGCTCAAGTTGCGCCAGCGGGGTTCCCTGACCTTTGCAGAACCCGAGCATGCGGCAATCTTGGGCTGTATGAATTGTTGCCATAAATCCTTCTGGCCCTCGTCGAGAATGAACTGAATCGAGGACACCATCGGGTTGTCTATCGCCGGGCGCAGCAAGGAATCGAACAGTGGCTGTGTCCTATACATCGACAGGCAGACATTGAACCAGATCGTGTCGCCGCTCATGTGCTTGATGAATTGCTCGTTCGCGGAACGCAGGTGGCGTGGGCCGACGAGAATTACATCGGGATGCTTTAGCACCGACTGGATTCTGTTAACCGCCCGTGCCGTGCGATCGACTTGTTCGGCGGTCAGTTCGTTGTTTCTGGTATGCCGCAAGAAGTTGATGAATAGTAGGGCTATTAGAGCAAGCACGATCGGCAAGATGACTCGCTCGTCGACGAAATGCAAAAGATGTAGAACGATCGCCGCCACGGCAGCCACGATTCCTGCGATCGCATCCCATTCAAGACTGAGGAATTTCCTGATTTTCATGCGTCTCCCAACGCGGAGTCGAAACTGAACCGCTGTACGTCAAAAAACCAAGGGTGCATAAGACGCGCCCTTTTGATGGTGAGCCGTTGTTCTATTGAATATGCTCGCTGATAGGGAGCGCCTATGCAATCGTCAAATATCCTGGCTAGATGCCTCGGCGGTGTGGCAGGTGAGGGATCCGGGGGAGATTCTTTCAGATGCACATGATATTCATCGGGTCATGGAATAAAGCCACCGATTTCGGCGTATCGGCCTATGATCGGTCTGGGTTGAGTTGCGTTTACAGACCCAGCCGAATACTTTCTGAGGCACTGCAAGGAGAATCCCATGGCAAAAGGCCAGTTACGCGGTAACAAGGAAGCCAAGAAGCCGAAGAAGCCGAAACAGCTCGTCGTTCCGATCGGCTCGTTAATCACGCCGCCCAAGGCGCCTGCACCGGCCAAAAACCGGCATTGATCGCCGATGTCGAGTGAGTGAAGCGCCACCTTCGAGGTGGCGTTTTTACGTCCGGCGTTTCTGCGCGTCGAGCGCTGTTCCGCCCCGCCCGTCCGCTCTTCGGCGACGTAAGATTTCGCGGCATAGGTCGAGGCCCGGCTGCCGGACGGGGGCAGACTGGGCGACAATGGCGGGCTCCGGCCGGCTCGATCGAGGCGGCGTAACGGCGGCGCAGGACGCCAGGCTTGGGATGGAATCGTACGAATGAAATCGCTGACGGGCAGGGGCTCGATACTGGATCGTCTGATCCGGGCGCTCGGCGGCACGGGGCGGGTGCGCAAGGAGGTCGAGCGCAGCGGGCTCTTCGCGTCCCGAACGCAGGAGGCGGCGTTTCGCAAGCTGGAGGCGGCGGCGCCGCTCGTCACCGAGGCGCACCATGCGCCGGTTCCCGTCGTGACGCATTCGAGCACGCCGCTCGCGCTGAACAGCCCGTCGATCGTGCGGCGGGAGGCGATACTCGGGCGGAACACGCGGGTCGCCGGCTACGTGTTCAGCCTGGTGTACCAGGCCAATGCGCGGGTGCAGGCCTCCAGCGTCAGCGTGCAGCGCCTCTATGATCAGGTGCTGCTGCGCAATCTGCAGGCCATCGGGATCCGCCGTCTGCTCGAGCACCGCCTGGCTTTCATCGACGTGTCGGCGAGTTCGCTCGAGACGCCTGTGGTCGAGGAAATGCCGGCGCAAGGCACCGTCTACCTATTCGGCGCGAATGACGGTCTTGCCCGCCCGCATAACGCGACCCTCGCGCGCCTCAGGGCGAAGGGATACCGCATCGGCTTGCGCAGTCGAGGGGCGACCCCCATGCCGGGCCTGGATCAACTCGACTTCCTGCTGATCGACATCGCTGCCGGCGACCTGCCGTCCATCAGGGACCAGATGCAGGCGGCCGTCGCGCGGGCGCCGAAGATCCGCTTCGTCGCCGCCAATGTGCAGACCCAGGAAGAATACCGGGCCTGTGCGGGCCTGCCTTTCTCGTATTACCAGGGCCCATTCATCACGAGCCGCGAACAGCTAGACGGCCCCGTCGTCGATGCAGGGCGCGCGAGGATCCTCGAGGTATTGAATGCGTTGCGCGGCGACGCCGAGGTGGGCGAGCTTGCGGCACTGATCAAGCAGAACCTCGCCCTGTCCTACAAGCTGCTGCGCTACATCAATTCTCCCGGGATGGGGCTGAGTCGTACGATCGTCGCCCCGGAACCGGCCTTGCTCGTGCTCGGACGGCAGAAGCTGTATCGCTGGCTCGCCATCCTGCTCTTCACCAGCGGTAAGACGCCCGGGCTCGACTGGGCCGTCATGGAGAACGCCTTGGTCCGCGCCCGGCTCGCCGAGTTGCTCGCCGAGTGCACGGGTGACCTGACGCCCGGCGAGCGCGACGAACTGTTCGTCGCGGGCATGTTCTCGCTGCTGGATGTCGTTCTCTCCGCGCCGCTCGATGCGGTCCTGCAAAAGGTCAAGCTGCCTGCACCGGTCAGCGACGCCTTGCTCGAGCGCGAGGGGAAATACGCGCCCTATCTCGCCTTGGCGATCGCCTGCGAGGAGTCGGACGACCTCAACATCGCGACGCTCGCGCAGGGCATCGGCCTCGACATGTGGCGGGTCAACAGTTTTCACCTCGACGCCATGCTCTGGGCACAGCAGATCGGGGATTAGCGTCGAAACGCTGCGCCCGGTTGTGCAGGCGCGAGGGGCGATGCATCATGCATGCAGAAACCCCATTCGCGCGCGCATGGTCATCGCCACCTTCCGCTTCTACGAAGAACTGAACGATTTTCTCGCACCGGACCGCCGCAAGCGGGAATTCACCGTGCCCTGCGCGCGGGCGGCGACGACCAAACACATGATCGAGGCGCTCGGGGTGCCGCACACCGAAGTCGAGCTGATCCTGGTCAACGGCGAGTCGGCGGGTTTCGACCGTCGTCTGCAGGATGGCGACCGGGTCGCCGTCTATCCGCGCTTCGAGGCAATGGACGTCTCGCCGCTGCTGCGGGTCCGCGAGCGTCCGTTGCGCGAGACGCGTTTCGTCGCCGACGCGCACCTCGGCGGGCTCGCCCACATGCTGCGCATGCTCGGCTTCGATACGCTGTACGACAATCATTTTCACGACGACGCGATCGTTGCGATCTGCGAACACGACGGCCGCATCGTGCTGACGCGCGACCGCGAACTGCTCAAGCGGCGCAGCGTCACCCACGGCTGCTACATCCATGCGCTGAAATCCGAGGCCCAGTTGCGCGAAGTCGTCGCGCGCCTCGATCTTGCGCGCAGTGCGCGGCCGTTCACGCGCTGCCTGCACTGCAACGTGCCGCTGCGCACGGTCGACAAGGCGAGCGTGCTCGACCGCCTGCCGCCTAAGGTGCGCGAGCACTACGCGCATTTTCCCACCTGCGACAGCTGTGGCCGCATCTACTGGGCGGGCTCCCACTGGCGCAACATGCGCCGCCTGCTCGACGACGTGCTGAGCGGTGAACGGGACAGCGGAACTTAGCGCGCGATGCGACCTCTCTCCCTCCTCCCGGCAAAAGAAAAAAAGCCCATGAAGACCGTAACACCGACGATACTCGCGAGCCTGATCGGCGCGCTCGTCCTCGCAGGATGCGAGGAGGGCGCGAGTCCATTGCCTGGACTGCAGAGCGACACCGCGCCGGTCGTGCGCGATCTCGACGCGCAGCAGGTCGCGCGCGGGCGTGCGGTCTACGCCAAGCATTGCATGGAATGTCACGGCGAAAACGGCAAGGGCCAGCCCGGCGACTGGCGCATTCGCGACGCGCAAGGCCGCTTCCCGCCGCCGCCGCTCGACGACAGCGCGCACGCCTGGCATCACCCGACGGCCGTGCTGCTCGAAGTCATCCGCGAGGGCAGCCCGGGCGGGCAGGGCAACATGCCGGCGTGGAAGGGAACGCTCAGCGAACAGGAGATGCAGGACGTCGTCACCTACATCAAGTCGCTCTGGTCGGACGAGGTCTACGGCCTGTGGTGGCAGATGGAGCAGCAGTCCCTGGAACCCTGAAGACCGTCGGCCCCGGCGCGACCCGGCGTCGTAAAATGACGGCATCCAAATCAATCGAACAGGAGCAAGACATGAGCGAATACGGATTCGACACCCAGATCAGCGGACCCTTCGACGCGGCCGTGGAAAAGGTCACCGCCGCCCTCAAGACCGAAGGCTTCGGCGTGCTGACCGACATCGACGTGAAGGCGACGATGAAGGCCAAGCTCAACGTCGAAGGCCGGCCCTATCGGATTCTCGGCGCCTGCAACCCGCCGCTCGCGCATCAGGCGATCAGCGCCGAGCCCGACGTCGGCATGCTGCTGCCCTGCAACGTCGTCGTGCGCGAAGAAGCCGACGGCAAGGTGACCGTGTCCTTCCTCGATCCGGGGATCATGGTCAAGTTCGTTTCCAATCCCGCGGTCCAGAACGTTGCGAACGAAGCACGCGCGCGCCTCGTGCGGGTCAAGGACAGCCTCGCTGCCTGAGCCCACGACGCTGGCCCCGACACAAAGCCCGCGATTGCGGGCTTTTTTCGCCTGCCGCGTTCTCGGTGTTAAGCCGTATTTAAGTTTCGCCGGCTAACTTCTGCATTCCGCTCGCCCCGAAAGGAAGACTCGATGAAAACGACACTCACGGTCCTGCTGTCCGCCTTCGCTCTGGCCGCGTCCACCGGCGTTCACGCCGCCGAACGTGCCGATCACCCTCATCATGGCGAGGGCGGCGCAGACGTGCAGAAGCTCGAGCTTAATGCAGGCAGGAAATGGGCGACCGATGCGCCGCTGCGGCAGGCGATGAGTGACATCAACCGGGCGATGACCGAGGCCGTGCCGCTGATCCGCAAGGACCAGCTCGATGCCGCGGCGTACCAGGCACTCGCGGCGACGGTCAAACAGAAGGTGGCCTACGCGGTCGAGCACTGCAAGCTCGAGCCCAGGGCCGACGCGATGCTCCATGTCTTGCTCGCAGACCTGATGGCCGGCGCCGAGGCGATGGAAGGGAAGACCGGCCATCCGCGCCGTGAGGGTGCGCTCCAAGTGCTGCAGGCGCTGGACGCCTACGGGCGCTATTTCCAGCACGCGGGCTGGCAGGCGCCGCCCCGCTGAAATCAGGCTGTCGTCCTTGGGGCGAGCTGGTCGACGATACACCGGCCTAGGAATCCAGTTCCTTCGCCGCTTCCTGGACCAGCACCCAGGGCGCGACGACGACGGCCCAGAATCTCGGCTGGCGCGCGTGCCAGTCTTCGGCGTCTGCAAGCTCGGCGCGGGCGACGCGGCCGTCCTCGAGCCAGGCCTGGATCGCAGCGGCGTTGTTTTCGGCGAACTGCAGCGCCGCGTCGACGAGGTCCGTTCCGGGCGCGATCTTGACGACGACGCCGCGGGCGAAGTGGCGCTCGAGTTCGGGCCACGCGAGCTGAGCGGTTTCGAGATTGAGTTTGGCGCGGAGGATTTCGCTCGGGCTCGTCATGTCGGATCGGGGGACTGGCAAAGAACTCAGCGCGACTTGCCGCCACCGCGCCGCTGGCTCAGCGGATGCTTGGGCACCTGCGGCGGCCGTCCGCGGCTGGCGGGCGCGGGCTTGCCGGCGCTCGGTTTGCTGGCGCTCGTGTTGACCGCAGCGGCCTTGTTTGCCGCGGGCTTGCCGGCGCCGGCCTTCGATCCGTGGGCTTGGCCCGACGCCGCGCGCGCCGCACAGGGACTGCGCGCGCCCTCGGGCTGTCGGCCCGTGCCGGCAGGTTGGTAGAGCGGGATCAGGTGTTTCTTGCCGTTGCCGATCAGGTCTTCGCGCCCCATGTCCTTGAGCGCCTGGCGCAGCAGCGGCCAGTTGTCGGGATCGTGGTAACGCAGAAAGGCCTTGTGCAGGCGCCGCGTACGGCCCTGGCGCACGACCGGCACGGTCTCGGCCTTGCCGCCGAGCACCTTTTTCAGCGGGTTCTTTTCGGTGTGATACATCGCCGTCGCGAGCGCCATCGGCGTCGGCAGGAAGGTCTGCACCTGATCGAGACGGAAGTCGTGCTTCTTCAGCCACAGCGCGAGGTTCAGCATGTCCTCGTCGGTCGTTCCCGGGTGCGCCGCGATGAAGTAAGGGATCAGGTACTGCTTCTTGCCGACCGCCTTCGACGCGGCTTCGAACATGTCCTTGAAGCGCTCGTAGGCGCCCATGCCGGGCTTCATCATCTTCGACAGCGGGCCGGCTTCGGTGTGCTCGGGCGCGATCTTGAGATAGCCGCCGACGTGGTGCTGCACCAGTTCCTTGACGTATTCCGGCGAGCGCACGGCGAGGTCGTATCGGAGGCCCGAGCTGATCTGGATCTTCTTGATGCCGGGAACCGCGCGCGCACGCCGATACATCTGGATCAGCGGCGTGTGGTCGGTGGTCATGTTCTCGCAGATGTCCGGGAACACGCACGACAGGCGGCGGCAGGACTGCTCGATCTGCTTGGACTTGCACGCCATGCGGTACATGTTCGCGGTCGGTCCGCCGAGGTCGGAAATGACGCCCGTGAAGCCCGGCGTCTTGTCGCGGATCGCCTCGATCTCGCGGATCACCGAATCTTCCGAACGGCTCTGGATGATGCGCCCCTCGTGTTCGGTGATCGAGCAGAAGGTGCAGCCGCCGAAGCAGCCGCGCATGATGTTGATCGAGAAGCGGATCATCTCCCACGCCGGGATCTTGGCGTCGCCGTAGCTCGGATGCGGCGCGCGTGCGTAGGGCAGGTCGTAGACCGCGTCCATCTCGGGCGTGGTCAGCGGAATCGGCGGCGGGTTGAGCCAGACGTCGCGCTCGCCGTGGCCCTGACGCAGCGCGCGCGCGTTGCCGGGGTTCGATTCAAGATGGAATACGCGCGACGCGTGCGCGTAGAGCGCGGGATTGTTCCTGACCTGGTCGTAGTCGGGCAGACGGATGACCGTGCGCGCGCGCAACTCCTGGCGTGCAGCGAGGCGCTCGGCCTTCGGCACGATGCGCACCGGCGCCGTTTTGATTGAAGCGGTGCCTTCGGGTGTCTGCGCGGTGGGGCCGGCCGGTGTCATCGCGTAGGGATCGACGTGGGCGTCGATCGCGCCCGGCGTGTCGAGCTCGGTCGAGAGGACCTCGATCCATGCCTCGTCCGGTTTCCAGTCGCGCGCCACCATGAAGCCGGTCCCACGCACGTCGCGGATGTCGGCGATGTTTTCGCCCTTGGCGAGACGATGCGAGATGTCGAGCAAGGCCCGCTCGGCGTTGCCGAAGATCAGCAGATCGGCCTTGGAGTCCGGCAGGACCGAGCGACGTACGGTGTCGGACCAGTAGTCGTAGTGCGCGATGCGGCGCAGGCTCGCCTCGATCGAGCCGATGATGACCGGCGTACCCGGGAAGGCTTCGCGGCAGCGCTGCGCGTAGACCGTGACGGCACGGTCGGGCCGCTTGTTCGGCTCGGCATTGGCCGTGTACGCGTCGTCCGAGCGGATCTTGCGGTCCGACGTGTAGCGGTTGACCATCGAGTCCATGTTGCCGGCCGTGACGCCGAAATACAGCGTCGGCTGGCCGAGCACGCGGAAGGCGTCGGCCGAGTGCCAGTCGGGCTGGCTGATGATGCCGACACGGTAGCCCTGGGCTTCGAGCAGTCGGCCGACCAGCGCCATGCCGAAGCTCGGGTGGTCGATGTAGGCGTCGCCGGCGACGAGAATCACGTCGCAGGCGTCCCAGCCGAGCGCGGCCATCTCGGCGCGCGACATCGGCAGGAAGGGCGCGGTGCCGAAGCGCGCGGCCCAGTGCTTGCGGTGGGAAAAAAGTGCGTTCGTCATGCTCGAAGGTTCGGCGGGGTACGGCTCGATCCCGGCGGGCGCCGGGACGGACTTCAGTTCACGCCGAGCAGCTCGACCTCGAACACGAGCGTCGCGTTCGGCGGGATCACGCCGCCTGCGCCGCGCGCGCCGTAGCCGAGGTTCGGCGGGATCGTGAGCTTGCGCTTGCCGCCGATCTGCATGCCGGCGACGCCCTGGTCCCAGCCGGCGATGACCTGGCCGGCACCGAGCTTGAATTCGAACGGGTCGCCGCGGTCGACGCTGGAGTCGAACTTCTGGCCGTTGGTGAGCCAGCCGGTGTAGTGCACCGAGACGAATTGGCCGGGGGTCGCGGTGTCGCCGTTGCCGACGACGAGATCTTCGATGACGAGTTCGCTCATGGATTCAGTCCTGGAGTAGTGGAGTCGGATCGACGCGCGTATGACCGAGCGCGCGTGAAGCCGTTCATTTTCTCACGGTTCCGGGGCGAAACGTCAGGTCGTGCGCAGCGCTCAGCGCCACTCGGCGGGGAGATAGTTGGCGTCGGGGTCGACGTCGATCGGGATCTCGCGCACGCTGCTCGCGTCGCCCGCCACGTCGCGCAGGACGATCTGCGGGAAACCCAGGACGACGGCGACCATCAGGAGCTGGATGACGAGAAACGGAATCGCGCCGCGGTAGATGTCGCCGGTGCGGACCGCCTTCGGCGCGACGCTCTTGAGGTAGAACAGCGCGAAGCCGAAGGGCGGATGCATGAACGCGGTCTGCATGTTGACCGCGAGCATGACACCGAACCAGATCGGGTCGATGCCGAGCTTGGCGGCGACCGGGCCGACGAGCGGGACGACGATGAAGGCGATCTCGAAAAAGTCGAGAAAGAACGCGAGCACGAACACCAGCAGGTTGACGACGATGAGAAAGCCGAGGACGCCGCCGGGCAGCTGGGCGAAGACGTGCTCGACCGCGGCGTCGCCGTCGAGCCCGCGGAAAACGAGCGTGAATATCGTCGAGCCGATCAGGATGAAGATGACGAAGGTCGTGAGCCGGGTGGTGCTGTCGACGGCTTGGGTGAGCTGCAGCCGCGTCAGGCGTCCGCGCGCCGCGGCGAGGGCGAGCGCGCCGACCGCACCCATCGCGCCGCCTTCGGTCGGCGTCGCGACGCCGAGAAAAATCGTGCCGAGCACGAGGAAGATGAGCACCAGCGGCGGCAGCAGCGTGGTGAGCACGCGCAGCGCGAGCGCCGATCCGCGCAGCGTACGCGCCGACGTCGGCACTGCGGGGGCGGCGTGCGGGCGCAGCAGGCTCACGCCGAACACGTAGGCCAGATAGGCCGCGACGAGGACGAGCCCCGGGACCAGCGCACCTTTGTACATGGCGCCGACCGAAGTCCCGAGCTGGTCGGCCAGCACGATCAGGACCAGCGATGGCGGAATGATTTGCGCGAGCGTGCCCGACGCCGCGATGACGCCCGCGGCGAGCCGTTTGTCGTAGCCGTAGCGCAGCATCACGGGCAGCGAGATCAGCCCCATCGCGATCACGGTCGCGGCGACGACGCCGGTCGTCGCGGCGAGCAGGCCGCCGACCAGGACCACCGCGTAGGCGAGGCCGCCGCGCGCCGAGCCGAACAGCTGGCCGACCGTATCGAGCAGGTCCTCGGCCATGCCCGAGCGCTCAAGGATCAACCCCATCAGGGCGAAGAACGGTATCGCGAGCAGCGTCGGATTGGCGACGATGCCGTAGACGCGCTCAGGCAAGGCGTGCAGCAGCGACAGGTCGAAGAGGCCGGCGGCGATGCCGATCGCGGCGAAGAGCAGACCGTTCGCCGCGAGCGCGAACGCGACCGGATAGCCGATCAGCAGAAAGGCGACGAGCCCGACGAACATCAGCGGTACGAGGATCTCGGTCACGTCGTCACACCTCCTCGTCGGGCGCTTCCGCGGGCATCACGAGATCGCCGCGCAGCACGCCGACGCGCTTGATGATTTCGGCGATACCCTGCAGCGCGAGCAGCGCGAAGCCGAGCGGCAAGAGCAGCTTGACCGGCCAGCGCACGAGGCCGCCGGCGTCGGGCGACAATTCGCGCGTCGTCCAGGCTTCGTGGAACATCGGCCAGGACAGCCAGGCGAGCAGCACGGCCATCGGCAGCAGGAACAGCCCGCCGCCGGCGAGATCGATCCAGGCGCGGCCGCGCGCGCCGCAGCGGTTGTAGAAGATGTCGATGCGCACGTGGCCGTTGTGCTTGAGCGTGTAGCCGGCGCCGAGCATGAACATTGCGCCGAAGAGATACCACTGGATTTCGAGCCAGGCGTTCGAACTCTCGCCGGCGAGGTGACGCACCAGCGCATTGCCGGCGGAAATGAGCGTGGCCACGAGAACCAGCCAGATCACGATGCGCCCGACGCGTTCGGTCAGTGCGTCGATCCGGCCGGCCAGCGCAAGCAGCGTTTTCATAGCGCGCCGGCGTCGTCGAGAAAATCGGCCAGCTGCTCGGCGACGACGCGATAGCCGGCGGCGTTGGCGTGAATCGGGTCGGCCTTCAGGCGGTTGTCGCGGAGCACGGCGTCGAAGGCGTCGTCCTCGAGCGGCAGCTTCAGGTCGTCCGCGACGCGCGCATAGAACGCGGGCGGTCGGCCGAAGAGTGTGGGCGCCGGGACCGCGATCAGCATCACCTCGGCGCCGCTCGCACGGATCGACGCGACAAGGCGGCGCAGGTTGTTTTCGGTGTCGGCTTCGGGCTGTTTTCGAAGCATGTCGTTGCCGCCGAGGCAGAGCAGAACGAGACGAGGCCGGTGTTGATCGAGCACCGCGGGCAGGCGTTGCAGGGCAGATGCCGTCGTGTCGCCCGGAACGCCGGCATTGACGACGGTACGGCCGGTGAGCGTGGCGAGCACTGCGGGGTAGGCGGTTTCACGGCTCGCGCCGGTACCGAAGGTGAGGCTGTCACCGAAGGCGACGATGACGTCGTCGGGGCCGAGCTTGGGCAGGGTCGGTGCCCGTTCGCAGCCGACGACGAGGAAGACGGCAACGAGCGCAGCGAGCGATCGCCGGGCTGCCGACATTCAGTTGCCGGCCACCGTCATGCGGTCGATGAGGATCGACCCCACCTGCTTGGAGCCGCGGCGCTCGACGTCGCGTCCGATCGCGACGATGCCCTTGAACATCTGCTTGAGATTGCCGGCGATCGTGATTTCCTCGACCGGATACTGGATCTCGCCGTTCTCGACCCAGAAGCCGGCGGCGCCGCGCGAGTAATCGCCGGTCACCATGTTGGCGCCCTGGCCGAGCAGTTCGGTGACGAGCAGACCCGTGCCCATTTTCTTCAGAAGGCCGTCGAGATCGAGTTCGCCCGGCGCGACGACCAGATTGTGGCTGCCGCCCGCATTGCCGGTCGTCGTCATACCGAGCTTGCGCGCCGAATAGCTCGACAGGAAATAGCCCTGCACGACGCCGTCCCGGACGATGTCGCGCTCGATGCAGGCGACGCCTTCGCTGTCGAACGGCGCGCTGCCGAGGCCAGCCGGAAGGAAAGGCACCTCGCGGATGTTCACGAGCGGCGCGAAGACCTCGGTGCCGAGGCTGTCGAGCAGGAAGGAAGATTTGCGATACAGGCTGCCGCCCGAGACCGCCGCGACGAAGTTACCGATCAGGCCGGTCGCGATCGGCGCTTCGAATACGACCGGGCAGCTGCGGGTATCGAGCTTGCGGCCGTTGAGCCGGCGCACCGTGCGCGCACCGGCGACGCGACCGACCGCCTCGGCGGACTCGAGGTCGGCGGGATTGCGCGCGCTGCTGTACCAATAGTCGCGCTGCATCGCGCCTTTGTCCTCGCCGATCACCGCGACCGAAACGCCGTGGCGTGAGCCGGCGTAGCCGTTGCAGAAGCCGAGGCTGTTGGCATAGATGAAATGCGAGGCGTGGGTCGAGACGCCCGCGCCTTCCGAATTGGTGAGGCGCTTGTCTACCGCGAGCGCGGCGGCCTCGCAGGCACGCGCGGTCTCGGCCGCTTCTTCGACCGTGAGCGTCCACGGATGGTAGAGGTCGAGGTCGGGTACGTCGGTCGCGAGCCGGTCGGCGTCGGGCAGGCCGGCCGCGTCGTCCTCGGCGGTGTAGCGCGCGATCGTCAGCGCCTTTTCGACCGCGCTTTTCAGCGCCGATTCCGACAGATCGGAGGTCGACGCGTGGCCGCGGCGCTGGCCGATGTAGACCGTCACGCCCGCGCCTTTGTCCTTGTTGTATTCGATCGTCTCGATTTCGCCCTGGCGCACGCTGACGTTCTGGCCCACGCCTTCCGAGATCTCGGTGTCGGCCGCGGTCGCCCCCTTGGCGACGGCGTGCTCGATGACCATGCGGGAGAGGGTAATGAGCTGGTCACGGGTATAGCTGAACTGTGAGCGGGACATGGTCGGCTGGTCGGAAGTGGGAGGTATGCGCCTGCGCAGCGCGTTCGTCGGGGCAGAAACTACAATATCGATAATAACAGCAACCGAAAGACCCGCCGTGCGCCTCATAGACCCCGATGCCGATCTGGAATTCGATCCCGATTCCGTCTACGACGGCCCGAGCAAGAGCCAGAAAAAACGCGAGGTCGAGGCCTTGCAGGATCTCGGCAACGAACTCGTCAAGCTGCCCGACGCGCAGTTCAAGCGCATCGAATTGCCGGAGGAATTGCGCGAAGCGGTCGCCGCGTGTCGGAAGATCACGCAGAACAGCGCGCTCAGGCGGCAACGGCAATATATCGGCAAGCTCATGCGCGGCATCGATCCTGCGCCGATCCAGGCGCAGCTCGACGCGTTCAAGGGCGTCTCCGCAACCGAGAACGCCAAGCTCCATCAGGCCGAGAAGTGGCGCGACAGGCTGATCGCGGACAACGAGGCGCTGACGATTTTCCTCGACAGCTACCCCGAGACTGACGCGACGCGCCTGCGCCAGCTCATACGCAATGCGCGGGACGAGGCCGCGCGCAACAAGCCGCCGAAGGCTTTCCGCGAAATCTTTCGCGTGATCCGCGAGGCCATGCAGGCGGGCTGAACCGGCATGGCCGCCGTGCGCGAACGACTCAGGAAAATCGCACTGAGCCTGCCGACGCTGATCGTCGCCGGGCTGTTCGTCCTTTACCTCGTGACCGGGTTCTTTCTCGTCGACCCGCTGGCGCAGAAGCTTTTGCCATGGATCGGTGAGGACAAGCTCGCGAGCCGGCTCAGCGCACGCCGGGTCACGTTCAATCCGCTCACGCTCGAGGCGACCGTCGAGGGCTTGAAGCTCGCCGAGAAAAGCGGCGCACCGCTCGCGAGCTTCGAGCGGCTCTACCTCGATCTCGACAGTACCGGCCTGTTCCGCTGGGCCTGGCGCATCCGCGACATCGATCTCGTGCAGCCGCACGCGACGGTCGAAGTGCGGCGCGGCGGCACGCTCAACTGGGCCGCGCTGATCGCCAGACTCCGTGAGGACGAGAAGCCTCCCTCCGAGACCATGGTGCGGCTGCTGGTCGACCACATCCGGATCGCCGACGGGCGTGTCGCCTACCGCGACGCCAATCGCGCGGGCGAACCGTTCACCGCGCTGCTGGAACCGCTCGGCATCGAACTCGACGGCCTGTCCACGCTGCCCGAGGACCGCGGTGCGTATCTGCTCGCCGCGCGGCTTCCGGCGCAGGGCGGCACGGTCAAGTGGAAAGGCGACCTCGCGCTGAACCCGCTCGCCTCGCGCGGCGAGATCGGGCTCGAGGGCGTGCGGCTGGCAAAGCTGCTGAGCGTGGTCAAGAGCCCGCGCAATTTCGATCTACCGTCGGGCACGCTCGCAGCCAGCCTGCGCTACCGCTTCGCCATGGTGCAAAACGCTGCCGGCGACGACGCGCCCTGGGTGCGGGTCGACGGTGCGAATCTCGTCGTGCGGGATCTGACGCTTGCGCCACGCGACGGCGGCGTGCCCGCGCTGCAACTCGCCGAGGCCCGCGTCGCCGACGCGAACTTCGATCTGGCGACGCGCGCCATTCAGGTCGCGCGCATCAGCCTCGACGGCGCCAAGCTCGCGGCCACCCGCGATGCCCGCGGGGTGCTCGACTGGCAGGCCTTGTTCGGGCCGGCCCCCGAGGCGGCGCCGCGGCCGGCCGCAGCCAAGCCCGCAGCACCTGCCCCGCCGTGGAAGATCGGCGTGCGTGAAATCAAGCTCAGCGGCTGGGGCGCACGCTTCACCGACCAAGGCTTCGTGACGCCGCTGGTCGTGACGGCCGAGGGCTTTGGTCTCACCGCCGCGCTGACCGGCGAAGTCGGCGCCAAAAACGCCGTCGACATCGGCCCCGTCGCCGCCGCGCTCGGGCCGGTACGCATTCTGTCCGGCTCGCAGCAGGTGGCCGAGCTGCGGCACGCGGCGCTCGTCAACGCAGGCGTGCATCTGGCGGACCAGCGCATCGACATCGAGGCGCTCGAACTGAACGCCGCGCGGACCACGGTCAGCCTCGACCGGAAGAAACGTCTCAACTGGGCCGATATCCTCGAGCGCAAGCCGCCCGCGCCGAGCGCGTCCGTTCCGACCGCCGCCGCGACCGCCGCGGATACGGAACAAGTCAAGGAAAAGGCCACGCCCATGGCCCTACACCTCGGACGGCTCGGCCTGAACGACATCGCGGTCGAAGTCGTCGACCGCTCGCCGCCCACGCCGGTCAGGCTCGACGTCGCCGAGGGCTTCGTCACGTTCGAGGATCTCAGTCTCGACATGGACAAGGCCGTTCCGCTGGAGGCGGGTTTTGCGCTCAGGCAGGGCGGTCGGGTCGCTGCCAGCGGCACAGTGATCCCGGCCGCGGGATCGGGCCGCATCGACGTGAGACTGAGCGGACTGTCGCTCGAACCGCTGGCGCCCTACGTCAACCAGCTCGCCTTCCTGCACCTGCGCTCGGGCGATGTCTCGACGCGCGGCAAGCTCGTTTTCTCGCGCGCGGCCGACGGGACCAAGCTTGCTTACCGCGGCGGATTCGCGGTCGACGACCTGGCCGTCACCGAGGAGGAAACCGAGGAGGCCTTCGTCGGCTGGCGCAAGCTCTCGTCTGACAGCCTCGACCTTCGGCTCAACCCTAACCGGCTGCACATGAACGAACTGGTCGCGCTGAACCCCTTCGGCAAGGTCATCATCTTCGAGGACGCCACGATGAATTTGCAGCGCATCGTGCGCGCGTCGAAAGCGAGCAAGCCCGCGCCGAAGGCGAAGCCCGCCGCTTCCACGCCCCAGGGTGAGAGTTTTCCGTTGTCGGTCGGTCGCCTGCGCATCACCGGCGCCAACGCCGAGTTCGCCGACCTCTCGTTGACGCCGCAGTTCGGCACGGTCATGCACGACCTCGGCGGCGTCGTCACCGGGCTTTCGAACGACCCCGCGACCACGGCGCAGGTCGAGCTCGACGGCAAGGTCGACGACTACGGCTCGGCCCGCGTGCGCGGCGTGATCCAGCCGTTCAGGGCGACCGACTTCACCGACCTGACGCTGAGCTTCCGCAACCTCGAAATGACGCGGATGACGTCATATTCGGGCAAGTTCGCCGGGCGCAAGATCGATTCCGGCAAACTGTCGGTCGATCTCGAATACAAGATCAAGGATCGCCAGCTCACCGGGCAGAACAAGTTCGTCGTCAACACGCTCAAGCTCGGCGAGCGCGTCGACAGCCCCAACGCGATCCGGCTTCCGCTCGATCTCGCGATCGCGCTGCTCGAGGACAGCAACGGCGTCATCGACCTCGACCTTCCGGTGTCGGGCAGCCTCGACGACCCGCAGTTCAGCTACGGCAAGATCGTCTGGAAGGCGCTGGTCAACGTCCTGACCCGTATCGTCACGGCCCCCTTCCGCGCGCTCGGCAAGCTCCTGGGCGTGAGCGCGGAAAAGCTCGAAGCCGTCGGTTTCGATCCGGGTAGCAGCGTGCTGTTGCCGCCCGAGCAGGAAAAGCTGAAAACGCTGGTCGAGGCGCTGGCGAAGCGTCCCGCGCTGGGGCTGACGCTCGAGCCCGGCTACGATCCCGAGGCCGACCGCCGTGCGCGGCAAGAGCAGGCGATGCGCGCCGACGCACTGGCGGCCGCCGGCATCAAACTCGCGCCGGGTGAGGCGCCCGGCCCGGTCGACGTCAACAATTTCAGGATCCAGACCTGGCTCGAAGACCGTTACGCCGAAAGCGCAGGCAAGGACGCCTACCGGAAACTGCGCGCGAGCTTCCAGGACAAGAACGTCGGCGCCGCTGCGCGCGTGCTCGAAAGCCAACTCGTCGAGCGCCTCGGTCGCCGCTTCAAGACGCGCGACACCGGCCCGCTCTCGCCGTTCCATGCCGAGCTGCTCGAGCGCCTGACGCGGCAGGTCGAGATTCCGGACGCAGCCCTCGTCGAGCTCGCGCAGGCGCGCGGCGAGGCCGTGCGCGCCGCGCTCGTCGCGCAGGGACTCGACGCGGGACGCCTCGCCGTCGCCGCGCCCTCCACGCAGGCGGCCGCCGACCAGCGCGTTCCGAGCAAGATGAATCTCGATGCCAGGCGCGTGCGGGCGCCCGAGGCCGCGCCTGCCGCGGCCGCGCCTTGAGTCCGGCTCAAGAACTGGACGCGGGCGCCGTCAAGGACAGACTCTCCTCTCAGCCCGCATCGCCATGACGTTTCGCCGCATTCGCCTCCTCGGCGTGCTCGGCGTGCTCGTCGCGGCGGGCGTGCTCACCTGGCAGGAGCAGAGCATGGTGCGCGGCTGGCGGGCGCCGCTCGACGTGGTCGTGATTCCGATCAACGGCGACGGCTCGCACGACGCGGCGCAGACGATCCGCGCGCTGCAGGCGAGCGACTTCGCCGACGTCGGCGCCTTCCTCGAACGCGAGGCGGCGCGCTACGGCGCGCAGCTGTCACCCGCCGTGCAGCTCCGCCTGCTTCCGGAACTGCATGCCAAGCCGCCCACGCCACCGCCGGACGGCAACCTGTTGAAGACCATGTGGTGGAGCCTCTCGCTGCGCTGGTGGGCCTACCGCCACGCCGGCGGAGGGCTGCCGCAGCTCGGCACGATCCGCTTGTTCGTGCTCTATCACACGCCCGAGGAAGGCATCGCGCTGGCGCACTCGCTCGGCATCCAGAAGGGCTTGATCGGGGTCGTCCACGCTTTCGCCGATCCCCGACAGACGCGGCAGAACAACATCGTCCTTGCCCATGAACTGCTGCACACGCTCGGCGCCAGCGACAAGTACGACGCCGAAGGCAGGCCCGTCTACCCGCAAGGCTACGCCGATCCTGATCTCCCTGCGCTGCAGCCGCGGCTGCGCGCGGAGATCATGGCGGGACGACTGGTGAATGGGTCGGGCCGGGTAGTCATGCCGGAGAGCCTCGAACAATGCGTGATCGGCGCGCTGACCGCGCACGAAATCAATCTTGATGCGGCATTCAGGCGGCGCTATTCAACCGGGCCCTGACGCGCGCAGCGCGCGGATGCGCGCGAGGCCGAAATGGATGAAGGCGAGCGCGGCGAATACCGGCGCGAGCAGATTGAGCACCGGCACGAACTGGAACAGCCCGGTTAGCAGACCGAGCCCCCACCAGCCGGCACGCTCGCGCCGGAACAGCAGCGCCATCTCGTCGCGGCTCGCGTGGTCGGCGACCGCGTCGTAACGGAACAGCCGCTGGTTCAGATAGGCCGCGGCGATGAAAGGCACGATCACGCCGACGCCGACCAGCCACAGCGGCAAGCTCGCGACCCATAGGCCGGCGAACAGCAGCAGCGCGACGAGCGCGTTCCACAGGCTGCCGACGAAGCCGCCGCCGCGTTCGCGGGCGAGTTCGGGAAAATGCCGTTCCGCGACGAGCGCGACGAGTGCCGGCATCGCGAAGATCGCGGTGATGACGAGCGCCGTGAGCAAGACCAGCGGAATGAAGACGAGCAGGTAGGCGATGACCTGGAGTCCGTGCGCGATCCACTGCGGCTGCAGCTCGGTCAACCAGGTATCGATCCCACTCCACACGAGAGCCTCGGCGATCCAGCCCGAGAAGGTTTCCCAGAACGCCACGCCGAGCCCGAGCCATAGCAGGGTCGCGACCAGGATCGGCCAGACGATGATCCAGAGCACACGCAGGCTGAACAGATCGCGCAACGCGCCCGCGGCCGCCGCAATAACCGTGCTCATGCTGGCGGCCGCAGCGCCGACTTCGGGCGGAACACCGCGACCGTGCCGGGCCGAGCTTCGAGATAGGGGCCGCCTATGAGGTCGACGCAATAGGGGACTGCGGCGAAGACGCCGTCGAGCGTTTCCTTGATCGCCTTGGGCTGCCCCGGCAGATTGAGGATCAGGCTCGCGCCACGCGTGACGCCGACCTGGCGCGAGAGGATCGCGGTCGGCACGTATTTGAGCGACACCGCGCGCATGGCTTCGCCGAAACCGGGCAATACCTTGTGCGCGACGGCCAGCGTCGCTTCGGGCGTCACGTCGCGCGGCGCCGGGCCGGTGCCGCCGGTGGTCAGAATCAGCGAACAGCGTTCGCCGTCGGCGAGTTCGATCAGCACGGCCTCGATGCGCTCCTGCTCGTCGGGGATCAGGCGCGTGACGAATTCGACGGGATTGGCGAGCACCTCGCCCAGCCAGGTCTGCAACGCGGGCAGCCCCTGGTCTTCGTAAATGCCGCTGCTGGCGCGGTCGCTGATCGAGACCAGACCGACACGGACGGAATCGTGGTTCATATGGTCAAAAAGGAGGGTTGCGGGAGGGCTTCAATCTAGCAGAATGGGGGCGACACTGCCGCGGGAGTCAAAAATGAGGCTGACGAGAATTCTTCTGATGGTGGGCTTGTTGTGGAGCGGCGCGAGCTTCGCTGATCCGCCGCGCGGCTATCCCTTCCTCGGCTACGACGCAGGGCTCAAGGCCGCGCGCGAAAGCGGCAAGCCGATATTCCTCTACTTCGGGCGCTATGGCTGCGCGTGGTGTGACCACACCAACAAGAAGACGTTTTCCGACGCGGCGCTGAAAAAGCTCTACATGCAGAACTACGTGCTCGTGTACGTCGACGCCGAGTCCGGGAAGCGCCTGACGCTGCCGAGCGGCGAGCGCATCACCGAGGCCGAACTCGGCGTGCGGTTGCAGGCCTTCGCCACGCCGCTCTTCGTCTACCTCACGCCCGCGGGCGACAAGATCGTGCAGATACCCGGCTTCAAGACCGTGCAGGACTTCCGCGACTACGACCGCTACGTGCGCGGCGGTCATTACAAGGACCAGACGCTGATGGAATTCCTCGGCGCCAAGTCGTGAGGGCGGCCGCGGCATGGCTTCTTGCGCTGCTCGCGTTCCCCGTGCAGGCGGAGTGGGAATGGAGTGAGCCCGTCACGCTCGGCACGGCCCGCGGAGCTGCCTCCTTCCCCCATCTCGAGTCGGCGAACCGCCGCGGCGTCGCGGTGTCGGGCGACAGCGTCGGCGTCGCGTGGGAAGACAGCCGCGACGGCACGCCGCACTGTTACCTCGCGCTGAAGCCGCTGGCCGCCCCGGCCTTCGACGCGGAAACGCGTCTCAGCGCCGCGGAATGCTACACGCCGGTGCTGATCGCCGTGAACGGCGGCCGTTTCGTCGCGGCTTGGGAAGAGGGAGGGCGCGTCTACGCACGCGTGCTGCCCGACGGCGAACGGATCGCGCTCAGCACGAGCGACGCGGGACAGGTCACGCTCGCGTCACGCGCCGACCATGTCTATGCAGCGTGGGCCGAACAGGCGGGTCGCTTCCGCCGTATCGTCGTGGCGCGGCTCGAGGTGAAGGAGAACACCGTCACCGTGAACACGGCGAAGCCAGTCGAGGCGAGACCGCCGGCGAACGAACAGGGCTGGCCGGCGCTGGCCGTGCGCGACGGCGGCGGCGTCACGGTCGCTTGGGAAGACCGGCGCTATCGTCACACTGTGCCGATGGTGAGCCATAGCCGCGACGGACGCAGCTTCGCCACCCCGGTCCGGCTCACCGACCACAAGAGCGGCGCGGTCAACGGCCTCGGCGCCGGCACCGGCGCGATGCGGCCGACGCTCACGGTCTGGAAGCGCAACCGCGTCGCCGCGGTGTGGCTCGACAAGCGCGACTTCCTTTCCGGATACGACGTCTACGCCGCTTTCGATTCCGGCAAACGCCGCTTCGGCCGCAACGTCCAGGTGCAGGACGGTTTCGGCGACAACATGGCGCAATGGCACGCGCAGGCCGTCGGCGACGACGACGGGCGCCTGCTCGTGCTATGGGACGACGCACGCGACGGCACGCCCGACGTCTGGCTCGCGGAATGGAACGGCAAGTCCTTCGGCGACAACGTCGCGGTGCCAGGGGCGTCGGGTCCCGGGGCGCAGACCGACCCGGTCGCGACGCTCGACGCGCAGGGGCGCCTGCACGTGGTGTGGCTCGAGCAGGACGAGGCCAAGGGTGCACGTATCCGCTATGCCAGGGGGACGCCACGCCATCTTGAGTCGAGCCGCGCCGTTGGACGGTAGATCCGGCGTCGGCGCCGATCCTATATCCAGCCGCGGCGCTTGAGCCGCCGATACAGCACGACTGCCGCAGCCCCCGTGCCGAGGAGCAGGGCCGGGTAGGCCCAGGGCCATTCGAGTTCGGGCATGTGGCGGAAATTCATGCCGTAGAGACTGAAGATCACCGTCGGCAGGGCGAGCAACGCGCCCCAGCCCGCGAGCTTCTGCACTGACTCGTTCTGCTGCAGCGAGAGCGACGCGAGGTGGAACTGCATCGCGTCCGAGGCCGAATTGCGCAAGTGGCCGATCGCCGCGGAGATGCGTGCCGCGTGGTCATGCACGTCGCGGTAATAGGCCTTGAGTTCGCGCACGACGAATTCGGGATGCAGGCGGATGAGGTCCTGCGTGATGTCCTGCACCGGGTCGACCGCGTCGCGCAGTTGCGTCAGGTCGCGCTTCAGCGCATAGAGGTGCTCGAGATTGCCGCGGCGCAGTTCGCCGCCGACGAGGACGCTCTCGACCGACTGGAAACGCTCGTGCAGCCCGTCCATGACCGGTTTCAATTGATCGACGATGAGGTCGAGCACGAGATATAGCGCGTAGGGCGCGCCGGGACGGATGCCGTTCTTCGGCGCACGCAGTCGTTCGGCGACGCGGGTGTAGTTGCTGCCGGCGCCGTGGCGGATCGCGATGACGAAATTGGCGCCGGCGAAGACGTGGGTTTCGCCGATCTCGATCCGCGTCTGCCAGAGCTGGACCGTGCGCACGGCGATGAACAGGTGTTCGCCGTATTCCTCGAGCTTGGGCCGCTGGTGCGTCGAGATCGCATCCTCGAGCGCGAGTTCGTGCAGGCCGAACTCGTCGCCGAGCTTGGCCACCGTATGCACGTCGGGAGATTTGAGCTCGACCCAGAGAAAACGCTCGGGATCGCCGACGTGGTCGCTGATGTCCTCGAACGCGATCGATTGCACCTTGCCGTCGTGGAAGAGCAGGCAGTCGATGATGGCACTCCTCACCTAAGGATGATGAGCCTGAATTCTAGACGCCGTATCGCGCGCCCGTGGCGCCGCGCCGTGTCAGGCGGCTGAAACGCCGCGGCGCAGATCGGTGTAGAGCCCGACGTACGCGTCGACGATCGCTGGCTCGGAATAGTGCCGGTGCACTTCGTCGTAGCCCGCCTCGACGAGGCGCGACCTCACCGGTCCCTCGAGCGCGAGTGCGGCAGCGAGAATGTCGGCGAGGCCAGCTGGGTCGCCGAGCGGCGCGAGCAGGCCGTTCACGCCGTCGCGCACGAGTTCGAGCGGACCCTGAGCGCGGGTCGAGACTAGCGGTACACGATTGGCCCAGGCTTCGAGGATGACGTTGCCGAGCGGCTCGTGAACCGACGCGCAGACAAAGACGTCGGCCAATTGATAATAAGGGGCGGGGTCGTTCTGCCAGCCGGTCCAGTGCACACGCGGCGCGATGTCGAGGCTGCGTGCGAGTTCCTCCAGCTCCCCGCGCAGCGGGCCGTCGCCGACCATGAGCAGATGCAGCGGCGCGCCGCCGCGCGTTGCCGGCAGGCGCGCGAAGGCGCGCAGCAGGTCTGCCCAGCCCTTGTTGGGATGCAGCCGGCCGAGTCCCAGGAGCACGCGGCAACCCTCGAGGCCAAGCGCCCGGCGCCGCGCGTCGATTGCGTCGGACTTGAGGCGGCCCGGCGTGTCGACGAAGTTGCCGATGTAGTGCACGCGCCCGGCGGGCAGATTGCCGGCGGCCAGGTAGTCGCGAATGCCGAGCGTGTTGCCGACCCAGGCATGGGCGTGGCGATAGCCCTTCAACTGGTAGTAGCCGCCCAGCCTTGCGAGGTGGACGGGCGCCCGGCCCACAGGCAGGCGGACGATGCGCGTCGCGCGCCCCATGTAGGTCTGCACGACGTCGGGATGGAAGGCTGCAATCGCGCGCGCGATCTTCCAGCGCGAGTAGCGGTCCCAGAACGCGAACATCGGGGCATGGAACTGCCGTACCGCGGGATCGAGCGCACGCGCGATTTCGCCGCCGGCGACGGTCACCGCCGCGACCGGCTCACCGCGTCGCGCCAGCGCGTTCACCAGGCGGACGAAAAAGCGCTCGGCGCCGCCGAGCCGCTTGCCGCCGATGACGTGGAGGCTGCGCGGCCTGTCGTTCGCGCTCAAAACGGAAGGCTGAGCGACGGTGCGGCCTCGTGGATGACGCGCCGGAAGTCGGCCTGTATGCGCTCGAGTGCCTGGGTATTGTCGGCTTCGAAGCGCAGCACGACGACCGGCGTGGTGTTGGACGGGCGGGCGAGGCCGAAGCCGTCGGCGTATTCGACGCGCAGGCCGTCGAGCGTGATGACTTCCTGCGCGTCGGGGAATTTCGCGGTTTTCTGCAGCCGCTCCATCAGCGCGTAGTGCTCGCCCTCGGCCATCTTGATGTTGAGTTCGGGCGTGTTCACGGTGTCGGGCAGGCCGTGCAGCGTGGCGTTGATGTCGGCCTGCTTCGACAGGTATTCGAGCAGGCGTGCCCCGGCATAGAGGCCGTCGTCGAAGCCGAACCAGCGTTCCTTGAAGAACACGTGGCCCGACATTTCGCCGGCGAGCAGCGCGCCGGTCTCCTTCATCTTGGCCTTGATGAAGCTGTGGCCGGTTTTCCACAGCGTGGGTTTGCCGCCGCGCGCGCGGATCCAGTCGAACAGCTTGCGCGTCGATTTCACGTCGAAAATGATTTCGGCGCCTGGATTGCGGCTCAGCACGTCGTCGGCGAACAGCATCAGCTGGCGGTCGGGGAAGATGATGCTGCCGTCCTTGGTGACGACGCCAAGGCGGTCGCCGTCGCCGTCGAAGGCGAGGCCGATCTCGGCGTCGCTCGTCTTCAGTGCAGAAATCAGGTCCTGCAGGTTTTTCGGCTGAGAAGGGTCGGGGTGGTGATTGGGGAAGTTGCCGTCGACCTCGCAGAAGAGTTCCTCGACCTCGCATCCCATGTCGCGGTAGAGCTTGGGCACGAACGCGCCGGGCACGCCGTTGCCGCAGTCGACGATGATCTTCATCGGACGCGCGAGCTTGACGTCGGAGACGATGCGCGCGAGATACTCGCCCGCGATGTCATGCTCGCGGTAGCCGCCTTCGCCGTGGGCAAGATTGCCGTCGACGAGGCGCTGGCGCAGCGCCTGGATCGTGGCGCCGGAGAGCGTCTCGCCGCCGAGCACCATTTTCAGGCCGTTGTAGTCGGGCGGATTATGGCTGCCGGTGACCATTACTGCGCTGTTCGTGCCGAGCTGGTAGGCGGCGAAGTAAGTCATCGGCGTCGCGACCATGCCGAGGTCGACCACGCCGATGCCGGCCTTGCGGATGCCGCGCGCCAGCGCAGCGGCGAGATCGGGCCCCGAGAGACGGCCGTCGCGGCCGATGCAGATTTCCTTCTGGCCGCGGGCGGCGGCTTCCGAGCCGATGGCATGACCGATGGCCTCGACGATTTCAGGCGTGAAGGTCTTGCCGACGATGCCGCGAATGTCGTAGGCCTTGAAGATTTCCTTGGGGTATTCCACAGCGCGCTCCTTGATCTCAGAGGGATCGATTCTAACCGCGCCCTGCTTCGAAGTGCCGCATCAGGCGACGCGTGAGCCAGCCGAGCCGGCCTGGGAAGGGGCCCTGCGGAAAGGCGACGTGGCCTCCGGCTGCGGGCTGTTCGAGCGTGACCGCCGGTGCGACCTCCGCGGGGGCGGGCAAGGCCGCGTGCGGCAGGAAGGGATCGTTCCTCGTGTTGATCACGAGCGTGGGCACTGCGATCGCTCGCAGGAAAGGTTTAGCCGAGACCCGCAGCCAGTAGTCGTCGGCGTCGCGAAAGCCATGCAGGCGCGCGGTCACCAGCGTGTCGAATTCGCGGAACGTGGTCGCCGCGGCGACCGCGGATGCGTCGAGCAGGCCGGGAAAACGCCGCGCCTTGTCGAGCGCCTTGCGCTTCAGTGTCGCGAGAAAGCGCGCGGTGTAGACGCGGCGATTGAAGCCGCGGTCGAGCGCGCGGCCTGCGGCGATCAGGTCGAGCGGCGCGGAAACACTCGCGGCCCGTGTGACCAGCGCGGCTGCAGCGGCGCCCGTCTCGCCCAGCCACTTGAGCAAGGCGTTGCCGCCGAGCGAGACGCCGACGGCATAGAGTGGCGCGTCGGGGTGGTGCGACTTGACGTGCCGCAGCACGTGTTCGATGTCCGCGCTGTCGCCCGCGAAATAGGCGCGCGGCAGGCGGTTGTCCTCGCCCGAGCAGCCGCGGAAATGCGCAACAGCCCCGGTCCAGCCGCGCCGGCCGAGCTCCGCCATCAGGTCGCGCGCGTAAGGGCTTTCGGCGTTGCCCTCGAGACCGTGAAACAGCACGAGCGCCGGCTGCCCGGCGACGCCGTCGACCCAGTCGAAGTCGAGAAAGTCGCCGTCGGCGAGCTCGAGCCGATCGCGGCGATAGACGACCGGCGGCACGCGAATGAAGAGGCTCGCGTAAATCGTCTGCAGATGGCCGCCGGGCAGCCACCACGGCGCGCGGTAGGGCGGGTCGCCGGCGCTGCGCATTGCCGGCCGCCGGCAAAGCCCGCTGGTTAGTGGAATACGACGGGCGGCGTGTCGGCGCCGGCCTTCGCGCCGACCTGCAAGGGCGACGCGTGATGGAGGACCATGCGCCAGCCGTCGGCTTCGCGTCGATAGACGTTGGTCGCGAGAATCGCCGGGCGCGGCGCCGTCTCGTCGCCGATGGTGAGGAATTCGTCGACGATGCGGATCACGTGGTCGGCTTGGCGTATTTCGTGGACCGCCTTCACCTGCAGGCGGAAGCGTCCCGCGGCGCCGAACATGCTTCGCCAGCCCGCCGCCACCGCCGCGCGCCCATTGAGCGGCGCGGCAAGCGGGTGTATGCAGGCGACGTGGTCGTCACGTGCCCAGACCGCCATCATGTCGTCGAGCGACCGCGCTTCGAAGGCGGCGTAGAAAGCCTCTTCGGCGGCTTCGGGGGTGGGGAAGACAGGTTCGGACATAGGTCTGTAATGCTAGGAAAAACCGCTCGCCGCTTCAACCGCGACCGGATCGGTCGCGGCAAGGCTAATGACGGCTGCCGCTCGGTTTGCCTTTCAGACGGTAGAGCGTGCCACAGTACGGGCAGAGCGCATCGCCGCGCACTTCGATCGGCAGGTAGACGCGGGGGTGCGCGCTCCAGTCGGCGTGCTGCGGCATCGGGCAGTGCAGCGGCAGATCGCTTTCGCTGACTTCGATCACGCGCTGGGTGTTGTTCGCTTTGCCATCAGGGCGTTCGAGGTTGTCGTCACGCGGCTCGCTCATGAGGCCTCCCTACGCTACCGGCGTGAGCCAGTCGAGGTGATTGGCTGCGCGGCCGTGCACGCAATCGAAGTACATCGATTGCAGGCGTTCCGTGACCGGGCCCCGGCTACCGGAACCGATCGTGCGGTTGTCCAGCTCGCGGATCGGCGTGACTTCGGCAGCCGTGCCGGTGAAGAACGCCTCGTCCGCGATATAGACCTCGTCGCGCGTGATGCGCTTTTCGATCACCGTGAGGCCGATTTCCTCGGCGAGCTGGATGATCGTGTCACGCGTGAGGCCGACGAGCGCGGAGCTCGGGTCGGGCGTATAGAGCTTGCCGTCGCGCACGATGAAGATGTTCTCGCCGGAGCCTTCGGAGACGAAGCCGTCGACGTCGAGCAGCAGCGCCTCGTCGTAGCCGTCCATCTCGGCTTCCTTGTGCGCGAGGATCGAGTTCATGTAGTTGCCGTTGGCCTTGGCCTTGCACATCGTCACGTTGGAGTGGTGACGCGTGAACGAGCTCGTCTTCACGCGGATTCCGTTTTCGAGAGCCTCCTTGCCGAGGTAGGTGCCCCAGGGCCAGGCGGCGACGATCACGTGCACCGAAAGATTCTTCGCCGAAATGCCCATCGCCTCCGAGCCGAAGAACGCCATCGGCCGCAGGTAGCCCGACTCGAGCTTGTTCTCGCGCACGACCATGCGCTGCGCTTCCGAAAGCGTCGCCGCGTCGAAAGGCAGTTTCATGCCGAGGATATGCGCCGAGTTGAAGAGGCGCTTGGTGTGCTCGTCCAGGCGGAAGATCGCCGTGCCCTGTTCGGCCTTGTAGGCGCGCACGCCCTCGAAGACACCCATGCCGTAGTGCAGGGTATGGGTGAGGACGTGGGTGGTAGCGTCGCGCCATGGTACGAGTTTGCCGTCGTACCATATGACGCCGTCGCGGTCGGCCATGGACATGGTGAGAAGTCTCTGTGAACGAATGGAAAGCACGAATTTTACCGGAATCTCCGGGGCGCGAAGCGCGCGCCTGCGCGATGTTTTCGCGGTCTGGAGCGCTGGCCGCGCCGGCCGGACTGCCGGAAGATGGCTCGCGCTTGGTCTCCTGCTGTGGAGCGTTTCCGTCCGCGCCGAGGCGCCGCGTTTCGACTTCTATCTGCTCGCGCTGAGCGTCGCGCCGGCGTTCTGCGAGGACGCGCCGCAACGCAAGCGCGGCTTCGCGCAATGCAAGGCGCTCAGCGAGCGCGACTTCAAGCGGGTGCCCCTGACGCTGCACGGGCTGTGGCCGAACCGCGAGGATCGCCGGCACCCGGCCTATTGCGCGGGAAAATCCGCGCGAGCGTTCTGCGCGCTGCCCGCGCCTGCGCTGCCCTCGGAAACAGAGGCCGCGTTGCGGCAGTTCATGCCTGCGACTGCGGATTGCCTCGAGCGCCACCAGTGGGCCAAGCACGGCAGCTGCTCGGGTCTGGCCCCGGCCGAGTATTTCTCCGCGTCTGCGGCGTTGAGCGCGCGGGTGAACCGGGCGATCGGCGACGAGCTCGCGCGGCACATGGGACGCGAGGTGGATCTGGCGCTATTGCGTGAGCGCTTGCGTGAAAACGATCGTTCGCTCGAACAAGCGGTCGTATTCGAATGCCGCACGCCGCGCACGCCGGACCCGGCCAAGCGCCGCCCGATGCTGCGCGAAGTCCACGTCTATTTCAACCGGGACCCAGTGACGGGCGCACCCGGCCAGCCGCTTCCCTATGTTCGTGCCGGCGCGAAACACTACAATTCCGGCTGCCCTCGAGGACGCGCCTACGTCGACAGCCCGCTTGACTGAGGCGGCGGCTCAGGGCGTGTTGAGGCGAACGAACTCGGGAAAGTATTCGGCGCGAACGATATAGGTCCCGTCGCAGTTGTAGGATGCGCGGACGAGGCCCTCCGACAGCGAGATGGCGGCGTTGCGCAGGTAATAGCCGTCGATCGCGCGCAACACGTCGAGGCTGTGCACGATTTCGTCGATGCGCTCGGGCGTCAGCGGGGTCGCTTGCGTACGCGCCTCGTCCATCAGTTGCTGCCAGGAGGACGGCAGATACTGGCGCAACGGACCGGTCTGGACGATGCCGCGCATCCACGCGATCGAGCGCATCTTTTCCGCGTAGGGGACCTGCACGAAGTGACGCTCCGCATAGCCGGGCTTGACCAGATCCTCGGCGTCGTGCACCTCATAGGCAAAAGGATTGAAGATCGACTCGGTCCTCACCTCGGAGCTGTTGAAGCCGACGTAGATCGCATAGATCCCGGTTTCGCGCAGAAGTGTCGCGCAGGTCGCAAGCACTTCGCTGGCGATCCGGTCGAGCCGCGAGTTCTGCCGCGGTCGCAGCGGAACGGTTTCGCGCAGGCTGGGGTCGCCCTTGATACTGACGAAAGGCGAGTCTCCGGGAAGTCCGAAAGCGCCGACGATCGGTTCATGCAACAGGCAGACGTCGGCTTCGTTGATGGCAGGATTCATCCCGCCATTGTCTCACTGTGCCGAAAAATACGCCTTCGCCTCCTCGCCCGGATTCGGCAGGCCCGCAACCCGCCAGGCCTCGCGCGGGCTCGGGAACAGGTGATGCAGACACTGGGCATCCTCGCCGCTGACGTGGCAGACATGATTCAACGCGGGGATCGTGCCGTTGCGTGCAAATTCGCGTCGCAGGGTGTGCAGCAGGCCCAATTGCTGGGCGTTCAGCTCGCCGATTCCGTCCGTCTGGGCGATGCGGTCGGCCAGACTTTCGCTCCACATCGTTGGGTCGAGCAGGAAGCCGTCGGGGTCGAAGACGGCAGCGACCGCTGAATCTTGGTGTACGCGCATTTCATCCTCCTGCGTCGGAAAGACTTCTACTTATAGCATTCGCATTCACGGCGCGGAATCGCGCCGTGGCTGTCGCTGAGACCGCGCAATGCGAATTCGGTTCACCCCTCCCCTAATTGCAGCACCAGCTTGCGCACCGGCGCGGGCAGCCCGGTCGCCAGTGCCGCGGAAAACGGCAGCCACACCGGCCCCGGACGCGCGGAGCCCTCGGGGCTCACGTCGAGCCGGACGGGGTGAATGTGCAGCTTGAAATGCGTAAAGGTGTGGCTGAGCCGGGGGAGTGTGCGCAGCGAGATCGTGCGGAAGCCGAAATGGTCGCGGCAGTGCCGGCCGGCGTCGACTTCTGCGGGGAGTTCGGGCAGGCTCCAGAGGCCGCCCCAGATCCCCCTGGGCGGGCGTTTTTCCAGCAGCAATCTGCCGTCTTCGACGAACAAAAGCATCTGCACCTCTTTTTCCGGCAACGCTTTCCGCGGGCGCGGGGTCGGCAGTTGCTCGATTCGGCCGTCGACGCGGGCGACGCAGTCGTCGCTGACCGGACAGCGGACACACGCAGGCACGCCGCGCGTGCAGACCAGCGCGCCGAGATCCATCATGCCCTGGGTGTAGGTCTCGACTCCGGCTTGCGGCAGGCGCGACGCCGCGAGCTGCCACAACGCGAGTTCCACCTTTCGTTCCCCCGGCCAGCCGTTGATCCCGGCGTGGCGAGCGAGCACGCGCTTGACGTTGCCGTCGAGGATCGCGCAGGCACGGCCGAAGGCGAGCGCGGCGATCGCGGCCGCGGTCGAGCGTCCGATGCCGGGCAGGCGGGCAATCGTCTCGGGTACGTCGGGAAAGATGCCGGCGTGTTCGTCGAGGACCGTGCGTGCCGCCGCGTAGAGGTTGCGCGCGCGGCTGTAGTAGCCGAGTCCGCTCCAGAGCGCAAGCACTTCGTCCTCGTGCGCCGCCGCCAGCGCCGGGAGGTCGGGAAAGCGCGCGACGAAGCGCGCGTAATAGGGAATGACGGTTGCGACCTGCGTCTGCTGCAGCATGATTTCCGACAGCCAGATACGGTAGGGGTCGCGCGTCGCCTGCCAAGGCAGGCTATGGCGGCCGTGGCATCGCTGCCACTGGATAATGCGGGAGGCGAATGAATTCACGCGCGCAGGGTAACACCACCCGCGCGGCGCAACACGTGGTCCGCGGGTCGTGTTCGGCGCGGCGGCTCAGGCGACGCCCAGCTTCTGCCGGAACAGGTTCAGGAGCTTGCCGAAGGCCGACTCGGTGATCGATTTCCGTTCGACCAGGACCGCCTCGCCGCGGCGCAGCTTGTCCGCCAGGCGGTGCAGCCCGATCGAGAAGCTGTTCATGCCGTCCTGGTCGGAAAAGAGATAGGTGTTCTTGACCCCGCTGATCCAGCCCAAGCGGGCCCAGCGGAAGGTCCCGTCGTCGTAGTGGAATTCCACCCAGTCGCCCTTGTTGAGCGCGCGCGCCCGCGCCGTGAATTCGTCCTCGATCTCGACCGCCGTCGGCTCGAGGTCGCTGCCGACTGCAGTCGACGCGGTGCCGTTCCATGCGGCTTCGGCTGCGGGCGTGAGTTCTGCGATGTCTTCCGGGCTGATGTCCGGCAGCGGGACGGGCTGTGCGTTCGGCCGCACCGCGTTCGCATGAAGAATCACCAGCGTGGCGAAGAAATGATCGGACAGCTTCTGCGGGAGGTCGATTTCGGCGACTCCCTCGCGCAGCCGCTTCAGCAGCCCGGGCAGGATGCGCACGAGCATGAGCCGGGCGTCCATGTCGGCCTTGGGCTGCACGCTCCAGACGAGTTCCCGCATGGTCTCGACATGGCTGTTGAAATGCGCCCCCGTTTCGCCTTCCTGCAGGTAGTCGCGGGTCAGCAACTGGGCCCAGTCACGACGCAGGAATTCGCGCATCGTGTCGGCGACCGGCTGATCCTTGAGCGCGCGATTGATGAAGTCGTGCACGATCACCGGGGCGAGCTCAGCACGCTCCGCCTGCTTGATCTCGTCGATCTCGTGCTGCAGTCCGGCATCGGCCGTACGGTCGAGCGTGTCGTCGAGCAGGGTACCCATCGCTTCGAGCTGGGTCGCGGCGAAAGCGAATATCGCGACGTCCTGCTCGAAGCCGTCGAGGACCCGGCTCACCACTTCCGAGATCGCGTCGAGGCGGGCATTACCGGCCTCGTTGTCCGGCAGGTGGACGGCGAGGGTCGCGATCGCGTCGAGCATGCGGCGGACCGGGTGGTTCGGCTGCGAGAAGAAGTTGCGATCGAGCATCGCCGCCTTCAGTACCGGGATCTGCAGGCGCGCGATCTGCGCCTTCAGGCGGTCGGGGACCGAGGCTTCGTCGAACACGACGTCGAAGAGCATCGCCACGGCGTCGACGAGTACGGCGTCGAGCGGGCTTGCCGCCTGCATGACGGGACTGCGCTGCAGGCTGCGCAGAACGTTCTGGATCGTCGCCGCTTCGGCGAGGGGTAGCGTGAACCGGCCGCCGTCCGGGAGCAGGATGCTTCCGGTCTGCAGCTGGCCCAGCGAGTCGACGAGGCTGAACCCCGCACCGAATCCGTGGCCGGCGCCGCCGCCGGGATAGCCGCCCGCAGCGCCGGGGACGAGGCCGCCGCCACCCGCGAGTTGCTCGAAAAGACGGAATATGTCGCTGCCCGGGTCCGCCCCCGCGGCCTGGGGCGTGCCGCCCGAGGCGGGCGCGCCCTGTGCTCCGCTCGGCTGCGCGCGGCTCTTGGCCCCGACCTTGAGATCGGGGAGCACACCGCGCTCGATCAGCGCGCGATTGATCGACTGATAAATGTGCGCGAGTTCCGTTGTCAGCGCGAGGTCGAACTGGTTCAGCAGCACAATCTTCACGTGCTGCTCGGACTGGACGCGACCGATACCCTCGAGCAGCGCCTCGCACAGCGCGCGCGGGCCGAGCGGATTGTCGTTTTCGGACAGGTCGGAACGGCCCATCAGGTGCGCCATGCGCGCGTCAAGGGCGACGAGTTCTTCGGCGCAGTTGTAGCGCAGGCGGGAGGTCGCCTTGTCGACGACGAGCGTGATTTCGAAGTCCTGGTCGTCGACCAGCGACAGCTCGAGCATGTCGGCGCCGGCGGCTTTATCCCTGGCATGGGCGAAGTCGTTGAAGCGCGTGCAATAGGCGTCCTTGCAGGCGCTGAGCAATTCGTTCGCCCGCTTGTTGAGCGTGCTCTGCGCGGCGTAATAGCTATTGCGGGTCTCGAGCAGCGGTGCGCGCTCGGCCATCGCGAGCAATGCGTTTTCCATCGCTTCGCTCTGGCGGGTGAGTACGCGCGTTGAGCCCTCGATCAGCAGATCGCGGCAGTTGTGCAGGGCCGACACGATTTCCGGCGAGACCTGGACTCGGCGGGTCCGCTCGAACTCGTTGAGGTTGACTACGACTGACTTGTCTGGCATTTCGCGCTCCATGGGTTCACCTCGCGTATCGGCGATGGGCCGACCGGAAACGGGGCTGTGCGTACGGCTACTTTTGCCGCCCGGTCCGGCGGCCGCCTCGGGTCGGCGCCGTGACTGTACGTTCCCTCCCGAGGCGGGTTGCCCTGTTCGGTGGTCGGCAATTGCGTCGGAAAATCGACACAAAACCGCATAGCAGGCATATCGGCGTGGCTTCGCCAAAACTTGAGGTGCGGCGCCTAAAAAACCCGGACAACCAGGACCGTGGGTGCGGTTTTGCTGTCGGCGAGGGCTCTTCGGGTGAGCGACCACTCACATGCACCGATCTCGCCGCGCCGCCGGATGCCGAGGGCTTGCCCGAAATGGGACTCCGGGCATTGCGCGGCCGGGCTTGGCGTCCCATCGGCTGAACGGTGTGGCCGGGGCTGCGCGGTCCATCGCAGGGCTGTGCTAACAGTGAGTGGGAGGGGGAAGAGGATCGAGACGGCGCTCGATACGCCGGGAGAACTGGAGCGGGCGAAGGGAATCGAACCCTCCTCATGAGCTTGGGAAGCTCAGGTAATGCCACTATACGACGCCCGCTTGGCGCCTTGCCGTTGAAACCCGGTGGGAGGCTTCAGGGTAGAATGACGGATTCTACTGAATAGTCCTGCCGGATAGAAGTTGTGATTGAACTTGTCATCAACGGCCAAGCCCGCAGCTTCCCCGAACCGCTCACCCTCGGACGACTTGTCGACGCGCTCGACCTCGCGGGCAAGCGCATTGCCGTCGAGCGCAACGGGGAAATCGTGCCGCGCAGCCAGCACGGCGACACTGCGCTTGCCGACGGCGACCGCCTCGAGATCGTCGTCGCGGTGGGTGGCGGCTGAACAGATCCTCTCCAGCGTTTTTCTGCACCGACTCCGAAATCATGCAACCTCTCATCATCGCCGGACGATCCTATGCCTCGCGCCTGCTGGTCGGCACCGGGAAATACCAGGACTTCGAGCAGACCCGGCTTGCGGTCGAAGCGTCAGGGGCCGAGATCGTCACGGTCGCCATCCGCCGCACCAACATCGGCCAGGACGCCGGTCAGCCCAGCCTGCTCGACGCGCTGCCGCCGTCTAAATACACCTACCTGCCGAATACAGCCGGCTGTTATACGGCAGAGGACGCGATCCGCACGCTGCGTCTGGCGCGCGAACTGCTCGATGGCCATGCCCTGGTCAAGCTCGAGGTGCTGGGCGACGCCGAGTCGCTGTACCCCAACGTTGCCGAGACGATCAAGGCGGCCGAAGTGCTCGTCAAGGAGGGTTTCCAGGTCATGGTTTACACCTCGGATGATCCGATCGCCGCCAAGCAGCTCGAAGACATCGGCTGCGTCGCGGTGATGCCGCTCGCGAGCCTGATCGGTTCGGGCATGGGCATCCTCAATCCGTGGAATCTGCAGATCATCATCGACCGCCTCACGGTCCCCGTGATCGTGGACGCGGGCGTCGGTACCGCGAGCGACGCAACGATCGCGATGGAACTCGGCTGCGACGCCGTGCTCATGAACACGGCGATCGCAGGGGCCAGCGATCCGGTGCTGATGGCGTCGGCGATGAAAAAGGCCGTCGAAGCCGGTCGCGAGGCCTTCCTCGCCGGCCGGATGCCGAAAAAGATCTATCGCGCCAGCCCGAGCTCGCCGACCAGCGGCCTCATCAGCGGCAGCAAGTGAGCAGCATGACAGCAGACGGCGGCGCTCGCCCGCGCATCCGCTCGTACGTGCTGCGGGCGGGTCGCGTCGGCTCGGGGCAGGCCCGCGCGCTCGTCGAACTCGGCCCGCGCTTCGTACTGCCCTACCAGCCCGAGCTGCTCGATCTGGACGCCGTGTTCGCTCGCGTCGCGCCCCGCGTTCTGGAGATCGGCTTCGGCATGGGCGAAGGCTTGGCGGAAACGGCCGCGTCCCATCCGGAAATCGACTATATCGGCGTCGAGGTGCACACGCCCGGCGTCGGCGCCTTGCTCAAGCAGCTTGGCGAGCGCGAACTCGGCAACGTTCGCGTGATCCAGCACGACGCCGTCGAGGTGCTGACCGCGATGCTCGCGCCCGCGACGCTCGCCGGCATCCATATCTTCTTTCCCGATCCCTGGCACAAGAAGCGCCATCACAAGCGCCGCCTGATCCAGGCCCCCCTGGTCGAGTTGCTCGCGAGCCGCCTCGCGCCGGGGGGCTACATCCATCTTGCAACCGACTGGCAGGACTACGCCGAGCAGATGCTCGTCGTGCTCGAGGCGGAGGCCCAGCTGGAAAATACCGCCGCCGCTTACGTGCCTCGTCCCGACACCCGCCCGCTCACCAAATTCGAGCAGCGCGGGATCCGGCTCGGCCACGGCGTCTGGGACCTGGTTTTCCGCAGGCGCTGAAGCACGACATGTCATGTGGCTATGATGCATGACATGGACCTCCTCGAACTGCTGAAGGCGGCGCTCGCGCTGTTCGCGATCGTCGATCCCGTCGGTGTCATCCCGATCTTTCTGATGGCGACGCACGGCTTCACGCTTACGCAAAGTCGCGCGGCCGCGCGCATCGCGGCGCTGACGGTGCTTGGCGTGCTGACGATCTTCGCGTTCGCCGGTGAAACGCTGCTGACCTTCTTCGGAATCCGGCTCGCGGCGTTCTCGGTCGCCGGCGGTTTGCTGCTTCTTTTGCTGGCGCTGTCGATGGTCGAGGCGCACGTCAGCCCGCAGCGGCAGACGCAGGACGAGGCCGTCGAGGCGGAAGAGAAAGACTCGGTCGGAGTCGTGCCGCTTGGCGTCCCGCTTCTCGCCGGCCCTGGCGCGATCACCCACGTCATCGTCGCCGCCGGCGCACTCGAGGGCCACACGCTGCAGCGTGGCCTGCTGCTGCTACCGGTCGGGCTCGTCGCGCTGTCGGTATGGCTCGCTTTCCGCGCCGCGCCCGTGATCGCGAAGCGACTCGGAAAAACCGGCATTCACGTCGTCACCCGCTTGATGGGTCTGATCATCGCGGCGATCTCGATCGAGATGATCGCCCGCGGTCTCGGTGAACTGTTTCCGGGCCTGCTAACCTGACTCAAGCGCCGCGGCGCCGGGCAAGCCGGACGACCTATAGTGAAGCGGTGTAGTGACCCGCGGCAATGACCGCAGCTCACGCGCTGTAGACATCAAGCAAAGGAGCAAGCATGGAATTCGGCATCATCGGACTCGGCCGCATGGGCGGAAACATGGCTCGGCGGCTCGGCCGCAAGGGCATTCGCATCGCCCTCTACAACCGCAGCCGCGACGTGAGCGATGCGATCGCGGCAGAAGCCGGCCATCTCGCGTGCGGAACGCCCGAAGAGCTCGTCGCGGCGCTGCAGGCGCCACGCATCGTCTGGCTCATGCTGCCGGCAGGCAAGGCGACCGAAGACGCCGTGTCCGCGCTGCTGCCCCTGCTCGACGCGGGCGATCTTCTGGTCGACGGCGCCAATGCCTATTACAAGGACGACCAGCGCCGCGCCGCGCTGCTCGCCGACAGACAGATCGACTACGCGGACGCTGGCGTGTCGGGCGGCGTGTGGGGGCTGGAAAACGGCTACTGCATCATGTTCGGCGGCTCCGACGTCGCGGCCGCGCGGCTCAAGCCGTACATGGAAGCGCTCGCTCCGTCGCCGACCACGGGCTGGCTTCACACGGGGCCGGTCGGATCGGGACACTTCGTCAAGATGGTCCACAACGGCATCGAGTACGGAATGATGCAGGCCTTCGCCGAAGGCTTCGCGCTCATGAAGAACAAGCCGGGCTTCGATCTCGACGTCGGCGCGATCGCCGAATTGTGGCGACACGGCAGCGTCGTGCGTTCGTGGCTGCTCGATCTTTCGGCGGATTTTCTCGCGCAGGATTCGACGCTCGACGCGATCGAACCCTTCGTCGCCGACTCCGGAGAAGGCCGCTGGACCGCGCTCGAATCGATCGAGCAGGGCGTCCCGACGCCGGTCATGTCGCTCGCGCTCATGATGCGTTTCGCCACCCAGGGCAAGAACGACTACGCGGCAAAGATGCTGGCAAAGATGCGGCAGGGTTTCGGCGGCCACGCCGTGAAGGAAGCTTGACATGACGGTCACCAAGGACGCCAGCGTCGAAAACATGCCGTGCTCGTTCGTCATTTTCGGCGCCACCGGTAATCTCGCGTCGAACAAGCTCCTGCCTGCGCTCTATCATCTCGAGGCGGCTGCGCGGCTCGCCGAATCCCTGAGCATCATCGCGTTTTCGCGTCGCGACTGGGACACCGCGAGCTGGCGCGAACACATGCGCGAGGTCCTCCGCGACAAGATCAAGGGCCCGCTCGACACGCCGACCTTCGACCGCTTTCTCGCGCGCTTCGCCTACCACAAAGGCGACCTCAACGATCCCCACGCCTACCACGCGCTCGCCGAGCGTCTGCCGCCGGAAAGCTCATGTTCGGCGACGGTGTTCTACCTCGCGATCAAGCCTGCGGAATTCGGCGCGGTGATCCAGAATCTCGAGGCCGCTGGGCTGAACAAGCCGCGCGGACTCAACCGCGTGGTGATCGAAAAGCCTTTCGGCGAGGATCTCGAGTCGGCGCAGACGCTCAACCGCCTGCTCCACCAGCATTTCGAGGAGCAACAGGTCTACCGCATCGACCATTTCCTCGGCAAGGAGACGGTGCAGAACCTACTCGTGTTCCGCTTTGCCAACACGCTGATCGAACCGCTGTGGAACCGCAATTTCATCGACCACGTGCAGATCACGGTCGCGGAGTCCGGAGGCATCGACAAGCGCGCCGACTATTACGATCGTGCCGGGGCCTTGCGCGACATGCTGCAGAACCACCTCATGCAGCTGATGACGGTGGTCGCAATGGAGCCGCCGCCCGCGCTCGAGGCCGACGCGCTGCGCGACGAGAAGGTCAAGGTTTTGCGCTCGGTCCGTCCGATCTCGAAGCGCGCGGTGCACGCCCATGCGGTGCGCGCGCAATATTCGCGCGGCAGCGTCGAGGGGCAGATCGCGCGCGCGTACCAGCAGGAAGACAACGTCGAGGACAACTCGACGACCGAGACTTTCGTCGCCGCCAAGTTCTACATCGACAACTGGCGCTGGCGCGGCGTGCCGTTTTATCTGCGGACCGGCAAGCGCATGCCGCGGCAGACGCAGATCATCGCGATCCGCTTCCGGCAGCCGCCACAGCAGCTGTTCCGCGAGACGCCCTTCGAATCGGTTGCGCCGAACTGGGTGCTGCTCAGCATCCAGCCCGAGGAGTCCATGCATATGGAGATCCACGTCAAGCAGCCGGGGCTCGACATGGGGACGCGCGTCATGCAGATGAATGCGAGCTTCCTCAAGACCGACGAGCAGACGCTCGATGCCTACGAGACGCTGCTGCTCGACGTCATCGAGGGCGACCGCTCGCTGTTCATCCGTTTCGACGAGGTCGAATGGGCGTGGCGGGTGGTCGACCCCATCCTCAAGAATTGGGCGGTCGAACGCGAGTTCATCCCGACCTACCCCGCGGGCAGCTGGGGGCCGGCCGAGGCCAACCGCCTGTTCGACAGCGACGATCAGACCTGGCGCAACGAACTGTGAGCCTGCCCGAGGTACGGGTCTTCCCCGACCCCGAACATCTCGTGGCGGCGCTTGCCGACGCCTTGTGCGCCGAGGCCGAGGCCGACATCCGGGCGCGCGGCAGCTTCCATCTGGTGCTCGCGGGCGGCAACACGCCGCGTGAGCTGTATCGGGCGCTCGCCGCGCGCGGTGCCGGCGACGCGCACTGGGTCGTCTGGTACGGCGACGAACGCTGCGTCGCCGCCGACCACCCTGAACGCAACAGCGTGATGGCGGAAATGGCGTGGCTCGCGGCATCGCGGATTCCGCCGATAAATCGTCATGCAATACCGGCCGAGTGCGGCGCACGCGACGCGGCCGACGCGTATTCGAAGCGACTCGAAGGAGTGGGGGATTTCGACCTCGTGCTGCTCGGGATGGGCGAAGACGGGCATACCGCGAGCCTGTTTCCGGGACAGGCTTGGGGCGAGACGGCCGACAGCGCCGATGCGCTCGCCGTCCATGATTCGCCGAAGCCGCCGCCCGAGCGGGTGAGCCTGTCTGCGGCGCGCCTCAACCGTAGTCGACGGGTCTGGTTTCTCGTCGGCGGCGCGTCCAAGCGCGAAGCGATGCGGCGTTGGCGCGATGGCGAGCGCCTTCCGGTGGGGGCAATTCACGCACGCACAGAAACCCTGGTCTGGCTCGATCGCGCTGCCGCACCCTAGGGCGATTGGTCTGCGCCGTTCTCCGCGCCAGCGGTGTTCGTCGGCGCTCCGCCAGCGAGCATCGCGCGGCGTGAATCCGGCGTCTCGAGGCTGATCCGGCCGAGCGCACCGCTGCGGTAGTCGGTCAGCAGGATCATCGCGGCCTTCTCGAGGTCGAGTTCGCCGCCCCGGCCTTTGAGCAGACAACCGCGTTTTTTCGCCACCGCTTCGACGACCCCTGTGGCATCGAGTCCCTCGACGTCGAAGCCGTAGCGCGCCCGCAACAGCGCGGGATAGCGTTCGAGCAGGATGGCCGCGAGAAATACCGCGACCTCTTCGTCGATAACCGCGTTGCGGCCAATCGCGTGGCTCGCCGCGAGCATGAAGCCGTCGGCGTCGTGCTCGATCTTCGGCCAGGTCATGCCCGGCGTGTCGACCAGAATCAGGCGCGGCGACAGGTTGATGCGCTGCTGCGATTTGGTGACTGCCGGCTCGTCGCCGACGGCCGCGACGCGGCGCTTGACCCAGGTGTTCATGAGCGTCGATTTGCCGACGTTGGGGATGCCCATGATCATCAGCCGCAACGGCTTGAAGGCGTCGTCGCGGTGCGGTGCGAGCTTCTGCGCAAGGGCGGAAAGCTTGGCCACGTCGGCCGCTTTCTTCGCCGAGATCGCCACCGCCATCACGCCGGGCTGCCGGTTGTAGTGATCGAGCCAGGCGCGCGTGACGGCGGGGTCGGCGAGGTCGACCTTGTTCAGCACCTTGAGGCAGGGCCGCTGCCGATGCGCGCGCAGTTCGTGGATCATCGGGTTGCAGCCCGCTTCGGGCAGGCGGGCGTCGAGCACCTCGACCACGACGTCGATCTGGGCCATCGTTTCGGCCGCCTTCTTGCGGGCGGTCGTCATGTGCCCCGGGAACCACTGGATCACCATGTCGCGGTCTCTCGTCGGCGCTCAGCCGCCCCCGCCCCCGCTACCCACGCCATGCGCCGCGGCGAGCACGAGCGCGTCGAACTCGGCGGCATCCATCAGCGCGCGCTGCGCGACGATGTCGCGGACCGGGCGGCCGGTTTTTTCGGATTCCTTGGCGACCTCGGCGGCCTCCATGTAGCCGATCCGGGTGTTCAGGAGCGTGGCGAGCGCGACGCTCTGGTGGATGAAAAACGCACAGCGCTCCCGGTTGGCGACGATGCCCTTGAGGTTCTTCTCGGTGGCGGCGTCGATTGCGTTGGTCAGCCAGTCCATGGCGTCGAAAAGCGCCGAACCGAGCGCCGGCATCATCACGTTGAGCTCGAGCTGGCCTGCCTGCACCATGTAGGAGACCGCCGCATCCTGCCCGAGCACCTGGAAGCAGACCTGGTTCAGCATTTCGAACATGACCGGGTTGACCTTGCCCGGCATGATCGACGAGCCGGGCTGCACCGGCGGCAGCTGGATTTCGCCGAGGCCGGTACGCGGCCCCGAGGCAAGCAGGCGCAGGTCGTTGGAAATGCGCGTGAGTTCGAGCGCGAGATTGCGGATTTCGCCGGACAGCCGCGCAAGGTCGTTCATCGACTGCATCTGCGCGACGAGTTGGCCGGCGCGAATCGATTCGCCGGTCAGCGCGGCGAGTTCCGCCGCGACGCGGTCCGGATAATCGGGCGAGGTGTTCAGTCCCGTCCCGGCCGCCGAGCCGCCGAGGCCGATTTCGCACAGGGCCGGGCGCACGGCTTCGAGCGCCGCCGCACAACGCGCCAGCGTCCACGCGTAGCCGTCGAATTCCTGGCCGAGCGTCGTCGGCACGGCATCCTGCAAATGCGTCCGGCCCGATTTCACCGTGTCCTTTTCGCGCTCGGCCAGCCGCGAAAATTCACCGGCCATGCCGCGCACGGCGGCGACCAGGCGGGGCAGCTTCGCCAACACTGCGAGACGTATCGCGGTCGGGATCGTGTCGTTGGTCGACTGCCCCATGTTGACGTCGTCGTTCGGGTTGACCGGCGAGTAGCGGCCCTTTTCGCCGCCGAGCGCGACGTTGGCAAGGTTCGCGATGACCTCGTTGCTGTTCATGTTGTGGCTCGTGCCCGCACCCGCCTGGAAGCGGTCAACGACGAACTGGTCGAGGTGCGCGCCCGCGAGGATCTGCTCGCAGGCCGCGACGATTGCGTCGCGCTTGAGTTCCGGCAGCCACCCTGGCTGGCAATTCGCGCGTGCCGCTGCGAGCTTTATACGCACGTGCGCTAGTACGAAATCCTTATCCGGCGCGCGGCCCGAAATGGGAAAATTGCTCACGGCCCGTGCGGTCTGGGCGCCGTACCACGCGTCTCGGGGAACCCGGACTTCGCCGAGCGAGTCCTTCTCGGTGCGGAATTCATTCATGATCGGGGGAAGTAATGCAGACGTTGCAAAGAACGCGATTTTATCCCATGTGGTTTGGCGCACTGCTGCTCGCACTGGCGGCGAGTGTCGCGCAGGCGGCGGGTTTCAAGGTGACCGACACCAATGGAAAAACGCACACGCTCGACGGCTACAAGGGAAAGTGGGTGCTGGTGAATTACTGGGCGACATGGTGTCCGCCGTGCTTGGAGGAGATCCCCGATCTCATCGCGCTGCACGGCGACAAGAAGAACAATCTTGTGGTGATCGGCATCGCGCTTGATTACCGGAATGCCAAGCAGGTCACCGATTTCACCGAGGGTCTCCTCGTCGACTATCCGATCGTGCTCGGCAACCACCAGATCGTGAGCCAGATCGGCCCGGTGCGCGGGCTGCCGACGACCTATTTGTTCAACCCCGAAGGTAAAATGGTCGCGCAGCAGGTCGGTGCCGTCACGCGCGAAGCGGTGGAAAGCTATCTCAAGGGCAAAGGGGCCCGGCCCGCAAAATAATCGGGAGATGTCCATGCGCCAACTGTTTCTTGCTTTCGTCCTGCTACTGGCGGCGCCTGCCTGGGCCGAGACGCGCGATCCGGCGAGCCATTTCTTCCAGGCCAAGTTCGGCGATTTCCAGGCCGAACTCGATGCTGCGCGGGAGCAGGGCAAGAAAGGCATCTTTCTGTTCTTCGAGATGGACGAATGCCCATTCTGCGAGCGCATGAGAACGACGATCCTCAATCAGAGCGACGTGCAGGACGCCTACCGCGCGCAATTTCTCGTCTATTCGATCGACGTGAACGGCGACACGTCGATGACCGACTTCAAGGGCAAGGCGACGACCGAAAAGGATTTCGCGTTCGCGCACCGCGTGCGCGCGACGCCGACCCTGCTGTTCTTCGACCTCGATGGCAAACTTATCGCCCGTCACACGGGGCCGACCAAGGATAAAGCCGAGTTCCTGTTGCTCGCGCGTTACGTCGTCGACGGGGCCTACGCGAACCAGCCGTTCACTCGCTACAAACAGGGCAAATGAAGCGCGCGGCCTGGGTCGCGTTGTTGAGCGTCCTGCCGCTGACGGCGGTCGCTGAACCGCTGACGCTCGAGGCCGCGCTCGCTGCCGCCGCGGCACCGCATCCCGAGCGGCGCATCGCCGAAAGCGACCTCGCGCTTGCGCGGGCGGAGCGTCTGCAGGCCGCAAGCCGCAGGGATTTCAGCCTTTACCTCGATGGCGCGCTGCGTAGCGGACGCCGGCCCGATGACGGCTGGAAACCCGACAATGCGCTGCGTCTCGTCGCGCGCAAGCCGGTCCTCGATTTCGGGCGCAGCAGCGACAGCATCACGGCCGCCGAGCGAGGCGTCGACGCGCGCGAGGCCGAGTTGCTCAGCACGCTGAGCGCGCGACGCGTCGACATCATGGCGCGTTACTTCGACGTCCTGCTCGCCGACATGCAGTACGCCGCCGACAATGAATTCATGGCGGTCGCCTACGTGTCCTGGGACAACGCCAGCGACCGCTTCGAGGTCGGCGACATCAGCCAGCCGGAATTGCTGCGTCTGGAAGCCGACTATCAGGACATTCGCGAGCGCCGCAACGCGAGCATGCAGCGCATGCGCATGGCACGCCAACGGCTCGCTCACGCGATCAATCGACCCGCCGAGTTGCCGGATGAGCTTGTCGAACCTGTGCTGGCCGACAACCGGCGTGCGTTGCCCGAATTCGACCGGCTGCTGGCCTGGGTGATGGAAAACAACCCGCGCCTGCGCGCGCTGAAGGCTGAAGTCGCCGCCGCCGAGGCGCGCATCGCGGCCGTGCGCAACGAACGCAATCCGACCCTCGACGTCGAGGTGGCGGGCGCCCGCTACAGCCGCGAATCGACGACGCGCGACGACGTCAGTGCCGGCCTCGTGTTCACCGTACCCTTCTATCAGGGCAGACGCGTCGACGCGCGCATAGCCCGCGAACTGGCGCAAAAGGAACGCAGCGCGGCCGAATTGGAGAAGCTCGGCCTCGAACTGAAGGACGCCGTTCTCGCGACGCTCCAGGAAATCGAATGGCTGCGGGGCAGTGCGCAGATCGCCGCCGATCGCCAGATCGAGTACCGCGATTGGGCGCTCGAGCGCGCACGGGCCGAATACGAGCTCGAACTGAAGACGAATCTGGGCACGAGCATGGCCGAGACGCAAGTCGCGCAACTGCGTCGCAAGCGGGTCGAGTATCAGCTTGCACTCGCACTGGCGCGGCTCGAGGCATTGTCCGGCGGCAACCTGCCGCCTACCGAGGGGGTACAGTAATGAAGCAGCACACGGCGGGACGTACGCTCGCGGCTCTGGGGCTCGCCGCCCTGGCGCTGCCCGCGGCGGCGGCGAGCGTCGAACTCACGACGCGGGTTTCCGGGGTCGTCGAAGCGGTTCTCGTGAGGCCGGGGCAGCGGGTGCAGAAGGGTGCACCGCTCTTGCGCCTGGATCGCACGGTGCTGCGCGCGCGGGTGGCCGAGGCCGAGGCCGAGTACGCCCGCGCCGAGGCCGACGAGGCGGACGCCAAACGCGAAGCGGTGCGGGCGCAGGAATTGTTCGATCGCACCGTCTCGTCGACGACCGAGCTCGAGGCGGCGACGCTGCGCCATGCACGTGCGCGCGCGGCGCTCGCGGCAGCCGAGGCGCGGCGGACGATCGCGCGCAAGGACCTGAGCGATGCCGAATTGAGAGCGCCGTTCGCGGGAATCGTAAAGGCCATTCCGGGTGGGCCCGGCAGCGTCGTGACTGCCGACTGCCAGCCCAAACCGCTAGTGATACTCGAGGCCGCCGAGCGCTGAGCTGACTTCGCGCCGGCGGCAAACACGGCGCTCAGCCGGCGAGGCGCTTCGCGACCTCGGCTTCCATTTCGGCCGCCTGATGGGGTGAGGCGACTGCCGCGATGACCTTCTGGCACATCGGCAGGATCGCGTTGAAGCCGGCCAGGTCCTGCGCCTCGCTCATCTTGCGATACGCAGGCGACTTGGTCCCGACCAGAGCGGCCATGAATTCGAGGACGTAAGCATGCGCAGACATGAAGCGGGCCGGCGATTGCACGGGCGCGGGGCGGCTTGCCTCGGCGCGTGCCGCTGCAGACCCGCCGGCCATGGTGCGCAGCGCCTGGATGAAGCCGCTTTGCAGCAGGTCGTTGACCATCGTCTCGAGTTCCGCGCAATTCGGCAGCTTGCTGCGCAGTTCGCCGAACGAAATGCCGTTGCCGACCGTGAACAGAATCTGGCGCTGCCGCGGCCGCAGCGTGTGTCCGAGGTTGAAGATCTCTTCCTGCCCCTTTACCGTGCGGGACAGCTGCAGGGTCATATCCATGTCGCCTCCGTTATTGTGATTGCGGGCGCTGGGCCCGTAACGGAGACATTGCACGGCCTGTGCCAGGCGTGGCGGACGACCGCGCTCCCCGGAATGCCAGAGTTGACGCGGTTTTCCGCGGGGCGCCTCGCGTGGAAGCGCCCACCTGCGTGACGGCTCGATGACGGCCGGTCGAAATTTCGACAGCCGCGCCTCAGGCGGCGCGGCCGGCGTCAGTTCCAGAGATCGTGGATGACGTCGACGACGACCCGGGTGCGGGTATGGAGGATGGCCACGTCGCCCCCGACGAGAATGCGGACGTAGCCCTCGGGCAAGCGGCTCAGCCGTCGTTCGAGATCGCCAGGGAGACGGTCCCACTGCACCCCGGGCGGAATGCCGCGGTCGCGTTCGAGCTTGAATGCGTGCCCCGGCGGAACCTTGCCCTTCTTGGCCAGGCCGGGCGGAAGGCGATAGCCGCGGTAGTAGTCGCGCAGGATCATGCGATCACGGTCGCTGAAGACGATCCGCGCGTCGTAGTCACGGTCGTGTACCCGGACCTCGCCCTGCGGCGGATAGGTATGACACCCGGCAAGACCCGCAAGCGCGAGCGCCAGAATGGTGGCAAAGATGGTTTTCATGAGCGACTCCCCGTTGCACGCGCCGGCTTGACGCGCCCGATTACGATGCCCTGACGCGCGCGCGAAATCAAGCGGGGCGACGGTCAGCTTCGCACGTCTGCGGAGGCGCTCGCCGAGCGGGTGGGGGGCGTGTAGTCCCAGTGGCGCTTCCACGCGCCGACGACGAGATTCGGATATTCCGGTCGGCCGAGACTGCCGTTGTAACGGCCGAGGGCGCGAAAGAGGTCGCCGCGTTCGATATCGATATAGTGACGCAGAATCAGCGCGCCGTAGCGCAGGTTGGTGCGCAGCTGGAACAGGTTGTGATCGGGGCTGCCGATCGCCTCGAGCCAGAACGGCATCACCTGGGTGTAGCCGCGGGCGCCAACCGGCGATACCGCGTACTTGCGGAAGCCGCTTTCCACCTGGATCAGGCCGAGCATGAGCTGCGGGTCGACGCCGGCGCGCGAGGCTTCCCAGTGCAGGGTGGTGAGGAATTCGAGCCGTTCGGCCTCGTTCGGGATGCGCTTGGCCAGGCGCCGCGACATTTCCTCGAGCCAGGCGTGTTCGTCGGCGCGCTCGCGAAACGCCGTCCGCGTCACCGCCGTGTCGGCCAGGGCGCGCTGCAACGAGGCGCGGACGTTGGCCGCCAACGCCTCCTCGCGCTGGCCGCCGGCGTGGGCCGCCGAGGCCAGCAGCATGGCCGCGATCAGCAGGCCCCGCGTCGTTTTCCGCATGTCAGTCTCCCAATACACCCATCAAGAACGCCTTTGCTTCGGCGACCGCGATTTTCCGCGCATCGGCGCCCTGTTCCGGCGCGGCGCGGCGCGGCTGATATTCCACGACTCCCTCATTCAGGCCGCGCTCGCCGAGCGTGACGCGGTGAGGGATGCCGACCAGTTCGGCGTCGGCGAACATCACGCCGGGGCGTTCGTCGCGGTCGTCGAGCAGGACTTCGACCCCGACCGCCATCAGATCAGCATAGAGCGTATCCGCGGCATTTTTAACGCTGGCGCTCTTGCCGTAGCCGATGGCGACAATGACGACCGAGAAGGGCGCCATCGACGCCGGCCAGACGATGCCTTTGCCGTCGTGGTTCTGCTCGACCGCGGCGGCCACGATGCGCGACACGCCGATGCCATAGCAGCCCATCTCCATCGCCTGCGCCTTTCCCGCCTCGTCGAGGTAGGTTGCGTTCATCGCCTGCGAGTACTTGTTGCCGAGCTGGAACACGTGGCCGACTTCGATGCCGCGGCACAGCGCGAGCGTGCCTTTGCCGTCCGGACTCGGGTCGCCGGCGACGACATTCCTTATATCGGCCACGAGATCGGGTTCCTGCAGGTCGCGGCCGAAATTGACGCCGGCGAGGTGGAATTTCGGCTTGTTGGCGCCGCAGACGAAGTCGCTCATGACCGCGACGGCACGGTCCGCGATGACCCGGATCGTCGAGCGGTCGATGCCGACCGGGCCGAGAAACCCGGGCGGGCAGTCGAAGACGGCGCGGATTTCGGCTTCGTTCGCGAGGCGGAAATCGGCCAGGCCCTCGATCTTGGCCAGTTTCACCTCGTTCAGCATGTGGTCGCCGCGGAGCAGCACGACGACCATCCGCTCCCCCGCCATCACGGCGATGAGCTTCACGGTGCGGGCGAGCGGGATGCCGAGCAGCGCGGCGACGTCCTCGCAGGTCGTCTGTTTGGGCGTCTCGACCTCGCGCATCGCCTCCTGCGGCGCGCCGCGGGCAGCCGCCGGGGCGAGCGCCTCGGCAAGTTCGACGTTGGCGGCGTAATCGGAGTCCGGGCAGTAGGCGATCAGATCCTCGCCGGAATCGGCGAGCACGTGGAATTCGTGCGAGGCCGAGCCGCCTATCGCGCCGGTGTCGGCGGCGACCGCCCGGAACCGCAGGCCGAGGCGGGTGAAGATCCGCCCGTAGGCGTCGTACATCGCCTGGTAGGTGGCGGCCAGACTCTCGCGGCTCGCGTGGAAGGAGTAGGCGTCCTTCATCAGGAACTCGCGGGCGCGCATGACCCCGAAGCGCGGCCGGATCTCGTCGCGGAACTTGGTCTGGATCTGGTAGAAGTTGAGCGGCAACTGCCGGTAGCTCTTGATTTCGCGCCGGGCAAGGTCGGTGATGACCTCCTCGTGGGTCGGTCCGAAGCAGAATTCGCGTTCGTGGCGGTCCTTGATCTTGAGCATCTGTGGCCCGAACTGCGCCCAGCGCCCGGTTTCCTGCCACAGCTCGGCTGGCTGCACCGCCGGCATCAGCAGCTCGATCGCACCGGCGCGGTTCATCTCCTCGCGGACCACGGCCTCGACCCGGCGCAGCACGCGGAGGCCCAGAGGCATCCAGGTGTAGAGCCCGGAGCCCAGACGCTTGATCAGCCCGGCGCGCAGCATCAGCTTGTGGCTGACGAGTTCGGCTTCGGACGGGGCTTCCTTGGTGGTGGACAGGAAAAACTGGGTGGTGCGCATGGTGGACAAGCCGGGAGGAAAAGCGGCATTTTAGCGTGCGGCCGTGTAATCTTCCGCGCTCGATTCGAGGTGGAAATGGCAATGCGATTGCGGTTTGGGAGACGTCGGGCGGCCGACGACGGGCTGGAAGTTACCGAGGAGCGCGGCGTGCGCACGCTCCACCTCGGCAGCCAGGCGATCCAGAGCGCGATGCGGCTGAGCCGGCCGTGGGATCTCGAACTCGCCTACACGCGCGCGATGATGGGTTTTCTGATGTTCAATCCCACGCCGCAGGCGGTTCTGATGGTCGGGCTGGGCGGCGGCTCGCTCGCCAAGTTCATCCGCAAGCAGCGGCCGCAAACCCATATCACCGCGGTCGAGATCGATCCGCGGGTCATTGCCGCGGCGCGCGCGCATTTCGAGTTGCCGCCTAACGACGCAGCCCTCGAAGTGATCGAGGGCGACGGCGCGCTTTACGTGCGCCGGCACCCGGCGAGCGCGGACGTCATCCTGCTCGACGGTTTCGACGCCGGCAACCAGGTCGAGGCGCTCGCGACGCAGACCTTCTACGCCGCCTGCCACCGCGCCCTGAAGCCGGGCGGCGTGCTCGTCGTCAATCTGTGGGGGCGGGACCGGGACTACGCAGAATATTTCGCGCGATTGACGCGTGCCTTCGATGGTGCGGTTGGCTGGATCTCGGTGCAGAACAAGACCAACGTCATCCTTTTCGCCTTCAGCGAAGCGGACGCGCCCGCCCGCCTTGCCGCTGTCCTGCCGCGGCTCGCCGACCTGTCGAAGCGCTGGGGCATCGATCTGCGCGCCTTCGCGCGCGATTTCCAGTGGGCAGACGATGCCTCCAGCTGAGCGGGCGCGACTTCCCCTTCCGCCGGCTTGGGTTTCCCGCGCGGAAAGCGGCAGCCGGGAGGTCTGCGAAGTGCGCCGGTTTCGTGCGTCGCGAGTCGCAAACCCCCAATGAAAACAAGAACTAAACGCGTTTTTCCGGGCGCCCGAGGTTTGCAATTTGCGACGGGTGTGGAAGAATGCAAGCAACTGAACTGAATTTATGGTGGCGGCCATGATCGATCGAGAAGGGTACCGCCCGAACGTAGGCATCATATTGTGCAATGCGCGCAACCAGGTCTTCTGGGGCAAGCGCGTCAACCAGCACGCCTGGCAGTTTCCCCAAGGCGGCATCAACGCCGGGGAAACGCCGGAACAGGCCATGTTCCGGGAACTCGAAGAAGAAGTCGGCCTGTTGCCGGGCCATGTCCGCATCCTCGGACGGACGCGCGAGTGGCTGCGTTACGACGTACCGCCCCACTGGACGCGCCGGGACAATCGCGGGCTGTATCGGGGCCAGAAGCAGATATGGTTTTTGCTGCGTCTGACCGGCCGCGACTGCGACGTGTCACTGCGCGCGAGCGCCCACCCGGAATTCGACGCCTGGCGCTGGAACGAATACTGGGTTCCGATGGAGGCGGTCGTCGATTTCAAGCGCGAGGTCTATCGCCTTGCGCTCGAGGAACTCGAGCGCTACCTTCACAGGGACCTCCGGTATCTGCGACAACACACGCGGCGACCGGGCGAACGACGCGAAGTCCCTTTCGACCTACAGCTCAAGCCTTGAACGCGCTTGGCGGGAGGCAGAATGAAGATCCGTATCCATGCTTCAGACAGACTAGCCCCCGCCCCGTCCCCGGCACTGCCGCTGTGGCAACTTGCGCCGACCCGCGATCACGCCGGCCGTCTGCTGACGGATTTCATGATGCTGATTCCGCGCCTGCGCTCGCGGCCCGCCAGCGAAATCGAACGCGCGTCGCGTGATATCCAGGCGGTGCTCGCGCTGCACCATGACGTCGTGTTCGCCGACCTCAACCTCAAGCTGAACCTGTTGTGGGTGTCGTTGCGGCCCCGCCCCGGCGCGATCACCGAACTGGCCGCCGCCATCCGGCTGCGCGTTCCGGAGGCCGTGCTCGTCGCCCACTACGCCGAGCCCCGTTAGAGGCCGGGAATTTCCCCGGAGGTCCGCCTCGACGCGAAAAACACCGGCTTCGATCCCCCTGCCAATGACAGGGAATCCCGCGTCCCTTCAGGGTTTTCGTTCACCCAAGGCGCGGGATTTCGTTAAAATGAGCGATTGCTAATCAACCGCTGGAGCAAACATGGCCGTTTCCGAACTTCAGGTGCAGTCCGCACTGAAAGAGTTGATCGATCCGAATACGCACAAGGACTATGTCACGACCAAATCCGCCCGCAACATCAAGATCGACGGCGACGCGGTGTCCGTCGACATCGCGCTTGGGTATCCTGCACAAAGCCAGCTCGCCACGATCAAGCAGCAGGTCGAGGACAAGCTCAAGACCCTCGACGGCGTGAGCAAGGCGACGGCCAACGTCAGCTTCAAGATCGTCTCCCACAGCGTCCAGCGCGGCGTCAAGCTGATCCCCAACGTCAAGAACATCATCGCGGTCGCGTCCGGCAAGGGCGGGGTCGGCAAATCGACGACGGCCGTGAACCTCGCGCTCGCGCTTGCGGCCGAGGGCGCCCGCGTCGGCATGCTCGACGCCGACATCTACGGTCCCTCGCAACCGACGATGCTCGGCATCACCGACAAACCCGAGTCGACCGATGGCAAGAATCTTGATCCCTTGATCGGCCACGGCATCCAGGCCATGTCGATTGGCTTCCTGATCGACGTCGAAACGCCGATGGTGTGGCGCGGGCCGATGGTGACGCAGGCGCTCGAGCAGCTGCTCAACAACACCAACTGGAACGAGCTCGACTACCTCGTCGTCGACCTGCCGCCGGGCACGGGCGACATCCAGTTGACGCTCGCGCAGCGCGTGCCCGTGACCGGCGCCGTGATCGTGACGACGCCGCAGGACATCGCGCTGATCGACGCGCGCAAGGGGCTCAAGATGTTCGAGAAGGTCGGCATCCCGATCATCGGCGTCGTCGAGAACATGAGCCTGCACATCTGCTCGAACTGCGGGCACGAAGAGCGCATCTTCGGCGAAGGCGGCGGCGAACGCATGTGCCGCGACTACAACGTCGAGTTTCTCGGCGCGCTGCCGCTTGATTCCAGCATCCGTGCCGACACCGATTCCGGCAAGCCGTCAGTCGTGTCCGACCCGGACGGGCGCGTGACCGAAATCTACAAGCAGATCGCGCGCCGCGTTGCTGTTAAGATTGGCGAGACGGCCGTCGACCATTCGGCCAAATTCCCCAATATCGTCATTTCCAACACCTGATGAGCATCAAGTCCGACCGATGGATCCGCCGCATGGCGGCCGAGCATGGCATGATCGAACCGTTCGAAGCCGGACAGATCAAGCAGGCAGCGGGGCGATCCATCGTGTCGTACGGCACGTCGAGCTACGGCTACGACGTGCGCTGCGCGAGCGAATTCAAGCTCTTCACGGACATCAATACGACGATCGTCGACCCCAAGGCCTTCGATCCGAACTCCTTCGTCGAGGTCAAGGGCGATTCCTGCATCATTCCGCCCAACTCCTTCGCGCTCGCGCGGACCGTCGAATATTTCCGTATTCCGCGCAGCGTTCTGACGATCTGTCTGGGTAAAAGCACCTACGCCCGCTGCGGCATCATCGTCAACGTGACTCCGCTCGAACCCGAGTGGGAGGGGCACGTCACCCTCGAGTTTTCGAACACCACGCCGCTGCCTGCGCGCATCTATGCGAACGAGGGCGTCGCCCAGATGCTGTTTCTCGAGTCCGACGAGGTGTGCGAGACCTCGTATCGCGATCGCGGCGGCAAATACCAGGGCCAGGTCGGCGTGACCCTGCCCAAGATCTGAGTGGCCCGCGCGCGCTAAGCCGGCTGCCACACCGATCCCTCGGCGTCTTATCCACGGCCTTATTCCAGGAGCCGCCATGCGCTTCCGTTTTCCCGTTGTCATCATCGACGAAGATTTCCGTTCGGAAAACGCGTCCGGCCTCGGTATACGGGCGCTCGCCGAAGCGATCGAAAAAGAGGGTATGGAGGTGCTGGGCGTCACGAACTACGGCGACTTGACGTCGTTCGCCCAGCAACAGGCGCGTGCGTCAGCCTTCATCCTCTCGATCGACGACGAGGAACTCGGGGGCACCGCCGAGGACGCGACGGCAGCGCTCGACAAACTGCGCGGCTTCGTCGAGGAAGTGCGCTTCCGCAACGGCGAGATTCCGATCTTCCTGCACGGCGAGACGCGTACCGCGCGACATATCCCGAACGACATCCTGCGCGAGCTCAACGGCTTCATCCACATGCTGGAAGACACGCCCGAGTTCCTCGCCCGCTACATCGCGCGCGAGGCCCGCGCCTATCTCGATTCGCTGGTGCCGCCGTTCTTTCGCGCGCTCACCCATTACGCCGCCGACGGCTCGTATTCGTGGCACTGCCCCGGTCACTCGGGCGGCGTCGCCTTCCTCAAGTCGCCGATCGGCCAGATGTTCCACCAGTTCTTCGGTGAAAACCTGCTGCGCGCCGACGTCTGCAACGCCGTCGACGAACTCGGCCAGCTGCTCGACCACACCGGCCCGGTCGCCGCGTCGGAGCGCAATGCCGCGCGTATCTTCAATTGCGACCATCTCTTCTTCGTCACCAACGGCACCTCGTCGTCGAACAAGATGGTGTGGCATGCGACGGTCGCGCCCGGCGACATCGTCGTCGTCGACCGCAACTGCCATAAATCGATCCTGCACGCGATCATGATGTGCGGGGCGATCCCGATCTTCCTCACCCCGACGCGCAACCACTACGGCATCATCGGGCCGATCCCGATGGACGAGTTCCGCCCGGAGAACATCGAGAAGAAAATCGCCGCGCATCCCTTTGCCAAGGAGGTCAAGGGGCGGCCGCGCATCCTCACGATCACCCAGTCGACCTACGACGGCATCCTCTACAACGTCGACATGATCAAGGAGTTGCTCGGCGACTATATCGACACGCTGCATTTCGACGAGGCCTGGCTGCCGCACGCGACCTTCCACGATTTCTACCGTGGCATGCACGCGATCGGCAAGGACCGCCCACGCGCCAAGGACGCGCTGGTGTTTGCGACCCAGTCGACGCACAAGCTTCTGGCCGGCCTGAGTCAGGCGTCGCAGATCCTGGTGCAGGATTCCGAGACGCGCAAGCTCGACTTCCATCGTTTCAACGAAGCCTATCTGATGCACATGTCGACTTCGCCCCAGTACGCGATCATCGCGTCGTGCGACGTCGCCGCCGCGATGATGGAGCCGCCCGGCGGCCCGGCGCTGGTCGAGGAGTCGATCCGCGAGGCGCTGGATTTCCGCCGCGCGATGCGCAAGGTCGACGAGGAATTCGGCGACTCCTGGTGGTTCAAGGTCTGGGGGCCCGAGAAGCTCGCCGAGGAGGGCGTCGGCGACCGCGAGGACTGGATGCTCGAAGCGGGCGCGCGCTGGCACGAGTTCGGCAAGATCGTGCCCGGCTTCAACATGCTCGACCCGATCAAGGCGACGGTCATCACCCCCGGGCTCGACGTCGACGGCGCGTTCGCCGACTGGGGGATTCCGGCCGCGATCGTCACCAAGTACCTCGCCGAGCACGGCGTCATCGTCGAGAAAACCGGACTTTATTCCTTCTTCATCATGTTCACGATCGGCATCACCAAGGGCCGCTGGAACACGCTGGTGACGGCGTTGCAGCAGTTCAAGGCCGACTACGACGAGAACCAGCCGCTATGGCGCGTGCTGCCCGAGTTCATCGAGAAGCACCCGCGCTACGAGAAGACCGGCCTCAAGGATCTTTGCGACCAGATCCACGCGATATACAAGGCCAAGGACGTCGCACGGCTCACCACCGAAATGTACCTCTCCGAGATGGCGCCCGCGATGCGTCCGGCCGAGGCCTTCGCGAAGATGGCGCATCGCGAGATCGAACGCGTCGACGTCGACGCCCTCGAGGGACGCATCACGGCCATGCTCGTGACGCCGTATCCGCCCGGCATCCCGTTGCTGATTCCCGGCGAGCGCTTCAACGCCACGATCGTGCGCTACCTGCAGTTCACGCGCGACTTCAACGAGAAATTCCCGGGCTTCGAGAGCGACGTCCACGGTCTCGTCGAAGATATAGTCGATGGCAAGGCCCGCTATTACGTCGACTGCGTGATTTGAATCGATTGCGGTTGATTTGTCAGGCAAAAAGCGTAAGATGCGCAGTCCCCGCTCCGGCGGGGATTGTTTTTAAACCCTTGCTCCACCGCACCGCAGCGGGGGGCTGAACCGAAAGGAAACTCGATGCGGCATTACGAAATCGTATTCATCGTCCACCCCGATCAGAGCGAGCAGGTGCCCGCGATGATCGAGCGCTATCGCGCGAACATCGCAGCCCGCGGCGGCAACGTCCACCGCCTGGAAGACTGGGGCCGCCGGCAGATGGCCTATCCGATCCAGAAGGTGCACAAGGCCCACTACGTGCTGATGAACATCGAGTGCGACCAGGAAACCCTGGAAGAACTCGAACACGGCTTCAAGTTCAACGACGCCGTGCTGCGCCATCTGACCATCAAGCGCGATGCCGCGGTCACCGCCGCCTCGCCGATGATGAAGGAAGAAAAGGCGCGCGACCTGTTGCAAGGCGCGAAGGCCGACGCTCCTGCCGAGCAGCCGGCCGCAGCCTGAGTGAGTGAACCGGCTGCTCATCAGCGGCGCCCTCATCCAGGTTGAGCCCCTGCGTTACAGCCCGGCCGGCGTGCCAATCGCGGAAGCGGTCGTTCTGCACCGCAGCACCCAGGCAGTGGCGGCGCAGACGCGGCAGGTGGAGTGCGAGTTGACGGTGCAGGCGAGCGGTGCGCTCGCCGATCAACTCGCGAAACTGCCGGCCGCGACGCAGGTGAAACTGGAAGGCGCGTTGAATCGACGCAGCGTGAACAGCCGGCAACTGATCCTGATATTGAATCGAATCGAAAAGGAATAAATCATGGCACGTCCCATGGGTGGAAAATCCGGCGGCAAATTTGCCGGCAAGCGCCGCGACAGCGGCAACCGCGGTCTCTTCAAGCGTCGCAAGTTCTGCCGTTTCACGGCTGAAAAGGTGGTCGAGGTCGACTACAAGGATGTCGACGTCCTGAAGGAATTCATCGCCGAGAACGGCCGCATCATTCCGGCCCGCATCACCGGCACCAAGGCGCACTACCAGCGCCAGCTCGGTACCGCGATCAAGCGCGCGCGCTTCCTCGCGCTCATGCCCTACACCGATCTGCACTAAGGAGACGACCATGCAAGTGATACTGATGGACAAAGTCGTCAACCTGGGCAACTTGGGCGACGTGGTGAAGGTCAAGGACGGCTATGCCCGCAATTTTCTGATCCCCACCGGGCGCGCACGCCGTGCCACCCAGGCGAACATGGAAGCGTTCGCGGCGCAGAAGGCCGAGCTCGAGCGCATCGCCGCCGACAAGCTCGCCGACGCGCAGCGTCGTAGCGAAAAACTCGAAGGCGCGAGCGTCACGATCAGCCAGAAGGCCGGCGTCGACGGACGCCTGTTCGGCTCGATCACCAACGCCGACATCGCCGAGGCGCTCCAGGCGCAGGGCCACGACGTCGCCAAGGCCGATGTTCGTCTGCCCGACGGCCCGCTCAAGGCGCTCGGCGAATATCCGGTCGTGCTGTCCCTGCACTCGGATGTGAGCGCCAACATCACGGTCGTCGTGGTCGGCGAGCAGTAAGTCGTCGCACGCCGCGAGAAAGGGAGCCGGTGGCTCCCTTTTTTGCGCCTTCCCGCGGCGGCTTTATTCCGGTTCATACACGCTTTATCCACAGTCTTATCCCTTGGTCGGCCCGGAGCCGGAGACTAGAATCGGCCCCATGGCAGCCATCCACTCCCTGACGTCGACGTCCGACCCCCAGCTCGCGCAGATGCGCCTGCCGCCGCATTCGCTCGAGGCCGAGCAGGCCGTCCTGGGGGGGCTGCTGCTCGACAACGGCGCGTGGGACCGCATCGGCGATGTCGCCTCGGAGAGCGACTTCTACCGTCAGGATCATCGCCAGATCCTGCGCGCGATCGTGCAGCAGATCGCCGAAAACCGGCCGGCGGACGCGGTGACCGTGTCCGAAGCCCTGCAGTCGATGGGCCAGCTCGAAAGCGTCGGCGGCCTCGCCTACATCGTCGCACTGGCGAGCAACACGCCGTCGGCCGCCAACATCCGGCGCTACGCGGAGATCGTGCGTGAACGAGCGGTCATGCGGCGCTTGGCCGAGGTCGCGACCGGCATCGCGGACACGGCGTACGCGCCGGCCGGGCGCAGCGCTTCGCAATTGCTCGACGAAGCCGAAGCCAAGGTGTTCGAGATCGCCGAATCGGGCAGCCGCGGACAGGCCGGGTTCACCGAAATCAAGCCTCTGCTCAAGGAAGTCGTCGAGCGCATCGACGAGCTCTATCACCGCGACAACGATTCTGGCATCACTGGCGTTCCGACCGGGTTCCACGATCTCGACCAGAAGACCTCGGGCCTGCAGCCCGGCGATCTCGTCATCGTCGCGGGCCGGCCGTCGATGGGCAAAACCGCGTTCTCGATCAACATCGCCGAGAACGTCGCGCTCGACACCGGGCTTCCGGTCGCGGTGTTCTCGATGGAAATGGGCGGCACCCAACTGGTGATGCGGATGATCGGATCGGTCGGCAGGCTCGACCAGCACCGCCTGCGCACGGGCAAGCTCGGCGAGGACGACTGGCAGCGCCTGACCTATGCGCTCGGCAAGCTCAACGAAGCGCCGGTCTACATCGACGAAAGTCCGGGCCTCAACGTGCTCGAACTGCGTGCCCGCGCGCGGCGCCTGATGCGCCAGTGCGGCAAGCTCGGGCTCATCGTGATCGACTACCTGCAGCTCATGGCCGGCAGCGGCGGCGGCGAGAACCGCGCCACTGAAATTTCCGAAATCTCGCGTGCGCTCAAGGGGCTGGCGAAGGAACTGCACGTACCGGTGATCGCGCTGTCGCAGCTGAACCGCGGCCTTGAGCAGCGCCCGAACAAGCGCCCGGTGATGTCCGACCTGCGGGAGTCGGGCGCCATCGAGCAGGACGCCGACGTCATCCTGTTCATCTACCGCGACGAGGTCTACAACCCCGATACGCAGGACAAGGGTACGGCCGAAATCATCATCAGCAAGCAGCGTAACGGCCCGATCGGCACGGTGCGGCTGGCTTTCCTCGGCGAGTACACGCGCTTCGAAACGCTGGCGCAGCCGGGCTCGTACTAACCCTTCCGATGCGTCCGATCAAAGCGTCGATCTCGGCGGACGCGATGGCCCACAACCTTCGCGTCGCACGGCGTCACGCCGGCGCCGCGCGGGTGTTCGCCGTAGTGAAGGCGAACGCCTACGGTCACGGTCTGTCGCGCGCGTTGCGCGCCTTCGGGGCGGCCGACGGCTTCGCGGTGCTGACGCTCGAGGAAGCGGCGAGCCTGCGGCAGATGGGTGTCGACAAGCCGATCCTGCTGCTCGAGGGCATCTTCGACGCCGGCGAGATTGCGGCTTGCGCCGAACTCGATCTCTGGCCGGTATTGCATCATGCCCGGCAGCTCGACTGGCTCGAGCAACAGCGACCGGCGCGCGCGCTCGAGGTGTTTCTCAAATTCGACAGCGGGATGCATCGCCTTGGTTTTCCGCTTGCCGAACACGCTGAGGTCGTCGCGCGGGTTCGAGCCCTGGCGGGCGTTGCGCGTGTCACGCTGATGACGCACTTTGCGCAGGCCGACGACAGCGCCGGTGTCGCCTGGCAGTTGCAGCCGTTTCGGGAAGCGCTCGACGGCCATGGCCTGCCGTGGAGCAGCGCGAATTCGGCGGCGCTCATGCGCTATCCAGAGACGGTCGGCGACTGGGTGCGTCCGGGCATCATGCTGTACGGCGCCTCGCCGTTTACCGACGTCCCCGCCAGCGGGCTCGGCCTCGAGCCCGCGATGACGCTGCGCTCCGAAATCATCGCGGTGCAGACGCTCGCGGCCGGCGAAGGCATCGGCTACGGCCAGACTTTTCGTGCCGACAAGCCGATGCGCGCCGGCGTCGTCGCCTGCGGCTACGCCGACGGCTATCCGCGTCATGCGCCGACCGGCACACCGGTCGTCGTCGACGGCCGACGCACCCGGACGCTCGGCCGCGTGTCGATGGATATGCTCTGCGTCGACCTCAGCGAATGTCCGGCCGCGGGGGTCGGAAGCGCGGTGGTGTTGTGGGGCGACGGATTGCCGGTCGACGACGTCGCCGCGGCCGCCGGCACGAGCAGCTACGAATTGCTGTGCGCGCTCGCGCCGAGAGTGCCGATCGAGGAAGTCGGCAGAAATCAGGAAGCGGGCAGGGGCTTCGGCAACGAGTGAGGCAGCGCGTGCCGGGGCCTCACGCGACGAAGCACTCGAGGTGCCGCTCGCCGTCGACGAAACCGGCGATCGACAGCCGTTTCACCTCGGCAGCGAGCGCGGCTGCGAAACCGTCCCAGTCGCTTATTCCTTCGTAGATCTCCATCCAGGTGGCGGGGTCGTCGCAGCGCCGGGCACGGCGGGGCGCGTCCGCGCAGAGCGGCGCGAGCGCGTCGAGCAGGGCGTCGACCGGCCCGGCCGCCGCGGCCGCGCTGCCGGGCCGCAGCCGGTAATAGACGTAGGCGGCGTGCGCCATTTACTCGGGAAGCGCGTAAGGCAGCGGCCGCAAGTCGAGTGCGACGCCGTCGGCGGACTTCAGGTGCAGGGTCTGGCTGTTCGCGCTTTCGACCTGGACGACCGCGAGCAGATCGAAGCCGCCAGCCGGGGCGGGCGCGGCGTTCACCACGGTTCCGCTGGCCTGGCCGTCGAGGTCAGCGCTGTAGAGGCTGTCACCGGGCGCGGCTTCGGCGTCGGCGTGGGCCAGAACCATGCGGCGCTTGAGCTTGCCTAAATACTGGCTGCGCGCGACGATTTCCTGTCCCGGGTAGCAGCCCTTTTGGAAGCTCACGCCGCCGATGAGCTCGAGGTTGACCATCTGCGGCACGAACTGCTCCTGGGTCGCGGCGACGATCATCGGGATACCGGCGTTGAGCCGCATCCAGTCCCACACCGGCGCACCGACCGGCGTTGCGCTCCGGGTCAGGTTTTGCCACACCTCGGCCGCGCGCTCGGGCGCGATCGACAGCACGAACTTGTCGTCGCCGACGCGGACCACTTGGCCCGCCGCGAGCGCGATCGTGCGCATCTCGGCCTCGGGTAGCTCTCCCATCGCCGCGCGCACGGCCGCAGCGGCGTCCTTGCCGGCAACGACAAGGCGCACCGTTTCCTCGCTCGCGTCGCGCGCCTTCACGTCGGCGCGCAGGATGAACATCGAAAGCCGCTTCAGCACGCCGGCGAGGATGTCACCCGACAGCTGCAGGCAGTAGTCGTCCCCGTTTCGCCAGGCGAGGAAATTGGCCAGCAAGCGCCCCTTCGGGCTGCAGTAGCCGTTCCATTGCGCGCCATCGGCTGGTAGATTGCGTACGTCGTTGGTGAGCTGGCCCTGGAGAAAACCGGCCGTGTCGGCGCCGCGCAGCGCGATGACACCGAGTTGCGAGAGGTCGGCGACGATCGTGGCGCCGGTCGCCGCAGCGCGTTCGGCGGCCGGGTCGCCGAAGTGCAGGACGCTGCCGTTCTCGATTGCCGCGCCTTGGGTGAGCAGAATGTTTTTCCAGGATTCGATCACGGTGCTTTCCAGTCGAGAGGGGGCAATGAAGCGCAAAAGTGTACACGCTGATGCATGAGATTGAACTCAAACCCTCGCGCCGCTTGGGGCTGTTGCTTGCGGCCTTCCTGCTTCTGGCGCTGGCCGCCGTGCAACAAGCCGCGCTGCCGGTGGGCGCACAGGTCGCCTTAGGGCTCGTGGCGGCCGGTTTGGTCGTCCGGGGATGGCGTCGTGCAGGCGTCCCCGCTGTCCTGCGCGTCGGGGCCGACGGTCGCCTGCAGTGCCTGGACGATGCGGGGGAGTGGCGCGACATCGAAGTGCTGGACGAGAGCTTCGTCTCGACCCGTCTGATCGTGTTGCGTTATCGCCTCGCGGACGGCCGTCCGCAGACGCTCACGCTATTGTCCGACAGCGGCGACGCCGACAGCCTGCGCCAGCTCAGAGTGTCGCTTCGCTGGTCACGCCACAAACGCTCGGACACAGCGTACCCGGACGCGGGTTGAGCACGGTGTTGCCGGCGACTGGCAGGATCTCGGGATAGTCGCGGCTGTAATGCAGGCCGCGGCTTTCCTGCCGCAGTTGGGCGCAGCGCACGATCAGATCGGCGCTTTGCACGAGATTGCGTAGTTCGATCAGGTCGTTGCTGACGCGGAAATTGCGATAGAACTCGTCGATTTCCCCGCGCAGCAGACGGATGCGATGCGATGCGCGGGCCAGCCGCTTGTTCGTGCGCACGATGCCGACGTAGTCCCACATGAAACGCCGAAGCTCGTCCCAGTTGTGCGAGATCACCACTTCCTCGTCGGCGTCGGTCACGCGCGAGGCGTCCCAGGGCGGCAGTTCTAGCGTCGGCGCCGGCGGCGTCGAGAGGATGTCGCGCGCCGCCGCGTGGCCGAAGACCAGACACTCGAGCAGCGAGTTCGACGCCAGGCGGTTCGCCCCGTGCAGGCCCGTGAAGGTGACTTCGCCGACGGCATGGAGGTTGCAAAGATCGGTGCGCGCCTCGGTATCGGTCACCACGCCGCCGCAGGTGTAGTGGGCGGCGGGAACGACCGGAATCGGCTCCCGCGTGATGTCGATGCCGAGTTCGAGGCAGCGCTGGTAGATGGTCGGGAAATGCGCGCGCACGAAGTCGGCTGGCTTGTGGCTGATATCGAGATAGACGCAGTCGATCCCGCGCTTCTTCATTTCGAAGTCGATTGCGCGCGCCACGACATCGCGCGGCGCGAGTTCTGCGCGCGTGTCATGGAACTGCATGAAGCGGCTGCCGTCGGGCAGCAGCAGATGTCCGCCCTCGCCGCGTACGGCCTCGCTAATGAGGAAGGACTTGGCGTGCGGATGGTAGAGGCAGGTCGGGTGGAACTGCACGAACTCGAGATTGGCGACGCGGCAGCCGGCGCGCCAGGCCATGGCGATGCCGTCGCCGGTCGCGGTATCGGGGTTGGTCGTATACAAATAGACCTTGCCGGCGCCGCCGGTGGCCAGCACGGTGTGCCCCGCCGCAAAGGTCTCGACCTCGCCGCTGCCCTTGTTCAGCGCATAGGCACCATGGATCTGGCGCTCCTCGCCGCCGGCGCGCTTGCCGGAAATGAGGTCGATCGCGACGTGATCCTCGAAGGTCTCGATGTTCGGATGCGCGCGCACCCGGTCGAGTAGCGTGGTCTGCACGGCGTGGCCCGTCGCATCCGCGGCGTGGACGACGCGGCGTTTCGAATGGCCGCCCTCGCGCGCCAGATGGAGCGCACCGGGGCTCTCGGGGTCCGGCGTGAAGGCGACGCCGTTGCGGGTGAGCCAGTCGATCATCTCGCGCGCCTGGCTCGCGACGAGCCGGGTGACCGCCTCGTCGCAGAGCCCGGCACCCGCGACGAGCGTGTCGTGCACGTGGGCTTCGATCGAGTCGCCGCTGGCGAGGGCAGCCGCGATCCCGCCTTGCGCCCAATCGCTCGCGCCGTCGGTCATCCGCCGTTTGGTCACGATCGCGACCCGACGCTGGTCGGCGAGCTTGAGTGCGGTCGTCAGTGCGGCAAGGCCGCTCCCGAGGATGAGGACGTCGTGTCTGTGCATGGTGGGTCGGGCGATGATAGCAGGCTTGGCCGCGCTCCGAAAAACCTTGTTTCGGGTGAACTTTTTGCCCGGTTTTCCCTCACACGTTCGGAAGCTGCGGTCACGTATACTTCCAACACAAACAAGAAACGCAGGGAGACATGTCGGACCGCGAACTGGATCAGATGTTGGTCGAACGCGCGCAGCGCGGCGACAAGCGTGCTTTCGAGTTGTTGGTGACGAAGTATCACCGCAAGCTCGGCCGCCTGTTGTCACGCATGGTGCGCGATGCCGCCGAGGTGGAAGATATTACGCAGGAAGCATTTATCAAGGCTTATCGCGCTTTGCCCGGGTTCCGCGGCGAGAGCGCGTTCTACACCTGGCTGTATCGCATCGCCGTCAATACCGCCAAGAATTATCTGGTGGCGCACAAGCGCCAGCCGGTATCCAGCGACGTGCTGGCGGAGGATGCGGAAAACTACGAAGATGGCGACTTGCTGCGCGACATCGCGACACCCGACGCGGAACTTCAGACCAAGCAGATCGCCAGCGCGGTCAATCAGGCGGTCGACGCGCTGCCCGAGGAATTGAGGACGGCCATCACATTGCGAGAGATCGAGGGCATGAGCTACGAGGAAATCGCACAGATGATGGAATGTCCGATCGGAACCGTGCGTTCGCGGATCTTCCGTGCACGCGAGGCCATTGCCGAAAAAATACGCCCGATGCTGGGCACGAGTCAGGATAAAAGGTGGTAACCATGTCAGCACTCCACAGGTCCGATGCCTCCTCTCACGCCAACCAGGACGACAACGACGAGTCGCTGTTGTCCGCGCTGCTCGACGGCGAAAGCGGCCGCACCGAGAGCGGGGCGTTTCTCGCAGCGATGAGACAGGACGAGCGACTGCGACGAACCTGGTCCGAATACCACCTGATCGGCGACCTCATGCGCGGCGTCGGCCCGGCGCCGGAGGGCTTCATGGCGCGCTTTTCCGAGCGTCTCGCCGCCGAGCCGACCGTGCTCGCGCCGCAACGCCACATCTGGCCGCAGCGCGTCGTGGTCGCATCGCTCGCGTCGCTCGCGGTGTGGGGGGCGGTGTCGCTGACCGGACTCATGCCGAGCCAGACGCCGGAAAGCGCGCCGATCGCGAGTGCGCCGGCGAACCCCGGATTTCAGCAGGCAACCCTGGTGGCACCGGTCGAATACGATTCCGCGCAATTCGCGCCCTACGTCGTCGCGCATCAGGAGTTCGCGCCGAGCGCAGTGGCGACGCCGGTTTTTGAACCCGTCGTGGCAGTAGGCATGGAGCCGCGCTGATGCGGCGGTACAGGGTGGCGCGGCAAGCGGTGCTTGCCGCGGGCTTCGCCGGGCTCATGCTGCTGTCCGGCCTCGCGCGGGCAAACAGCGCCCTCGAGTGGCTGCAGCGAGCCGCGAGCGCGGCCAAAGAGCAGAATTACAGCGGCATCTACGTCTACCATCACGGCGATGAGGTCGAGGTCTTGCGTGTCCTGCACCGCAACGACGGCAGGCGCGAGCAGGAAAAAACCGAGGTGATGGACGGGACGCAGCGCCATTTCCTGCGTGTCAACAGCGACGTGTATTGCCATCTGGCGGACGGAAAGCAGGTGCGCCTCGAGCGCAACGCGTCCCGGCGCTTCTTTCCCGCCTTTCTGCCCGCGCGCGCGGCCGGGCTCGCCGAGCTTTACGAGGTCAAGCTCGGCGGCGTCGAACGCGTCGCGGGGCGGCCATGCCAGGTCGTGATGCTGGAGCCGCGCGACGGCTATCGGCACGCCTTCCAACTGTGGCTCGACAGCCGCACCGGCCTGCCCCTCAAGTCGCGCATCGTCAACAGCGACGGCGAGGTCGTGTCGATGTTCGTTTTTTCGGAAGTACAGATCGGAAGGCCTCCGGACGCCAGCCTTTTCCGCAATGAGCTCGCCGGCAAGCAGGTCCAGCAGGTCAGCCTCGGGCAGCGTATCGACCTGCCGTGGAGCGTGACGCCGCCCCCCGGATTCGAGCGGGTCCAGGAGGCGGTACGGACCCTGCCCGGCAGGAACACCCCGGTCACCCACCTCGTATTCTCGGACGGCCTGAGCGTCCTGTCGATGTTCATCGAGCCGGCCGATCCGGGCGTGCCAAGCCTGCAAGGGCTGTCGGCGGAAGGCGCGATCGGCGTCTACGCGCGCGCACTCGACGGACACACGATCACGACGGTCGGAGAAGTGCCGAATCTCGCATTGATAGAAACCGGCAATTCGGTCAGAAGGAAGTAGCGCACCACCCATGCTGGAACAGACAGCGGAGATCGTCAAAACCGCACCCGAGGGCGTCTGGGTGCGCGCCGTGGAGCCGTCGGGCTGCGGCAGTTGCGGTGGCCAGGGCTGTTCGTCGCGGCGCATCGCCGAACTCTTCCAATGCAAACCGCGGCAGTTTCTGGTCGACTGCGACCTGTCGCTCTCGCCCGGCGACCGCGTGATCGTCGGCATCGCGCGCGGCACCGTGCTTCGCAGCGCGATCCGCGCCTACGGCCTGGCGCTCGCCCTGATGCTCGGCGGGGCCTTGCTCGGTCAGGCCCTGCATCCGGGCGACGCCGCCGCGGTCGTCGGGCTGGTACTCGGCGCAGCCCTTGGCGGGCTCTTCGTCCGCAATGCGCGCGCGCCGCGTCCGGCGGTGCTGAGGCGCGAACCATCCCCCTTGTTACACATGAAGAAAGGATAGCCATGTTGAGAGCGGCTCTGGCCATGACGAGCTTCGTGTTTGTGCTGGCGGCGCCGGTCGCGGAAGCGGTCGACGTCGCCGATCTGGTCGAAAAGCAGGGTCCGGCGGTGGTCAACATCAGCACCACCAAGCTGGTCAAGCGCGGCGCCGAGGGCTTTCCGTTCGCGGTCCCGGAAGACCCCGAGATGCAGGAATTCTTTCGCCGCTTCTTTCCGGGCGTGCCGGGTCGGGCGCCCGGGGCACCGGCGCAGGAGTTTCCGGCGCATGGCGCCGGCTCCGGCTTCATCGTTAGTAGCGACGGCTACATCCTGACCAACGCCCACGTCGTGAAAGGTGCGGACGAAGTCGTCGTCAAGCTGACCGACAAACGCAAGTTCATCGCCAAGGTCGTGGGTTCGGACCCGCGCACCGACGTGGCCGTGATCCGCATCACGGCGCGCAACCTGCCGGCGGTGCGCCTCGGCGACCCGGAAAAACTTCGCGTCGGTGAGGCAGTGGCTGCGATCGGCTCGCCTTTCGGCTTCGAGAACTCGGTCACCGCGGGCATCGTGTCGGCCAAGGGCCGCTCGCTGCCGTCCGAAAGCTACGTGCCCTTCATCCAGACCGACGTCGCGGTTAACCCGGGTAATTCGGGGGGGCCGCTGTTCAACATGCGCGGCGAAGTCGTCGGCATCAACTCGCAGATCTACAGCCAGAGCGGCGGCTACCAGGGGGTGGCGTTCGCGATCCCGATCGACATCGCGATGGAGGTCGTCGACCAGTTGAAGGCTGGCGGCAAGGTCTCGCGCGGCTGGCTTGGCGTCATGATCCAGGAGGTCAGCGCGGACCTCGCCGAATCCTTCGGCCTCGACCGGCCGCGCGGCGCGCTCGTGTCGCAGGTACAGGATGGAAGCCCCGCGGCCCGTGCGGGCGTCCAGACCGCCGACGTGATCCTCAGCTTCAACGGCAAGCCGGTCGAGAATTCTGGCGACCTGCCGCGCATCGTCGGCAGCACCAAGCCCGGGTCGAAGATCCCGATGCAGGTCTGGCGGCGCGGCAAAATGCAGACCCTGCAGGTCGTCCTGGCCGAGCTGCCGAGCGAAGAGCAGGTCGCCGGCGCGGGCAAGAGCGGCAAGAGCTACTCGCGCGGCGGCCTCGCGCTGTCCGAACTCAACCCCGAACAGCGGCGCGAGCTCAAGATCGACCACGGCCTGCTCGTCGAGGAAGTCACCGGCGACGCCGCTCGGGCCGGCATCCGGGTGGGGGACATCGTCCTCGCCGTCAACAATGCAAGGATCGCGACCGTCGACGCGTTCCGCCAGGCGATCGCGGCGATCCCGAAAGGCAAGAGCGCTGCGCTCCTGGTGCGGCGCGGCGAAGGATCGCTGTACATCCCGCTGAAGATTTCGGGTGAGTAAGACGCTCACCCTCTACACCCGCGCCGGCTGCCCGCTGTGCGAGGAGATGGCGGGGGCGGCCGCTGCCGCGTTGAGCGGAACCGGCCACCGCATCGCGCCGCGCGACGTCGACGCCGACCCGGCGCTGAAGGCGCGCTACGGCTGGGACGTCCCGCTGCTTTTCGACGGCGAGGCCGAGCTCTGCCGGCACGAGCTCGATGTCGCCGCGGTTCGCGATTGGCTGCGCCTCAATCCCTGAAATCCGTTAAAATCCGGCGAGTTATCGCCTCCCTGACCGGGCACGGAAACGTGCCCGTTTTGTCGTGTCCCAGACCCTCACCCGCAACTTCTCCATCATCGCGCACATCGACCACGGCAAGTCGACGCTGGCAGACCGTCTGATCCAGTTCTGCGGCGGCCTGTCCGAGCGCGAGATGGAAGCCCAGGTGCTCGATTCGATGGACCTGGA